>NZ_JBSXMZ010000036.1:0-24509 GCF_054073265.1 Kribbella sp. CWNU-51
TGGCCGTACCGCTCCGCGCGGCGGGCGCCGGCGATCTCCCGGACCGACCCGGACGGCTGACCGGCGCTGCCCGGCCGGCGCGCGGGATTCACCCGATCGGGTTGATTGGCGTGTCCGGGCCGGGGCGGCGCTGCGAGCTGATCTCGTCCGGCCACGGATGGTCGCGACGGGCCGGCGACAGTACGGCGGCAAGCTCGGCCGGCTGTGCCGCCGTGAGGACCACGGTGCGTCCGACCATGACAAGCTCGCTGGTCGCGGTGTAGCGGCCGGCAATCACCTCGACGGTGTCGCGGTGCTTGACCTTCAGCCACTCGCGCCGGCCGCCGACATACCGCAGGCCGGCACCCTTCACGACCAGGCCCTCCACACCCATCGCCTCGGGCAGGATCTCCAACCATTCACGCGCCTCGCTGACGTCGGCGGTCATCGGTGACACCTGCAGCGGCGCGGACCAACTGGCCGCCAGCTGCTCCAACCGGGTACGGCGTACAGACCAGCGCTGGGTGCGCAGGTCGACGCCGCCGACCGCGAGCACATCGAACGCCGCTTACGACGCCGGGATGGATTCGACCAGGCGCCGCGCCTTCGACGGCGCGGTGACCAACCTGCGCTGCAACGCGTCGAAGCTGAGCCGGCCGTCGACGAGGATCACGAGCTCGCCATCCAGTACGACGCCGTCGGGCAGTTGCCGTGCGCCGGCGGCCACGACGTCGGGGAACCGATCGGTGAAGTCTCTGCGCTGACCTGGACCACGGCCTCGCTTGGTCACCGCGCCGAACGATGGGGCAGCGACTAGTTGGCTGAACTCTTCACTGCGTTGGCTGTTTTGGTTACGCCGTACACTGTGGTTACGATGTAACCATCCGACTGAGGGAGAGTCATGAACATGAGCACCACCCAGCGCCGATTTGCCACCGTGGCCCATGCGTTCGCTGACCTGATGAACGGCCACGACCCGGACGCGGTCGACGGCTTCGTCGCGGCTGACTACATCAACCACAACGCGTTCGTCGACGACGGACGCGAAGCGAACCGGGCGTTCTGGGGGCTGTGGTTCGCGGCGTTCCCGGACACGGAGGTCAGCCTCGACGATGTCCTGGTCGACGGGGACCGCGTTGCCGGTCGATTCACCTACCACGCCACGTTCCAGGGGTCCTTCCTGGGGATACCACCGACCGGCCGCCGGGTCGCGATGCACTCCATCGACATCTGGCGCGTCGTCGACGGTATGGCGGTGGAGCACTGGGACCAGCTGGACGGACAGGCATTCTTCGCCCAACTCAGCGGCACCGCCGACACGGCCGGCAACCAGTGACAGCCGACACGCCCGGCGATCCCGCGCCGACCCGGGCACGGCAGCGCCGCGAACGGGAACGCGCCGCCGCCCGCGACTCGATCCTGTCCGCCGCCCGCGAACTGGCACGGCGCGAGGGCTGGGACGCCGTCACCATGCGACGCCTCGCCGAGGAGATCGAGTACTCGGCCAACTTCGCCTACCGCTACTTCACGGGCCGCGACGACATCCTGCTCGCCCTGGTCCGCGATGGCTTCGTTCGCCTACGCGACGCGATGGCCACCGCGAGCCAGCCGCCGACGCCGGCGTCCGCCGACCGCGCATCCGATACCGAGGCGGCCGCCGTTCGGCGGGCCGGACACGCCTACCTCGACTTCGCCCTGACCGAACCCGACCTGTACCAACTCATGTACGGCCTGGGCGGCATCCGCGTCCCCGCCACCGACACATGGACCGACGGACAGGCCATCGGCGATGTCCTCACCGCACTACTCACCGCCGCCGGAGACCCGCAGCCCGAGCGGCACGTCCTGCAACTGTGGGCAACAGCCCACGGGCTGATCGCGCTGCGGGTCGTCGGCCGCGTCGACGTCGATCCCGACGCACTGCACGCCCTACTCGACGACGCCCTGACCGACTGCCTCGCCCGCGCCCTCCCCGCACCAACGCCACGTCGGCGCTCCACACGATCGACCAGAAAGAACCAGCCGTGAGCACCCTAGCCACCGCCGCCGCGCTCGTCGCCATCGCCACCACCGGCATCATCTACGGCACGGACATCTTCGCCGCGCTCGTCCTGCGCCCCGCTGCCGTCGGTGCCGCCGACGCCTCCGTGGCCGACCTGCTCGGCCGGGTCCACGAGTACGGCGACCGCCGTCTGCCGGCCCCCGGCGCGATCTCGGTCATCGCCACCGCACTCGTCACCGCAACCAGCCACAACGCCGCACGCATAGGCAGCGGGATCGCACTGGCCGCGCTGCTGGCCTGGCTCGCGATCTACAGCCGCATCAGCGCGCCGATCAACAAGCAGCTCCGCGCGGCCGCGGCCAACCACACCGTGCCACCCGACACCCGGGCCCTGCAACAACGCTGGGACAGCGTCATCTGGACCCGGGCCGCCCTGCAATCCCTCGCCCTGGCCGGATTGCTCACGGCTGTCCTCACTCGATAGCCGTACATGACACTGCACAGCTTCGGCGACCATGGGCGGTCGCGGGTCGGCTTCGGCATGGACGGCTTGTCGGTTCTCGGACCAGCACAGACGATTCTGCCGCTGGCAGAAGTCTGAGGTCAGCGCCTCGGTCATTCCGTTAGATTCGGTGATAACAACTCACTCAATCGTGTTAGGAAGATGCATCCATGAAGTCGCTGTCGAGGAAGTTCGGTGCGGTCGCGACCGCGCTGATGACATGTGTCGCAGTGTTCGCTGTGGCGCCCACAGCGTCTGCTGCCCCGTCGGCGGCGTCGGCGGCAGCGGCCCCCTGCCACGGCGCCGGGATATGGGACCACGTCTGGACCACCACAGACTCTGCAAACGGGGGCACGGTGTGCATCCAGGAAGACGGCGACCTGTTCTATCTGTGCGACACGGCAGCCGACGGATTGGCGCCCAGGATGAACGTCGCCACCCATAGTTCGTCCGGTCAATACAACACCCGCTACACCCTGACCGCCTCGGGCGGGAACGGAACATGCGTCCATGCCCAGCAGTCGGATGGCGGCTCCCACGACCTCCCATACGATGCCTGGATCTATATCGACATCTGGCTGGGCCCGCTCCCGGGGTCTTACCACTACGGGAAAGAGTTCTACATCAACGGCTGACCGACACACCGACGACGGAGATCCTGGCGCGGTGATTCGTTTCGCGCCGGCCGGGCATCGTCGACCTCGGTGTTGTCGGTTACTCGATGCGGGCGAACGGGAACGGCAACTCGGTCACGAGCGCCTCGGCCGCGCATAACCTGTACGGGGAGACCCAGGGAGGGCAATGGCGGAGCGCGAGGTGCAGGCGGTCGTCTTTGACCTTGACGGTGTTCTGGTGGACTCCGAGCAGCAGTGGGACGAGGTCCGTCGCGGGGTCGCCGTCGAAGCCGGCCGGCCTTGGCCCGACGGCGCGACCCGGGCGTTGCAGGGTATGAGCACGCCAGAGTGGGCGGCCTACCTGACGGAGGTCATCGGAGTACCTGGCCGGCCGCACGACGTGGCGGCCCAAGTCATCGACCGTATGGCGAGCCGATACCGGTCACGGCTGCCGCTGCTGCCTGGCGCCGTCGAGGTCGTCCACCGACTCGCAGGCCACTGGCCGCTGGGATTGGCGTCGTCGTCACCGCGGCAGCTGATCGACGCGGTTCTCGAGTCAGCGAACCTGGCCAGCAAGTTCCGTGTCACCGTGTCCACCGAGGAAGTCCGGGCCGGCAAGCCGTCGCCTGCGGTCTACGAGGAGGTGGTACGGCGGTTGGGCGTGGACGCACAGCAGGCGGTTGCCATCGAGGACTCGAGCAACGGACTGCGGTCGGCTGCCCGGGCGGGATTGCGCGTCATCGCAGTTCCCACCAAGGCCTTTCCGCCCGACAAGGATGCACTCGGCCTCGCATCCATGGTCGTGCACTCGCTCGACGACATCACCCCGCCACTGGTGACGTCGCTGTCCGATCGAAGCTAGATGCCCCGCCACTGCGAGAAGTGGTTCGAGCTCGCCGAGCCGCAGGGAGGCCGACGGGCCCTGCCGGCCGAATATCGGCACCGATAGTCCGCGCGCCCGCAGCGCGACCAGGGCATGCCGTAGTTCACTGGACTGACACAAGTCTGGGTTCATTCATCGTTCACGTCGCGTTCCGGGAGCCGAGGGTGACGGCTGAGTTCGTGGTCGACGAGGCGGTCGGCCCGTCGTGCGTCGAAGTGCTGAGCGACGCGTTGCCGGTGCGCGTCGACGTCCACCACACCGAGCGCAGAGTCTGGTTCGATACGCATGACTGGCGGCTGTTCCGGGCAGGGCTGCTGCTCGAGCACCACGTGCGGAACCGCGAGTCGTGGCTCGTGCTGAGCGACCTCGAAGGGCAGCGGATCTCCCGACAGCCGACCGGCCGGACAGCGGTCACCGCGCACTCCCTTCCGGACGGTTCGACGCGAGACCGCGTCCTCGAACTGATCGGTGTGCGGGCGCTCCTGCCGCGCGTGGTCGCGAGCGGTCCTGTTCAGGTGCTGTCCGTGCTCGGCCCCGAGGAGAAGACCGTCGCCCGGATCGTCGTCGAAGGTCCCACAACGGTCCGGGACGGCGCGTCTGTCGGCGTGCGGGCCAGGATCGAGTCTCTCCGCGGCTACGACAAGGACGCGGCCAAGGTGTGCCGGACGCTGGACGCCATCCCGGGGTTCGGGCCGGCCAAGGAGCCGCTCTTCGAGTCGGTCGTCCGGGCCGCCGGTCTCCATCCGCGCAGCTTCCGGTCGAAGCCCGACCTGGAGTTCACCCCGCCGATCCCGGCCACCCAGGCGTTCGCCGGCACGCTCACGCAACTACGAGAGATCGTCGTCGACAACGTCGAGGGCACGCTCCGCCAAGTGGACACCGAGTTCCTCCACAATCTGCGTGTCACGGTGCGCCGTACCCGAGCCGTGCTGAAGTTCGCGCACGGAACGATCGACGAGGACATCCGGGCGAGGTACGCCGTCGAGCTCAAGTGGCTCGCCGATCAGACCTCGTTGAGCCGTGATCTCGACGTGTACCTGCTCGGCTTCGACGACCTGGTCAGCCACGTCAACGCAGCCGGCGAGCTCGAGCCGTTCCGCGGGCAGCTCACGCGGCACTGCACACGCGCGCACGCCGTACTCAACCGCGCACTGCGGTCCGAGCGATTCGCCGCGCTGCTCGACGGCTGGCAACGCGAGCTGACGGTCGCTGGGCCTGTCGAGCGCCCGGTGATCGAGGTCGCCGACGAACTGCTGAGCCGCGCCTGGAAGCGAGTCGCCAAGCGCGGCGACGCCATCACCGACGCGTCTCCGGCGGAATCCGTGCACGACCTGCGCAAGCGCTGCAAGGAGCTGCGCTACCTGCTCGAGTTCTTCGGCAGCTTGTACGGCGCCGACGCCCGCAGCGAGGCCGTGAGTGAGCTCAAGCTCCTGCAGGACATCCTCGGCGAGTTCCAGGACGCCGAGGCCCAACGCATCAGCGTCCACCAGTACGCCGTCGAACTCGCCCAGGCCGGGACGCCCCCGGCGACGCTGATGGCGATGGGTCGCCTCGAGCACCACCTGCGCCTTCGTCAGGACGCCGCGCGTGCCGAGGTGGCGGACAGCTGGCATCGGTTCAACCGGAAACACAACCAGCGTCTCTACGCAAGGATGGTGACCAGCCGATGAGGATCGTCGCGTCGTACAGCATCAAGGGCGGTGTCGGGAAGACGACCGCGGCGGCGAACGTGGCCTGGCTGGCCGCCGAGAGCGGACACCGGGTCCTGTTGTGGGACCTGGATCCGCAGGGCGGTGCGACGTACCTGTTCCGGATCCGGCCCAAGGTCAAGGGCGGCGGCGAGGCGCTCGTCTCCGGCAAGCGTGACCTCCGCGACGCCGTCAAAGCGAGTGACTTCGACAACCTCGACGTGCTGCCGTCGGACTTCTCCTACCGCAACCTCGATCTGCTGCTGGACGCGCAGAAGAGGCCGACCCGCCGCCTCGGTCGGCTCCTCGACAGCATGGCCGACGAGTACGACGCCGTCGTACTCGACTGTGCGCCGAGCGTGTCGCTCGTGTCCGAGGGCATCGTGCGCGCCGCGGACCTGGTCCTCGCTCCGCTGGTGCCCGCTCCCCTGTCGGTGCGCACGCTCGACCAGCTGCGGTCGTTCATCGCCGAGGCCAAGGGGCCCGCGCCGGACCTGCTCGCGTTCCTGTCCATGGTCGACCGCCGTCGCCGGCTGCACCGCGACCTGTCCGAGCAACTCCCGAAGGAACACCAGGACGTTGCGAGCACCGTGATTCCGATGGCCTCGGTCGTCGAGCAGATGGGCGTACGCCGCGCCCCCGTGGTGGCGTGGGCCCGCACCTCACCGGCGTCGGTCGCCTACCGCAGCCTGTGGGACGAAGCCCGGCTCCATGCGAAGCTATGACCGAACTGGCGCCGCCGTGACGGCCTGACCCGGCCCCGTCTGGGAGCGGCGTTACTCGACGAAGGCGGTCATCCGGATCGAGACGAGCAGCCCGGGCAGTTCGACGCCGAGCTTGGCGACGTAGCGAGTCGGCGGATCGGACGGGAACCACCGCGCGTATTCCTCGTTCAGGCCGGCGAAGTCGGCAGGGTCTGTGAGCAGTACGCCGACCTCGATGACGTCGTCCAGGCTGGCGCCGCCGGCCTGGAGGATGGCAACGCAATTCGTCAGTGCCTGTCTGGTCTGAACTTGGATGGTGTTTCCGGCGAGGCTGCCGGTGCTCGGATCGATGCCGACGATGCCCGACACGAGCACGTGGGGTCCAGCCTTGACTCCCTGGCTGTAGAGCGGCGAACTCGGCGCGTTCGCGGTCGTGATGATCTGCCGTGCCATGACGGTCCTCTCTGTTTCTCCCGCATTCCGTGCGGGAGGGTCTTGACCCGGCTGGCGCCACCCGCGCAGTACGGGTCGCTCCTGACGACTACCGCGACGAGCCCGTGCTCGTTGCCGACCTCTAGCTCAGCGAGCGCTCCAGGAACGGCCGGATCAGGGCGACCACCTCGTCCAGGTGGCTCTCGAGCAGCCAGTGGCCGCCGCCCTGGAGCAGGTGCAGCTCGGCCTTGGGCAGGTCAGCCAGGTAGGCGCGCGCTGATTCAGCCGGCATGTAGCCATCCTCCGGACCCCAGACGATCAGCGTCGGGGGTTGATGCTCGCGGAGAAACGCCTGGTACTCCGGGTAGCGCCGCACGCTCGACAAGATCTCCAGGAAGAAGCCGACCATGATCTCGCGGTTCGGCTCCATCAGCGGCCAGGACAACTGCCACAGGTCCGGACTGATCCGCTCGGCCGTCTCCGGCGGGACCTCACCGAGCACCTCCTCGCGCAGCCCCTCCGCACTTACGGCTCTCGCAAGCTCGGCCCGGCGCGCCTGGGTCGGCGACTGCCAATACGCCTTCAACGGTGCGTACTTCGGCCCGAGGGTCTCCTCGTACGCGTCACCGTTCTGGATGATCAGCGCCGAGATCCGGCGGGGATCCTTCATCGCCAACTGGAACCCAACCTGCGATCCGTAGTCGAACAGGTAGAGAGCGAACCGCTCCACCCCAAGTTTCCTGACGAACTTGTCGAGCAGGTCCGCGTAGCCGCCGAAGCTGTATTCGAACGTGCCAGGCGCTTCGCTGTAGCCGAAGCCGGGGAAGTCCGGAGCAATCAACCGCCACTTGTCCGCCAGCGCCGGCATCAAGGCTCTGTACTGAAAAGACGACGACGGATAACCATGCGGCAGGAGCACCACTGGCGCATCAGGCGGCCCTGCCTCTCGGTAGAAGACTCGCACACCGTCTACGTCCATCGTTCGATGTTTCACGCTCGGCATCCGGCCTCCTCCTAGATGGGCCAATACCCGATCTGGCTGGAGCTATCCGCGCCACGTGGTGCCGGGTCCACATCGAGTCCGCATGGTCGAGGCACTCGGTATGACGCTGAGTACACGGCTCAGCGGGGGCGGTGGGTGGCAGTCGCGGGCCGCGGCGCAGCGCTGCGTCGCCGACTCGCGCAGTGGCGGTACCAGCCGTACGCGAGCAGGGCGCAGATGGCGCCGTTGATCATCCCCGCGCCGACGTCTGTGACGTGATGCATCCCGCGGTAGAGCCGCGAGAACGCCACGAGCATGGGCATCGCGAGGCAGAGGATCACCGTCGTCCACCGCAGCCATGCACGTTCGATGCCCAGCGCGAGCAGCGCGAACGCGAAGTACAGGCCGGTCGACGCACCGACGTGCCCACTGGGGTAGCTCGCGGTCGGTGGTGACGCGTCGAGCTTGTCCACCTGCGGGCGATCGCGGTCCACGACTCGTGCCGCGATCAGGAAGTTCAGCCCCTGCAAGGCGATCGCCACCGGTGCGACGAGCGCCAGGGGCAGGTCCCGGGTCCGCCACAGCAGCAGGGACGAGACGACGATGCAGACCGCGATCACGCCCGCGGTGTTGCCGATCTGCGACCACACCGCGGTGATCGTGTTCCAGGTTCCGGTCCGGTCGGCGGCAAGATCCTTGTTGACCGCCTCTTCGGCGTGGGAGATCCCGTCGAGTGGTCCCTTCAGTGCGAGCCCGATGCCGATGATGAGACCACCGAGGGCTACGCCGGGTGCGACGGTCCTGGTGAGGAGGTCGATGCCGTCTTGCCGATGAATCCGATCCATGAAGCGAACATAATGCCCAGACCGAGTACGTGCCCGGCGAAAATGTCGGACGGGAAATGCGCGCCGATGAAGAGCCGGTCCAGACCGACGATCACCGGCACCACGATCGCGAGCGCGACGGCGATGCGGCGCTGGGTGGCGGACAGCAGCGGCCAGAGCAGGAAGACCAGGACGCCGGCCGCCAAGGTGATGTTCAGGGCATGGCCGGAGGGGAACGAGTAGCCCTGCGCATGCGGCACCGAATCGCTGACGACCGGCCGGGCGCGCTGGGCGATGGGCTTGGCGATCCCGCCGATTCCCCAGCCGACCATCATCGTGACGAAGGCCCACAACGCCCGCCCCTTGAGCTTCTTGGACCTCCAGGTCCAGACCACCACCACGGTCGCCGCGAGGTAGACGAAGATCGGCTGGCTGACGACCTGGATCACGGTCAGCGCAGGTATCAGCCCATGACGAACGCTGAACCCGGTGGCCGCCCGGATGGCCGCCTCGTCGGCCCTGATCAGCGGATCGAACTGCTGTCGCACCGCCAGCCCGAGGAGCACTACAGGCAGCGCGAACACGAGCATCGCCAAGACACCACGGAGCAACCGCCAGCTCCGCGTCCGGACGACCGCAATCACACCTGCCCGCCGCGTCGTCATAACCAACCTGTACCCACCGAGTCAGGACTCTGACTGCCCGTCTACTTGCGCAGGTGCCAGGTTCGCGCGACTCAGTCGAGACAGAACTCGTTGCCCTCGATGTCCTGCATGTTCTGGCACGACTCGTTGACGCCATCGGCCCGCAGTAGTAGCCCGCGTACTGCGCCGAGCGCGACCAGTCGTACGCATTCGGCCTCGAGAACGGCCAGGCGCTCTTCACCCACGAGCCCGGTGCCGACCCGCACGTCGAGATGCACCCGGTTCTTGACGACCTTGCCTTCGGGAACGCGCTGGAAGAACAGTCGCGGGCCCACACCGGTGGGATCAATGCATGCGAACGCCGAACCCTGACGCTCAGGCGGCTGCGCGCGATCGAACTCGTCCCACGTCGCAAACCCCTCCGGTGGCGGCGGTACGACGTACCCCAACACCTCGCACCAGAAACGAGCGACCCGCTCAGGTTCCGCACAGTCGAACGTGACTTGGAACTGCTTGACCGACACCATCGGTTCACCATAGAGGCGGGGTCTTTCGTCGTCTCCACGGGACCGGGGACATTTCGTCGCGCCGGCTGCCGGTGGCTCGTAGCATGCGGCGGGGCGGTTCGGCGCGAGACGGAGACGATGAAGGACCCGGCGAGCGACGTACTGATGGCAGCCGCTGAGCGGTGGGCCGCTGAAACCGGTTGGCAACCTCCGCACGCCGGCTAGCGCCGTACAGCTCGCCTTCACATCCGTTGGTCGCGGTTCGAGCGCTGCCGGGGCGCCTTTGTCAGGCGGCTGATGTGGCGTGGGCCGGGTCGCTCGGGTGGGTGGTGAGGGGGACCAGGTCGGTCTGCAGCCACTCAGCCAGTGGGAGGGTGTCGAGGACCTTCTGGAGCTCCTCGGCGTCGTCGGACTGCCAGAGGCCGAGGGCCTGTCCGGAGGGAAGACGCCAGAGGCGAACGAGCTTGCCCTCGGCAGCGAGTCTGCGGGTACTGCTCGCCTCGGCCTCCAGCCTCGCCTCGGAGTCCGCGCCCTCCGGGATTGTCAGGGTGAAGGTTGTGAAGTACTCGGTCCAGTCCAGGTGGAGCGGAGTCGGGGACGCCGGGTCGTTCGAGTGCGGTGTGAGCGGCGTGACCTCGTCGTGGCGCCAGATCCGCAAGGGCATGGACGCCAGCACTTCCTCCAGCTGGACCTCGTCCGCCGCCTCGAAGAGGCCGAGAGTGCGCCACTCGCCAGGCTGGAGGGGTGGACGCCACAGACGGAGCAGGTGACCGGCGGCGATCAGCTCGCCGGACCGGACGGACTCACGGGCGCGGACCTCGTCGACCTCTGCTTCCGAGACTCCGGCGGGAACCTGCGTGGTCATCGTGACCAGGTACTGCATGTCGGCCTCCTGAGCGTTCGCCGCGACGGATCGATTCTCCACCTCTCAGCAAATTCCTAGGCAGTTCTCAGCCGTTCTGCGACTCGTTCGCGGAACGGTGTGCGTCTCACCTGCGTTGACGAACGAAAGTTCCGACGAGAGGACGCTGATGCTGGGGATCGCTCACAGGGTGCAGGAGTTGCAGTACCCCGCGCAGGCTTTGGTGGTGCTGGCCGGGATCCCGGGAGCCGGCAAGTCCACTCTGCTCCGACGCCTCTATCCGGTGGGCGGTGAGTACGGCGGCGTGCGCGTCTTCGACTCTGAGCGGCTCAGAGCCCGCTGGATGCCGGTGCTCGGCGTACTCCCCTATGCATGGTGGAGGCCACTACTCCATCTCACGTACTACGTGCTCGTCCTGACGGCGATGGGTCGACACAAAGGCCCCATGGTGGTGCACGACTGCGCCACGCGGCCGTGGGTTCGGCAGTTGATCGGATGGCGAGCCAAACAGGCCGGACGGCCGTTGCACCTGGTCCTGCTCGACGTACCGGGTGACGTGGCACGCGACGGCCAGTGGACCCGTGGCCGCGTGGTACGCGCAGGCAGTATGGCCACCCACTGCCGCCGATGGCCCGAGCTTCTCGCGAAGGCGGTTGACGACCCCAGTCACGTCGTACCGGGGGCTGCCTCGGCGGTTGTGCTCGATCGGCGGCAGGCGAACGATCTCGGCTCGATCACCTTCGCAGCAAAAGTGTCGGTGGCGGCTGATTGAGTCGGGGGACGAGATGGGGAGGAGTGCGGATGAAGGTTCGGGTTGGGCGTGAGGTGCTGGCCGAGGCGGTGGGGTGGGTGGCCAAAGGGCTGCCGAGCCGGCCGAGTGTGCCGATCCTGGCCGGGATGGTCGTCGAGGCGGCGGACGGTCAGGTGACGTTGTCCGGGTTCGACTACGAGAGTTCCGGGCAGGTCAGTGTGCGGGCGGAGGTGGCCGACGAGGGGCGGGTCCTGGTGTCCGGCCGGCTGCTGTCGGACATCTGCCGGAGCATGCCCAGGGACACGGTGGATCTGAGCGGCGAAGCGGCTCAGGTCCAGGTCAGCAGCGGGACGTCCCGGTTCGTGCTGCACACGTTGCCGCTGGACGAGTATCCGGCGCTGCCTGAGCTGCCCGCGGCGAGCGGCGTGGTCGATGGGGACGTGTTCGCCCGGGCCGTCGCGCAGGTGGTGAGTGCGGCCGGCCGGGATGACACGCTGCCGGTGTTCACCGGGATCCGGCTGGAGATCCGCGGCGCGAGCATCTCTCTGCTCGCGACCGACCGCTACCGCCTCGCCGTACGGACGTTCCCGTGGGAGCCGGTCGATCCGGACCGTGAGGCCAACGCGCTGGTTCCGGCGAAGCTGCTCTCCGACGTGGCCAAGGCGATGGCCGGTCACGACCTCACGCTCGCGCTCGGTTCAACCCGCACAGGGGACGGGTTGATCGGGTTCGCGGGCGGCGGCCGGCGGGCGACGAGCCGGCTGATCGACGGCGACTTCCCGAAGGTCCGCAGTCTGATCCCAGCGGAGAGTGCGATCGCCAGCACAGTGACCGTGGACACTGCGGCGCTGCTCGAAGCAGTCAAACGGGTCGCCTTGGTGGCTGAACGGACAGCGCCGGTGCGGATCATGTTCGCGGATGGCATGGCGGCGCTGGACGCGGGCAGCGGCGAGGAGGCGCAGGCTTCGGAGTCGGTCGAGGCGACGCTCACCGGTGAGCCGGTGGTGGCCGGATTCAACGCGGGCTACCTGCTCGACGGGCTCGCGTCGCTCGGTGCGCCGATCGCGCACTTCGCCTTCACCCAGCCGACCAAACCGGCGAACCTCACCGGTCTCCGCTCCCCCGACGAGACTCCGTCCGCGGACTCGGCGTACATCCTGATGCCCATGCGACTACCAAGCTGACGTCGAACTGCCCCGGGCTCCGACCATGGTCACGTAGTCAGGAAGTAGTCCGTCAGAGCCCTCGCGATTGTTTCCGGCGGGAGCGTGTGGAAGGTTCCGTCGTACCCCTCCGCCTTCCCGTGCGGCAGCGCCGCCGCGGTCTGCTTGGCCGACTCCTGCATCCACGCCGGGCTGGCGTTGCTGTACAGCGCCAGCGTCGGCACGTCGATCGACGCCAGCAGCTCGAGCGGTACGGCGCTGTCCCGCAACTGCAGGGCGTCGTACACGAGCGTGTGGGCGATGGCCTCCATCCCGGCCCACATCGGCGTCTCCCGGATCTGGTCGACCACCTGCTTCGGCTGTCCGACCGCCTCGACCATGAACAACTCGGCCGCGCCACCGGGGTTCCCGGCCGCGACGAACTCCTCCAACCTCTCGACGTACCGCTCCGGTGGTTCCGGTGCTCCTTCGACCCGGAACGGCGGCTCCATCACCGCCAGCTTCTCGAACGGCAGTCCGGCCTGGAACAGCACCATCGACCCGGACGAGTACGCGGAGGCGAACCGGGCCCCCGTCGCCGAGCGCACCGCATCGAGGTCCTCCCACTCACGCTCGACCGCGTACGGCAGCGTGTCGCCGGAGTCGCCGCGACCACGCCGGTCGTAGTTCACCACGGTGAACGCCGACGCCAGCGCCTCGGCGTCGGCCGCGTACCGCGAGCGCTCGGTGAAACCGCCGGCCACCAGCACGAGACCCGGCCCGCTCCCGTAGGTGTCGTACGCGATCTCGGTGCCGTCCTTCGAGGTGACCTTCTCCATCACCACACCCTTCTCTCGGTGTTCCCTACCTATCCGTCGAACGGGATCCACGGGAAACGGACCTTCTGTGATCCACATCACACGACACTACCGACACCGCCGAGCCCTATCGGCATCCCGCGCGGCTCACTACAGGTGGG
Organism: Kribbella sp. CWNU-51; assembly: GCF_054073265.1. Classification (NCBI taxonomy): domain Bacteria; kingdom Bacillati; phylum Actinomycetota; class Actinomycetes; order Propionibacteriales; family Kribbellaceae; genus Kribbella; species Kribbella sp. CWNU-51. The sequence continues at coordinate 13,495 of NZ_JBSXMZ010000036.1, forward strand.
GCGCCGAAGGCGCCGGCCAAAGGATGGCACTTGGTAGACTGTCTACCAAGTGCCGTGCTGTTCCCCAGTTGTGTCGGGAAGGACCTCATGACCACGATCGGCACAGGGGCCGAACCGGCCGGTGTGCGGCACGTCAAGCGGCCGACGCCGTTGCGCGAGTCCGTGTACGAGGCCCTGACCGAGATGATCATCGACGGTACGCTCGAGCGCGGCCGGCACCTCGTCGAGGTCGAGCTGGCCGGCATGCTGGGCGTCTCCCGGCAGCCGGTGCGCGAGGCCCTGCAGCGACTCAGCAACGAGGGCTGGGTGGATCTGCGGCCGGGCTTCGGCGCGATGGTGCACGTGCCCGCCGAGGACGAGGTCGACCAGCTGCTCGCGGCCCGCGCGGCGCTGGAGTCGGAGTCGGCGCGGCTCGCGGCCAGGCACGCGACCAAGGACGACGTGGCGAAGCTCCGCGAGCTCTGCAAGGTCGGCACGGCGTACCAGGAGGCCGGCGACATCGACGCCACGGTGCGGACGAACGGCGAACTGCACGGCCTGATCACCCAGATGTCCGGCAACCGGTTCCTGGTCGACTTCGCGGCCCAGGTGGATCGCCGCGTCCGCTGGTACTACACGCCGGTCGCACCCGTCCGCGGCGCCGCCTCCTGGCGCGAGCACAACCGCCTGGTCAAGGCGATCAGCGAGGGCGACGAGGACAAGTCGGCCCAGATCATGCGCGAGCACACCGAACACACCCGCAAGGCCTACCACGACCTCCAGGCGGCGTCCGAGCCGATCGAAACACCCGACCCGGCCGCTCCCCGCAAACGCCGCCGTACGGTGAACTGACCCACCCCACGCCACCTTCACGACAGCCGTCGACTCCGGAACGGCCGCAGGACGCCGAATCACCCGTCTGGGAGGATGCCGCTCGCCCGGACGGCGGATGAGGATGACCGTGACCGCAGGTTGATCTCCCGGGCATCGAAGGAGGCCGGCATGACACTGACGCCGACGGGTTCGCAGGCGCCGGCCGCGGACGTGCTGGTGATCTTCGGGATCACCGGTGATCTGGCCAAGGTGATGACGTTCCGCTCGCTCTACCAACTGGAGGCGCGCGGTCTGCTCGACTGCCCGATCGTCGGAGTGGCGGCCGACGACTGGACCCTCGACCAACTGGTCGACCGGGCCAGGACGTCGATCGAGGGCACCGGCGTCACCGTCGACAAGGCCATCTTCGACCGCTTCGCGGACCGGCTGTCGTACGTCAGTGGCGACTTCACCGACGCGTCCGTCTACGAGCGGGTCGGTCAGGCGATCAAGGGTGCCAAGACACCGGTCTTCTATCTCGAGATCCCGCCCTTCCTGTTCGGCCGGGTGGTGCAGGGACTGTCCGAGGCCGGGCTGACAACTGGCGCCCGGGTCGTGGTCGAGAAACCGTTCGGCCACGACCAGCAGTCGGCTCACGACCTGGCCGAACAACTGCACCAGTACATCGACGAGTCACAGCTGTACCGGATCGACCACTACCTCGGAAAGATGGGGCTGGAGGAGATCCTGTACCTGCGGTTCGCGAACGCCGTGCTCGAGCCGCTGTGGAGCCGCAACTACCTGGACTGTGTCCAGATCACCATGGCGGAGAGCTTCGGTGTCGAGGATCGCGGCCACTTCTACGACCCGGTCGGGGCGGTGCGCGACGTGGTGGTCAATCACCTGATGCAGGTGGTCGCAGCGGCCGCGATGGAGCCACCGTCGCGCGGCGATCCGACCACACTGAAGGACTCGCAGGTCGCCCTGTTCCGCGCGATCGAGGAGGCCGATCCGGCCCACTACGTCCGCGGCCAGTACGACGGCTACCTCGCCATCGACGGGGTCGCGAAGGGTTCCACCACTGAGACGTACGCCGCGCTCCGGCTCGACATCGAGAACTGGCGCTGGGCCGGTGTGCCGTTCTTCATCCGCACCGGGAAACGGCTGCCGGTGACCCAGACCGAGCTCCGGCTGGTCTTCAAACGGCCGCCGCGGCTGGGCTTCGGACCCCGCGGGCACATCGCCGAGCCGAACCAGCTGGTGATCAAGCTCGACCCGACGACCGGGGTCCGGATCCGGGTGGACGCGCACCGTGCGGACACGAGCCGGATCGCGCCGATCGAGCTGGACATGGAGTTCGGGCAGGAGGGCGGCGAGGGTCCCACGCCGTACGAGGTGCTGCTGCATGCGGCGATGACCGGGCAGAGCACCCGGTTCACGCGCCAGGACGCCGTCGAGGAACAGTGGCGGGTGATGCAACCGCTGGCCGACGCACCGACGCCGATCCACACCTATCAGCCCGGGACCTGGGGGCCGGCCGCGGCCGACGAAGTACCGGCCGGCTTCGGCGGTTGGCGCAAGCCCTGGATTCCGAGCTGACGCCGTCCGAGCGGGACCCCTCGCGCGTTCAACCGGCTGGCGTATTGTCGGCCCTGTGCAGGGGCCGGACACTGGTTCGGGTGCAGCCTCCGTTCCCGTTGCACCACTGACAGTGACGCCTGGGGGGTCCGGAGTCCGTGGTGGGCGTGAGCGCCTGGTTGCACGGACCGCAGTTATCAGTCGCTTGATGGAATCGCACGAGCCGGTGGTCGCCGTGGTGGCGCCACCTGGCTACGGCAAGACGACAGTGCTGGCCCAATGGATCGAGCGGTTCGGGTCGCGGGTGGCCCGGGTGTCGTGCGAACGCTCCGACAACGACCCGGTCGCCTTGTGGACGGGCATTCTCGACGCCCTCGACCAGATCGAGCCGGTCGGCGAGGAAGCGCGCACTGTGCTGGCCGCATCCGGTGGCGGCGTGGACGTCGTACCCAGGCTGGTCGAGTCGATCAGCGCGTTGCGCTCGCCGGTGCTGGTCGTGCTCGACCACGTCGAGGAGATCACCAGTCCCGACTGCTCGACGTCGATCGCCGAGTTCGCGTTCCGGGTACCGGCCGGCTGGCGGCTGGCCGTCGCGTCGCGGGATGCCGTGCCGCTCCCCATGTCCCGGTTGCGGGTCGACCGCCGGATCGTCGAGGTCGGCGTCGACGACCTCGCGATGGATCACGCCGAAGCGGCCGCGCTACTGCGCCTGGCCGACGCCGAGGTGTCCCCCGCTGAGGTCGACGAGCTGGTACGGCGTACCGAGGGCTGGCCGGCCGGTCTGTATCTCGCCGCTCTGGCGATCCAGTCCGGCTCGCCGGCGACCGGCTTCAGCTTCAGCGGCGACGACCGCCTGGTCGACGACTACCTGCGCTCCGAACTGCTGGCTCGGCTTTCCCCCGCCCAGGCGGACTTCCTCGTCCGTACGTCGATTCTCGACCGGATGAGCGGGCCGCTGTGCGACGCCGTCGTCGGCGGGAAGCAGTCGGCCCGCATGCTCGAGGACCTCGAACGCCACAACCTGCTGGTCGTCCCCCTCGACCGACGCGGCGAGTGGTACCGGTATCACCATCTGCTGCGCGAGTTCCTGCAGGCCGAGCTCCGGCGCGGCGATCCCGACCTCGGCAGCGAGCTCCGTGCCCGCGCCGCCGACTGGTACGAGGCGAACGGGATGGCCGAAGCCGCCGTCGATCACGCCGACGCGGCCGGTGACACCGAACGGGTCGCGCGGCTCGTCCTCGAACTCATGCAACCGGTCTGGGCCAGCGGCCGGGTCGAGACCGTGCGCAGCTGGATGGAACTCCTCGACGCCCGCCCGCGACTACCGCACCACGCCGCGGTCGCGGCGCACGGCGCGTTGATCTTCGCCCTGCTCGGCAGGCCGCGTGAGGCTGAGCGCTGGGTCGGTGTCGCCGAGAGTCTCCCCGTCAGCGGCACGCTGCCGGACGGCACCACCGTCGCGGCGACCCTGGCGTACCTGCGGGCCAACCTCTGTCGGCAGGGACCCGCGGCGATGCGTGCGGACAGCGAGCTGGCCCTCGACGGCCTCAGCCCGGCCAGCCCGTTCCGTGCGACGATGCTGCAGTCGGAGGCGATGTCCTGGTTGCTCGAGGGAGACCTCGAGCGCGCCGACGCCGGGTTCAACCACGCGTACGACGTGGCGACCGGCTTCGGCATCACTCCGCTGGCGGCCCTGGTCCTGGCCGAGCAGTCCCTGATCGCGGCAGAGCGGGGCGAGCCAGCCGCTGCCGACGCGATGATCAAGCGCGCCGTCGAACTCGTCGACACCGGACACTTCGAGGCCTACTGGACCAGTGCCTTGGTCTACGCGGCCGCCGCGCACGCTGCCGCCCGCCGCGGCGAGATGCGCGAGTCCCGCCAGTTCGTCCGCCGTGCCGCCGAGCTACGACCGCTGCTGACCTACGCCCTCCCGAGCGTGTCGGTCCAGACCCTGCTCGAACTCGCCCGGACGTACATGGCCCTCGTCGACCCGGCCGGCGCTCATGCCGTCCTCGAACAGGCCGACACCATCCTGCGCCGCCGGCCCGACCTCGGCACCTTGCCGGCGGCCGTCGGGCGACTGCGCACCCGCGTCGACCAGATCACCGTGGCCGCGGCCGCCGGGATCTCCTCGCTGACCACGGCCGAACTGCGACTGGTCCGATTGCTGCCGACCCACCTGTCGTTCCCGCAGATCGCCGAGCGGCTGTACGTCTCGCGGCACACCGTCAAGTCGCAGGTGCAGTCGGTCTACCGCAAGCTCGGCGCCTCCTCTCGTGGACAGGCGGTCGAGATCATGGCAGAGGTCGGCATGCCACGCTGAGGTCTAGCCAAGGCGCTCCAGCAAGTGGTCACCGACCCGCAGCGCGTTCGCCATCGCGGTCAGCGCCGGGTTCACCGCGCCGATGCTCGGGAAGAAGCTGGTGTCGACGACATAGAGGTTGTCGAGCTCGTGCGCCTTGCAGTCGCTGTCCAGCACAGACGTCGCCGAATCCTGCCCGAACCGGACGGTGCCGGCCTGGTGTGCGCACCCCGCGACCGGGATGTCGTTCTTCATGTAGATGCTGCGCGGGATCAGGTGGTGCGGGTGCATGCCCAGCTTGCCCAGGTTCTTCTTGACTCGCTTGTACAACTGCTCCATCGGCTCGCCGTTGTTCGGCGTGTGCGCCAGCACCACGTTGCCGTCGCGGTCGAGCGTCACCCGGTTCTCCGGATCCGGCAGGTCCTCGGCCGACAGCCAGAAGTCGACGGCATGCTCGGCGACGTCGCGCAGCGCGAACGTCGGCGCCAGCAGGGTCTCGACCGGCTTCTCACCGCGGTACATCGGTGCCGACGACTTGCCCACCATCTGCAGGTTGCCCATGGGGTAGTCGAAGTCGGCGTCGCCGAAGTAGTAGTCGTTCATCCCGAGCGTCTTCTGGAACCGGGTGTCGTTCTTCTCGGTCGAGATCGCCAGGAAGGCACGGCTGTTGTGGAAGACGAAGTTGCGCCCGACCTGGTCGGACCCGTTGGCAAGCCCCTGCGGATGCCGGTCATTGGCACTCGCGAGCAGGATCTTGGCCGAGTTCACCGCACCGGCCGACAGTACGACGATGTCGCCGGCGAATCGTTGCTCCTCGCCGTCCACCTCGGCGACGACCGCCGTCACGGTGCGGCCGGTCGGGTCGGTCTCGAGGCGCCGTACGAGGGTATTCCGCAGCAGCGTCACGTTGTCGTGCTCGATCGCGGGCCGGACGGCGATGACGTCCGCGTCCGCCTTCGCGTGGACCAGGCACGGGAACCCGTCGCAGGTCGCGCACCGGATGCACGCGCTGAATGCGGGCCGGCTCTCGTCGAGCATCACCCCGCACGGCGCGTGGAAGGGGTGCAGGCCGACCGCGGCCATGTCGTCGAACAGCTTCTGGATCCGCGGCTCGTGCGAGACCGGTGGATACGGGTACGGCGCTGACGCGGGCGGGTCCGTCGGATCCTCGCCCCGGGCACCGTGGACCTGGTAGAGCTGTTCGGCCTGGGTGTAGTACGGCTCCATCACGTCGTAGGCGATCGGCCAGGCCGGCGAGATTCCCCCGTGGTGCTTGAGCTCGGCGAAGTCGCGCTCGCGCAGCCGGTACAGCGCCGCGCCGTAGAACTTGGTCGCGCCACCGACGAAGTAGTGCACCTGCGGCTGGAACGGTTTGCCGTCGCCGTCGTACCACTGGTCCGGCGAGACGTAACGGTTGTCGACGAACACGGCCTCGGCGTCCCAGTTCTCGGCCTCGCGCGGGAGCCAGTCACCCCGCTCCAGCATCAGAATCCGCCGTCCAGACGGCGCGAGCCTGTGCAGGAGGGTGCCGCCACCCGCTCCCGATCCGACGATGACGACGTCGTACTGCTCGGCCATGCTGTCCCTCCTCAGTTGCCGTCGCCCGGCTTCGCCGAGTCGACGCGGATGTGCGGGACGTCGGCGGACTCGTCACCCCAGGCGATCCGCTGCGCCTTCGAGGACCACTCGACGGTTGCCGCGTGGTCGCGGTCGAAGTAGTCCCAGGCCCAGGTCAGGAACGCGTCGGTCCTGCTGTGCGCGCCGCTGAGCAGTAGCGCGTGCACCCCGAGCCAGGCCGCGAAGGCGACCGGGCCCTCCACCTGGTGCCGATGCTTGCCGACCTCGGCGACGGCCGCGTTCCGGCCGATCATCGCCATGATCCCCTTGTCCTTGTAGCGGAACGGCTCGGCCTTCTCGCCGTGCAGCTCACGCAGGATGTTGGCAGCGGCCAACGCACCGGACTGCTGCGCGACCGAGCCCAGCTGCGGCAGGATTTTGCCGTCCTTCGCGGGGATGTTCGCGACGTCGCCGACCGCGTAGACGTGCGGATGCCCGTCCACCGTCAGGTCCGGCCGTACGTCGATGCGCCCGCCACGGCCGGTGGTCAGCCCCGCCGTGCTGCCCACCACGGAAGCGGCCGCCTCGCCGCCGCCCCAGATGACCGTCCGGGTCGGGATCGACGAACCGTCGTCGAGCTCGACCCGGTCCGCGTGCACAGCGGCTACTCCCGTCCCCAGTCGCGGATCGGCGCCCTGTTCGGTGAGCCGCTTGTGCGCGTACTTGTGCGACTTGCGGGAGAACGGTGCGAGCAGGGCGCTGCCGCGGTCGACCAGAGTGATCGTCCCAGGCTTGGCGATCAGTTCCGTAGCGACCAGCGCGGTCATCAGCTCGGTGAGCGCGCCGGCGATTTCGACCCCGGTCGGACCGCCGCCGACCACAACGACATCGAGGATGCCTTCGTCCTGCGGCTCCGCTGCGGAACCGGCGTGGATCGCGGACCGCAGGTGCCGCCGCAACCGCTCCGCGTCAGCGACGGAGTACAGGGGGAACGCGTGCTCCGCCGCGCCTGGAACCCCGAAGTACTCCGGTCGCGCGCCGGCCGCGATGACCAGGTGCGAGCCCGTGATCCGATCGCCGTCGGACAGCGTCAGAGCGAGGTTCCCGGCGTCGATCTCAGCGACATCGGCGGTCTGGACCTGGACCGTCGGGTGCTCGCGGAAGATGGTCCGGTGCGGCCGGGCGATGTCCTCGGCCGGCAGCTGCGACGTGGCGACCTGGTAGAGCAACGGCTGGAACTGGAGGTAGTCGTTGCGGTCGACCAGCGTGACCCGGACCCCTTCGTCCCCGAGGCCGTGTGCGCACGCGACGCCCGCCAACCCGCCGCCGAGTACGACGACGTGCGGGCTCTCCGTCTGCTCGGTCACAGTGACAACTCCTCCCGGAGATCGGCCAGGACGATGCGGCCGGCCGCCCCGATCAGGGCGAGGTGCGAGAACGCCTGCGGGAAGTTGCCCAGGTGCCGGGCCCGGTCCACCTCGTACTCCTCGGCGTACAGGCCGAGCTTCGACTCGATCCGCAGCAGCCGTTCCAACTGACTCCGGGCCCGGTCGGTCTCACCGACCATCGCGAGCGCCGAGACCAGCCAGAACGAGCAGATCAGGAACGTGCCCTCCTTGCCGGACAGACCGTCGTCGGTCTCGTCGGTCTTGTAGCGCAGCACGAACCCGTTCTCGGTCAGCTCGTTGTCGATCGCCTCGACGGTCGCCCGCATCCGTTCGTCGCCGGCCGGCAGGAAGCCGAACAGCGGAGCCAGCAGGGTCGACGCGTCCAGCGCGTCGGTCTCGTAGTGCTGTCGCAGGACGCCGCGGTCGCTCACTCCGTGCTCGAGGATGTCCTCGCGGATCTCCTCAGCCGTCTTCGTCCACAGGTCGGCGAGGTCCTCCTCGTTGCGAATCCGGGCCAGTCTGGCCGCGCGGTCCAGGGCCACCCAGCCCATCAGCTTCGAGGAGACGTAGTGCTGAGGATTGCCGCGGGCCTCCCAGATTCCCTGGTCCGGATCGCGCCAGTGCGCGATCGCGCACTCTGCCTGCGATTGGACCAGCGGCCACAGCCGGCGCGGCAGCCGCTTGCTCCGGATCGTATGCAGGAGCACCGAGTCCAGCACCGCCCCGAACACGTCGTTCTGCCGTTGGTTGTAGGCGCCGTTGCCGATCCGCACCGGGCTGGCGCCCTCGTAGCCGGTGAGGTCGTCGCGGGTCGACTCGGCCAGGTCGCGGCGGCCGTCGATGCCGTACATGATCTGCAGCCCACCGTCCGAGTTCGGCTCCAGGTCGGCGACGAACTGCATGAACTCGTTGGCCTCCCAGTCCAGATTCAGGTAGTGCAGCGCCTGCAGGGTGAACGTGCTGTCCCGCATCCAGGTGTAGCGGTAGTCCCAGTTGCGTTCGCCACCCGGCGTCTCCGGCAACGACGTGGTGAGCGCGGCGATCGTCGCTCCGGTCGGCATGTACGTCAGACCCTTGATGGTCAGCGCCGAGCGTTCCAGCGGATGCCGGTACCGATGGTCGGGGATCCGGGCCCTGGCCAGCCAGTTCCGCCAGAACCGGATCGTCGCGTTGACGCGTGCCTCCGCGTCGGCCAGGTCCGCCGGTGTCGCCAGTCCGTCGGCCCACGAGAGCGCGCAGTACGCCTTCTCTCCCTTGGAGAGGACGTGCCGGGCGCGGGCGGAGCCACCCTCGATACCGATCAGCATGTCGGTGCAGAGCCGGAAGGTCTGGCCGGCCCCGGTCGCGTCCGCCGCGTGCGCGTCCTCGCCGACCATCGTCCACTCGGCCGGGACCCGGCCGTAGTCGAAGGCGGGCTCACAGACGAGTTCGACCTCGACCGAGCCCTCGAGGCACTCGATGGTCCGGATCAGCATGTGGTCGGCGTCGTCGTCGGCCGGCGGCCGGGTGTGCGGGGTGACGGTGTCGGGGCCTTTCGACGGACCCATCGTCAGCGCGTCGTGGACGAGCAGCCAGCCGGCCGGGGTGTGCCAGGTGGTCGTCATGACGTTGGTGCCCGGAACGTACATCCGGGCGGTCGGCTGGTTGATCCCGTACGGACCGAACCGGAACGACCCGGCACCGCGGTCCAGCAGGTTGCCGAATGCGCTCGGCGCGTCGAACGCAGGCACGCAGAGCCAGTCGACCGATCCGTCCGGGGCGACCAGGGCACCGGTGTGGCAGTTCGACAAAAAGGCGTAGTCCGCGATCGGCGGGAACGGTGAGGTCGAGGTCATGGCGAGGGCTCCTTCACAGTGGCGGGCCTACCTCCACCATCGGCCGGTCGCCCCGAACGGCAATCACCCGCCAGTGATGATTGTGCTGTCGCCGGCGTCCTCGGTCTCCTCCTCGCGGAGCAGCGCACGCTGCTCGAGCACGTAGAGCAGGACGAAACCAGGCACCACGATCACCAGTGCCAGCCCGACCGCCACGAGCAACGTCACCAAGGTGCCCTCGGGTGCGGCGGCCGCCGAGACGGTCAAGCTCTCCGGCAGGATGTACGGCCACTGGGCGATGCCCCAACTGACGATGATCAAGGCAACCGCCAGGATGGCGAGAACCCGCGCACCGCGAGCGGCGTACCGCATCAACAGCACCAGGGCACCGAATCCGCAGACCACACTGAGGATCGCGGTCGGGAGTGCTCTCGACGTCAGGCCGTCGAAGACGTGCGGTGCATCGGCCTTCAGGACGAACAGGCCGACCACCGCGACCACTGCCGCGGCGACGGCGCTCACCACGGCCCGGCGGCGGAAGTATTCGGCCATCGAGAACTGGCGGAAATGCCGCGCGTCCCACACGAGGTACACCGCCGCCAGGTACGCCGCCACCACCACCCCGAGCACCCCGGTCACCACCGACGTCGGATTCAGCCAGCTGTCCACCGGGTCGCCGGCCTTGCCACCCGACGGCACGTGCCCCGATGCGATGCCACCCGCGATCGCACCCATGCAGAACGGGACGAGGACCGACGACAACGCGAACGCCCCGCCGAAGACCCGCCGGAACCGCAGCGTCACCACCACCTTGCGGAAAGCGAAACTCGCACCGCGCAGGACGATCCCGAGCGCGGCCAGGGTGAGCGGGACGAACAAGGTCAGCGCGATCGACTCGTACGCCGCCGGGAAGGCGGTCCAGGTGACGACGAAGATGAAGATCAGCCAGACGTGGTTCGCCTCCCACACCGGACCGATCGACCGCTCGATCACCGCGCGCGGTTCCGCGCCGCGCTCGGGTCCGCCCGCGGTCAGGTCCCAGAACCCGGCGCCGAAGTCCGCTCCGCCGAACACGGCGTACGCCGCCAGGGCGAGCATCAGCACGATTGCGATCGCCGTACTCACGGTGCTCGCTCCTCGACCGCCTCGGTCTCCTGCCGGCCCTCCTCCACGGCAGCCTCCGGCGCGGGGCCGTAGGGCGTGTCGCTGTCGATGAAACCGCCCGACCGGCGGAAGCGCCGGCTCATTCCCCGCAGCACCAGGATCGTCGTGACGCCGAGCGCGGTGTAGAGGAGGAAGACGGCGATGAACGTGATCCAGACGCCGGTGTTGGCGGTGGCCGCCTCCTCCACCTTCATTTGGTTGTAGACGATCCAAGGTTGCCGGCCGACCTCGGTGACGATCCAGCCCGCCTCCATCGTGATCACCGCGAGCACGCCGGTGCACGCGGCGGCGCGCAGGAACCACCTGCTCCTGGGCATCCGCCGGCGGAAGAGCCACGTCACGCCGTACCACACCGACAGACACCCCTGCTGTTAGGGGTGTCAAGCTGCGGTGGTTTGGGTGCGGTGGGCCCAGGCTGTG
>NZ_JBSXMZ010000037.1:0-29456 GCF_054073265.1 Kribbella sp. CWNU-51
CACCCACGACGCACGCACCAAACTCCGCCACCTATACCCCACACATTAGGTGCGACGATCTACTAGTGCCGCGTCAAGCAAGGTTGGGCAGGTAATCCAGAGTGACCACCACCCCGAAGCCGGCCCCGGCGGCCAGGTGCGGGGTTCACCCCTGATCTGGTCCCTTCACCCCGCGAATGCGGTGGGTAGAAGGGTGCAACTGCGAGGTTCTCCCCTGAAAGTGCCCCCGGCGGAAGGCAAGTGCGGTAACGACCTCGACGTTTCTTGGCGAGGCACTAGGTACGGGGGAGGTGGACCAGTGTTGCTGCCAGGCGTTTGAGTGCATAGAGACTTGGCGGTTGGCGTCATGACAGTCGGCTTGCGGACACCACGCCGGCCCTGGTCGATCGCGCGCGGCAGCGTGCAAAGGCGGGCGGTAGCCCGCAGGGAGAGTCGGGTGGGTGGGAGCGCGCGGAGCAGGCGCGACGAAGGAGTGCCTGCTCCGGCACGCGTGGGTAGTCCACAGTCGTTAGAAGTCGAAGCCGAGGCCCATTCGGTCGAGGGTTCGGAGCCAGAGGTTGCGGTGGCCGGCGTGGGCGTCGGCTTGGGACATGGACCAGCGGGTGAGGTGGATGCCGGCGGCGCGGAAGGGCTCGGGTGGGAAGCGACGGGGGCGTTCGCGGACCATGCGGAGGCGGGTGCGTTCGGTGTCCTCGCCGTACAGGAGGTCGAGCATGACGTCGGCGCCGAAGCGGGTGGCGGCGACGCCTAGGCCGGTGTAGCCGAGGGCGTAGCCGACCTTGCCGGCGTGGGCGGTGCCGAAGAAGGCGCAGAAGCGGGTGCTGGTGTCAATGACGCCGCCCCAGCGGTGCGTGAAGTGCAGGCCTTCCAGTTGGGGGAACGTGGTGAAGAAGTGCCGGGCCAGCAGCTTGTGGATGGAGTCGCGCTGTTCGAATGCCGGGTCGATGCGGCTGGCGTAGTGGTAGAGGGGGAGGTAGCCGCCCCAGAGGATGCGGTTGTCGCGGGTGAGGCGGTAGTAGTGGAAGAGGTTGGAGGCGTCGCCGATGCCTTGGCGATGGCGCCAACCGATGGATGAGAGTTGGGCGGCGGAGAGCGGCTCGGTGACGAGGACCAGGTCGTAGACGGGGACGGTGTACAACCGCAACCGCCGCAGCAGCGAGGGGAACGCGTTGGTGGCGAGGGCGATGTGCTCGGCGCGGACGGAGCCTGTTGCTGTTGCCAACGAGCGGGTGTGCATCCGGTTGACCTGGCTGTTTTCGTGGATGCGTACGCCGAGGTCGAGGCAGGCCTGCCGCAGTCCCCAAGCGAGCCGCGCGGGCTCGACGAGTGCGGTGCGGCCGGGGTCGTGCAACGCGCCGAGATAGGTGGGTGAGTTCACCTCGGCGCGGGCCGCGTCCTGGTCAAGCAACCGCACGCCCGAACGCTCCTCGGCTTCCGCGGCCAGCTCGTCCAGGTGATGCGGCGCGGTCGCGACGGTGAGCTCGCCGGTTCGTTGCCAGTCGCAATCGATGCGGAGCCGGGTGACGGTGGCACCGATCGCGTCCAGGTTCTCCAGGCCCAGGCGCTCCAGGTCATCCATCTCAGCAGGCCAGCGGGCCTGCCCGTTGGCGAACCCGTGGGTGAGGCTAGCGTCGCAGAAGCCGCCGTTGCGGCCGCTGGCCGCGGATCCGCAGGTGTCCGATTCCAGGAGTACGACGTCCAGCGACGGGTACCGCTCCTTCGCCCGCAGCGCCGTCCACAGGCCGGTGTACCCGCCGCCGACCACGGCCAGGTCCGCCTCGGTCGGCCCGAGCAGCGCAGGCGCCGGATCCGGCGCGGACTTGTCGTCGAGCCAGAAGACCCGCGGTTCGGCGTCTGCGAGCGCCGCGAGTTTCATCGCGCCCGTCGCCGCCGCGTGAGTTCGCCGCCCAGTACGAGGACGAGGGCCAGCAGGAACATCGCCGTACCGACGACGTTGATCTGCGGCGGGATGTCGCGTTGCGCCGAGCCCCAGACGAACATCGGGAACGTGACCGTGGTGCCGGCGTTCAGGTTGGTGATGATGAAGTCGTCGAAGGACAACGAGAAACTCAGCAGCGCCGCGGCCACGATGCCGGGGAGCACCAGTGGGAAGGTGATCCGCCAGAACGCCTGCCACTCGTTCGCGTACAGATCCATCGCGGCCTGTTCGAGCCGGAAATCCATCCCGGTCAGCCGGGCCTTGACCGTCACCACGACGAACGACAGGCAGAACATCACGTGCGCGATCAGCACCGTCCAGAACCCGAGCTGACCGCCGAACCCGCTGGAGACGAACAGCGCGAGCAGCGACGAACCGAGCACGATCTCCGGCGACGCCATCGGCAGGAAGATGAACAGGTTCGTCGCGGACCGGCCGCGGAAGCGGTGCCGCACCATCGCGAAGGCCATCAGTGTGCCCAAAGCGGTCGCGATCACAGTCGCGAGCAGGCCGATCCGCAGGCTGGTGCTGACCGCGTCGCACAGCCCGAACGGCCGGCACGGATGCTGCCAGTTCTCCCACGTGAACCCGTCGAAGGTGTACGAAAGCTTGCTCTTCGGCGCGTTGAACGACATCAACATCACGACCATGATCGGCGCGAAGAGGTAGAGCAGCACGAGCACGGCGAACATCATGATCATGTTCCGCCTGACCCACCGCCCGACCCTCATACCAGTTCCTCCGTCCCCGAGCGCCAAACGTAGACAACGACCAGTAGGACGATCGCCGCCATCAGCGTCACCGACAGCGCGGCCGCGGTCGGATACGCGCCCGCGGCGAACAGGCGCTGGATGTCGTTGCCGATCATCCGCTGCTTCGGCGTACCGAGCAGCTGCGCGTTGATGTAGTCGCCGGCCGCCGGAATGAAGGTGAGCAGCGTGCCCGCGACCAAACCCGGCATCGAAAGCGGCAGCGTGACGGTCCGGAACGTGGTGAACGGATTGGCGAACAGATCCCCGCCCGCCTCGATCAACCGCGGGTCGATCCGTTCCAGGCTCGCGTACAGCGGCAGCACCATGAACGGCAGGAAGTTGTACGTCAGACCGGTGACGACCGCAGTCGTGGTGGCGAGCAGCCGGCCGTCCTGGCCGAGGATGTGCAGCCACTTCAGCGTATCGACGACAAAGCCGTTGTCGCTCAGCAGCAGCTTCCACGACAGCGTGCGGATGAGGAAGCTGGTGAAGAACGGCGCGATCACCAGCGCCAGCATCAGGTTCTTCCACCGGCCGGCCTTCATCGCGATCGCGTACGCCAGCGGATACCCGAGAATCAAGCAGAACGCGGTCGTGATCAGCGAGTACCACAACGACCGGAAGAACGGCCGCGCGTAGTCCGCCATCGCGTCGGCGAAGTTCTGGAAGTGCCAGGTCATCTTGAACCCGGACTCGATCGACCCGTTCGGGTCGTACAGGCTGGCCGCGAGCAACGTCACCAGCGGTACGACGAAGAACAACAGCAGCCAGAGCCCACCCGGGAGCAGCAGCAGGTACGCCGTGAGCCGCCGGCCGGGCCGTTCGGTCTTGGCAGGCGGGGCCGCGGTGGCCGCACCCAGCTGGCCGACCGCGCTCATCCGGCGCCACCCGCGTCGTCGATCTTCTCGACCCCGGCGTGCGCATCCTGCTCCGCGTCCAGCACGAACGTGTGCGACGGCTGCCAGTGCAGGTCGACCGCGTCCCCGACGGCGAACGTGTCGCGGGCGCCGGTGTTCTGCTCGAAGACCGTCAGCTCCTGATCCCATGGCAGCTTCGCCAGGTACTGCGTACTGACGCCGACGTAACTCACATCGGTCACGAGCGCACCGCGCAGCTGGTTCGATCCGTTGCTCTGCTCGGTGCCCGCTCGCGCCAGGAAGACCTTCTCGGGTCTGATCCCCATCCAGACGTCGCCCTCGGTCACCCGGCACCTGGGCAGTGGCACGGTCACCTTGCGTCCGTGCACGTCCACCACCAGGTTCTCGTCGGCCTGGCCGATGATGGCGGCTCGGATCAGGTTGGACTGACCGAGGAAGTTCGCCACGAACGTCGTGGCGGGCAGGTCGTAGAGCTCGGTCGGCGTACCCATCTGCTCGATCACGCCGGCGTTCATCACCGCGATGGTGTCGGCCATCGTCATGGCCTCCTCCTGGTCGTGGGTGACGTGCACGAACGTGATGCCGACCTCGGTCTGGATCCGCTTCAGCTCCAGCTGCATCTGCCGGCGCAGCTTGAGGTCGAGCGCACCGAGCGGCTCGTCCAGCAGCAGCACCTGCGGGCGGTTGATCAGCGCCCGGGCCAGCGCGACTCGTTGCTGCTGGCCACCGGAGAGCTGGCTCGGCTTGCGCTTGCCGTACCCGCCGAGCTCGACCAGGTCGAGCATCTCGTCGACCTTCGGCTTGAAGTCCTTGACGCCACGCCGCCTCAATCCGAACGCGACGTTCTCGAAAATGTCGAGATGCGGGAACAGCGCGTAGTTCTGGAACACCGTGTTGACCGGACGCTTGTACGGGCGCAGTCCGGTGATGTCCTGCTCACCCAGCCGGATCTTCCCGGCGCTCGGCTCCTCCAGCCCGGCGACCATCCGCAGCGTGGTCGTCTTGCCGCACCCGGACGGGCCGAGCAGCGCGAAGAACGCCCCCTCCGGCACGGTCAGATCCAGATCGTCGACCGCACGATGCGCGCCGAATTCCTTGCTGATGCCGGTGAGAACCAGATCGCTGGTCATCTCAGCCCCCGATCGCGAGGTTGAAGTCGGTTTCGTAGAGGGCCGCCTTGGCCGTGTCCAGTGGCATGAACGCGGAAGTCTTGGCCAGCATCGCGTCGTCGGGGAAGATCAGCGGGTCGTCGACGACGTCGGGATCGACCGTCTCCATCGCCTTCTTGGCGCCGGCGACCGGGCAGATGTAGTTCACCCAGTCGGCCAGCGTCGCGGCGACCTCGGGTTCGTAGTAGTAGTTCATCAGCTTCTCGGCGTTCGCCTTGTGCGTCGCCTTGTTCGGCACGAGCATGTTGTCCGACCACAGCATCAGGCCCTCTTCAGGCACCACGAACTTGATGTCCGGGTTGTCGGCCTGCATGGCGATCACGTCGCCGGACCAGGCCTCGCAGGCGGCGATGTTGCCGGCGTTCAGGTCCTGCACATAGTCGTTGCCGGTGAAGCGGCGGATCTGCCCGGTGCCGACGACGTCCTCGAGCTTCTGCAGCGCCTTGCTCCACTCCGCGTCGTTGAACTTCTCCGGGTTGGCGCCGACCAGCTTGAGCATGAACGACATCGTGTCCGGCATCTCGGACAGCAGCGTGATGCGGCCCTTCAGGTCCTCCCGGGTGAGCAGATCCGTGAAGCTGCCCACTGGCTTGGTGACCTTCGCGTTGTAGGCGATCCCGGTCAGACCGCTCTGCCATGGGACGCTGTAATCGCGGTTCGGGTCCCAGCTCGGCGCCTTCAGTTTGGCCAGCAACTGCTTGTCGACGTTCGGAATCTTCGTGTGGTCGAGCTTCTGGATCCAGCCCAGCCCGATCATCCGGGCCGCCATCCAGTCGGTCAGCACGAAGATGTCCCGGCCGCAGGACTGGCAACTGCCGAGCTGGTCGCGGACCTTGGCGTAGAACTCGGCGTTGTCGTTCACGTCGGTGGTGTAGGTGACCTTGATGCCGGACTGGGTCTGGAAGTCCTCCAGTGTCGGCAGCACCGTCTTGCCGTTGACCTTCTCGTCGGACTCGTCCATGTAGCTCGGCCAGTTCGAGAAGTTCAGCGTCTTCTGTTGCGCCGACTCATCGGTGCTGATGCAGTCGCCGGCGCTCTGCTTGGCCGCGGGGATCCCGCAGCCGGTGAGGACCCCGCCCAGCCCGAGGGCGGACAACGACATCCCCTTCAGCACCGCCCGGCGCCCGATAACAGGCTGGTGACGAGGACTCATTGGACCCCCCTAGAAAGCGTCGTTCGCGGGCGATACTGTCAAACCGGGCCAACATAGACAAGGGATTCCGAAGTTATTCGCCCATTTCGCAACGAATTCCGCTTTGACGACTTGCTTACGCCCGGTGACACTGACAGGATCTCCGGGTGGCAGTACGAACGGGGAACTCCGACAAGAACCAGACTCTGCTCGATGACACCTCGAAGGCGATCATCGAGCAACTGCAGCTCGATGGGCGTCGCTCGTACGCGGCGATCGGCAAGGCGGTCGGCCTGTCCGAGGCGGCGGTCCGGCAGCGCGTGCAGCGGCTGACCGAGGCCGGCGTGATGCAGGTGGTCGCGGTGACCGATCCGCTCGAGCTCGGCTTCGACCGGCAGGCGATGATCGGGATCAAGGCCGAGGGTTCGCTGGAACCGATCGCTGACGAGCTCGCGAAGATGGACGAGGTCGAGTACGTCGTGATCACGGCCGGCTCGTTCGACCTGCTGGCCGAGGTGTTGTGTGAGAGCGATGAGCACCTCCTGCAGGTGCTGTCGGAGCGGGTCCGGCAGATCGACGGCGTGAAGGCGACGGAGACCTTCGTCTATCTGAAGCTGGTCAAACAAACCTACTCCTGGGGTGTGCGCTGAACCTCTGGTCCACGACTACCTCGGCCACCGAACGCCCCGGGCTCGCCGGTGACCGGGACGCCGACGTAGCGATCGTCGGCGCCGGGTACACCGGCCTGTGGACCGCGTACTACCTGGCGAAGGCCGATCCGTCGCTGCGCATCGTCGTACTCGAGGCACACACGGCCGGGTTCGGTGCGTCAGGTCGTAATGGTGGTTGGTGTTCCGCGCTGTTCCCGGTGTCGTCGCGGCGGTTGGCGTCGCTGCCGGGATCGAGCCGGGAGGCGGCGATCGAGCTGCACCGCGCGATGCAGGCGACGGTGAACGAGGTGGGGCTGGTCACCGCCGCCGAGGGGATCGACTGCGACTACCACAAGGGCGGGACGATCGTGCTGGCCCGCACGCCGGTGCAGCTCGCCCGGGCTCGCGCCGAGGTGGCCGCCGCCCACGAGTGGGGACCTGGCGATCTCCGGTTCCTCGAGCCGGACGAGGTCGCCGCGCAGGTGCGGGCAACAAAGGTGCTCGGGGCAACATTCACGCCGCATTGCGCGGCGATCCATCCGGGCAGGCTCGTGCGCGGACTGGCCGCCGTGGTCGAACGTCTCGGCGTGACGATCCACGAGCACACGCCGGTACATACGATCGAGCCCGGTCGCGCGATCACGTCGTACGGCGGAGTGCGGGCGGACGTGGTGGTCCGGGCCACAGAGGGGTTCACACCAGGGCTGGCCGGAGAGTCTCGGGCGGTGGCACCGGTGTACTCGTTGATGGTGGCGACCGAGCCGCTCGATGCCGCCGTCTGGGAGCGGATCGGGCTGGCGGATCGGCCGACGTTCAGCGACCACCGGCACCTGATCATCTACGGGCAGCGGACGGCCGATGGGCGGCTGGCGTTCGGCGGGCGGGGTGCGCCGTACCACTTCCGGTCGCGGATCAAGCCGTCGTACGACGAGATACCGCGAGTTTTCAAGGGTTTGCAGGCGACGTTGCGGGAGCTGTTCGATCTGCCGGAGGTTCGGTTCACGCATGCGTGGGGTGGGCCGCTGGGGATACCGCGCGACTGGTGTGCGTCGGTCGGTCTGGATCGCGGGTCGGGGCTGGCGTGGGCCGGTGGGTACGTCGGGGATGGCGTGAGTACGACGAACCTCGCGGGGCGGACGTTGACGGACCTGATCCTCGGGCGGGACACCGGGTTGGTCCGGTTGCCGTGGGTCGGGCATCGCTCGCGGCAGTGGGAGGCCGAACCGCTGCGGTGGCTCGGGATCAACGCCGGGCTGCGGGCGATGACGTTCGCCGACACAGAGGAGCGGGTGACCAGGCGGGAGAGCCGGATCGCGCGGTTGATGGCGCCGCTACTGGGCCACTAGCGTCCGGCCGGACTCCGCCATCAGGGCTGCGAGCGGGAGACCGGTCAGTTGGATGCTGGGACGCATCCAGTCGTTGAGGATCGGCTCCTCGATGGCGAGGTGGCTGGCCAGCTCGGTCCGGCTGAGCTCGAAGACGTGCGCCGGGTTGCCGGTGAGGTCGACCACGGTCTGCATCAGGCGGCCGGCCTGATCCTCCCAGAGCACGTCGCCCGCATCCAGGTGGTCCGGGCGGATCAGCAGCAGGTCGACGTCACTGTCCGGATCACCGTCGCCGCGGGCGAGAGCGCCGTACACACTGGCGTGGACCGGCGGGATCCGCCAGCCGCTGATCTCGTCCGCGAGCCGGCTGATCAACGTACTGCGCAGGTCCGCCAGGAACTCGACCGCGGGGGCGACGAGGTGCTTGCGGTTGAGGCGATAGAGCAACGAGTTGCCGACGTCATCGACATGCACCAGCCCGGTTGCCGCCAGCCGCTGCAGCACGAGCCGGACGCCCGCGACACTCCCCGACCCGGCCAGCTTGTGGATCTGCCGTCCCGACAGCCCTTCTTCACTCCGCGCCAGCACCTGCAGGACAGGCCCGTCCAACGACGGCACCACAACGCTGATCGGGCTCTTGAGATCCATGGTCCACCCCACCCTAGTGATCCCCCCGACCACTCAAGTAATCACCGTGACGAGTCAGCGATCAGCCCGACTTTGTGCACGGTAGACGCACGCGACGGCCCTGGAACTGCGGACTCGGTGCACAAAGTCGCCGGCGCGAGTACTTAGGTCTCGACTCTGTCAGGGGTTTTTCGCCGTTCGGGCTCGGTAGGCCGCGACCGTCGTCCGGCTCGCGCAGGCGTTGGAGCAGAACCGGCGCGTCCGGTTGCGTGACTGGTCGACGAAGTAGTTTGCGCAGCCGGCCGCGGCGCATCGCCCCAGCGTCACCGCCGGATCCCCGGCCGCGACCAGGGCGAGCTTGGCGGCGACCAACTGGCCGACCCAGCGCTTGGCCGGGGTGCCGTTGCGGCTGAAGTGGACGTGCCAGCCGAGGCCGTCGTGGTCGGACAGGTGCATGTCCGGCGGGTACTCGCGCAGCAGGCGGTGCACGGCGTCGGGGGCTGCGCCGTCGACCGACTGCGCCAGCGCCGTACGTAGGAGGTCCGGCAGCTCGCCGTAGTCGCCGTCCGGTGGCGGAGTGATCTCGTGCTCCGCGAAGAACGCGGCGACGAGCTCGCCGTGCTGGTCGAGGGTGCCGGTATTCGCCAGCTCGACGGCCAGCCGCGTCACATTCCCAATGTAGTCACCGTATTGCACTTGACCACCTACATCGCCGTTGCCTATGGTAGGCGCCATGCTACCTGATGACGCCTACATGGCCCGATGCCTGCAGTTGCTCGGGGAGTGGGATGCCGCGCTCGCGGTCTTGGGCCCGGACGGCGATCCCGAACTGCGCGCGGAGATCGCCGTCGACCGCTGGTTCTTCCGGATCGAGGGTCATGAGGAGGCCGAGAAGGCGGTCGCGGCGCTCGATCCCGCGTCGCCGACCGCGCACTTGCTGACGGCGCGACTGGCCTACAGCCGGCTGCTGTTCCAGCGCGACCCCCGCGCCGACGACCGCGCCGTGGCCGGGGCGGGCTACCGCGCGGCGGTTGAGAGCGGCGACGAGAACCAGCGCGGTTGGGCCGAGTACCACTGGGGCGTCTTGCTGGACAACATCGACGACGACGCGGCTGGCGCCCTCCGGCGCTACGAGACAGCTCTCGAGATCGCGACGAAGTCCGGCGACGGGTACTTCGAGTCCTACATCATCCGGCACCTCGCACATCTCAAGGAGCCCGCCGAGCGGATCGCGATGCTGCGCCGGTCACTGCACCTGCGGGCCGCGCTCGGCGCCCGGCCCCAGACGATCGCCGCGCAGGCCGCCCTCGCCGACGAACTTCCCGAAGACGACCCCGAGCGCGCCGAGCTCATCCAGACATTCCGGCCGGGTGCGGAGGAACTGCGCATCGGCTGGCTCCTGTCCGAGGACTGACCCGCCGAGCGCCCACGCCCGAGAAATGCAGCGGGCGGCAACCACCTCGAACGCAGCTGCTCGATCAACCGCCGCAGCCATGCGTGAAGTCTCTCATCACCGCGGCGGCGGACGTTGTCCGCGCGCCTCGCCCTTCTCCAACCTCGGTACCCAGGCACGGGCGGTCGTCGGAAAACAAGCACACTTGATTCTTTTTGCTGGGCGTGCCAGTGTCGGCTGCACGATCCCCGGCGAGGGAGTGCAGCGTGCAACTGGACGAAGTGCTGGCCGATCTGTGGGCCGAGAGCGCGGAGCTGGATCGGCTTGTCGGTGGTCTAGCCGCCGACGCGTGGGCGACGCCGACGCCGGCCGAGGGCTGGACGATCGCACATCAGATCGCCCATCTCGCCTGGACCGACGAGGCCGCGCACCTGGCCGCCACCGATCCGGGAGGGTTCAAGGCCTCACTGCAGAAGGCCGTCGCCAACCCGACCGGCTACGTGGACGAGGGCGCGGCCGAGACCGCCGCGCTGCCTCCTGACCAGCTCCTGCCGTACTGGCGCGAGACCCGCACCGAGCTCGCCGATGCACTGAAGAAGGTCCCGACCGGCGAGAAGGTGCTCTGGTACGGCCCGCCGATGAGTCCGACCTCGATGGCGACCGCCCGGTTGATGGAGACCTGGGCGCACGGGCAGGACGTGGTCGACGCGCTCGGCGTCCACCGTCAGCCGAGCAATCGACTGCGGCACGTCGCGCATCTCGCCGTCCGCACCCGCGACTTCGCCTACCTGCTGAACGACCGCACCCCGCCGGCCGAGCCGTTCTACGTGGAACTGACCGGCCCCGATGGCGACACCTGGACCTGGGGCCCGGACGACGCCGCCGACCGAGTCACCGCCCCCGCGCTCGACTTCTGCCTGCTGGCGACTCAGCGCCGCCATCGCGACGACCTCGCCGTACGCGCGGAAGGCGCGCAGGCGGAGGAGTGGCTCAAGATCATCCAGGCCTTCGCCGGCCTCCCGGGGAAGGGCCGTGAACCGGGGCAGTTCGGATGACCGCGCCGATCCGCATCGGCAACGCGTCCGGCTTCTACGGCGACCGCTTCAGCGCAGTCGAGGAGATGCTCACCGGCGGCCCGCTCGACGTGCTGACCGGCGACTACCTGGCCGAGCTGACCATGCTGATCCTCGGCCGGGACCGCCTCAAGGACCCGTCCCTCGGGTACGCGCGGACCTTCCTCAAGCAACTCGAGACCGGCCTGGGCGAGGCACTCGACCGTGGCGTGAAGATCGTCAGCAACGCCGGCGGCCTCAATCCCGCCGGACTCGCGCAGGCCATCCAGCAGCTCGCCGACCGCCTCGGTCTGCACCCGAAGATCGCGTACGTCGAAGGCGACGACTTGCTCGCACGAGCTGAAGAGCTGGACCTCGGCACCCCGCTGACCGCCAATGCGTACCTCGGCGCCTGGGGCATTGCAGAAGCCCTCCAAGCCGGCGCGGACGTCGTGGTTACCGGCCGCGTCACCGACGCCTCGGTGATCGTCGGGCCCGCCGCCGCCCACCACGGCTGGAAGCGAACGCAGTACGACGAACTCGCCGGAGCGGTCGCAGCCGGCCACGTGATCGAATGCGGCTGCCAGGCGACCGGGGGCAACTACGCGTTCTTCAGCGAGATCCGCGACCTCGGCCGGCCCGGCTTCCCGATCGCGGAGGTCCACGCCGACGGCAGCAGCGTGATCACCAAGCACGACAACACCGGCGGCGCGGTCACCATCGACACGGTCAAGGCTCAGTTGCTCTACGAGATCACCGGTGCCCGGTACGCCGGACCGGACGTCACCACCCGCCTGGACAGCATCGAGCTCGGCGACGACGGCCCGGATCGGGTCCGGATCTCCGGTGTCCGCGGTGAGCCGCCGCCCCCGACGTACAAGGTCTCGCTGAACAGCGTCGGCGGGTTCCGCAACGAGGTGGACTTCGTGCTCACCGGGCTTCAGCTGGACGAGAAGGCCGAGCTGGTCAAGGCGCAACTCGAGCAGGCGCTCCCGAAGCGGCCGGCCGAGCTGCGATGGACCGTGGCCTGGACCGAGAAGCCGAACGCGGACTCCGAGGAGGAGGCCAGCGTGTTCCTCCGGTGCGCGGTGAAGGACCCGGATCAGAAGGTGGTCGGCCGCGCGTTCTCCAGCGCCGCGGTCGAGCTGGCGCTGGCGAGTTACCCCGGGTTCCACGTGACCGCGCCGCCGGGCGACGGATCGCCGTACGGCGTCTTCCGGGCCGGGTACGTCGATATCCGCGAAGTGGAGCACGTCGTCGTACTGCCGGACGGGACGCGGAAGGTGATCGAGCCCGCGGCGGAGACGCAGCCGCTGACCGCGGTCGAGGAGACCGGACTGCCGATGCCGTTGCCCCAGCTCGCATCGAGCGGACGACCGCGGACGCGCGAGATCCCGCTCGGACGGATCGCCGGTGCGCGGTCCGGCGACAAAGGCGGCGACGCGAACGTCGGCGTCTGGGTGCGGCAGGAGAAGGCCTGGCGCTGGCTGGCGCACTCGCTGACCGTCGAACTCTTCCAGGAGTTGCTGCCGGAGACCAAGGAGCTGACGGTCACGCGGTATCTGCTGCCGAATCTGTGGGCGGTCAACTTCGTGGTCGAGGGACTGCTCGGCGAGGGCGTTGCCGCGCAGGCGCGGTTCGATCCGCAGGCGAAGGCGGTCGGCGAGTGGCTGCGGTCCCGGTACATCGACGTACCGGAGGTGTTGCTGTGAACGACTTCCGGCAATCCGTCCGGCGCTTCATGGCGGCCGAGGTGCTGCCTCACTTGGATCAATGGGAGCGCGACGGCGAGCTGCCGCGCGAGCTGCACAAGAAGGCCGGTCAGCTCGGGTTGCTCGGGGTCGCGTTTCCGGAGGCGGTCGGTGGTGGCGGTGGTTCGTTACTCGACGCGCTCGCGGTGGTCGAGGAGATGCACTACGCCGGTGGGTCCGGCGGGCTGGTGGCCTCGCTGCTGACCTGCGGAATCGCCGTTCCCCACGTCGTTGCTGCAGGCAACCAGAGGCAGATCGACCGGTGGGTGCGGCCGACTCTCGACGGTGAGCTGATCGGCGCGCTGGCGATCACCGAACCCGACGGCGGTTCGGACGTCGCCTCGCTCCGTACGACGGCCCACCGCGAGGGCGACGTGTTCGTCGTGAACGGGGCGAAAACGTACATCACCTCAGGGTGCCGCGCGGACTTCGTCACGACCGCGGTCCGCACCGACGGGCCGGGTGCGCACGGGATCAGCTTGCTGGTGATCGAGAAGGGCACACCGGGATTCGAGGTGTCGCGCAAACTGGAGAAGCTCGGGTGGCTGTGCTCGGACACGGCTGAGTTGTCGTTCACCGACGTACGGGTCCCGGTGGAGAATCTGGTCGGGATCCGAGGAAGCGGGTTTGTGCAACTCGCGGTGAACTTCGTCGCCGAGCGGCTGACCCTGGCGGTCCAGGCGTACGCGGGAGCGCAACGGGCGCTCGACCTCACCGTCGAGTGGTGCAGGAACCGGGAAACGTTCGGCCGGCCGTTGATCTCACGGCAGACCGTGCAGCACACGCTGACCGAGATGGCCCGCCGGATCGACGTCGCCCGGGTCTACGTGCACCACGTGACCGAGCGAGCGATGAACGGCGAGGACGTGATCGTCGAGGTGTGCTTCGCCAAGAACACCGCGGTCGAGGCCGGCCAGTGGGTGTGCGACCAGGCGCTCCAGCTGCACGGCGGTCTCGGCTATAGGCGCGAGGCCGAAGTGGAACGCCAGTACCGCGACCAGAAGATCCTCGCCATCGGCGGCGGCACCACGGAGATCATGACCGGCCTGGCCTCGAAACGACTGGGGTTCACCGCATGAACAACACCGTTACGTCCGAAGATCCGAAGGCTCCAGGCCACACTTCTTCGGACGCAAGCAATCGCGAGGCGATGCTGGGGAAGCTGAGCGCGCTGGAGGTGGAGCACGCGAAGGCGCTGGCGGGTGGTGGCGAGAAGTACGTCGAGCGGCATCACAAGCGGGGGAAATTGCTGGCGCGGGAGCGGATCGAGTTGCTGCTCGACCCGGATTCGCCGTTCCTCGAGCTGTCGCCGCTGGCCGGCTGGGGCTCGGACTTCACCGTCGGCGCGAGCCTGGTGACCGGGATCGGCGTGGTCGAGGGAGTCGAGTGCCTGATCACCGCGAACGATCCAACGGTCAAGGGTGGCGCCAGCAACCCGTGGACGCTGCGCAAGGCGCTGCGATCCGATGAGATCGCGCGGGCGAACCGGTTGCCAGTGATCAGCCTGGTCGAGTCCGGCGGCGCGGATCTGCCGACGCAGAAGGAGATCTTCATCCCCGGCGGCGCGATGTTCCGCAATCTGACCCGGCTGTCAGCCGAGGGGATCCCGACGATCGCCCTGGTGTTCGGCAACTCGACCGCGGGTGGCGCGTACATCCCGGGCATGAGCGACTACGTGGTGATGGTCGACGGCGGCGCGAAGGTGTTCCTGGCCGGGCCGCCGCTGGTGAAGATGGCGACCGGCGAGGACGCGGACGACGAATCGCTCGGTGGCGCGTCGATGCACGCGCGGAAGTCGGGCCTGGCGGACTACTTCGCGGTCGACGAGCAGGACGCGATCCGGCTCGGGCGCCAGATCGTGTCCCGGCTGAACTGGCGCAAACTCGGTCCGCCGCCGGCTTCGTCGTACGCCGAACCTCTCTTCGACTCCGATGAGCTGCTCGGGATCGTGCCCGGGGATCTGAAGATCCCGTTCGACCCGCGGGACGTGATCGCGCGCGTGGTGGACGGGTCGGTGTTCGACGAGTTCAAGCCGCTGTACGGGTCGTCGCTGGCGACCGGGTGGGCCTCGGTGCACGGATATCCGGTCGGCATCCTGGCGAACGCGCGGGGTGTGCTGTTCAGCGAGGAGTCGCAGAAGGCCGCCCAGTTCATCCAGTTGGCGAATCGGGCGAACACGCCGCTGATCTTCCTGCACAACACCACCGGCTACATGGTCGGGCAGGAGTACGAACAGGGCGGGATCATCAAGCACGGCGCGCAGATGATCAACGCGGTCTCGAACTCCACGGTGCCGCACATCTCGATCCTGATGGGAGCGTCGTACGGCGCCGGGCACTACGGGATGTGTGGTCGCGCCTTCGATCCGCGCTTCCTGTTCGCGTGGCCGTCGGCGAAGTCGGCGGTGATGGGACCGCAGCAACTCGCCGGGGTGCTGTCGATCGTGGCGCGCGCGGCCGCGGAGGCGAAGGGGCAGCCGTACGACGAGCAGGCCGACGCCCAGATGCGCGCGTACGTCGAGGGCCAGATCGAGGCGGAGTCGCTGCCGATGTTCCTGTCCGGCCGGTTGTACGACGACGGCGTGATCGATCCCCGCGACACCCGCACTGTGCTCGGGATCTGCTTGTCCGCCATTCACTCGGCACCGGTGGAGGGCACCTCCTCCTTCGGCGTCTTCAGGATGTGATGCGCGTGTTCACGTCTGTGCTGGTGGCCAATCGGGGCGAGATCGCTCGGCGGATCTTCCGTACCGCGCGTGCGCTCGGCCTCTCGACGGTCGCCGTCCACTCGACCGCCGATGCGGGATCGCCCCACGTGGCCGAGGCGGACGCGGCGGTACATCTGCCCGGCAACACGCCTGGCGAGACCTATCTCCGCGCTGACTTGATCATCGACGCGGCGTTGCGGGCCGGCGCGGACGCCGTACATCCCGGCTACGGCTTCCTGTCGGAGAACGCCGGGTTCGCGCAGGCCGTGATCGATGCGGGTCTGACGTGGATCGGGCCGCCGGTGGACGCGATCTCGTCGATGGGCTCGAAGATCGAGGCGAAGAAGCTGATGGCTGCCGCCGGCGTGCCGGTGCTCGCTGAGCTCACGCCCGCGGAGGTCTCCGCGGACGACTTGCCGGTGCTGGTGAAAGCATCGGCCGGCGGTGGTGGACGCGGGATGCGGGTGGTCACGCGGCTGGAGGACCTGCCGGGTGAGATCGAGGCGGCCTCCGCCGAAGCGTTGTCCGCCTTCGGCGACGGCACGGTCTTCTGCGAGCGCTACCTCGCGTCCGGCCGGCACATCGAGGTCCAGATCATGGCCGATCTGCACGGCACGATCTGGGCGGTCGGCGAACGCGAGTGCTCCATCCAACGCCGCCACCAGAAGGTCATCGAGGAAGCCCCATCCCCGCTGGTCGAACGCATCCCGTCCATGCGCGCCGAACTGTTCGACGCCGCCCGCAAGGCGGCTGCCGCGATCGCGTACGTCGGCGCCGGCACCGTCGAGTTCCTCGCCGACGAGCAGGGCGCGTTCTACTTCCTGGAGATGAACACCCGCCTCCAGGTGGAACACCCAGTCACCGAAGAGACCACGGGCCTCGATCTGGTGGAGTTGCAGTTCGCAATCGCATCCGGCGAACCGCTGCCCCCCGGGCCGCCTGAGACGGTCGGTCACGCGATCGAGGTGCGCGTCTACGCCGAGGACCCAGCCCACGACTGGCAGCCCACAACCGGCCGGATTCACCGCTTCGGTGTCGGGGATGGGCAGCTGTGGGGAAACAAACTTGCACCAGGTGACGAAAACTTTCCCCACAGCGGCAGAGGATCTCGGCTGCGGGTTGAGTCCGGGGTGGCTGACGGGTCGGCGGTGTCGCCGTTCTACGACGCCATGCTCGCCCAGGTGATTGCCTGGGCGCCCGACCGTACAGCGGCCGCGCGGCGGCTCGCGGCTGAGCTCGCGCGGGCCCGGATCCACGGCGTGGGCACGAATCGGGATCTGCTGGTGCGGATCCTGCGGCACCCCGCGTTTCTGGCGGGTGACACGGACACCGCGTTCTTCCAGCGACACGGTCTCGGCGCTCTCGCCGAGCCGTTGGCGGACCAGGCAGCGGCGAGGCTCTCGGCGTTGGCGGCCGCCCTGGCTGACGCGGCCCGGCGGGCTGCCACGGCGCGGGTTCGGGTGCCGAGCGGGTGGCGGAATGTGGCGTCGCAGCCGCAGAGGAAGAGCTATCGGGCCGGGGACGACACCTACCAGGTCGAGTATCGGCTGACCCGGGACGGGTTGGTTGCTGCGGGCAACGTTCAGCTCGTCGACAGTACGGCGGACCGCGTGGTGCTGGCGGTTGACGGCGTACGGCGTACCTTCGAGGTAGCGGCGTACGACGGGCTCGTCTGTGTGGACTCGTCACTGGGGAGCGTCGCGTTGACGCCGGTGGAACGGTTCACGGACCCGTCGCAGCAGGTCGCAGCCGGATCGTTGGTGGCGCCGATGCCGGGGATCGTGATCCGGGTCGGGGTGCAGGTGGGTGACGAGGTCAAACAAGGGCAGCCGTTGCTGTGGCTGGAGGCGATGAAGATGGAGCACACCATCGCCGCACCGGCCGACGGGATCGTCGGTGAGCTCATGGTCGAGGCAGGACAGCAGGTCGAGGTCGGCGCCGTCCTGGCGGTCGTAGGGGAGGAAGAGTGAACGAGCGAAGCGAGATCACCATCAAGCACAGCGCGTCTTGTGCCTCATCGGCGCCCGGAGCGAAGCGAGGACGTCGATGAGCTACATCGAATCCGAAGAACGCCAAGCGCTCCGCAAGGCAGTGCGGGAGCTCGGGAAGAAGTACGGCTACGCGTGGTTCAACCAGCAGGCGCGGAGCGGCGGGCACACGACTGAGCTGTGGCTGGAGGCCGGCAAGCTGGGCTACCTGGGAGTGAACCTGCCCGAGGAGTACGGCGGTGGAGGCGGTGGCATGGCCGACCTGTCGATCGTGCTCGAGGAGCTCGGCGCCGCGGGCTGCCCGTTGCTGATGCTGGTGGTCTCGCCGTCGATCTGCGGCACGGTCATCGCCCGATTCGGCACCGGCGAGCAGAAGCAACGCTGGCTGCCCGGTCTGGCCGACGGTACGACGATCATGGCGTTCGCGATCACCGAGCCCGACGCCGGCTCGAACTCCCACCAGATCACCACGACCGCCCGGCGTACGGAGGACGGCTGGTCGCTGTCCGGGCGGAAGGTCTTCATCTCCGGGCTCGACGTCGCCCAGGCGGTGCTCGTGGTCGGCCGGACCGAGGACGCGCGCACCGGCAAGCTCAAGCCGGCGCTGTTCATCGTCCCGCTGGACGCGCCGGGGGTCGAGTACCAGCGGATCGAGATGGATGTGATCAGCCCGGACAAGCAGTTCGCCTTGTTCCTGGACGACGTACACCTGCCGCGCGAGGCGCTGGTCGGCTCCGAGGACGCGGCCCTGATGCAGCTGTTCGCCGGGCTCAACCCGGAGCGGATCATGGCGTCCGCGTTCGCGCTCGGGATCGCCCGGCACGCGCTCGGCAAGGCGACCGCGTACGTGAAGGAGCGCCAGGTCTGGAACACGCCCATCGGCGCCCACCAAGGCATCGCGCACCCGCTCGCGCAGATCAAGATCGAGCTCGAGCTGGCCCGGCTGATGATGCAGAAGGCCGCCGCGCTGTACGACGCGGGCGACGACCTGGCGGCCGGCGAGGCCGCGAACATGGCGAAGTACGCCGCCGGCGAGGTGGCGGTCCGGGCCACCGACCAGGCGGTCCAGTCGCTCGGCGGCAACGGCATGACGACGGAGTACGGCGTCGCCTCGCTGGTCGCGGCCGCCCGGGCGACCCGGATCGCGCCGGTCAGCCGGGAAATGATCCTGAACTTCGTCGCCCAGCACTCGCTGGGTCTACCCAAGTCGTACTGAGATCCAGCACAGTCTGTTCACCGTCCGGGCAAGGAGAGGATCCCGCCGATGATCATCACCAGTGAATTCCCGCCCGTCGAAGTGCTCGACGTCCCGATCCACGACGCCGTCCTGGGTCGCGCCCAGGAGTACGGCGACCGGCCGGCCATGGTCGACGGGGTCACGGGCAAGGAGATCAGCTACGCCCAGCTGGACGCGATGAGCCGCCGGGTCGCGGCCGGCCTGGCCGAGCTCGGGATCCGGCACGGCGACACGATCGCGCTCTACAGCCCGAACACGATCCTCTACCCGGTCGTCTTCTACGGGGCCACCCGCGCCGGCGCGACCGTGACCACGGTCAACGCGCTCTACACCGCGGACGAGCTGCACAAGCAACTGGTCGACTCGAAGGCCAAGCTGCTGGTGACGATCTCGCTGTTCCTGCCGATCGCCACCAAGGCGGTCGAGGGCACCGACGTCGGCGAGATCCTTGTCTGTGACAGCGCCGAGGGGTACCGCTCGGTGATGGAACTCGTCGCGTCCACGGGACCCGAGCCGGACGTGACGATCGATCCGGCCGAGGACGTCGCCGTACTCCCGTATTCCAGCGGGACCACCGGCGCGGCCAAGGGCGTGATGCTGACGCATCGGAACATCGCGACGAACATCTCGCAGGCCGAGGTGATGATCACGGTCGCCGAGGACGAACGGATCATCGCGATCCTGCCGTTCTTCCACATCTACGGGCTGTCCGTGCTGATGAACCTGCCGCTCCGGCTCGGCGCGACGGTCGTCGTCCTGCCGAAGTTCGACCTGCAGCAGTTCCTGACCACGCTCGACGAGCAGAAGATCACCCGGGCGTTCGTCGCGCCGCCGGTCGTCCTGGCGCTCGCGAAGCACCCGGCCGTGGACAGCGTGGACCTGTCGGCGCTGAAGTACGTGACATCGGCGGC
This sequence comes from Kribbella sp. CWNU-51, assembly GCF_054073265.1. Taxonomy (NCBI): domain Bacteria; kingdom Bacillati; phylum Actinomycetota; class Actinomycetes; order Propionibacteriales; family Kribbellaceae; genus Kribbella; species Kribbella sp. CWNU-51. The sequence continues at coordinate 19,512 of NZ_JBSXMZ010000037.1, forward strand.
AGCTCCGCTGGACGGTGACCTGGCCGAGGCGTGCGCGAAGCGGCTCGGGCTGCCCGCGATCCTGCAGGCGTACGGGATGACCGAGTTGTCACCGGGCACGCACGCCGTACCGCAGGACGACGAGAACCCGCCGCCCGGTGCCGTGGGCAAGCTGTTCCCGTCCACCGAGATGCGGCTGGTCGGTGCCGATGGCAACGATGTGGGCGACGAGCAGACCGGCGAGATCTGGATCCGCGGGCCGCAGGTGATGAAGGGCTACCTGGGCCGGCAGGCCGAGACCGACGCGACCATCGATCCGGACGGCTGGCTGCACACGGGCGACATCGGCCGGGTGGACGAGCGCGGCTATCTGTACGTCGTCGACCGGGTGAAGGAACTGATCAAGTATCACGGCTACCAGGTGCCGCCGGCCGAGCTCGAGGCGGTGCTGCTCACCGACGACCGGATCGCGGACGCGGCGGTGATCGGGGTCGATGCCGATGGCAACGAGGTGCCGAAGGCGTTCGTGGTGCGGATGCCGGGGGTCGAGCTGACCGAGGCCGACGTGATGGAGTACGTCGCGGAGCGGGTGGCGCCGTACAAGAAGGTCCGGCAGGTGGAGTTCATCGAAGCGGTGCCTAAGGCCGCGTCCGGCAAGATCCTGCGGCGGGAGCTGCGAGCCCGCGAGGCCGCCCGTGAGTGAGGCCCTCAAAGCACCCCAGCAGGACCGCAGCCGGGCGACCCGGCAGCGGCTGCTCGCGGCGGCCGTGGAGTCGCTGGCCGAGGTCGGGTACGCCGCGACGACGGTGAGTGTCGTGGCGACCCGGGCCGGGGTGTCGCGGGGTGCCGCTCAGCACCACTTCCCGACGCGGGCGGACCTGTTCGCGGCGGCGGTCGAGTACATGACCGAGGTGCGGCTGGCCGAGATCCGCGCTCAGGCTGGTGGACTACCCAGCGGGCCCGGCCGGACCGAGGCGATTGTCGGGATGCTCGCGGAGGTCTACACCGGACCGCTCTTCCGGGCGGCCCTGCATCTGTGGGTCGCTGCGTCGACCGAGGAGGCGTTGCGGCGGCAGATCGTCCGGTTGGAGGCGCACGTCGGGCGCCAGGCCCACCGGGCCTTGCTGGAAGTGCTCGAGGTGAGCGAACGGACGCCTGGTGTCCGGGAGACCGTGCAGGGTGTGCTGGACATGGCGCGCGGTCTCGGGCTGGCTGACCTGCTCACGGATGACAGCGCGCGGCGTCGGGGGATCGTGCGGCAGTGGAGCCGCATCCTCGATCAGGCCCTGCGAGACCCCGGCGTGTGACCGAACGCCCGGCGGAAGGTGTCGATGAACGCACTCGTCGACGCCCACCCACACTGGTGCGCCACGCGGGTCACCGACTCGTCGTGGGCCAGGAGCCGGAGAGCGTGATGCAGGCGCAACTGCGTGCGCCACTGCGGGAACGTCATCCCCAGGTCGGTCCGGCAGAGGCGGCTCAGGGTGCGCTCACTCGCGCCGACCTCACGGCCCAGTTCGGTCAGCGTCCTGGTGTCCGCGGGGTCCTCGCGCAACAGGTCGCAGATAGCGGCCAGCCGTGGGTCGTGGGGTGCCGGTAGATACGTCGGCCGCTGCGGCGATCGCCGCAGCTGATCAAGCAGTACGGCGTGCAGCCGCTCCCGTTCGTCCTGGTCGCCATCACCTGACGTATAGGCCAGGATCAGCTCCCTCAGCAGTGGGCTGACCACCAAGGCCGACGGTCCGTCCAAACCAAGTGGATTCTCGGTGAGGCCTACTGTGTGCAGCGTGGTCTCGCCGTACGCGCGGTGTTGGTGGAGGGTGCCGCCGGGGACCCAGATCGCCCGGGTGGCCGGGGCGATCCAGCTGCCGGCGTCGGTGGTGACCGAGAGGACGCCGCGGCCGGCGTAGACGATCTGATGCCGGTCGTGCCAGTGCGCCTCGATGCCGCCGCCGGCCCGGATCGGCTGGTGGCCGGTGGTCGCGGGACGTTGGCGGGTTTCCGGCATAGGTTGGCATTTTATCGGAAGCCGGACAGGCACCACGGCCACGACGATCGATGGTGTGCGGAGACTTCGACCGATCGGACTGATGGCGGTCGGCCACGCCTGCGTGGATGTGTACCAGGGCAGCGTCCCGGCGCTCGTGCCGTTCCTGGTCGCCGAGCGCGGGCTCGGGTACGTCGCGGTGTCCGGGATCACCTTGGCCGCGACCTTGCTGTCCTCGGTGGTCCAGCCGGTGTTCGGCGTACTGACGGACCGGCGCCCGCTGACCTGGCTGATCCCGGTCGCCATGACCACCGCCGGGCTCGGGATCGCGCTGGTCGGGGTCGGGCCGTCGTACTGGCTGAGCTGGCTGGCGGCCGCGTTGTCCGGGCTCGGGGTGGCGGCGTACCACCCGGAGGCCGCGCGGATGGCGCGGGCGGTGAGTGGCGGGAGCCATGTCGGAATGAGCTGGTTCTCGGTCGGCGGGAACGTCGGGTTCGCGCTGGCGCCGGTACTGGTCACGCCACTGATCGCGGCCGGTGGACTGTCGCTGACACCGCTCCTCATAGTCCCAGCACTCTTCGGCGCCGCAGTCACCCAACTGGCGCTTCGATCCGCCCACCTAGTTGCCTCTAGCAAACAAAACCTGCCCGGCGCCGACGACTGGTCGTCGTTCCTGCGGTTGTCGGCGATCATGATCTGCCGATCGATCGTGTTCGTCGGGCTCGGCACGTTCATCGCCCTGTACGCCGGTCAGCGGGTCGGCGGCGGGACGACGACCGGCGGGGTGGCGTTGTTCGTGCTGTTCGCGGCCGGTGCGTTCGGCACGCTGCTCGGCGGCCGGTTCGCCACCCGCTGCGGGCGGGTCCGGACCCTGCGGACGTCGTACGCCGTCGCCGTGCCGGCGCTCGCGGGTCTGGTGCTCGCGCCCGGGCCGGCGTTCTTCGGGTTCCTCGCCGTCACCGCGATCGCGATGTCGATCCCGTTCTCGCTGCACGTCACCCTCGGCCAGGACTTCCTCCCCAGCCGCGTCGGCACCGCCGGCGGGATGACGCTCGGCCTGGCCGTCAGCATCGGTGGCATCGCCACTCCGGTCCTTGGCACGATCGCCGAGCACACCTCCCTACGCCTCGCCCTCAGCACGCTGATCGCCCTGGCCCTCACGAGCAGCCTGATCGGTCACGCCCTCACCGAGCCGGACACGGCCTAACGGCGGGCGGCGCGTTCGGCGATGCGGCGGTCGACCTTGGCGGCCAGTTGGTCGGGTGAGCATTCGGCCAGGTGGTCGCGGACGAGCAGATGGATGAAGGAGTACTCGCCGCGGCCGCTGCGGGCGAGCACATAGCGGTCGGCGGCGTACCTGAGGAACGCGCGACGGCGCCAGGGGAGATATCCCGTCCAGCGGAGCAGGAAGTCATGGAGCAGGCGGGACAACGGGCCGGCGAACACCGGTGGCCGGCGGCGCCAGGCCTTCGCGGCGACGGCTCCGACGATGACGCCGGCGACGGCCTCCAGGTGAGGCGAGGCCGGGTCCGCACCGAGGGCCAGGGCCAGCAGGAGTCCGGCGGCGGCACCGCCCAGCACCCACGGGTCCATCCGCCAGCCCTGTCCGGTCGTCGGGCGGACCAGATGGTCGGTCGGGAGCGACTTCACCATGCGGATGCCTTGGGCAACGATCAGGCCGATCGCGAGCCCGGCGGCGAAGCTGCCCGGCGCATCACCGAGGCCGAGCGTCAGCCAACTGGCCGCGACGACGACCGTCAGGCGGACCGCGAGCAGCAGCCGGCGCCGGTTGTCGTGAAACACGATCAGCTCGACGACGTACGACGCTGCGATCGCGGCGGCCTCGATTGCGAGGGCGACCGATGTCGGAAGCAGCTCGACCAGCCCCAACGCGGCAACCGTGAGGATGACGGTGGTCGCCGTACCCGCGAGGAGCGTCGCTGTCAGGAGTGGCGCCCACTGTGGTCTGGGTCCGTCGGTGGTGAGTGCCTGCCAGGGGTGTGGGCGCAGGTGCACGAGCAGCAGTGTGACCCCGGCTACGGCCAGCGCCGCGAGTACGCCGTACTGCGCAAGCGTCACGAGCGTCGCTCCCGCGGCGAGGCCGGCAAAGAGTGCGGGCAGGCAGACGGCGTGGGCGAGGTAGTCCACCTCTGGGAGCGAGAGGCCGTACCAGCCGTTCGGGACGAGCCATCGGGGTACGGCGGTGCGATCGCCGGCGCGGCTGCGGGTCCACCAGGCGAGGCACCACAGTGAGCGGACCGCCGTGCTGGAGTCGTACTGGCGGCTGGTGGAGCGGTCGCGGGCGAGGACCTCGGTGACGTAGGTGTCGAACAGTTCACGGCGGAGGTCTGCGACGCCGCCCGCGGCGACCTCCTCCGGGGCTCGGCCCTGGTAGGCGAGGATCGTGACGTTCAGCATCAGGGGTGAGTTGACCAGGTCCCAGAGTGTGTCGTCCTGCTCGATCGCGGTGCGAGCGCCGTCCAGCTCCGGCCCGACGGCGGCGAAGTAGTCGAGCACCTGTTGCCGGTTGAGCGGTCTGATGTGCACAGCGCCGTACAGGCTGAGCTGGTCGGGGAGGAGCTCGTAGTCCTGTGTGCGGCAGGTGACTGCGAGCTTGCCGATCAGATAGCGGCGGCGGAGTTCTTCCAGCACCGGTGCAAGCTTGGGACGGTTCGGCTTGGCGATCTCGTCCAGACCGTCGAGGAGAAGGGCCAAGCGACCACGCCGCAGCCAAGTGCGGCCGACGGCGGCGGGGATGCCGTAGCGGGTGCTGAGCTCGAACAGGAGCCAGCGGACGAAGCCGGCCAGGTTCGGGCTGTCGAGCGGGTCGTCGTCATCCTTCCGCGATGGCTGCGCGGTCCACCCGGCCAGATCGACCACGACCGGGATCGGCTTGCTCTCGTCGGCGTGGGCCTGCTCGGACAGCGTCCGGGCGAGCTCGAGCAGCAGAGTGGTCTTGCCGGCGCCAGGCGCACCCAGAATCAGCATGGAGTCCTGGAGCTCGTCGAACACGGCAGCGATGTCGGTCTCGTCGGGCACCTCGCGAGGTGTGCTGTCGAGTGGCTGCACCAACAGGTCGTACGGGCGTAGCACTGCTTCGGGCCGTTCGTCGAGAGCGAGCGCGATGCGGGTGCGGGAGGCGAGCGAGCCGGCGTGACGCTGGGACAGGTAGCGGTCGACGCGGGCGAGGGCGTTGGGCCGGTTGCGCGGCTGGTCCGCGCTGCGTCCGGAGACGGTCGGCAGGCGACGGCTGCGGAACTCGAACAGTGCGGTGACGATCGCGACGAGCCAGAGCAGCCCGATCAGCGGCCAGGTCCAGCCCGCGTACGGCGCGAGGAACCTCGGCGCCGTCCCGCCGGTGCCCACGTTGATCGCGATCGGCAACAACACCAGGGTGAGTGACACGGTCACCACGAGCACGACGGCCCGCACCATCCCATCCCGGATCCTCACCCCCCGGAGCGTAACCGCCCGTAAGCCCACAGTCCCCACCTCCGCGTGCCGTCCGGTCACCGTTTCACCAGCTGGGCCTGGACTCGGGGAATCGTTGTCACATCACATACATTGGCCACTGATATGACTACTGAGCGGATCGACCGGGCGAGTGTGGGGCTCCGGTCGGAGCGTGGGCCGATCCTGCTCGCGGTGATGCTGAGCGTCGGGCTGGTCGCGATCGACGCCACCATCCTGGCCACCGCCGTACCGTCGGTCGTCGACGACCTCGGCGGGTTCACCCAGTTCCCCTGGCTGTTCTCGATCTATCTGCTGGCCCAGGCGGTGTCGGTGCCGATCTACGGCAAGCTCGCCGACCTGCGCGGCCGCAAGCCGATCATGCTGCTCGGCGTCGGGCTGTTCATCCTCGGCTCGGTGCTGTGCGGGTTCGCCTGGAGCATGCCGGCGCTGATCGCGTTCCGGCTGGTCCAGGGTCTCGGCGCGGGCGCGATCCAGCCGATCGGGATGACGATCGTCGGCGACATCTACACGGTCGCGGAGCGGGCCAAGGTGCAGGGCTACATCGCCAGCGTGTGGGGGATCGCGTCGTTCGTCGGCCCGACGCTGGGCGGCGTGTTCTCGGACTACATCTCCTGGCGCTGGATCTTCTTCGTGAACATCCCGCTCGGGCTGGCCGCCGCGTGGGTGCTGGTGCGCCGCTTCCAGGAGAACGTCACCCGGAAGGCCAGCCACCAGATCGATTACGCCGGCGCGGTCCTGCTCGCGATCGGCGGTTCCCTGTTGCTGCTCGGCCTGCTCGAGGGCGGCGTGATGTGGACCTGGGGCTCCGGCGCGAGCATCGCGATCCTGGCCGCGGCGGCGGTGCTGCTGATCGTGTTCGTCCTGGTCGAGCGCCGGGCGGCCGAACCGATCCTGCCGTTGTGGGTGCTTGGCCAGCGCGTGCTCAACTCGGCCAACTCGGCCGCTCTGCTGATCGGGCTGCTGATGATCGGCCTGTCGACGTACGTCCCGCTCTTCGCCCAGAGTGTGCTCGGTACGTCGGCTCTGGTCGCCGGGTTCGCGTTGGCCGCGATGACGCTGGGGTGGCCGATCGCGGCATCGCTTGCCGGGCGCATCTATCTGCGGCTCGGGTTCCGGACGACGATGCTCTTCGGCGCGATCATCGTCGTACTCGGGTCGGCTCTGCTGTTGATGGTCGACTCCGGCAGCTCCGTCCTGCATCTTGCCGCGGCCTGCTTCGTGATCGGCGTCGGTCTCGGCTTCTCCGCGTCGCCGTCGGTCGTGGCTGCCCAGTCGTCGGTGGACTGGACGACGCGCGGTGTGGTGACGGGCGCCAACATGTTCTCGCGCTCGGTCGGTAGCGCGGTTGGCGTCGCGGTCTTCGGCGCGGTGGCCAACGGTGTGGTCGCAGCTCGCCTCGGCGACAGCCACGAGGACCTGGAGAAACTCCCGAGCGAGGTGCTCGCTCCCGCGATCCACGATGTGTTCTACGGCGCCGCAGTCGCCGCCGTACTCCTCGTCGTCGCCGTCCTCTTCATGCCCAACAGAGTCGCCGAACGCCCACTGGCAGGTCGCTGACCAGCCAGCTCCGCAACCGGCCGAGCGCGGCCGGTAGTGCTGCTCCTGCTGATCTTGTGCACGTGCCTGAGGCAAGCACATACTCCGAACTGGGGGCGGGGACATGAGCACAGCGGGGATTCTCGAGTTCATCACGTACGCAGGCCTGGCGGCATCCGTTGTGATGATCGTCAGCGTCTTGCGACTGCACGGGCATGCCTGGAAGCAGGCCGGACGAAGGAAGTGGCTCTGGGCACTGTTGCCCGTTGTCACGTACTTCATCCTGCTGAGCATCCCGGTAGCCGTGTGGTACTACGTCCGGATCCGCCCAGGGGTCGCGGCCGCCGACGCGGACTGCATCGCCGCCCGCGTGGCGAAGCGCAACGCCCGCGCCGCCAACCGCCCGCGGGCCGCCCAGCTGCCACCGCAAGGGTCGACCTCAGCCAACTGGCTCGCGGCCAGCCCCGCGAAGCAGGTCTGCTCTGCGTGTACCAATGGCAAACAGATGTGCTGGGCGTGCCATGGCCGCGGATCGATCCAGGACAACGACTCGACATGGAAGAGCTGCTGGGCCTGCAACGGCGGCTACACGACCTGCACAATGTGCAACGGCAGCGGCTATCGCTGAGCACCTCGGTCTAGGTTGGGGGCATGCGTTCGGTTGACTGTGTGGGTGCTCTGATCCGGGACGAACAACACCGCGTTTATGTGCAGCGGCGTACGGCGGAGCGGCGGTTGTATCCGGAGATCTGGGACATCGTCGGCGGGCATCTGGAAGCGGGGGAAACGCCGGAGGAAGCGCTGGCGCGAGAGGTCGAGGAGGAGACCGGGTGGAAGGTCCGCGACATCGTGGGGGCCGTCGCCGACTGGGAGTGGGAGTACGAGGGACGCGTACGGCGTGAGCTCGACTACCTGATCACCATCGACGGAGACCTCACCCGTCCGCGGCTCGAAGCCGGCAAGCACGACGCGTCGGCCTGGGTCGGGCCGGACGACCTGGACCTGCTGATGGTGAACCGGACGGACGGCGACCGGCGATTGCGCGATCTGGTGGCACACACGGTGCGGACCAGGTTCACCAACCGCCTCCGCCTCGAACCGATCACCGGTCCGAACGGGGTCGCGCCCGGACATGTCGAGGACCTGGTCCGCCTGTTCGCGGACCCGGTGGTGGCGCACTGGTACGACGAGTCCTGGTCGCCCGAGGAGGCGGCACGGCGAGCTGCCGGGTTCCGGGACGCTTGGGAACGAGACGGCGTGAGCAAGTGGATCGCCTACGAGCGCGTCGGCGGAGCGCTGGCCGGCCGCGGCGGGCTGTCCCGGATACCGGCCGATGCGCCGACGGCCGCGGCTATCGCCGAGTTGGTCGGCCCGGAGTGGGCGGTCGATCGGCTGGAGCTGGGGTGGGCACTGGTCGCGCCGGCGCGGGGGCGCGGCCTGGCCACCGAGATCGGGCGTGCAGGGCTGGAGTTCGCGTTCGGGACCTTGGGCGCTCAGGCGGTGATCGCGTTCACCGAGCAACACAACCGTGCGTCTCGGGCGGTGATGGAACGGCTCGGCATGACCTACGCAGGCGAGATCACCGCGGAGGGCTGGGTCGAAGGCTCACCCGTGGTCCAGCCCGACGCTCCCTTCGCCGTCTACGTCACCGACGCGGACCAGGTCACCGGACCGGAAGCGGACATTTAGTGTCCCTACGGGAAACTAGCGGTCCAGGCCGGCCACGAACCGGGTCAGGAGGTCCGCGAAGGCCTCGCGCTCGGTGGCGGTCCAGTCGTTCATCGCCGCAGCGAACCGCTCTCGGCGGTAGGCGTGCACCACATCGAGTTGCTCCCTGCCCGCGGCGGTCAGCACGAGGTTCGTACGACGCCCGTCCCGCTGGTCGGCCTCCCGTCGTACCAGGCCTGCCGACACGGCCGCCGCCACCAACTTGCTCGCCCGCGGCTGGTCCACCGCGAGGGCAGCCGCCACTCCGTTCACCCCGAGGGCATCGGGCGCCGCCGCCTCGATCGCGTCGAGAACCTCCTGGACCGGATCGGGCCCGCCGGACTCGACCGCGAAGGTACGGCGGGTCTGCCGCCGGCGGACCGCGATCATCGCCGACTCGACCGCGATCGCGGGATCGGGCTTGGCCACAGCCTCTCCAAGATATATGTTGATTGACATGTATATGTCAGATGACAACAAGCCTATCGGATGGTGGCTGAAAGAGGTGGACCGGCTGCTCGAAGCGTCGTTCGAGCAGGTCCTCGCGGCGGACGGGCTGAGCCGCCGGCAATGGCAGGCGCTGAACGCGGCGGCCGGAGCGGACCCGATCGCGACCGCACTGGCCCCGTTCCTGACCGGCGACGCGGCGGAACTCGCCGCGGTCACTGACCCACTGGTCGAGCGCGGCTGGCTGAGCGGCGACCAGCTCACCCCGGCCGGCGCGGAGGCGCTCCGGGAGCTGACCACGAAGGTCCAGGCTCAGCGCAGGCGGGTTATAGCCGGAGTCTCGGACGACGAGTACCTGGCAACCATCGGCGTACTGCGGAGAATGGCGGCGAACCTGGGATCCGCGGACACCACCCGGTGACCGCGGACAAGGTATGACCTGTCCCAACTCCCCATCAGGTGTCCGAAGTCCCCAATTCCCACCCGAGCCCGCCCCACCCGCTCCCAAACCCGCTCACCCGACCCGCTCACCCCGACCCCGCCGCGTCCGCACCGCCTCGGGGCATGACTTAGGGCTCCGCTGTGTGACCGCCCAGGCGCGGCGGTCACACAGCAGAGCCGGCCACCTCAGGGGGAGGCTCCCGGTGAGGTGTCGGGAGCCTCCGGTGTCCTACCGCCCAGGACACTCGGCCCCGCCTGGCCCGAGGTGTCGGCCAGGAGGTGGTTGGAACGGCTGGGCGGCGGCGATACAGGGTCAACCGCCAGGCCCAGCCGGGTCGGTGGGCGGTGGGGGCCGGAGCTGAGGAGTGCTCCGG
>NZ_JBSXMZ010000037.1:29477-115082 GCF_054073265.1 Kribbella sp. CWNU-51
GAGGAGTTCTCCGGACCGCACCTGGGTTTCGTCCGGGACTGAGGAGTGCCACGGACCTTCCAAGTGCTACCCCTGGACGTGAGGAGACTCCAGGGCGCAGCGGCCGGGTCTGAGGAGGACCCGGAGGTTCAGGTGTTCAGTCGGTGCTGTCGAGTGGGCCGAGCAGGTCGTTGGTGACTCGGAGACCGGCGAAACGGCGCCGCATCGCCTGTTCGTAGCGGGCCGCCAGTGGCGCGTCCGCGACGTACTGCGCGATCACATGCTCGCCGAACCAGACCCGAACTCTGCGCCGGTGCTGCCTCGACGTCATCTCCGCGATGGTCACTACCTCTCACCCCGTAACTCTGAGCCCTTGCAACCAGTTGGACTTACTGGTTGTCATGGCAGTAATGGTGCACGAGCCCACCGTGACCGCTCTAGGACCTGGACCGGACCTTTGCCGGACCTCTTCCGGTCCTCTGGCGGACATCTGGGGGACCGCACCTTGTCGTGGGGCATGAGTCGAGACAACGTCTGATCTGACGTGAACAGGAGGAACGATGGCGGGTAGGTATACGCCAAAGACGGTCCTGGCGCACCTGATCCAGCGCCGGAACCAGACCTACTCCGAGATCGTCGCCGAGTTCGTCGAGCTGGGTGGAACCATCACCGAGCGGCACCTGCGGCGCCTCGCATCGGGCGAGCGCGCAGGCACCACTCCTCAGACCCGGCGCACCCTGCAACGCATGTTCGGCAAACCGGTCGAGGAGCTCCTCGCGCCGTACGTCCCCGAGCAGGCTGCCCAGGTGGTGCCGTCACCTGCCGCGAGTGGACGGATCACGACAGGTAATGAGATGGAGGTTCTCGACATGGCTGCCAGCCGAGCGAGGGCGTTTGCCCTCGCGGCCCAGTCCGGTCTCGGAAGCGAGGCCATGGAACAGGTGTACGACGATGTGCGCCACGTCGCGAAGGCCTACCCGCAGCGCCCGCTGCCGGAGATCCTCGGCCAGCTGGTCGAGACCCAGGACCTGGTCTTCGCCCTGCTGGAGAGCCGGCAACGCCCGGAGCACCTGCGGCAGCTGTACTTCCTCGGCGGCGTGACCGGCGGTCTGCTGGCCAAGGCGTCCCACGACCTCGGTAATCCGCATGCTGCCCTGACGCAGGCGAGGACCGCGTTCCTGTGCGCCGACAACGCCGACCACCACGGCCTGCGCGCCTGGGTGCGCGGCCTGCAGTCCCTGGTCTCCTACTGGGCCGGCAACCCGCACGACTCGGTCCGGTACGCACAGCTCGGCGCCGGGTACGCCGAGCAGGCAAACAGCACCACCAGCGTCTGGCTGCCGGTCAGCGAGGCCCGTGCCTGGGCGGCGCTGGGCAACCCGGAGGCCACCCGGGCCGCGCTCGAGCGGGCCGAAGAGGCCTGGAGCTCGGTGCGCAAGGACGACCTGGACGAGATGGGCGGCCTGTGCACCTTCGGCCGTCACCGCCAGCTGTACTACGCCGCCGACGCGCTCGCCTGGCTGCCCGGTGAGGTCGACCAGGCCGAGCGGTACTCCAGCCAGGCCGTCGACGCCTACGCCGACCAGAACCACCCGGAGTGGGCCTTCGGCGACGCCGCCGGCAGCCAGGCCGCGATGGCGATCAGCCGGATCGCCAACGGTGAGCTGGACGGCGCGGCCGACGCGATCGCCCCGGTGCTGGGCCTGCCGACCGAGCGCCGGATCAACGGCGTGGTGCACTCGGCCCGCCGGGTCCACCAGGCGCTGCGGCAGTCCGGCCGCGCAGACGACGCCCGGGAGTTGCAGGAGGAGATCGAGATGTTCACCCGGACGCCGATGCAGACCTTCTCCCGGTAGCCTGCCCGGATGGAGCCCCTGACCGGTGACCTGACCAGACTCCGTGACTTTCGGCCCTCCGACCTCGACGACTACCTGGCGATCGCCGGCGACGACCGGGTGACCGGATGGATGGCGTTCGACAGCTACGACCGCGACAAGGCGGCGGAGATGCTGGCCGGCATTATCGAGCGCTCGGCGCGGGAGGATCGCCCGGAGCACATGCTCGCCGTCACCCGCCAGGACGGCGATCAAGTGATCGGCTTCGCACGGATCGCTCCGAGCGGGCCCTGGGCGGCCAAGCTCGGCTATGCGATCCACGCCGACCACTGGGGGCACGGCTACGCGACCGACGCCTCCCGCGTGATGCTCGACTTCGCCTTCGGCCCGCTCGGCAGGCACCGGGTCACCGCGGCGATCGGCCCGGAGAACGAGGCCTCGATCGCCGTCGTCAAGCGCATCGGCTTCACCTACGAAGGCCACCTGCGCGACCACGTCTTCACCAACGGCAACTGGCGCGACTCCCTCCTCTATTCGCTGCTGGAGGACGAGTACGCCGAGCGTTCGTCCGGCGGCCGCCTGGAACCCTGACGGGATCGGTCGAGGCACACTGGTCGTATGACCGCCACCCTCGCTGGACCGCTCGACCCGCTGCGAGACGGACTCGCGCGGATGATCATGACGAAGGTGGCGGGTCCGGACCCGCGGGCTGAACGCAACCGGGTGCACAACACCCCCGGTCCACGCTGGTTCGCACCGGACCGCCCGATCCGTCGGGTGCATGGCGACGCGTCGATGTTCGCCGGCGGTCTGCGCGCCCTGCTGCTGCAATCGCTGCATCCGCTGGCGATGGCGGCCGTCTCGGCGCACTCCGGCTACCGCGGCGACCCGTGGGGGCGGTTGCGCCGGACCAGCTACTTCCTGGCGATCACGACGTACGGCGCGATCCCGGACGCGGAGGAGGCGATCGCCCGCGTGCAGGGGGTGCACGAGCGCGTCCGCGGGACCAGTCCGGACGGGGTCAAGTACCGAGCTTCGGACCCGCACCTGCTCAGGTGGGTCCACCTGGCCGAACTGGACAGCTTTCTCGCTGCCCACCAGACGTACGGCGTGCAGCCGCTCGACGCCACGGAGCAGGACCTGTACGTCGAGGACGCCGCACTCGTGGCCCGCAAGCTCGGTGTGGTCGACCCTCCGACCACCATGGTCGAGCTACGTCAGATGCTGGCCGAGTATCGGCCGGAGCTCCGCGGCACGAGCGAGGCACGCCAGGCTGCGCGCTTCATGCTCGTCCACCCGCCGGTGCCGTGGGCCGCTCGTCCGGCGTACGGCGTACTCACGGCCGCCGCGGTCGGACTGCTGCCGTGGTGGACCCGCTGGCCGCTGCGCCTCCCGTACCTGCCGCTGGCCGAGCGGACCGTCGTTCGCGCGGCCGGCGAAGGCCTCACCCGCACCATCCGGTGGGCCCTGACCTCACCCATCCTGGGAAATATCGAGGTTTAGCGGCGGACTCGCCGGTAGGTTGTTCTCGTGCCGCTGCGTCCTCATCGTCCGCTCCCCCTGGCCACGCCGGCGGGAGTCGCGGTGCTGACCAGGATTCTGACCCAGGGCCCGATCCCGCGGGTGGAGATCGCGCGCCGGACCGGGCTCTCCCAGGCGGCCGTCACGAAGGCGGTCGCGCCGCTGATCGAGACCGGGTTCGTCACCGAGCAGGGGGCGGCGCCGTCCGAGGTGGACACCCAGCTCGGCATCGGACGGCCGGTCAGCCCGCTGACCGTCGTACCGAGCAGCGTCTCCGTGATCGGGGTGAAGGTGACCCCGACCAGCCTGATCGGGGTGACCACGGACTTCACCGCCGGGATCCTGAGCGTCCGGCACGAGAAGCTCGACGACACAGCGCCGGAGCGGGTGATCGAGCGGCTTGCTGAGCTGGCGAAGGCGTTGATCGGCTCGCTGAAGTCGGGCGAGGCGTTGGCCGGGCCGCTGATCGGGATCGGCGTCGCGGTGTCCGGTGATGTGGATGCCCAGCACGGCGTGGTACGTGACTCGCCGCTGATGGGCTGGCGCGGCGTCCCGGTCGCGGAGTTGCTCGCCAAGCGGATCAAGGTGCCGATCGTGGTCACGAACGACGTCCGCGCGCTGACCGTGGCGGAGCACTGGTTCGGCGTCGGGGTGAACGCGGACTCGTTCGCGGTCGTGACGATCGGCTCCGGCATCGGCTGCGGCCTCTACATCAACGGCGAAGTGGTGTCCGGCGCGTACGGCGTCTCCGGCGAGCTCGGCCATCTCCCCCTCGCACCCGGCAACCTGGTGTGCACGTGCGGCCGGCGTGGTTGCGTGGAGACCGTTGCCTCGTCGGACGCGATCCTGGCGCGGACCCGCGAGACGACCGGGCGTGCGGACCTGGATCTGGCCGGTGCGATCAAGCTCGCCCACGAGGGTGACGAGCATGCGCGGGAGGCGTTCGACCGGGCCGGTGACGTGATCGGTGCGGCCCTGGCCGCGATGGTGAACCTGGTCGGCCCGGAGCTCGTGGTGATCGCGGGCGAGGGCGTGGCGGAGTACGACCTGTACGAGGAGCGGATGCGGCAGACGTTCGCGGACCATGCCTTCGGCGCCGCGGGAGACTGCCGGCTGATGCTGCGCTCGCACACCTTCGACAACTGGGCGCGCGGCGCCGCCGCCACTGTCATCCGCTCGTACGTCCGCGGCGAACCACCCCTGAAACGCTGACGCGACAGTTGGGCGGGCCGGGTCTGCGAGCGAGTTCGCCGACCCGGCCACCTCGGGCGATCAGGTCCGGGCCGCGGCCAGGATCTTGCGCCAGACCTTCTTGTAGGACTCCAGTCCGTCCGCGGCCAGCGGTCCGGTCGGGCCGGCCGTGATGGAGACCCGCTCGGGGATCGTGCCCCAGACCGGGATGCCCTCCTCGGCGTACTGCTGCATCGCTTCCTGGTAACTGCGGGTGTAGGTCCGGGCCGAGCAGATCACCAGCCCGGCCGGGATGTTGTCCGGCACCAGGTCCAGCACGGCCTTCACCCGCGGTGTCTCCACCCCGCCCACCCGGGTCGGGATGATCACGATCCGGGCCCGTTCGAGCGCCTTGTTCAGCAGCCGCTCGTGGGACGGGGGCATGTCGACGATGCCGATGCCCTCCGGCGGCACCTTGTCCAGTGCCTTGCTCAGGAGGCGCTCGGTCGGCGCCTCGGCGATCTCGATCCTGGCCAGGTGCTGGTCGTCGGAGGCTTCGATCCAGTCGGCTGCGCTGCCTTGTGGATCCGCGTCGACCAGTGTGGCTGTGCGGCGGTTGGAAGATGCCAACGAGGCCAAGTACACCGACGTGGTTGTCTTGCCGACCCCGCCCTTCAGTGCAGCTGTCACGATGATCATGAGACCGAACTTACCCGGTTTTGTCCGAAATCCGGCGTGTCGTCGGCGTTGCTCGCCCACATCGTGATAGTTGCCCCCGGCCCGTGAGAACAAGCTCAAGGGCGCTTCAGAGCTACTTCCCGAGCCAGGCGTCGACCTTCGACTGGTTGTCCTTGACCCATTTCTCGGCGGCCGCGTCGGGGGTCATCTTGTCGACCGCGATCATCCGGGCTACCGCGTTCTGGTCCTCGTTGGTCCACCGGAAGTTCTTGACCAGGTTGTACGCCGGGCTGCCGGAGTCGGCGAACTTCTTCGAGACGATCTTGTCCAGGTCGTACGGCGGGTAGTCGCAGGCGACCTTGGCCGGGTCGGTGTCGCAGCCGGTCTTGTACGCGGGCAGGTCGACCTTGACCAGCTTGACCTCGTTGAAGAACCACTGCGGCTCGTAGAAGTACGCGAGCAGCGGCTTCTTGTTCTTCTCCGCGTCCCGGAACGCCTGGATCAGCGCGGTCTCACTGCCGCTCTGCACGACCTTGTAGTTCAGCGCCAGGTTCTTCACCAGCGCCTCGTCGTTCGTCACGTACGACGGGTCGCCGTCGAGCAACTGTCCCTTGCCGCCGGACTCCGAGGTCTTGAACAACGCGGCGTACTTGTTCAGGTTGTTCCAGTCGGTGATGTCCGGGTACTGCTGCGCCATCCACGGCGGCACGTACCACCCGATCACGCCTTTGACGCCGGTGGAGCCGGCCTCGACCGCGACCTTCTGGTCGGTGATGTACTTCTTCTTCAGGTCCTCGTGACCCCAGTTCTCCAGGTTCACGTCGACCTCGCCGGTGCTGAAGCCCTGCCAGGCGATCTCTTCCTTCAGGTCCTTCTTCACCACCTTGCAGCCGAGATCCTGGGTCGCCACGTAGGCGACCACGGCCGCGTTCGCCTCGTACCCGACCCATGGGCTGACAGTCAGGTTGAAGGTGCCGCAGTCCTTGCCCGCGGCGACAGCTGGCTTGTCTTCACCGACCTTCGCACCACCGCACCCGGACAGGGCCAGCGCCACCGCCGTCAGGACACCGGCGTACCGGAGCTTCTTCACCGCTTGTCTCCCATGCTTTTGAATTGAGTAGAGCCTTGGAATCTCTGAGTACGGCGGGCCGCCGCCTGCGTCACCCGGTCGAGCAGCACGCCCAGCAGGACGATCGCCAGCCCGGCCGCCAAGCCCTTGCCGTACAACTCGCTCTGCGCGAAGCCCGCGGCCACGTCGTACCCGAGCGCGCCGGCCCCGACCAGACCGCCGACGACGACCATCGCGAGGACGTAGATCAGGCCCTGGTTGACCGCCAGTGTGATCGCCCGCCGGGCCACCGGCAGCTGCACCTTGCTGATCACCTGCCAGCTGCTCGAGCCGACCGAGTTGGCCGCCTCGACGGTCGCGACCGGCACCGCCCTGATGCCGTCGGCAACGATCTTGGTGGTGACGGGTACGGCGTACACGACAGCGGCCGCGATCGCCGTGAACCGGCTGGTGCCGAACAACGCCAGGAACGGCACCAGGTACACGAACGGCGGCATCGTCTGCCCGGCGTCCAGCACCGGCCGGATCCAGGTGTCGACCCGCCGGTTGCGCCCGGCCCATACTCCGAGCGCAACACCGACGGCGACGACCACGACGGTCGCGAGCAGTGTCGAGGCCAGCGTGATCATGCTGTCGTGCCAGAGACCGGTCGCGACCAGCAACCCCGAGCACACCGCGGCCGGGACCGCCCCACGCCAACCACCGAGTACGGCGGCCAGCGCGACGGCGACCGCGGTCACGAGCCACCAGGGCGACCCGGTCAGCAGAGCCTCGAGCGGGTTGAGCACACCGTTGGTGATGGCGTCCCGGACGCCGTACGTGAACCCGCCGAAGACATCCTGCACCCAGTTCGTCACGTCGGTGGCGATCACCGCGATCCGCGAACCGAGGTTCGCACCGGACGGGAAGTCCGCCGCCCACACGTAGGTCCGGGAGAACCAGATCGCGACCAGCACCGCGACCGCTCCCGCGCCGAGCAGGATCTTGCGGCGCACACTCGCCGTACGCCAGGGGCGGTCGCCGGCCGCGGTGGTCACGCGGTCGAGCACGATCGCGAGCACCACGATCGCCAGGCCGGCGTTGAACGCGACGCCGACGTCCAGGGTCTGCAGCGCCTTCAGCACGGTCTGGCCGAGACCGGGCGCGTCGATCAGCGCGGCCACGGTCACCATCGACAGCGCGGCCATGATCGTCTGGTTGATGCCCACGACAACGGTCGACCGCGACATCGGCAGCAGCACCTTGGTCAGCGTCTGACCACGGGTGGATCCGAGCGACCGGGCCGCCTCGACGCTCTCCGGCGGGACGGATCGGATCGCGTGCGCGGTCAGCCGCACGGCCGGCGGCGCGGCGTAGATCACCGTCGCGATCGTGGCCGCGGCCGGGCCGATCGCGAAGAACAGCACCAGCGGCGCGAGGTACACGAACGTCGGCAGCGTCTGCATCAGATCGAGGACCAGCGTCGCGACCCGGAACGCGCGATCCGACAGACCGGCCCAGATCCCGAGCGGGATCGCCACCAGCAACGACAGCAGCACGGCCGCGATCGTCAGCGCGAGCGTGTCCATGCTCTCCTGCCACAACCCCTGCAACCCGACGAACACCAGCCCGGCCGCGGTCAGCAGCGCGACCTTCCAGGTGCCGAACGCCCAGGCCAGGTACGCCGCCAGCGCGACGACCCCGAGCCATCCGATCACCGGGACCGGCCGGTCGTACGACGGCTGGGAGATCAGGTTCTGCAGCAGGACGACCAAGTGGTCGACGCCCACCCGGATCGCGTCGAAGACGGCGTTGCCCTGGCCGACATCGTCGCGGTGGTCGGTCAGCCAGCGGTGGAACGCGGTCGTCTCCTGACCGCCGAGCACGAGGTTGTCGATGCCGCGCAGAACGAAGTACGCCGCAACCCAGACGACGAGCAGGACGCCGACGACCACACTGCGGCGGGGCCGGCGTACCTCGACGTGGAGGTCGCTGGTGATGGCGGCCATCAGGAGTCCGCGACGACGGCGAGGATCTCCTCGTCGCTGATCACACCCAGCAGCGTGCCGTCCGCGACGACCTTGACCGGGCGGTCCGACTCGAGCACGAGCCGGGTGGCCTCGCGGACCAGGACGTCCGGGCCGAGTTCGGGACCGTCCAGCGGCTCGTCCGGACGCGGTTCGCGGACGATCCAGCGCAGGGTGAGGACATCGGGCCGGTGCACGTCCCGCACGAACTCGCGGACGTAGTCGTCGGCCGGTGCCCCGACCAGTTCGTCGCCGGTGCCGAACTGGACCGCGGCGCCGTCGCGCATCAGCAGGATCCGGTCGCCCAGCTTGAGCGCCTCGGACAGGTCGTGGGTGATGAACACCATCGTCTTGCCGACCTCGCGGTGCAGCCGGACGACCTCGGTCTGCATCTCGCGGCGGATCAGCGGGTCGAGCGCGGAGAACGGTTCGTCGAAGAGCAGGACGTCGGGATCGTTGGCGAGTGCACGGGCCAGACCGACCCGCTGCTGCATGCCGCCGGAGAGCTGCTCGGGGTAGAGCTGCTCGTTGCCGGCCAGGCCGACCAGGTCGATGACCTCCTGGGCGCGCCGGCGCCGGTCCGGCTTGCTCTCGCCGCGGATCTCCAGGCCGTACGAGACGTTGTCGATCACCTTGCGGTGCGGCAGCAGCCCGAAGTGCTGGAACACCATCGAGAACTTGCTCCGGCGCAACGCCCGCAGCCGCTTCTCGTCGGCCGCGCGCAGGTCCTCGCCCTCGAAGAACAGACTGCCGGCGGTCGGCTCGATCAAACGCGTGAGACAACGCACCAGCGTCGACTTGCCGGAGCCACTGAGGCCCATCACCACGAATACTTCGCCGGGCGCGACGTCGAAGCTGAGGTCGCGGACGGCCGCCGTACAGCCGGTCTTGGCGTACAGGGTGGCTCGGTCGAGGGACGCGAGGTCGGGACGGTGCGGGACGCGCTGCGCTTTCGGGCCGAACACTTTCCACAGGCCCTGGATGGACAGCAGCGCATCGTCGTCCTGGATCCCGGGATACTCGAGCTGAGCGGTCACAGGTTCACCCTCGCATCCCCGCCACGCGGTTTCGTCGTGAACCGCGACTGTATCCAACGCTCAGTTCTGCGGCGCCCTCGCGGGTGTCTGCTGAGTCAGCTAGGGCTGGTACGGCGGTGCCTCGCCCCAGCCCCAGTGGGGGACCGGGGCCTTCGGGGGCGGGGTTGCGCCAGGCTGGGAGTTGGCGAGGGCGATCCGCGTGCCCCACTCGACGTAGGCGACGAAGGCCGACCGGAACTCCGGGTCGTCCGGCAACCCGGCCGGGTCCGCGCTCTGGGCGATCAGCGCGGCCCAGCGGGACCGCTGCTCCTCGGTCAGCGCGAGACCGATGTGGTGCGACAGCATCGCCGGGTAGCCGCCGAGCTCGTCGGTGTAGCGGCTGGGACCGCGGAACACCTCACCCAGCCAGATCGCCACATGCTCGCGATGCTGGTCACTCATGTGCGCGAACACCGGCGCAAGGACCGGGTCCTCGAGCACCTTGTCGTAGAAGACCTCGGTCAACCGCCGCAGCGCCTCATGCCCGCCTGCCCATTCGTACAGCGTCGGAGTACTCACGTAATCATGTAATCACACGAAGAGGGCAGCCGAGATCGCCGCCAGCTCCGACTCCAGCCGGGTCGCGCCGTCTCCGACGAACCACAGGACGTTCTGCAGGATCCGGCCCGCCGTCCAGCCGAGCGCGCGGTCCCGATCGATCCCGGTGATCTTGAGCATCAGGTCGAACCGGTCCCGGATCGCCCGCGGCAGGTCGCCGGTCGCGACCAGGTCGTCCCACCGGTTCCACAGCACCGGGAAGACCTCGAAGGCCGGGTCCCCTGCCAGCGGCTTGGGATCGATGACCAGCCACGGCTTCCGCTTCGCGGCCATCACGTTGAGGTAGTGCAGGTCCCAGTGCAGGAGCCGGTCACCAGACTCCGACAGGAGCTCGGTCACCTGAGCGACGAACCGCCGTACCAGCCGTTGCTCGGCCGGATCGGCCAGCCGGGGGATCAGACCGGGCGCGTCCTCGACCATCGCGCCCGCGATGTCCGCGAGCTGCCGGATCCCGGCCGGAGCCGGTACGGCGCTGAGCCGGGCGAGAAGCTCGGCCAGGATCCGCGTCGCCTCGACGTGGTCGGGCAGGTCGTCCAGCGTGCGCGGCTCGAGTCGCTCGAGCAGGAGAGTCGACGTCTCGGGGTCGTCCTCGAACACTTCGACGACATCGTCGTGGTTCCACGTCCGCAGGGCGAGAGCCTCGCCATCGCTTTCGCCGTTCACCGGCTGGAGCTTGAGCATCGCCTCGGCGCCATCCCGCCGCACGACGGGCAGGATCAGCGAGGCCTCACCACTCAGCGGCTCACCCGTGACCGTCAACTGCCACCGGTCGAGGTACTTCGCAGCATCCCCAGGCAACCCCGCCAGCCACTCGGCCGACTGCTCGCCGTGGTTCTTGATCAGCTTCGTGGGAATCTCGATCACTCTCGGCACAGTAGGTGGTTGGGCGGCTATGTGCTTGGGTTTTCCTGTGAGCGAAGTGGAGCGCAGGCATCGGCGGGTGCAGCGCGTGGTCGCGGTCATTTATCTCGGGATCCCGTTGGTGCTGCTCGGGTTCGTCGCATGGATCAGCTCGACCGGGCCGGCCGCGGCCTGGATCGGGTGCGTCGTACCGGTCGGGATGCTCGTGCTCGGCTGGATTCTGCGGCGGCGGCACCGCTATCAGCCACGCTGGTGGATGGGCGTCGGCGGGCTGTACGGCGGCATCGCCGGGCTGGTCGTGACGCTGTTCCCGCTGGTGACGGGCGTCTGGTGGCCGGCGATCCTCGCGCTACCTGCGCTCATCGTTGGCGTGGTCGGCGGTCTGGCTCTGGCCCGGTACGCCGATCGCGTGTTGCTGGTGCCCGTCGTACCTGAGCTGGCGGATACGCCGTACGAGCTGGTCTTCCGGCTGCGTGGACTGCCGTTGGCCGCGGTGCTGGTCGGGGCGGACTCGGTGACGATTCAGTCGCATCCGGTCCCGCGGTCGGAGCAGCAGTTCCGGACTTATCCCCTGGCCGAGGTGACGGGGACCTTCGAGTTCTCGCTGTCGGGGGCCGAGCGGCTCAAGTTCCCGATCGCGGTGAACCATGCGGTTGCCACTCCTGGACCGGCCGTCATCCTGCAGGCTTCGGGCGAGGACTGGGTCCTGCCGACGAATCAGCCGGACACGCTGATCGACGTACTCACGCGCCGAAAGCCCCACTGACGCCGCGACCGTCGGTCCAGCGCATCGCGAGCGCGAACCCGAGGTCGGTGTACTGCGCACCCGGGAAGACGCTGTCGTAGACCTCGCGGAACTGCGACCGCGACAGGTACCGGTCGCTCCGTAGGTGGTCGAGCCACGGCTTGCTGTGCCAGAAGCGGAACTCGAACCACGCATCCCGCAACCCCAACCGCGCGATCTGCCGCGGGAATCCCAGCCAGGCGCCGAGCAGGTACGTCCACCCCGGCGGAGTCGGGTAGCGATCGCACACGTTGTCCACCACCGCGACCGTCCCACCCGGGCGAACGAGAGCCTTGAGGTGTTGGAGGCCGGCTCGATAGTCGGGCAGGTGATGCATCATCGTGTGGCTGTAAACGAGATCGAAGCCGTCGTCGTCCACGGCGAACACGTCGTCCACCCGGTACTCGACGTTCGGCTTGGCTCGCTTGGTCCGGGCGAGCTCGATCATCGGCTCGCTGAGGTCGACGCCAAGGACCTCCTCGTACTGCGCAGCCAGCCGCTCGGCCGCATGCCCGGAACCACAGCCCACATCCAGCGCCCGCTCCCCACGCAACCCGAGCCCAGCCACCCACTCCACGTGCTGTCCAGGCTGCAAACTCACGAACCGGTCGTACGCCGCCGCGAACCGATCGAACGAAGCAGGATCCTCAACCATGCCTGGTACGACGCGGCACGCGCGGCAATGGTTGGAAAGGTCGGCGCGATCGACCCGGTCACCGGCAACGTTCTCGGCGCGCCAGCGCCCTGCCCGGTGCTACTGCAAGACCTTCTCCATCCGCGGTCTCTGACCGGTCAGGAGGCGGTGGCTTCTCGCTCCTTGCGGGAGGTCTCCGCCTTCTCGGCCTGCCAGCCGTCCTCGTTCTTGCCGAGGCGCCAGTAGCCGGAGAGGGAGACGCGGTCGCGGGGGAGGCCGCGGTCGGTGAAGAGGTTCTGGCGGATGCGGAAGACGAAGCCGGCTTCGCCGTGGACGAAGATGTGCGGGTCGCCGACTGGGAAGTCGAGGGCCGCGACCGCGGCGACCAGACTGTCACCACGGCCGGTGTCGCTGCCTGCGCGGTGGAAGAAGGTCACGTCGACCTCGCCCGAGCCGCCGAACTTCTGCTCCTCGGTCTCGTCCTCCACTTCGAGCAGGACGGTCGCTCGTGCGCCCGGAGGCAATTGCTCGACCGCGGCACCGATCGCCGGCAGGGCGCTCTCGTCACCCACCAGCAGGTGCCAGTCGGCGGCCTCGTCCGGCGCGTAGGCACCACCCGGACCGTTGAACCACAGCACATCGCCGGGCTTCGCAGCCGCAGCCCACGGACCAGCCACACCCTCGTCGCCGTGGTACACGAAGTCAATGGTCAGTTCCTTGCTGTCTTCGTCCCAACCCCGCACTGTGTACGTCCGCATGGTCGGCCAGAGCTCGGCCGGGAACGTCTCGCGGACCACGCCCATGTCCAGCGGCTCCGGGTACTCGACGCCGGGCTTGCCGAACAACAGTTTGATGTAGTGGTCGGTGGTCCCGTTGTCCACGAAGTCCTCGGAGGTCAGCACGACCCGGATCATGTGCGGGGTGATCCGCTCGGTCCGTTGGACGACGGCGCGCTTGCAGACGCGGTTACGGCGGGGTGCGGGGCTGGTCACGCGACCACAGTCCTCTCGGGCGGAAGTTAGGTTTACCTAACCGAGGTTAACCCACCAACGCCAACAACCGCCCGGCGAAGGTCGCCAGGTCGGCCGGTGGTTCAGCTGCCGGGGGACGAGTGTTAACCGACAAGCCATGTACAGCCTGTGTCGGGGACCGCTACGGTCCGCACGCTGGTCCAATGAGCCAGGTCTTCGGTACGCCGCGGCGCCCGGCGTACACCGTCACGCGGACGGACCGGCTCGGACGGCCGATCTCGCTCGGTGACCCGCTCCCGGAGAGCAAGGCGATCCTGTTCACCGGGCCACCCGGTATGGGCAAGACCCGGGAGCTGGATGAGGCCCGCGTGCTTGCGGCCCAGCACGGCTGGACGGCGATCCGGGTGGAGGCCTCGGCGCGGGATCCCTTGGAGAACCGCTTCACCCGCGCGATCTCCGCGGACCTCGAGAACCTGCGCGCGCGGTTCGGACGGCTGCGGGTGCGCAAGCTGCGGAAGACGGTCCGTGACCTGACCCAGCGCGCCCGCAACACCCAGCACGGCGCCGAGGTCCGGGTCGGCGCCGGGGCTGTGCAGTTCATCGGCAAGCGGCAGTGGGACGTCACCCCGCAGGACAACCTCGGCACCACTCTGAACGACTTCGCCGACCAGCTCGGAGAACTTGCCGCGAGCAAGGGTCAGCGGGTGCTGCTGCTGGTCGACAACATCGACGCCGCGTCACCGCGGGACCTGGCCGGGCTGAACGAGCTCGCCGTACACCTGGAGCAGCAGGGCCGCCCGGTGTGGCTGGTGGCGGCCGGTGGTGCGATGGCCACGAGCCGGCTGATGGCCGCTTCCGACCGGATGTCGGGCATCGCGACCACGGTCACCAATCAGTTCGACATCCGCGAACTGGGGCCGATGGCCGATCATGATCTGCGGCCGGCGCTGACGGTGCCGCTGCAGCAGGCCGGCATCCGCTACCAGCCCGAGGCGATCGACAGCCTGCTGCGCGCCGCGAATGGCGACCCGAGCCGACTCCGCACCCTCGCCGACACCGCGGTCGCCTTCGCTGATCCCAGCGACGGGATCACCATCGCGACGGCCGCCGCCGCGACAGCTCGCGTCAACGACGAGTCCGCGGTGCTGTACCAGGGCCGGTGGAACCGGTGCACCGACGCGCAGAAGGACCTGCTCGCCAAGGTCGCGGCCCAAGGCCCGAACGGGCTGTCGATGCCGGCCGAGACCCAGGTGGCCGGGCCCGGCCGCTGGCAGGCGATCGACGAGGCGCGCCAGGATCTGGTCGCCCGCGGCCTGCTTCGCGAACACGGCGGCGAACGCGTCACGATCGCCGAGTCCGGCCTCCAGGACTGGGTCAACGACTACCTCGACCAGAACCCGGCGGCCCCGACCCCGGCCGGTCACGAGCTCGCCCGCACCGCCCAGCAGGGCGCCGGGATCGCGCCGGTGCACCCGACCGGCGACCGGGCGGCGCTAGTCAGCCAGGTGTTCGGTACGGCGCGCAACCCGGTCCACCCGGTGATGCGGACGGACCAGCTGGGCCGGCCGATCTCGCTCGACCAGCGGCTCCCGCGGGGGACCTCCGTCCTGTTCACCGGCCCGCCCGGCATGGGCACGAGCCACGAGCTGGACCGGACCCAGGCGCTGGCCGACCGGAACGGGTGGACGGCGATCCGGCTGGACGCCTCACCGCGCGAGCCCCTGGAGAACCGGGTGATCCGCGCGGTCAACCAGGACATGGACAAGTTCCGTCAGCGCTTCGGAATCGGCGCGGCCCGCGAGCTCAAGAAGGCGCTCGGCGAGCTGGCGGTGCGGACCCGGAACGCCCAGAACGGCGCGGAGGTGCGGATCGGTGCGCCCGGTGTGTTCCAGGTCGTCGGCAAGCGGCAGTGGGACGACGCACCCCGGGACACCGTCGGCAGCACGCTGAACGAGCTCGCCGATCACCTCGGCCAACTGGCCGCGGAGAAGGGCGAGCCGATCCTGCTGATGGTCGACAACCTCGACGTCGCATCGGACCGGGATCTGGTCGCCTTGACCGAACTCTCCGCGCACCTGGAGCAGCAGGGTCGGCCGGTGTTCCTGGTCGGGGCCGGTGGCGAGCTGGCCACCACCCGGCTCCTGGGCGCGTCCGGCGGGCAGGCCGGCGTCGAGACCAAGGTCGCCCACCGGTTCGATATCCGGGAGGTGCCGCCGCTGACCGACACGCAGCTGCGGCAGGCGCTCACCGAACCACTCCGTCAGGCCGGCATCCCGCACGAACCGCAGGCTGTCGACAACCTGGTCAAGGCGGCCAACGGCAACCCCAGCCGCCTTCGCACCCTGGCAAGCTCCGCGCTCGAGCTGGCCGACCCGCAGACCGGGATCACCTCCGGGGTGGCGAAGGCAGCGATGGCCCAGCTGAACGACCGCTCACGGACGCTCTACGAAGCCGCCTGGCACAACTGCTCCGACGCGGAGAAGGAGCTGCTGGCGAAGGCCGCCGTACGCGGTCCGCACGGGTTGTCGATGCCGGCCGAGTCCGCACCGCCCGGCCCCGGCCGCTGGGACCTCGACAGCGCCGGTCAGGGCCTCATCTCCCGCGGCCTCCTCCGCAAGTCCGCCGGCCGCATCACCGTCGCCGACCCCGGCCTCCAAGACTGGGTCCAAACCCGCCTCGGCCACTCCGCCGCCCACGCCGGCATAGCCCTCCCCACCGCCTCTCCCCAGCCACGACTCACAGCAGCCGGGGAGCGTACGACGGACGACCGCCACGCCCTCGGGCCAACCCGAGAGCAAAGCCGAACCGTCAACCGCTAACCCTCGTCTACTGGTGGCGCCGTACGCTTAGGTTGGCGTGGCGGTCGCACCTTCCCCTCCGCCACCAACTGCTGCAGTTTGGTCGGCCCGTCCACCGGCACGATCCGGGCGATCGGCTTGCCGTGGTCGGTGACGGTGATGGTGTGCCCTTTCCGCACCTGCGCGAGATGGCGGCTGAGACCGTCGCGCAATTCCCGGATCCCGATGTCCATCAAACCCTCCTGTGGCCGTATGACTCCACCACTGTGGAGCCATCGGGCGCCCGGTGCGAAGGGCAGATTGTGGGGCAGGGCGGGGCAGATGGGGCTACGGCCAGATGGAGGGGATCCATTCGGGGTGGTCGATGAAGGGGTTCCGGTTGTGTTGGTAGGTGGTGTAGATGACCTCGTTGCGGCGCTTCTCGAAGGCGTCCGGCGGGTCGGCGGCGGCCCAGGCCTTCAGGACCGAGAGCTTGCCGATGTAGGGGGCGGTGCCGTTGTCGACCGAGTTGTTGACTTCGAGGTTCGCGAAGCCGTCGTCACCTTCGTAGCGGACGGCCATGTAGAAGATCATCCGGGCGATGTCGCCGCGGACCGCGGCGCGCGGGGCGAAGGAGTCGGAGTCCGCGGTGCAGCCCGTGCACTGGGCGACCGCCGTACCGCCGTTGTCGAAGTCGAGGTTGCCGCGGGCCGCGTTCACCGACACATCCTCGGGACGCAGGTGGTGGACGTCGGTGCCCGGGCCGGTCGCCGTACCGAAGTCGCCGTGGGACTTGGCCCAGACGTGCTCGCGGTTCCAGTCGTCGGCGGCGCTGCCGTTCGCGCTCTTGCTGATCGAGCGGCCGGAGTAGATCTCGATCACGTTGTTGCTGTTCGCGGGGTCCTGGTCGGTGTCCTTGAGCGCGGTCCAGACCTGGTCGTAGGTCAGCTTGGTCTGGCTGGAGATGATCGTGTGCAGCGCCGCCTTCAGCGCGGCGCCGGTCTTGCCCTCGGCGCCGGCGTAGTAGTCACCCGGATCGCCGGGGTCCGACGAGCCGCCGCCGCTGAACGCGGTCGCGTCCTTCAACCCAGCATGGGTGAAGTACGCGGTCAGGGTCCCGGTGACAGTGATCTGCTGACCGATCAGGCCCGGGTTGCTCTGCAGTCCGTACGACGCGCGGAAGGCCGTCGGGATCTGGACATACAGCATCGACGACGTACCGGTCTGGGTCGCCGAGTCGGCCAGCGCCAGCGCGAAGTCGTTCGGGAAGTTGCTGCGCACAACGGTGTTCGTCGCGGTCGGCTGACCGACCACGTAGCCCGTGACCGAGGCACTCGATCCGTCCTGCCGGCCGATCGCCGTACTGACGGTGATGGGCGTGGCGGCGTTCGACGGCGTGATGCCGAAGCCGAGCAGAGCGAGTACGGCGGTGACGACCAGGGCTGGGCGGAACAAGCGGGATCCTGGTCGTATCTGATGATCCCGCGCCGTAGCGAGCAGGTGCTCGGTGCGGTGCATCGGCGTGCTGGAGCGAAGGTCTCGATGCGGAGCATCGTGGCCTTTGCGCCAGTGCGGCGAGGCGCCGTGCCGGGCGCCGCGCAGTAGGCGGGGGATCATCAGATACGACCTAAGCACGGCAACTCCCAGGGGCGGGTGGGGACCGGACGCCTGACAGTCTGCCCAGGTCGTCCGGCTACCGAACATCCCGATCGCGAACACGAGATGAAGAGACGGAACCTCCACGGCGTGGGATCAGGCGGTGAAGAGTTGAGCCGGTGGGGCGGTGAGCGAGTGAGTGCCGCTCGCCGCCCCACCTGGGTGTCTGGGCCCCCATCAGGCCGCGACGAACTGCCGCGGGCTGCTCTGCCCAGCCACCAGCGAGGCGCTACTGGCGGGCAGCACCTCACCGACAGGGGGAGGACTCACCATCCTCCGCGGTGGCGTGGTGCGGACGCCGTTTACGGACCGTACTCAGTCCAGCACGCATTGTCCACAGCTCAGCAGGGCCGTCTCACACTACTGACCGGTCACTGAGCAGGAAGCGGATCATCAGTGAGGTCCGACGGTCGCGGGCTAGCATCAGGCGGTGACCTTGCGGCTCTACAACTCACTCGGGCGCCGAATCGAAGACTTCGAGCCGGCCACGGACAACGTTGTGAAGCTCTACAGCTGTGGTCCGACGGTCTACAGCTTCGCGCACATCGGCAACCTGCGCGCGTACACGTTTGCCGACACCCTGCGCCGGGCCCTGCTGTGGAAGGGCTGGCAGGTCGAGCACGTCATCAACATCACCGATGTCGGCCACGCCGTGGCCGAAGCAGAACTCGGTGACGACAAGATCGAACTCGCGGCGGCTCGCGAGCGCAGGTCGGTCGAAGAGATCGCCGAGATGTACACCCAGGCGTTCTTCACCGATCTGGACGCGCTGAACATCCTGCCCGCTCACCACTATCCCCGGGCGACGCAGTACGTCGATGCGATGATCGCCTTCGCGGAGCGCCTGGTGGACCGCGGTTTCGCGTACGAGATCCCGTCGGGCCTCTATTTCGACACCTCGAAGGATCCCGGGTACGGCCGGCTCGGACTGGTCGACGTCAGTGGACAACTCGAGGGGGCTCGGGTCGAGCAGGTTCCCGGCCGGCGAGCCAAGACCGACTTCGCGCTCTGGCGTGCGGAGGCGCCGGGTCAGGTCCGCGCCATGCGATGGGATTCACCATGGGGCTGGGGCGCGCCGGGATGGCACCTCGAGTGCTCGGTGATGAGCATGAAGCTGCTCGGCGAGCATTTCGACATCCACACCGGCGGAGTCGACCACCGGCAGCTGCATCACGTGAACGAGATTGCCCAGAGCGAGGCCTATCTGGGCGACAGCCGGCCGTGGGTGCGGTTCTGGCTGCACAACGAGTTTCTGCAGCTCGGCGCGGCGAAGATGGCGAAATCGGCCGGCCCTGTGCTGACCGTTCAGGAGTTGCAGAAGCACGGCTTCCACCCGCTCGCGTACCGGATGTTCCTGCTCGGTGGCCACTACCGCGCCCAGTTGGAGTTCACCACGGATGGACTGGCCGGCGCGCAGGCAACGCTCCGCCGGCTGATCCGCCGTACGGCGGCGCTCGGGCGACTGCCGTCCATCGGCACCCTCGAGGAAGCGCGCGCCCTCACGAGCGACGACTCGGCCGCAGTCGCGGTGATCGACCAGCTCGATCAAGCGGTCAGCGCGGACCTCAACACGCCTCGGGTGCTTGCCGTGCTGCAGGAATCGTTGCGCGATGCGGTTCTGTCCGAGCACGGTCAGCGGGTGGTCACGGCCGCCAGTGGCGCCGTACTCGGACTGCCGTTCGATCGCCTCGAACCGGCCGACGTCGAGCCGGCGGCCGAGCAGTTCTCGCAGTCCGATCAAGCAGTTGTCGACGAGTTGATCGCTGAACGCGAGGCGGCCCGCACGGCCCGGGACTGGGTTCGTGCGGACGCCTTACGCGCTGAGCTGAGCGAGCTCGGTGTTCAGCTCACCGACACACCGACCGGCCCGGTCTGGAGCAGAATCACCCCTTGACCGCGGTGAACGCAGCGCGCTATCTGACCAGTTGCTCCAGGACCGCAGCCGCGACCGCTGCGTCGGCTGCGCCGATGCCGGTCAGATCGGCGACCGACCGGCGCGTCCGGTCCACCCCGTCGCGGAGTACGGCGCCAACCGCGAGGTCGACGTCGTCAGTCACGACTCCGGCCCGGACCGCGTTCCCGAAGTCGCCGTGGTCGAGGCACTGGGCGTGGTCGTCGGTGGCAACCAAAGCACCCGCGAACACCTCGACCGGCAACTCGCCCTTGCCCGGCATGTCGGTGCCGACCCCGGTCACGTGGATCGCCGACCGGAACAGTTCCGCCGGCAACGGCTCACGGGCTGCGGTCGTCGCAATCACGCACGCCGCACCACCGAGCGCATCAGGCTGAGCGTCCAAACCATCCGCAACGAACGCCGCACACAAGCTCTCCACAGCCTCGGGTCGGCGACCCCACACCTGAACCTTGCGCAGTGGTCGCAACTCCCGCAACCACTGCACTTGCAGCCGCGCTTGCTCGCCGGTCCCGAGTACGGCGACCTCGTCCACGTCGGCCGGGGTCATCGCGTCGGTGATCAGCGCACCGGCCGCCGCCGTACGCCAAGCCGTCAGCATGCCCTCGTCAGCCAGCACCGCGGCCGGCGCACCCGTGGTCGCGTCGACGACGAGCATCAACCCGTTGTTCACCGAGGCGAACGTGCTCGCGATCTTCACCACGAAGTACGGCGACCCGTCCACGTACCCGGCCTTCACATGACAGTCGCCGGCGTGGTCCGGGAACTCCAGCACCATCGGCGCCGGCACCGACGTACGCCCCTCGGCGTGGGCGATCAACGCGTCCCGGACCGCGGCGAAGACCACGTCAGGCGTCGCGACCCGAGCGATCGCGTCGAGACCGATCACCGGCAGCGTCATCCGCGCTTCTCCAACCAGGTCGCCCAGACGTCGAGAGCCTCCGCAGGATCACGGCGCCCGAGGCCGACCCGGAAGCGGTCGGTCGGGGTCTCCGTTAGCGCGGAACTGTAGATGCTCGACGGCAGCAGCAGTACGCCGGCCTGTTCGACGAGCTCGGCGCACATCGCCTCGACGCCGTCGGTACCGAGGTAGCGCGGAAAGCAGACGCAGCCCCCGTCAGGCGGGGTGAACTCGAAGAGCTCGGGATACCTCGCGAAGAAGCGGCCGAAGACGGGAACGTTCTCCGCGACGATCCGGCGGTTGCGGTCGAGCAGATTCTCGCGTGCGCGGAGGGCGATCAACGCCAGCACCTCGCTCGGCGCGGAGTTGCAGATCGTCGTGTAGTGCTTGGCCCGCTCGAGCCTGTCGAGGACGGCGCGGTCCCGGCAGGCAATCCACCCGATCCGCAGGCCGGGCAGTCCGTACGCCTTCGACATCACGTTGAGGGAGAGCGCCGTACCCGAGAGATCGGTTGCTTGAGGCAACGACGGGAGTTCGAGCTCGAGGCCGCGGTACACCTCGTCGCTGAAGAGCGTGATCCCGCGTTCGTCGCAGAGCTGCACCAACCGTTGCCAGCTGTCGAGGGACGGGACGGCGCCGGTCGGGTTGTTCGGGAAGTTGACCGACACGATCCGGGTGTTCGGCCGGAGGACGCGCTCGATCGCGTCGACGTCCAGCGCCCAGTCGTCCTCGGGCCGCAACGCGACGCCGGTCACCTCGCACACGGACAGCGGGATCGTCTCGGCCGCCTGATAGTTCGGCGTCAGCACGACGACATGGTCCGACGGCTCGAGCAACGTTCGCATCGCAAGGTAGATCGCTTCCTCGGCACCGGCGAAACACAGGATGTCCTCGGGCCCGGCGTCCGAGTAGGTCGCCGCGATCTCGGCCCGCAACGCGGGGAGACCCCGCGTCTCGGTGTAGCCGAGAGCCAGCGACTCCCACCGCTCGCGGCCGTCGTCGTCGGCCAGCGCGAGCAACTCCGACATCGGCAGCGTCTGCGCGTCCGAGGCGGTCAGGTGATAGCGGGCGCTGAACTCCCAGCGCGCGAAGTACGTCTCCAACCGGAAGTCAGGCAGGGTCGGCATTCGTCTCCTTCCGGGTCTGGGCGAGCAGTTGATAGAGCGCGGACCGGGAGATCCGCAGGGCGCGGGCAACGGCCGGCACGGACCGGCGCTGGCTGAGTACGCCGGCCGCGTCCAGCCGTCCGAGCAAATCCAGGCGGTCGGTCCGGCTCAACCGCTCGACCGTCACGCCGTGCTCCCGGACGTAACCGGCCACGATCTCGTTGAGCGTCTCGGACCAGTCGTGCTCGAACAGCACCCGCGGCTGCCCCGCGACCGGCGCGGCGAACGCGGCCAGCAGCCGGCTCGCCTCCTCGAAGGCGGTCCGGTCGACGTTCACGCACAGCACGTACGCCGGCTTGCCGTCGTCGGCCCGGATCACGGCGCTGACGCTGGACAGCCGGCGGCCGTCGGGCAGCGTCTTCGGGTAGGGGCCGTAGACGTCGGAGCCCGTCGTGTTCAGCTCGTCCAGTTCGCCGAGCAGCGAGGGATCGCCCGGCTCTCGCCCGGACAGCGGGTTCCAGATCGCGGCGACCTCATCGGTGGCCGGGTCGTGCAGCACGACCTCGGCGTGCGGGGACAGCAGTCGCGCGAGCGCCTCGCCGATCGGGGTCAGTTGCTCCGGTGTCACGCTTGGACAATAGGTCCGGCTTGGACAGTTTGTCCAGAGTCGCTGCGCTGCGCGCGCTTGAGGCCGTAGAGCAGCAGGCCGATCGAGATCGCCCCGACAATGACGTACGTGATCCAGCCGCCGATACCGTCCCAGGTGGTGTGCAGGGCGACGGCCACCGCGTACATGCCGAGGAAGAAGGCGAGGTGCCGACCGGACGGCGCGGTCACGAACCGCCACAGCCCCCAGCAGGTCAGCCCGGTCCAGGCGGCGTGTCCGGCCGGTGACAGCAGGCCGCGGATGAACAGCGTCTGCTCGGCGGCCCCGACGTTCCCGTTCGACTCCAGCAGGGCGACGAACGCGTAGCCCATCGTCTCCAGTACGGCGAACCCGGTGCCGACCGCGACCCCGATGACGATGCCGCGGCCGATCGACGTCCGGTACCGGGTCCCGAAGAACACCACCAGGATCACCGGCACGATCAGCTTCGCGGCCTCCTCGATCAGTCCGACCCCGACCATCGGCAGGGTGCCCAGTCGCCGCATCGCCTTGTACTCGAGCAGACCTGCGACGGCCACGCCGACCACGCCACCGAACAGCAGGCAGCCACCGAGAGTCGGGCCGTCGATCAGCCAGCGCCCGGACCGGCCGTCCGCGAACGTGACGAACGTCAGCGGTACGACCATCGCGCCGAGCAGGATCAGGGTCGGGAACAGGTTCGGGTTTCCGGTATCGGTGAGGACGGCGAGCACGCCTAGGTACAGTCCCCCGCCGACCAGAAGCGTGCCTAGCCAAGCCCACCTGCGTACGACTCTTGGTGTCATGGGGCCTCCCGGCCTGGACTGAGGAGCGCAGGGAGCGCAGCGACTGGAGCGACGAGGGAAGGCCGGGAGCCAAGGCCCCATGACCCCGCCGGCGCCGAAGGCCCGGCCAAAAGCATTGTCATTACCCGATGGTGCCGGTTGATGGCGCGCTTGCGCCATGTCGCAGGGACGGCCGGTCGCACGAGGGATGCTGCGGAACGGCCGTACCCCCAGCGCCGCGGGCCGGCACCGGGGCAGCCCTACTCTGCGGCTACCGCGGCCGAGCCACCCCGGGCGGGCTTGGCGCGCAGATAGGTGAGGCCGCCGTACGTGTACATCGACACGCCGAGCGCGGCCATCGCCACGATCACGACCCACGGCCACGGCGCCGGCACGTAGAGGGCGAGGAACCACGACTTGGTGTCGTGGTTCCCGGTCAGCAGGAAGATCGCCGGTACGACGGCCTGCGGGAACAACGGGATCGCGGCGAAGCCCAAGCAGAAGCCGGCCGTGGTACGACGCCAGCGCGGGAGCTTCTCGAGGTTGGACCGCTTGATCTCGCCGATCACGGATCGGCCGTGCCTGAGCAGCGTGAGCAACTCCGGACCCCGGCGATCGAGCCGTCGTGCCGCCAGCCGGCCGAAGTACCACCACGCCAGTACGCCGGACAGGACACCGATCGGCACGCCCCACCACGACCAGGCCAGTGCGGCGACGAGCGCCGGACCAGCGGTCAGCGACACCAGCACGAGCATCAGGTAGACGATGCCCATCGTCTCGCCCTCGTTCTCGCCGGCGTTGAGAGGATTGCCGGACCGTTTGTGCGCGTCGGTCGTCGGTACGGCGGCGTACACCGAGCAGGCGACGACCAGACCGGCCGCGCCACCGAGGATGGCCGGCAGCACGCTGAGCACGAGCGGCCAGGCGCTGGCGTAGCCCGACCACCAGGTCAGCAGCAGAGTGATCAGCAGGGTGGGCGGACCGAAGACGAGAAGGAACGCGCGCTGCCGTGCACGCACGTCGGGCCTGGCCGAGCCCGGAATCATCAGCGTCGTCCACAGCGCCGTACCGTCCGAGCCGTACAAATTGGAGGACATCGAACCTGCCATCACGACGGCAGCCGGACCGGCCCACGGCAGCATCGCCTTCCAGCCGATCGCGAGTGGCATCAGGCAGAAGAAAAGTCCGTAGCTGATCGCGAAGACAGCCCGGTGACCGTAGAGCAGGTCCCGCGTCCAGGACCGCATCTCTTTGGCCGCAGCCGCGTCACGTGCGTTGGTCGCGCTCAGCAGCCGCCGAGGTTTGCTGCCCGCACGGCTGCTCGTCGTACGTCGGACCAACAGAGCGGACCAAGCCACCAGCATCACGGCACCGAGTACCAGCAGGCCGGCGAGGGCCAGCAGCACTTGGAGCCAATCGTTGCGCCCTGCCGCCTCGACGGCCACCAGACCCCAGCCGGACGGGGCAATGCGAGCGGCACTCGCCATAAAGCCTTGCAGGTCGGTGGACACGAAGGCGACGATCAACGCCCACCCCTGCGCGGTGAAGGCCAGGATGAACGCGTTGACCAGCGCCGCGATGACCGCACCCGACCGGACTTGCAGGAGTACGCCGTACACGGCGACGGCGAGCCGGGACGCCAGGACGAAGCAGAACAGTTGGAGTAGCAGGGCGGGTACGGCGATGACCGCTGCCGCGACACTCAACTGCGCACCGACGACCAGCAGGCTGAGTAGGGCGAGCAGGCTGATGACCGGCGCGACGCCGGCCAGCGCCGCGGTCAGGAGGCCGGTGGCCAGCGTGCGCGGCGGGAGCGGCAGCATGCTGAAGTACTCCGGCTTGAGCGTCTCGTCACCACCGCCCGCGAACATCGGCCCGATGATCCAGCCCAGCATCCACACCGCGAGCGCGACGGCCAGGATGTCGTTGTCGCGGGCGGCCACCCAGACGGTGCCGCCGGCGAGCACGAGGCCGACGAATCCACCGCCGACGATCCAGGTCAGCCGGTTCTGGTCCTTGAGCGCGTGCCGGAACGCGGCCAGCCGCATCCGGACCAGCGCGTGCGCCGTCGCAGAGGTCAGGCCGACAGCCACGACAACCCCTCCGCGCCCCGGGTGGACGCTCCGACCAGCGCCACGAACGCGTCCTCCAGGCTGCCGCCGGCCTGCACCTCGGAAACGGTGCCTGCAGCAACTACCTTCCCGTTGGCGACGACGGCCACGCGGTCGCACAGCTGCTCCACGAGCGCCATCACGTGACTCGACATCACCACCGAGCCGCCGCCGGCGATGAACCTGTTCAGGATGGTCCGGATCGTCGCCGCCGAGATCGGGTCCACCGCCTCGAACGGCTCGTCGAGGACGAGCAGCCGCGGCGCATGCAGCAACGCGATCGCGAGCCCGAGCTTCTTCCGCATCCCGGTCGAGTAGCCGATCACCTGCTTGTCGTCCTCGTGGTCGAGCTCGAGCACCTCGAGGAGTTCCGCCGTACGCGCCTTGACCTCGTCCTCGGGCAGGCCACGCAACAGGCCGAGATACGTCAGCACTTCCTGACCGGTCAGCCGCTCCGGCATCCCGAGCCCGTCCGGCAGTACGCCGACCAGCGCCTTGGCCTTCGTCGGCTCCTGCCAGACGTCGGCTCCGAAGATCTTCGCCGTACCGGCATCGGGGCGCAGCAGGCCGACCGCCATCGACAACGACGTCGTCTTGCCGGCTCCGTTCGGCCCCAGCATCCCGAAGAACGATCCCTTGGGGACCGTCAGACTGAGATTGTCGACCGCCCGCTGGTCGCCGAAGGTCTTGGTCAGCCCGATCAGCTCGAACGCGTGCTCCATAGGCAGCACCCTCTCATCCACCACCGACCCCAGGCGTCACTCTCCCGGCGGATCCGGCCGCTCACCTGCCGGTCGGACCCGCGGTCACCCGTGCGCCGGTCCACGGATCTGTCGGTTCCGGGTGGCACGGTAGGGCACCGGCCGCACAACGGCCTGTACGTGATCTCCGACGCCGGTGAACTCGTGGATCGGTACGGCAAGCGCTTCTGCTCGCACACCGAGATCAACCACTTCTATTCACCGGGCTCCGACCCGGTCGTGTTCGACGTCGACGGGTACCGCTTCGGCTGCATGATCTGTGTCGAGGTCAACTTCCCGCACCTGTTCAGCCAGTACGAGCGTCTCGGCGTCGAGTGCCTGCTGTTGTCGGCGTACCCGGTGGACTCGATCTTCGAGCTGAAGGCCCGCGCACGCCCGCCCGTGGCGCGCCACCGCCCTGAAAGGCGACATCTACCGCACCCGAGCCGTCAGCGACCCCCGCTCCACCAACCGGAGGTCGTTCTGACCCCGTCAGTCGCCGGCTGACTGGAAGGCCTGGATCTCGTCGAAGTACGCGGCGCGCAGCATCATCGACGCCTGCGGCTCGCCCGCGATGTCGGCGAGCTGCGACCCGAGCAGCGCGGTCATCCCGACCTTTCCCGCGTACACCTCGTCCTGCTGGCGCAGTTCGACGAACTTCTCCAGTGCACCGACCGCCAACCGGAACGCCGCGACCGGGTCAGCCGAATAACTCTGCTGGGCGATGACCGACATGAAGAACGCCTCCGCGGCCGGCGCTCCGAGCGCCTGGGACGTCGCCATGGCGTCGGCCAACTCGTCGAGGCCCACCGGTTCACCGCTGGCCAACCGGTCGCTGACCAGGTAGAGGTCGACGACAGCCGACTCCCGCTCGTGCCCGAGGAACGCCGCCCGCACTCTGTTGACCGTCGCCGCACCGACCGCGCCCGGACCGAAGTACTGCTCGACAAGTTCGTCGAGCGCCGC
This sequence comes from Kribbella sp. CWNU-51, assembly GCF_054073265.1. Taxonomy (NCBI): domain Bacteria; kingdom Bacillati; phylum Actinomycetota; class Actinomycetes; order Propionibacteriales; family Kribbellaceae; genus Kribbella; species Kribbella sp. CWNU-51. The sequence goes on from NZ_JBSXMZ010000037.1 coordinate 56,199, forward strand.
CTTCTGCGCCGTCGAGAGCCAGTGCGCGCGGGCCGCCTCCGCGATCGAGCCGAGCATGTCGGCGATCGCCTGCCGGTCTCCGGTCGCGATCATGCGCAGCATCCACGCGGTCCAGTGGCCGGTGGTGAGGGCTGCCGCCGACGCCTCCGAGGTGAGCAGGTTGCGGAGCATCAGCTTCTGCGCCTGGCGATCGCCGCTGTCGGCGGCCGCGTAGGTGTCGGCGTCGACCCCGGCCAGTTCGCCGACGTCGATGTAGATGGGCTCGTCGTCAGACATGTGTTTCCTCCCCAATCAGGGCGCGTCGCGCCCCATCGAGCGGCTCTTCGTCGGCGCTCAACCAGCGGAGCCGACCTCGAGCCGCATCCAGAACGGTCTTGTTGTCGCCGAACGGCAACAGGTGCTTGCGCAACTCCACCGCGGCGGCGATCAAGAGATACGAGTCGCCGAGGATGCGTTCGATGGTGCGCGACTGGGCGACGATCACCTCGGCCTTGTGCTCGCGATCCGTCGCGTCGGCGGTGGCGTGGCGCAACTCGCCGTACGAGCGCACCATCGCTGCGACGATCGCCGCCTGCGAGGTGGACGACAGTTGGTCGACGATCGCCTCGTCGCTTGCGGCGAAGTGGGCCGCATCGTGTTCGGCGAGCGCCCGGAGGTCGTCGTCGATCGCATGCGCGAGGTTGGCCGGCAGCCGCGCATCGTCCGCGAGTCGGTCGCGCGCGGCTCGCAGGTGTTCCTCGGTCCCGCTCGCGAGGTACCGCAACGCCCACTCCGACCACGTGCTCGGCTCGCTCAGGTGCGGACGACCGAGGCGCAGGTCGGCAGCGCCGTGCTGGACGAAGCATCCCCACGCGGCCGGGTGGTAGCCGTCATCGGCGAGGGTTTGGCGCGCCAGCAGCATCGCATCCGTCAGCAGGGCGTCCCTGGCGAAGTAGTACAGCAATGCGGTGAACTCGGCGGCGAGATGGTCCGGGACCATGTAGGCAGCCGCGATCGCGCCCGGTGCTCCCGTCCGGATCAGCGCCGTGACGAACCCGTGCTCCTGACCGGTCCGCAGCTGTCGACTGCGTCCGGCGAGGCAAGCGCTGAGCATGGTGAACGGTGCCGGCGCCGGTCCGATGGCCTCGAATCCACGCGCCGTGAGCCGCTTGCCAGGACCGAGCGGAAGCTCCTCGCCGATCCTGTCGGCGAGTCCGTGGCCGACGTAATGCAGCAGGTCGGCCCCGGCGCCGAGGTCGTGCAGGAGCGTCGCGGGTTCAGGCGCTCTGTGGACACTCGGTGTCATGCCCAGGTCGGTGGCAGCAGCTACGGCCATACTCGTCTCCGCGTCGGCGTGGACGAGCGCGTCCTCCGCCCGGACGACGATCGCCGTGCCGGTCGGCCGGGCGTTCACCAGGTTGCGAGACAGCGAGAGGTTCAGATCGCGGAGCGCCGGCGAGCGAACGATTCGCTGGCGAAGGCCGAGGTACGTCGTGCCGTCGTGGAGGATCTCGATCGGCAGTTCGCCGAGGTCCGTACTGCTGTCCATCACCACCGCGAGCACCCGGACGCCGTCGATGTGCGCGCGGAGCTCGGGATCGAGCGCCTGCCACATCGCCTGACAGGCCTGCACATGGCGGGGACTCGGCGGGCTCGAGGCAGGGATCGCCCGATTCGAGAGGCGGTCGGTCGCCAGCCGCTGCTCGTCGATGAGGTCGCCGACCACCGCCGCCGCGTCCCGATCGAGAAGCTGGACCGCCACGCTGCCGCCGGAGAGTGAAACCAGGAGAACGGCCTCCGGCACGGACTCGATGACGAGCACCCCGGTCGCGGTACTCGTCAACCGCTCGAGCAGCACAGTGATCTCGGAGTGGAACGCCGCGTCCGGCCGCCGGTCCATCGCCTGCAGGACGCTGCAGAACTTGCCTTCCTCCTCTTTCAGTGCGAACACGAGATGCAGGAAGCGGACAACGGCGCGCGCGTCGGTCGTGTCCAACCGCGCCGTCTCCAGCTTCAGCCAGAGCCGGTAGACGACGTCGAGGCCTTGCCGAACATCGAGATCCGATCCGCCGGCGGTCGACTCGGCCAGCACCTCCTCGTACCGGCAGGCGAGGTCGGCCAACTCCTCGATCAGGCCGCCTTCCCGCCCCAGCTGGTACTTCGTGAACGCGACGGCGTAGCGAGTTCGCAGCGCCGCCTCGACGCGTCCGCCCACACCGATCTCCGCTGCCGACGTGAACGCCTCCAGTGCATCCTCGAGTTGTCCCAGCTTGGCGTGCTGGTTGCCCGCGTTGAACGTCAGCTGGCCTCGCAGGTTGGAGATCTCGGCCTGGTCGGCGTACCCGTCGAGACGCTGCAAGCCGTCCTGCAACACAGCCAAGGCGCGGGCCGAGTCGTCGCACCGGTCGTAGACGTCCCCGAGCCTGAGCGCGAACCGAGCCCGGAGGAGGCCCTGCCCGGCCTTGGGCGTGAACCGCTCGATCCAGCCGAGGTAGTCGTTGGCGACCTCGTCGGCCAGGTCGACGCGATGCACATCGGCAAGGAGGCCGAGGACGAGGCCGGCGCTCCGCTGAAACTCGATCACGAGCTGGTCCTCGAGCCAGGCGGCAAAGACCTCGGCATCGCTGAGCTTCGGCGGTGGATCCGGCGAGGACAAGACAGCGAGCAGCGCACGCGCCGCGGGCAGGATGACGTCCGAGCTCGGTCCGTTCGCTAGTGCGAGCCATCGCTCCCAGGCGGCTCGCGCCGGGCCGATCGCTTCGCGAGGCTCGTCGAGTGCGACCCAGCACCTCGTCTCGCCGGCGAGCAGCTCGGCAGCGACAACCGGATCGGGCGTCGCACTGTCCAGCGCGCGAGCCTCCGCGAGCCATCGCAACGCCTGGCGCGGATTCCCCTGCCCCATCGCCCGCTCCGCTTCTGCCCAACGCCGGAACACCCGCTCGAGCAGCAGGCCGTCGTCATCGGGCGGTACGCCGCCGAGCCCCGGGCGCGTGCAGTACCGGTGCAGGAGCACCTCGAACGCAGCCATTTACGACCGCCCCCAGAACGGGAAGTCCTTTCGTCGGCCGATCAGTTCGTATCCCACGAAGTTCGCGCGCCCTGGAAACGTGTACGACGCCTCACACCGGCTGCGGACCTCGCGGTTCATCGCGACACCGGGGACCAGTCCGCCCAGCGACAGCCCCGGGATCTGAAGGGTGACCTCCAGCTCCGCTTCCCGGGTGAACTCGACGGTCACGCGCTCGGTCACACCCTTGTCGTCCGAGGTCAGATCCCACCCGATGCCCGCCGGATGCGCTCGGGGCGGTCGGCGAGCGGCGTCGGTGAAGCAGAGGGCGCAGGGCTGCAAGGGCTCGAGGTAGGAGTTGGTGACCGCCTCGACGTCCACCCGGAGGTCCTCGGGGGCATGGGTGCCGCGGCCGCGGAACGTCCGGAGCCGGACGTCGATCCACGCGCCGAGCGCGAAGCACTGGTCCCGCGTGCCGAGGTCGCGCTCGGCTCCGAAGGTGAACTTCCGCCCGGACCCACCACCCAGGCCCATCACCTTCAGCTGGACCGCTGCATGCTGCGTCCCGGCGACTTCGAGCTGGAGCTGGCCGGTTCCCCCTGGCGGGACGTGGAACGCCAGCCACTCGAGCTTGGTCGAGTGCGTGCCCAGATCGTCGACCAGCTGCACGCCGCGGAACTGTTCGAGCAGGTTGCGCAGGATCCCCCGGTCGCCGGCCTTCCCGACCTCCTGCTCGTCGAGATGCTGCTCGAGCGCGGTCGCGGCTGCTTCGTCGTCCTCGTCCGCCAGGCGTTCGACGGCCGCGGCCATTCCCTCCAGCGGCGCGTCGTCCAGGATGACGAATCCACCCTCGCGGTCCATCGCCCCTCCCACCACGCGGACGGACCATTCTCATAGATCAACGCACGGATCGATCAGCGAGACAAGGCGCCGGACCCGGTCCGGTCATCGGACTCACCGTGTGAGTGAACGCACCCCCCGGGAATGCAAAAAGTCCCGGTCATCGACCGGGACTTTTGGTGCGCGAGGGGGGAGTTGAACCCCCACGCCCTTTCGGGCACACGGACCTGAACCGTGCGCGTCTGCCTATTCCGCCACCCGCGCGCTGATCGCTTCGAGAACTCTCAGCGACCGGAAGGAACAGTAGCACGGGTTGTGCCGGAGCTTCACATTGCGGGTTAGGTCGAACCTCCCGATACGATCGATCGTCGTACCCGGTGTGTCCGCCTCGACCGGTGGACTTTTGGTGTACCGACCATGGAGGAGGAGGCGTGCGACCGCTGCAGCGCTTCGAGCGACGCCTGGAGGGCATTGTGAGCGGTGTCTTCGCGCGTGCGTTCAAGGGCGACGTCGAGCCGATCGAGCTGGCGGCGGCGCTCAAGCGTGAGATCGACAACACCGCGCGGATCCTGTCCCGGGACCGGCGGCTGGTGCCGAATCACTTCACCATCGAGCTCGGCCCGGGCGACTTCGAACGCCTGAACGCCTACGGCCGGACCCTGAACACGGAGCTTGCGAACGAGCTGCGCGACCACGCCGACATCCAGCGGTACACGTTCTCCGGGCCGATCGAGATCGAGCTGACCCAGCAGGACGAGCTGCCGACCGGTAAGTTCCGGGTGGTCAGTGCCACGGTCGGGACACCGCAACGGCGGCAACCCCCGGCCTACGAGCAGCAGCCCTACCAGCAGGAGCCCTACGTGCCGCCGAGCGACGGCCAGACGGTCATGCACAGCACCCCGCCCCCGCAGCAGGAGCCCCAGCGCCGCGGGCACCCGCAGGTGATGCTCGAGGTGAACGGCCGGCGGCGTCCGGTCAACCCGCCCGGTGTCGTGCTCGGCCGCGGCACCGACGCGGACATCCAGATCAACGACCCCGGTGTGTCCCGGCGGCACGCGGAGATCCGGCTGATGCCGGAGGGCCCGGGCGGGATCCGGGTGGTCCTGGTCGACCTGGGCTCCACCAACGGGACCCTGGTGAACGGCCGGCGTAGTACCGAGGCCGAGCTGGTCGACGGCTCGACCGTGCGGATCGGCAACACGACGATGACGCTGCGTCTGGCGGACGAGCCGATCGCCCAGCCGCCGAGCAGCGGGTGGTGATTGAAGCTCCATGTCGGAACTGACCCTGACCCTGATCAAACTGGGGTTCCTGGCCCTGTTGTGGATGTTCGTCCTCGCGGTGCTGTCCGTGATCAGGTCCGACCTGTTCGGTGCGAAGGTGGACAGCCGGGCCGCGGCCGCCGTCGTACCGCAGAACACCCGGACGCCGAAGACCACCAAGCCGGTGAAGAAACGGAAGGGCCTGCCCGGCTCGGTGACGATCGCGGACGGCCCCCAGGCCGGTGTCGGAGCGACCCTGGTCGACGAGCCGGTGATCATCGGTCGCGGCTCGGACTGTCAGATCCGGCTGGATGACGACTACTCTTCCACCCGGCACGCGCGGCTGTTCCAGTCCGAGGGGCAGTGGTGGGTCGAGGACCTCGGCTCCACCAACGGCACGTACCTGGACGGCCAGCGGGTGACCCGCCCGGTGCCGGCCGAGATCGGCGGCTCGATCCGGATCGGCCGGACGACGCTGAACATCGCGAAGTAGGCCTGCCTCGATGACCCTGTCGCTCGACTACGCCGCACTGTCCGATGTCGGACGAGTGCGGCGCAACAACGAGGATTCGGCGTACGCCGGTCCGCACCTGCTGCTGCTCGCTGACGGGATGGGCGGTGCGGCAGCCGGTGAGGTGGCCAGCTCGGCGGCCGTCCAGGTGATCCGGCGGCTGGACACGACCGAGATCAGCGGCGACGACATGATCGAGGCGCTGGCCGGCGCGGTGCACCGGGCGAACGAGCGGCTGTCCGAGCTGGTCGAGGAGGACCCCGAACGCGAGGGGATGGGTTCGACCGTCACCGCGCTGATGTTCGACGGGCATCGACTCGGCCTGGCGCATCTCGGCGACTCCCGCGCGTACCGGATGCGGGACGGGGTGCTCTCTCAGCTGAGCCACGACCACACCTTCGTGCAGTCGCTGGTCGACGAGGGCCGGATCTCCCAGGAGGAGGCCTTCACCCACCCGCACCGCAACCTGATCCTGCGGGTGCTGGACGGCCGGCCGGACTCCGATCCGGACCTGGAGATCGTCGACGTCCGGGCCGGCGACCGGCTGCTGTTGTGCAGCGACGGCCTGCCCGACTACGTGAGCGACGAGATGATCGCGGCCTCGATGGCCGACGGTACGCCGGACTCCGTCGTGGTGGAGCTGATCACCCATGCCCTCGAGGCCGGGTCCAACGACAACGTCACGTGTGTCGTGGCGGACGTGGTCGAGACGGAGCCGTCGAGCGGCATCACACCACAGCTCGTCGGCGCCGCCGCGGAGGTGGCGCAAGGCGGGACCGGCCGCCCCGAGCCGACGATCGGCGTACGCGTCGGAGACGGCTCGGGCGACGGCGGTCACACCGCCGGGCTCGACCCGGAAGAGCTGCGGTACGCGCCGCGGCCCCCGAAGCGCTTCCCGTGGTTGCGGCGGATCGCCGTACTCGTCATCGTCCTCGGCCTGATCGGTGGCGGTGCCTGGTTCGCCTACAGCTGGACGCAGAAGCAGTACTACGTCGGCACCGACGGCGACTACGTGGCGATCTTCAAGGGTGTGGAAGCCGACATCCCGGGACTGACGCTGTCGAACGTGTACGAGCGGCAGACCCTGCAGGTGGACAAGCTGCCGACGTACAGCCGGGAGCAGGTGGAGGGCAACATCCAGGCCGACAACCTGGCCGGCGCGCGGACGATCGTCAGCGAGCTGCAGCGGACCGCCGACGAGTGCGCCAAGCCGAAGCCGACCCCGACGCCCAAGCCGAGCACGCCGCCCGTGTCGAAACCACCCGTGTCGAAACCGCCGGTGTCCACGCCGCCCAAACCGCCGGCGACGATTCCTGCGACGCATCCGTCCACCACGCCGTCCACGACACCGAGTGCGCCGGTCGACCCGGACGACTGTGACGGGGTTCGATGAGCATCGCCTCGACCTCGGTCATCCAGATCATCCCGCGCACCCGCCGTGGGGTGGAGTTGGTTCTGCTCATCATCGCGATCGGTGTCTCCGTCGCCGCGTACGTGAACATCGGCATCACCGTGCAGGACAAGGTGCCGGCCAGCACTGGGTACTACGCGGCCGGGATCAGCCTGCTCGCCGTGATCGCCCACCTCGCGCTGCGCTATCGAGCGCCGTACGCCGATCCCGTCCTGCTGCCGTGTGCCGTGCTGCTGAACGGTCTCGGTGTCGCGATGATCCACCGCATCGACCTCGGTCTGGCCGCGGTCGCCGAGGCGAATGGCCGGACCCCGAAGCCGGCCGCCGCGCCGCAGCAGATCACCTGGACCGCGGTCGGCGTCGTGCTGTTCCTCGTGGTGATCCTCGTGATCAGAGATCACCGCCGCCTGCAGGCCTTCACCTACACCGCCGGACTGGCCGGTCTGGTGCTGCTCGTACTGCCGCTGATCCCGGGTCTCGGCGTCAACCTGAACGGCGCCCGGATCTGGATCCGGCTGGCCGGCATGTCGTTCCAGCCCGGTGAGTTCGCGAAGATCTGCCTGGTCGTGTTCTTCGCCGGCTATCTGGTGGTCAAACGCGACGTACTCACTCTGGCCGGGCACCGGTTCCTCGGGCTCGACCTGCCCCGGGCGCGTGACCTCGGGCCGATCCTGATCGCCTGGTTCGTCAGCTTGGGCGTCCTGGTGTTCGAGAGTGACCTCGGATCATCCCTGCTGTTCTTCGGCCTGTTCCTGCTCCTGCTGTACGTGGCGACCGAGCGGGCCGGCTGGCTGATCATCGGTGGCCTGCTGTTCATCGGCGGTGCGTACTTCGCCTACGTGGCCTTCGGCCACGTGCACAAGCGGATCACCGACTGGCTGGACCCGTTCTCGATCGACGGCGGTCAGGTGGCCAACGGACTGATGGGTCAGGCCTGGGGCGGCATCCTTGGCCGCGGACTCGGCCAGGGCCGGCCGGAGATCACCCTGTACGCGAACAGCGACATGATCATCTCCTCGTTCGCCGAGGAGCTGGGCCTGACCGGGCTGATCGCGATCATCCTGATCTACACGCTGATCGTCGAGCGCGGCCTGCGGACCGCGCTCGGCTGCCGGGACGTCTTCGGCAAGCTGCTGGCGACCGGTCTGGCGATGTCGTTCGCGCTGCAGGTGTTCGTGATCGTCGGCGGTGTCACCGGGCTGATCCCGCTGACCGGTCTGGCCACGCCGTTCATGGCCCTGGGCGGTACGTCGCTGGTCGCGAACTGGGCGATCATCGCACTGCTGCTGCGGATCAGCGACCAGGCCCGGCGGCCGCAGACCCCGGCCGCTTTCGTGTCCGACGAAACGATCGCCATGGTGGTGCAGAAGCAGTGAACTCAGCGATCCGACGACTGGCCGTGGCGGCGATCATCCTGATGCTCGCGCTGATGGCGAACTCGACGTACCTGCAGGCCTTCCGGTCCAACGAGCTGAACGGCCGCAACGACAACCGCCGGGTGCGCGACTCGCAGTTCTCGGTCAACCGGGGCCCGATCCTGATCGGGAGTACGCCGATCGCCCAGAGCAAACCGACGAACGACCGGTTCAAGTACCAGCGCGTCTACCCGGCCGGGCCGACCTACGCTCCGGCGACCGGGTTCTACTCATACCTGTACGGCCGCAGCGGGATCGAACTGACCAGGAACTCCGAGCTGAACGGCTCCGATCCGTCGATGGCGTTCCGCCGAATCATCGACGTGATCAGCAACCGGCCACAGCAGGGCGGCAGTGTCACGCTGACCCTGAACGCGGCGGCCCAGCAGGCCGCCTACGACGGCCTGGCCGGGAAGACCGGCGCGGTGGTGGCGCTGGAGCCGAAGACCGGCCGCGTGCTCGCGATGGCGACCAGGCCGTCGTACGACCCGAATGTGCTGGCCTCGCACGATCTGAACAAGGTCGGCGCCGCCTGGAAGAAGCTGAACGCCGACAAGGACAAGCCACTGTCCAACCGGGCGGTCCAGGAGCTCTACCCGCCTGGCTCGACGTTCAAGCTGGTCACCGCCGCCGCGGCGCTCTCGAGCGGCAAGTACACGCCGGAGACCAAAGTGAACTCGCCGGCCGAGCTGCCACTGCCGCAGACCACTGTTCCGCTGGTCAACGAGGACCTGAAGAACTGCGGCGGGAGCAACAACGCGACCCTGACGATCGCGCTGCGGTACTCCTGCAACACCGCCTTCGGCAGCGTCGGCCTGGCCCTCGGCCCGGACGCGCTCCGCGAGCAGGCGGCCAAGTTCGGCTTCGGCGACCGTCCGCTGGACGAGGTGCCCGGTGTGGCCAGCAGCCAGTTCCCGGGCGACCCGAACCAGCCGCAGACCGCGCAGTCCGCGATCGGCCAGTTCGACGTCCTGGCCACTCCGCTGCAGATGGCGATGGTCTCGGCGGGGATCGCCAACAAAGGCGAGGTGATGAAGCCATATCTGGTCCAGAGCGTGAAGACCGCGGACCTGAAGACGGTGTCGGAGACCAAGCCGGAGTCACTGCACCAGGCGATCAGTCCGGACGTTGCGGCCCAGTTGACCACGATGATGGTCGACGTGGTGAACAACGGCACCGGCAAGCCGGGCCGGATCGACGGGGTCCAGGTGGCCGGTAAGACCGGTACGGCGCAGACGTCGAAGGAGCGCCCGCCGTTCGCCTGGTTCACCGCGTTCGCGCCGGCCAACGATCCGAAGGTCGCGGTGGCAGTGCTGATCGAGGACGCGAACATCCCCCGCAACGACATCGCCGGTGGCACCTTGGCGGCACCGATCGCCAAGAAGGTGATGGAGGCGGTGCTGGGGCAATGAGCACGATACGGAATGATGCCGTCACAGCGCGTCTTTCCAACGGGGTTCCACGTGTGGCGGCCGCTACCGTGGGCAAATTGAGGATGTTTCCGGACAGGTTGGAAGGCTGAGGTCATGACATCGCAGGCACGTCTCGTCGGCGGCCGATATGAAGAAGGCGAACCGCTCGGCCGCGGCGGCATGGCCGAGGTCCGCAGGGGTGTGGACAACCGGCTCGGCCGGTCGGTCGCGATCAAACGACTCCGGGTCGATCTTGCCAGCGACGCCACCTTTCAGGCCAGGTTCCGCCGGGAGGCCCAGTCGGCCGCCTCGCTGAACCACCCGACCATCGTGTCGGTGTACGACACCGGCGAGGAGCCGGACCCGAACGGATCCGGCGTCACCATCCCGTACATCGTGATGGAACTGGTGACCGGCAAGACACTGCGGGACTTGATCCGCGAAGGCCGCAAGATCATGCCGGAGCGCGCCCTGGAGATCACCTCCGGTGTGCTCGAGGCGCTCGACTACAGCCACCGGGCCGGCATCGTGCACCGCGACATCAAGCCCGGGAACGTGATGCTGACCCCGCAGGGTCAGGTCAAGGTGATGGACTTCGGCATCGCCCGCGCGGTCGCCGACACCTCGTCCACGATGACCCAGACCGCGGCCGTCATCGGCACGGCGCAGTACCTGTCGCCCGAGCAGGCCCGCGGCGAGACCGTGGACGCCCGCTCCGACCTGTACTCGACCGGCTGCCTGTTGTACGAACTGCTCACCGGCCGGCCGCCGTTCGTCGGTGAGTCGCCGGTCTCGGTGGCCTACCAGCACGTCCGGGAGCAGCCGCTGCCGCCGTCGTCGTTCGACCCGGACATCCCGCCGGAGGTCGACGCCGTCGTCCTGAAGGCGCTGGCGAAGAGCCGCGAGGAGCGCTACCAGAGCGCGTCGGAGATGCGCCAGGACATCCATCGGGTGCTGTCCGGCCAGCAGGTGACCGCGCCGATGGCGCCCGTGGCCGCGATGTCGGAGACCCGGGCGATGGCCCCGACCGCCGTCGCGTCGGCCGCCGCGACCCAGGCGTACCGGCAGTCCGGGGACGACGACCTGCTGCCCCCGGGCGGCGACGACCTCGACGATCAGGACTCTCGGTCCCGGCGCAACCGCGGCCTCGCCTACTTCCTGCTCGGCCTGGCCATCGTGGCCATCGCGGTGGGCGGCTACGCCCTGTTCACCAGCCTCAGCAACGACAACAACGGTGGCGGCACGGCGACCAACACGCCGCCGGCGAAGGTCGCCGTACCGGACGTGAGTGGCAAGTCGGTGGCTGACGCGACGACGTTGCTCACCGACAAGGGCCTGAAGCTCGCAGTGGGACCGGCGGAGACCAGCGACACGGTCGGCCGCGGCTCCGCGATCCGGCAGACCCCGGAAGCGGGGACCGAGGCCGACCAGGGTTCTACGGTCACCGTGGTGTTCTCGTCCGGTCGGAGTGCGTTCCCGGTGCCGGATGTGATCGGCAAGTCGGAGAACGCGGCCCGCAAGGCGCTGGAGGGCACGGCCGGGAACTTCAAGGTCAAGGACGCGACGGTCAAGCAGGACAGTGCGGAGAAGGAGGGGACCGTGCTCGGGGTCAGCCCTGACCCGAACGGACAGTACCCGTCGGGCCAGGAGTTCACGCTGACCGTGTCCAGCGGCAAGGAGCAGGTGGAGGTCCCCAACGTCGTCACCCAGGTGCAGGACGACGCGGCCGCCACCCTGAAGCAACTCGGCTTCCGGGTCGGCTACACGTCCGGCGTCGACCCGAACGCTCCCGATCAGACGGTGCTCCAGCAGAGCGTGAAGGGCGGCACCAAGGCGCCGAAGGGCAGCTTGATCACGCTGACGATCAACAACCTGCCGCAGAACTCGCCGCCGCCGAGCCAGCCGACCGACACTCCGTCGAGCACGCCCACGGACACGCCACGGATCACCATCGGCGGCTGATCGCCCTACGCACGACAGAGCCCCCCGCAGATCGCATCGCGGGGGGCTCTTAGTTGCGGTCAGCTGACGATCGGGGCCAGACCGGCAGAGCGGGCGACCGCGTCGGGGTCGCCGCAGATGGCCAGCCAGTTGGCCAGCATCCGGTGGCCGCCCTCGGTCAGCACCGACTCGGGGTGGAACTGCACGCCCTCGACCGGGCGATCGCGATGCCGGGCCGCCATGATCACGCCGGCCTCGGTCCGGGCGGTCACCTGCAACTCGTCGGGCACGGTGTCCTGCGCGATCGCGAGCGAGTGGTACCGGGTCGCGGTGAACGGCGACGGGAGTCCGGCGAGCACACCGGCGCCCTCGTGGAACACCTGGCTGGTCTTCCCGTGCAGCAACTCGTCCGCGCGCCCGACGACACCGCCGTACGCGACGCCGATCGCCTGCAGGCCGAGGCAGACGCCGAAGATCGGGACCTCGCCGCCCTTCTCCTTCACGATGTCCACGCACGCGCCGGCCTCTTCCGGCGTACCCGGGCCGGGGGACAACAGGACGCCGTCGTACTCGGAGATCTGGTCAGGGGTGACCTCGTCGTTGCGCAACACGGTGGTGTCGGCCTGCAACTGCTGCAGGTACTGAACTAGGTTGTAGACGAAGGAGTCGTAGTTGTCGACGACAAGGATCCGCAGCATGCGGACCATTGTGACAGCTAGGTCGTGGCCTCAACGACCGGTCGTCGTGGGGCTGGCCGAGGGAGTGTGCTCGAAGCCGGGGACGGTCGCGCTCTGCAGGTCCAGCGTGCCTTCGTACGCCGGCATCTGGATCGAGGACTCGTTCTTCACCTCATACCCGAGCTGGAACTTCACCACATAGTCCTGCAGGTTCTCGATGTACTGCGAATCGTCCAGCGCCTGCTGCAGCTTCCGCCGGTCGCCGATCGCGGTGATCTTGTACGGCGGCAGGTACGGGACACCGTGCAGGACGACGGAGTTGCCGACGCACTTGATCCCGGTGGTGGAGATGACCCGCTGGTTCTGGATCGACATGGCCTCGGCGCCGCCGGCCCAGAGTGCGTTCACCACGGCCTGGATGTCCTGCTGGTGGATGACCAGCCAGTTCTCGTCCACATCGGGGTTCTCCTTCACCACCTCGGGCGGTGCGTCCTGGAGAGTGACGGTGAGTCCGGGCCCGGTGACCGGCCTGGTCCCCACCTGCTCGGACAGATCGTCGAGCTGCTTGGCCAGCTTCGGGTCGATCGATCCCTGCTGCGCCTGCAGGGTCTCGATGTCGTGGGTCAGCGCCGCGTGCTGGCGGACGAGGGTCGCGCTGCGCCGGCTCTGTTCCTCCACGAGCCCGGCGAGCGTAGTGTTGCGACTGGGCCGCAGGTCGGTGCCCCGGGCGTTGGTGGCGCTGGTCGCGAACAGCAGACCGGCGCACAGCAACGCCAGCGGCGCCCCCACCCGCCACAGCGAAATACGCCTCAACCTACGCACCCGTGATCTCCGTGTTCCTCTCTGCACTACGCTAACCCGGGACCGGACCCGCACAGGTCCTCAGCGGTCAGCTTATGCGTCCTTACAAGGAGTTCAGCCGTGCCCGAGTCGAGCAGTCGCAACAAGAAGAAGACCGAGAAGGTCAAGGCGGAGAAAACGCCGAGGAAGCCACGCACCACCAGTCGCCGCTGGGTGGCGCCGCTGATGCTGACGTGCTGGCTGCTCGGTTTGGTCTGGCTGGTCGTCTTCTACATCGCCGGCGACAAGATCCCGATGATGGACAAGCTGGGCAACTTGAACCTCGTCGTCGGCATGGGTCTGATCGCCGTCGGCTTCGTCGTCTCGACCCAGTGGGTCTGATCCCGGCGCGCGGGTCCGCGGCTGAGAATCACAGCGGTGGAGTTATCCACACCCGTATCCCCAGCTGTGCACACCATTTTCGCGAAGTTATCCCCAACTGATCCCCGAGTTCTCCACCGAATCTGCCGAAGACTCGCCCAAATCTGTGGATAACTAGGGTTTGAGCCGGTCAGTTTCCACACATTCCCGGCGCGGGCCACCAGCCGGCGATCAGGGCAGCGGGCGTCGACGAGGTGCGGCCGCAGGCGTAGGTTCGAAGTGACCGCAGCGACCTGGGGGACACAGGGGAGGGTCGCACTATGTTCGTTCAGGTCATTCAAGGACAGGTCACGGACGCCGAGCAGGCGCACGCCGCGTTCGATCGGTGGATGGAAGAACTCGCACCCGAGGCGACCGGCTGGCTGGGGACCACCGCCGGCGTCACCGAGGACGGGCGGCTGATCGCGCTGGCGCGGTTCGATTCCGCCGACGCGGCGCGGCTGAATAGCGAGTCGGCGGCCCAGGACAAGTGGTGGCACGAGTTCTCGTCAGTGCTCAGCGGCGAAGCCACCTTCCACGACACCGACGACGTGGAACTCGACCTGCACGGCGAGCCGGACTCGGCGGGTTTCGTCCAGGTGATGCAGGGCCGGGTGACGAACCCCGAGCGAGCCCGGGCGTTGATGGCCCAGAACCCGGACGAGTGGGCTGCGTTCCGGCCCGACTCCGTCGGCAGCATGTCCGCGATGTACGACGACGGCGGCTTCACGACGGCGATGTACTTCACCTCCGAGGCGGATGCCCGGGAAGGTGAGCGGAAGGAGCTTCCGGAGAAGCTGAAGCCGATGATGGACGAGCTGAACTCGCTCGACGCCGAGCCGACGACGTTCTTCGACCTGAAGCAGCCCTGGTTCTACTCGCCGAGCTGATCCACCTCTACGTAGAGATATATGTAGACATCTGCGTAGCCTTCTGCGTATAGTTCTACGTAGGAGGAGTCAAGGATGCCCAACAAGACGATCTACGTGTCGGACGACGACCTGCCGCTGTACAAGCGGGCGCAGGAGCTGGCCGGGAACCTGTCCTCGGCGATCTCGATCGCGCTGCGCAAGTACGTCGAGCTGGAGGAAGGGCGGCTCGAGGGGTACGACGAGATCACCGTGCGGGTGGGTCGGGGCGCCGGCCGCAAGCAACGGTTCTCCGGCGTACTGCTCGCCGAGGGCGGCCGGGCCAGCAAGTCGGGTTACGAGGCCTTCAAGGTCTACCGGAGCCGGACCGGCAAGTTCGTGCTGCACGCGGACCGCCGCAACCAGTACATCGTCGGCGCCGACGACGAGCGGTACCTGTCCGGATGGCGCTCCTGGGTCGGCAACTGGAGCAGTGACCAGTCCTGGAGCATGGCCCAGGGCGAGGCGACGCTGGACGTCGTCGACACCATCGAGGAACTGCGCGAGCTGGTCCCCGAGGACCTCTACGAACTGGTCGAGGAAGCCGCCGGCCAACCCGCGGTGGAGGACCTCGACATCTAGTCCCCCCAACTGAACCCACCTGATCCGGGGCCTGTCCGGCCGGCCGGCTGGATCAGTGCGCCCTGAACCTCCTCCCGAAGACCCTTCAGCCACCTGGGTCAGGTTCACCCTGCCCGAAAACATCCGAGGAAGAAATCATGTCAGCAGCGATCGACGTCCGTGGACTGCGCAAGTCGTACGGCGAGAAACTCGTGCTCGACGGCATCGGCCTGAACGTTGCCGAAGGCACCATCTTTTCCCTGCTCGGCCCGAACGGCGCCGGCAAGACCACCGCGGTGCAGATCCTGTCCACCCTGATCACCGCCGACGCCGGCGAGATCCGGGTGGCCGGCCACGATCTGCACGCCGAACCCGAAGCGGTCCGCGCCGCGATCGGCGTCACCGGCCAGTTCTCCGCCGTCGACGGTCTGCTCACCGGCCGGGAGAACCTGATCATGATGGCCGACCTGTACCACCTCGGCCGCCGCGAGGCCCGCCGCCGGGCTGACGAACTGCTGGAGCGATTCGACCTGGTCGAGGCCGGCCCGAAGACGGCGATGACGTACTCCGGCGGTATGAAGCGGCGGCTCGACCTGGCGATGACGCTGGTCGGCGACCCGCGGATCATCTTCCTGGACGAGCCGACCACCGGCCTCGACCCGCGCAGCCGGCACAGCATGTGGCAGCTGATCCGGGAACTGGTCGCCGGCGGCGTCACGGTCTTCCTGACTACGCAGATCCTGGAGGAAGCCGATCAGCTCGCCGATCGGATCGCCGTACTGGACCATGGCCGATTGGTTGCCCAGGGCACCCCGGAGCAGCTGAAGCGGCTCGTGCCCGGTGGGCACATCCGGTTGCGGTTCACGTCTCCGGAGGCTTTCACGCTGGCTGGTCAGGTCCTGCCCACCGCGGTGCCGAACCACGAGTCCCTGGTCCTGCAGGTGCCGAACGACGGCAGCGTGCACGCGCTGCGCGCCCTGCTGGCCCGGATGGACGACGCCTCCCTCGAGGTGGACGAGCTCACTGTCCACACCCCCGACCTGGACGACGTGTTCTTCGCCGTGACCGGTCAACCCACCGCTCACGAGAACATCGACGAGAAAGTGACGAGCAAATGAGCACCGCGTCCTACCAGTTGGCAGACACCGCCACGATGCTGCGCCGCAACCTGCGGCACGCCCAGCGCTACCCCGGCCTGTCCCTCGGCGCCCTCGGGATGCCGGTCATCATGTTGCTGCTGTTCGGCCTCGTCTTCGGCGACACCTTCTCGGCCGGTCTCGGCGGGGCGAGTGGCTTCGACTACATCGACTTCCTCACCCCGGGCATCCTGTTGATGTCCATCGCGTCCGGGACCATGTCGCCCGCGGTCGGCGCTGCGATGGACGTGACCGAGGGCATCGTCGCGAGGTTCCGGACGATGGCGATCTTCCGGCCCGCCGTGCTGGCCGGGCACGTGCTGGGCAACGTGATCGTGACGACCGTCAGCCTGGCCCTGGTGGTCGGCTTCGCCGTCCTGATCGGGTTCCGGCCGAACGCGTCGGTCACCGACTGGCTGCTGGCGACCGGACTTCTGGTGGCGCTGACCTTCGCTCTCACCTGGTTCGCGATCGCGCTGGGCCTGAAGAGCAAGACCGCGGAGGGGGCGAGCAACATCGTCCTGCCGATCAGCTTGCTGCTGCCGTTCCTGAGCAACACCTTCATCCCGCTGGAGTCGATGCCGAGCGGCATCCGCTGGTTCGCGGAGTACCAGCCGTTCACCCCGATCATCGACACCTTGCGGCACCTGTTGCTCGGGGCCCCGGTCGAGAACGGCACCGGCTGGCTCGCTCTCGCCTGGTGCGTCGCGATCGCCCTGGTCGGCTACTTCTGGGCCCAGAAGAGCTACAACAAGGGGACGGTCGCTTAAGACGGTGCGCCGAGCAGGTTCGCGCGGGTGCGGATGTGTGCGGGCACCAGCAGGTCGCAGTCGGGGTTGTTCTCCGGTACGCCGGCCACGACGTGGAGCGGGATCACGCCTGTCCAGTAGGGCAGGTCGAGGTCCTGCTCCTCGTCGTTCGCCGGTCCGGAGCGGGTCTTCACCGAGGCCTCGGTCAGCGACAGGGCGAGGACTGAGGTCTTCGCCAGTTCCTTGCGGTTCGGCGGGCGGGTGGCGGAGGACCGGCCGGGCACAAGGTGGTCGACGATCCGGTTGAGGCCGTGCAGTTTCTCGTCGGGGTCGGTGATCAGGCGCGGTACGCCGAAGACGACCGCCGAGCGGTAGTTCACCGAGTGGTGGAACGCCGACCGGGCCAGCACCAAACCGTCAGCGTGCGTGACGGTCACGCAGACGGTCTGCTCCGGCGCCGCGACCACACTGCGCGCCGCGACCGAGCCGTGCAGGTACAGCGTCCCGTCGGGTCCACACTCGAGATCCACGCCGTACGCCGGTGGCAGCACCAACGGATCGCCGTCGACCACGACACCCAGGTGACAGAACATGCCGTCGAGCAGAACGTCGTACAGGACCTGGCGATCGGTCGCGGCGCGTTCCTTCGAGCGGCGCAAGGAAGTCCGGGCGGTCGGCTGGAGCGGCGTTGTGGTCATGCAACCAGACTCACGCCGCGAGTGGCATGGTGGCACGGTCCATTCCGGCTCGAATCAGGTAGTCCATTCGTGCACACCGACGGCGACGTGGCGGCGGCGGGTCGGCATCCCGAGCATCGGGTTGGCGACATGCCAGGCGGCGCCTTTGCAGATCAACTCCTTGTAGACAGCGGCGAACCGTCCGGTCAGCGCTGCGTTGACGGCGCGGTCGTCGGTGGTGACGTACTGGATCAGGCCTTCCGTGCGGCCCAGCGAGATGCACTGGTTGAAGTAGAAGAGCGGCGCGTGCGGAAGCTTCCCGCCGGTCAGCCGCGCCGCGATGGAGTCGGCGGCCTGCCACGCCATCGGCTGGCCCGAGGCGCACGACATCCGCAGCGGCTTGTTCTTCGCGCCCATCGCGAAGGCCGCGTCGCCGATGGCGTACACGTCGGGGTGCGAGACCGAGCGCATCGTCTCGTCGACCACGATCCGGCCGGTGTCGGTGACCTCGAGGGCGGTCGCGGCCACGATCGGGTGGACTGCGAAGCCGGCGGTCCACAGGGTGACCGCGGCCGGGATCGTCGTACCGTCGGCGGTAGTGACGCGGTCGGACTCGACGCCGGTAACGGCCGCGCGCTCGTGCACGGTGATGCCGAGCTTGCCGACGACCTTCCGCAGGTGCCGGCGGCCCTTGGGCGAGAGCCAATCGCCAAGGCCGCCACGGACGGCGAGGGCGATGTCGAGGTCCGGGCGGGCGTCGGCGATCTCGGTCGCGGCTTCCAGCCCGGTGAGCCCACCGCCGACGACGGTCACGGTCTGCCCGGCGTCCAGCTGGGTCAGGCGCTCACGCAGGCGAAGCGCGCCGGGGCGGCTGGCGAGTTCGTACGCGTGCTCTGCGGTGCCGGGGACGCCTTGGGCGTTCCAGGCGCTGCCGAGTGCGTAGACGAGGGTGTCGTACCCAAGCTCCTCGGCGCCCCCGTCGACGGTGACGGTCTTGCGATCCACGTCGACCCCGGTGACCGTCGCGAGCTTCAGTACGACGCCGGTGCCCGCGAACATCTCACTGAGCGGCCGGGGCTTGAGGTCCTGGCCCGTGGCCAACTGGTGCATGCGGACCCGCTCCACGAAATCGGGTTCGGCGTTGACGAGGGTGATGGCGACCTCGTCGCGGTGCAGCCGCTTGGCGAGCCGCCCGGCGGCGATCGCTCCGGAGTAGCCGGCTCCGAGGACGATGATGCGGTGCTGCATATCCGTACTCCTGTCTGCTGCGGGTTCGCCCCTTGAACCGGGCAACCCGCCGTTTCCTGACAGGAACGCTCTGTGAAGCACCTCACAGCGTGGTCAGAAGGCCTCGAACAACGGCTCCCCGTGGTCGACCGCCGCGAACCGCTCGGTCGCGCGGGCCAGCTTGTCCGGGTTGGCCTGGCTGAGGAACGCGGCGATGCCGTTGGCGGTGACCGCCAGACACATCACGCCGACGACCTCGCCGTTCACGACCACCACGACCGCGGGGTCGCCGTTGGCGGTCCAGGCGTAGACCTCCGGCGTACCGCCGAGCCAGACGCGCTTGGCCTCGGCGGGCTTGAACACGCCGCGCAGGAAGCGCGCGACCGCGAGCGCGCCCTCGGTCGCCTTCGCACGAGCCGGAACCTTCCCGCCGCCGTCGCCGATCGAGATCGCGTCTGCGGTGAGCAACCGCGTGAGCGGCTCGGTCCGGCCGCTCGTGGCGGCCGCGAGGAACTCCTCGACGATCCGCCGGGCGGCGGTCGCATCGACCTCGGTGCGGGCCTTGCCATCCGCGATGTGCTGCTTGGCCCGGTGATAGGTCTGCTGGCTGGCGGCCTCGGTGACGTCGAGGATCTCGGCGATCTCCCGGTGCGGGTACTCGAAGGCCTCGCGCAGGACGTAGACGGCCCGCTCGTTCGGGGACAGGCGCTCCATCAGCGTGAGTACGGCGTACGAGATCGACTCGCGCTGCTCGGCGGTGTCGGCCGGGCCGAGCATCGGATCGCCCGCGAGCAACGGCTCGGGAAGCCACTGACCCACGTAGGTCTCGCGCCGCGCCCGGGCCGAGGCGAGCTGGTTGAGGCACAGGTTGGTGAGCACCTTGGTCAGCCAGGCCTCGGGGACCTCGATGCGGTCGAGGTCGGCGGCCTGCCAGCGCAGGAACGCCTCCTGGACGGCGTCCTCGGCCTCGCCGGCCGAGCCGAGGAGGCGATACGCGATGGCCTAGAGACGATGCCGAGACGCCTCGAACCGGTCGATGTCCGCCGCGGTCAGGGCCATGCTGGGATCCTAGCTTTCGTGGAAAGCTCGCTGCCGCTGACGATCGATCGCGCCGCCGGTCTGCCGCTGCACCTGCAGCTGGCCGAGCAGTTCCGGGCCGCGGTCCTGGACGGCCGGCTCCAGGCCGGTCACCGGCTCCCGTCCACCCGCGACCTCGCCAGGGACCTGTCCGTATCCCGGTCCGTGACGCAGGCGGCGTACGACCAACTCCATGCCGAAGGCTGGATCGAGGGCCGCACCGGCGCCGGCACCTTCGTGACGGACGTCGTACCGCTGCAGCCCGCCGTACGCCGGCGAGCGGCACACCGGCCGGATCCCGGCACCAAGCTCCTCACCCTGCGACCGGGCATCCCCTACATCGCCCCGACGCCCGATCCAGGATGGCGCCGCGCGTGGCGGGAGGTGTCGACACAGTCGCCGCCGCCCGGGTACGACGATGCCGCTGGCCTCCCGGCGCTCCGCGCTGCGTTGGCCGATCACGTCGGCCGGGTCCGCGGGATCGCGTGCGGGCCGGAGAACGTCCTCGTCACCAACGGCACCATGCACGGCCTCCGGCTGCTCCTCACCGTCACCCTCCGACCAGGCGATCGGATCGCGATCGAGGACCCCGGTTACCTGAACGCGGTCGTCGCCGCCCGCGACCACCACCTCGAGATCGTCGACGTCCCAGTGGATGAGGACGGGCTGCAGGTGTCCGCGCTGACCGACGTACCCGCCGTCTATGTCACGCCGTCGCACCAGTACCCGCTCGGCGGCCGGCTACCCGTTGCCCGACGCAACGAACTGATCCGGTGGGCACGCCGGACCGGGGCGACGCTGATCGAGGACGACTACGACAGCGAGTTCCGGTACGACGTCGCGCCGCTGCCCGCACTCGCGCAACTGGACCTGGATCGCGTCATTCACCTAGGCACCCTGTCGAAAACCCTCAGCCCGGCGCTCCGCCTCGGCTGGCTGGTCGCGTCCGAACACACCGTCGACCGCCTGGCCACCTTCCGCGCCGAGTCCGGCGACTGGCCCGGCTGGCCCATGCAGGCCGCCCTCCTGGCCATGCTCCGCGACGGCTATCTGGACCAGGCCGTCCGCCGCGGCCGCCGCCTCTACGCCGAACGCCGCACCCACACCTGCGCCGTCCTCTCCCCGTACGGCCAAATCATCGGCCAGGACGCCGGCCTCCACATCACCCTCCTGCTACCCGACACCACCGACGACTCGCAACTCGCCGCCGCGGCCCGGCAGGCCGGAGTGGTCGTGGCCCCATTGTCCGAATACCGCCGTACGACGCCTGGCCCACCCGGCCTGGTCATCGGCTACGCAACGCCATCCACCCCCGACTTACACGATGCCCTAACCACCCTGACCCAGGTCCTGGATCACTTCACCGGCCACCGAAGCCCGGGCTGATCTGGCTGGAAGCCGCCGGCACTCGAGCTCCACAGCGCGGCCGATCCCTCCACGGCCGCCCCGCCACCCGAGCAGCCAACGCAACCGCGCCCGCTCGCCAGTCATCACACCTACCTAGATGCGAGACCAGCTGAAAAGGTTGCGCCCCTACGCCGAGCGCGACTCGCGGAACTGGTCGAGATCCAGCTCGACCTCCATGCCGTTGAGCACCGCAACAATGCGAGGATGCTCTGCACCGGTCGCGTGCAGGTAGTCCGCCAAGGTGGACAGGAGCATGTCGCTCCGCCGCTCGAGCCGGGAAACAACCGCCTGCCCGACACCGAGCTTCTCAGCGACCTCGACCTGAGTCAGATCACTGGCTCGACGGATCATGGCAAGGTTTTCGGCATAGACCCGATCCATCTCCCGCGCCTCGACCTCGACCTCGGCAACACCGCCCGCAATCTCCGGCCGAGCCAGCAACTTGTCGAGCCGCTCATTGCCACGAACGAACGTCCTCCGACCTGACTTGCGACTGGTCATGACCGTCCTCTCATCGCTTCTCGTTTCCATTGGTCGATGAGACCGTCAGCACGACCGCCGACGGAGTTGTAGAACGCATCGCCGATGCGCGCCTTGTCGCCTGCGAACAGCGCGACGACCACGGTGTCGGAGTCCGGTGGAAACCAGCAGATGAGCCGCACAGCAACGCCGGCCCGGTAAGGATGCGAGACCCGCCAGAGGGCGTACCGCTTCGATTGCCGTATCCATCGCAGCGTCGCCGTCTCCGTGTCACGGGTGGGTGGTTCCTTGAGTTCCTGGAGATGCTTGAGCGCTGCGGTGACCAGGATGAGGACCTGCTTCGCGTGCGCCTCTCCCTTCTCAACCCGAGCCTCGAGGTCATCGAGCCAGACATCGAAGTCAGCCGGCCAGTCAATCTGCACAGGCCAGACTATGACATCCACGTCATATGACTCTCAAATCATATCGGATGCCGTCGGCGCAGGCCATTACTTTGCTGGAACCGTTACCTTCTTCGGCCAGACCGGGTTTGGGTAGCCGGTCGCGGGGTTGTTTACGGGTGGGTTGGGTTGTTGTGGAGGGGTAGTTGTACGGCGGGGGTGTCGGCGGTCCAGGTGAGTTCGGAGAGCCACATGGTGCGGCCGGTGGGGTCGGTGCCGGGGGTGGATGGGTTCCAGGCGTGGTAGACGAACCAGTCGCGGTCGGCGACGTGGAGGACCATGTTGTGGCCGGGGCCGGCGGCGTCGGGGGAGGTGCGCAGGATGGGGTCGCCGGACTTGGTGCAGGGGCCGGTGGGAGTGGTGCAGACCGCGTGGCCTACGGCGTACTCCGCTGTGTCGAAGGCGTTGGCGGAGTAGAAGAGGTGGAACTTGCCGTTGCGTTCGACCATGTAGGGCGCCTCGACCAGATTGCCTTCCCAGGGGAGGGTTTGCTTGATCAGGCGGTGGGTGGAGCCGACGAGGGTCAGCCCGTCGGCGGAGAGTTCGGAGGCGTAGATCCAGGTATCGACGCCGATCGCGTTGCCGTCGTTCTTCCAGTACAGCCAGCGTTTCCCGGTCGAGTCCTGGAACGGCGACCCGTCGATCGAGCCACCCTCGTCCACCCGGTTGATCAGGGGCGAAGGAGATTTGTCGACATATGGACCTTCGGGTCTCGACGCCACCGCGACCCCGATCGCCTGCCGGCCGGAGGCGGTGTCGGCGGACGTGTAGTACATGACGTACCGGTCCGCGGCGTGGACTGCGACCTCGGGCGCCCACACCCGGCCCGGCGCGGTCCACGGCGCGAGCACGGGAAGCGCGTCGCCGACGGGCTCCCACGAGACCAGGTCCGGCGACGTCAGCGTCTGCACGTTGCCGAGCGGCCCGTTGGTCGCGAACGCGTAGTACACGTTGTCTACGGCAACAACCTGCGGGTCCGCGAAGTTATTGCCGTACACCGGATTCGTGAAACCCATCTCACTTGCTCTCGTAGAAGCGCAGGTAGTCGAAGGTGGCGACGGATGGTGGGTTCGCGCCGGTGAATTCACCGTGAGCGTACAAGCCGATCCTCGCCTGAGCGGGCAACACCCACGACGCGCCCCACGTCCAGTTCTTCCCGTCCACACCGAAGTCCCCGCGCGGTACACATGCTCACCCGCGGCGTTCTTGTGGTACGCGAGCCGCATCCACAGCGTCGGCGCCGACCGTCCGATCGCGGCCGCACCATACGACGTCGCACCGTCCGACGGTCGCGCCACCAACTCGCGCCCGTACTCGGTCTGCCGGGTCTTCCAGATCGACACGTTGCCGAGTCGCGCGAAGTCGCTGTCGTTCAGATACGCGACCATCCCGGCCTGCTGATAGTTGCGGACATCATCGACACCGGTGTCGAGGTGCAGCTTGGTCTCCGCGATCCAACTGTCGCCGGCAGGCGTCGTGTGGAACAGCAGCCCGGCGTTGTTCGCGGCACCTACCAGGTCCGCGTTCTCCAACGGCCACGACAACTTGCCGTCAGCAACCACTGCGGCGGAATCCTGGCGCACCCACGACCAGTCCGCGCCCAGTCCACCATCGAACTCGTCCCCAGCCAGCAGTTTCCCGGTCCGCGGTACGTCGGCCATCCGCAGTACCGGGGGCGCCACCGGACGGACGGTCAGGTTGTCCACCTCCGCCGACCCCACCCACCGCACCGGCGCGGACCCGAGCTTCAGACCGGGTACGGCGAGCTGCGCCTCGGCGTACACATCACCCAGACCGGCGTCGTTCAACCGCGCACTCACGGTCGAGCCGGAGACCTGGACACTCAGCTTGTTCCACTGCGTCCGATCGAAGTCGGCGGGCAGCGGCGCCGATGCGGTACGGCGACCAGCCGCGATGCTGACCTTGTCAGTAGAGATCGTGACGACCGCGGCATCTCCAAGCACCGTGGTGAACGAAGAGCCGAGACGAACATCGGCGTCGACACGCACCGATCCACCAGGAGCGGGCTTGCGGGTCTGCGCCGCACCCGAGATCGCAGCGGTTGCGCCACCAAGTGCATCACCAGGCTTCCGCTGAGCGCCGAGCAGGCCGCCGACCGGATCGGTGGAGTCGATCCCCAGCCCGGATCCCGTCGTCGGCGCGGGCACCGGGCCTTCGGACGGGCCGAGCCCGGCCCGTGTCCGCGGCCAGCCGTCGATCCAGTCGATCCGATCGATCAGCATCGGCCGCCGGTTGATCCCGAACGGGTCGGTCAGCCACGGCGTACCGCGATCAATCGCGTGGTAGACGATGTGGTCCTGTCCCGCCGCGTCGGTGATGAACGCGTGGTGGCCCGGGCCGATCCACTTGTTGCCGTTCTGCGTGATGACCGTCGTGCCGCCCACGCGCGAGTCGGTGAGAGCGGCACCGTCCGCGTCGACGAACGGTCCGCGGGGAGACCGCGATCGCCCCGCGAAGACGGAGTACCCGGTGGTCGGGCCGGCGCAGCAGTTCATCGACGAGCCCATCAGGTAGTACCAGCCGTCGCGGTAGACGACGTACGAACCCTCATACCTGTCGCCGATCGTCACCTGAGTCGGCGAGCCGACCGCATGCATACCGTCGGGCGAGAGTTCGGTGACGGAGATCCCGCCGTAGAAACCGCCGTAGTACAGGTACCGCTTGCCGTCAGCTGCGGTGAGCAGGGCCGGGTCGATGGTGCCGAAGTAGCCACCGGCGCCGTCCGGCCGCGGTGCGACGACCGGGCCGTCGCTCGCGGTCCACGGCCCCGCCGGCGTCGGGGCGGTCGCGACACCGATCGCCGGGTCACCGCCTGGGTTGGCCGCCGTGTCGGTGACGGTGAAGTACATGACGTATCGGCCGCCGAAGTACCGGATGTCCGGCGCCCAGAAGAAGGACCCGGGCGCGGCCCAGGCGGGCTTGGTCTGGTCGGTGAAGACGGTGCCGAGGTACTCCCACGAGCTGAAGTCCTTGGTCCGGGCCATGTGCATCAGCCCGAACGGGCCGTTGGCAACCAACGGGTCCGAGGTGGCGTACGCGTACCAGTAGCCGTCCCGGCCCTGGATGATCGACGGGTCGGCGAACGTGTCGGCGAAGGACGACGAGACGGCGTTCGTCGTCGTCACCATCGGTGCGGCTGTGGCGGCCGAGGTACCGGCGGCTACCGCGGCCACAGCCAGCGCTGCGGCCAGGAGTTTCTTGACTGCGTTGAACTCTTTGGGCACGGGCGGGTCCCTCTCGAATCAACGGTGCAGGCGGATCAGGTGCCACGACGCCGGCGGCAGCATGGCGGTGCAGGTGCCGTTGACGACCTCGGTGCCGTCGACCGCACGCGGCAGCACGCGGTCCGGATCGTCGGCGGTGTTCAGCGCGGTGCGGTCGTCGTCGTACAGGGCGACGTGTTCGATCAGTCGCAGGCCGAGCGGGATCTCCAGGTCGATCTTGTCGGTCTCGCTCCGGTTCACCACGAAGATCGCGGTCTCCCCGGTCTTCTCGTCGTACGTCGCTGTGCTCCACAGCGCCGGGATCCGGCCGAACCGGGCGGTGTCGATCTCCGGCCCGCCGGTCACCGCGGTCTGCAGCACGGTCGGACCGGCGTAGCGCGCGGTCAGCGCGAACGGGTGGAAGATGGTCTGCCGCCACGCGCGACCGCCGGGCTCGGTGCGGATCGGGGCGATCACGTTCACCAGTTGCGCGAGGCAAGCGATCTTCACCCGGTCCGCGTGCCGGAGCAGGGTGATCAGCAGACTGCCGACCACCACCGCGGCGTCGACGGTGTAGCTGTCCTCGATCAGCGGACCGGCCTCGCGGATGTCGGGGCCGAGCTCACCGGGGAAGTGCTGCTGGTACCAGACATTCCACTCGTCGAACGACAGGGTGATCTCCTTGTCGCTGCGCTTCAGCGCCTTCACGTGGTCCGCGGTCGCGACCACCTCGGTGATCATCCGGTCCATCTCCTCCGACGCGGCCAGGAAGCTCGCCTGGTCACCGTCGTGCGGTTCGTAGTACGCGTGCAGGCTGATGTGATCGACGAGGTCGTACGTGCGTTCCAGTACGACGCGCTCCCATTCGCCGAACGTCGGCATGCCGGCGTTGCTCGAGCCGCACGCGACGAGTTCGAGCCCGGGCTCGACCCGCCGCAACGCGTTCGCGGTCTCCTCGGCCAGCCGCGCGTACTCCTCGGCGGTCTTGTGACCGATCTGCCAGGGGCCGTCCATTTCGTTGCCCAGGCACCACACTTTGATGCCGTGCGGTTCCGGGTTGCCGTTCGCGACCCGGCGGTCGGGCAGTTCGGTGCCGGCCGGAAGGTTGCAGTACTCGAGCAGTTCGACGGCTGCCTTGATCCCGCGGGTGCCGAGGTTGACCGCCCAGATCGGCTCGATCTCCGCCTTCCGGGACCAGGCGACGAACTCGTCGGTGCCGAACTGGTTCGGCTCGATCGCCCGCCAGGCCAGGTCGAGCCGCCGCGGCCGCCGGTCCTTCGGCCCGACGCCGTCCTCCCAGTCGTAGTTGGAGACGAAGTTCCCGCCGGGGTAGCGGATCGTGGTGACGCCGAGCTTGCGGACCAGGTCGAGCACGTCCTGGCGGAAGCCGTCCGAGTCCGCGGTGGCGTGGCCGGGTTCGTAGATACCCGTGTAGACGCAGCGGCCCATGTGCTCGACGAACGAGCCGAACAGCCGCCGGTCGAGCGCGCCGACCACGAACGCCGGGTCCACCACGAGCCGCGCCACAGGATCTCCCGGAGGGTCTTTACAACGTTTAACGTGGATGTCTACAACGATTGACAACCGGTGTAAAGGGTTCGTGCCGGGCGCCCGTGGCACACTCAGGCTCAAGCCGGTGACAGGAGGTTGGCGATGACGACCAGGCTGAGCGATGTGGCCGCGCAGGCCGGGGTGTCGGTGAAGACCGTCTCCAACGTCATCAACGACTACCCGCACATCACCGCGCAGACCCGGGCCAAGGTCGAGGCCGCGATCGCCGCGCTCGACTACCGGCCCAACGTCAGCGCCCGCTCGCTGCGCAAGGGCCGGTCCGACTTCATCGCCCTGGCCATCCCCGAGATGGCCTCGCCGTACTTCGCCGAGCTCGGCGCAGCGATCAGCCGGGCCGCGAAGCGTCGCGGCATCACCGTGCTGATCGACCAGACCGAAGGCGAGGCCCCCGCCGAGAAGGTGGTCCTCGACGGCATGCGCGGGCAGTTGATCGACGGCATCATCTTCTCCCCGATCACCACCGTCCCAGCCAAACTGACCGTCGCCTACACCGGGAAGCCGCTGGTCCTGCTCGGCGAGCGACCGGCCGGCGGCCAGTTCGACCGGGTCGCGGTCGACTCGGTCAAGGCGTCGTACGACGCCACGACGCATCTGATCACGCTGGGACGGCGGCGGATCGCGGCCATCGGCGTCGGCGGGACGAGCACCGGAGCGGTCCGGCGGAAGGGCTACCGGAAAGCACTCAAGGCGGCCGGCCTGCCGCACGATCCCGCGCTCGAGCTGGCCGGGACCGGCTACCACCGCCCGGACGGCGCAGCGTCGATGCGCGAGTTGCTCGCTCTGCCGGAGCCGCCGGACGCGGTGTTCTGCTTCAACGACCTGCTGGCACTTGGTGCGCTGCGGACCCTGGCCGACGCCGGCCTCAAAGTCCCGGGCGATGTCGCGGTCGTGGGCTTCGACGATATCGAGGACGGCCGCTTCCACGCGCCGTCGCTGACCACGATCTCGCCGGACAAGGAATGGCTGGCCGACAACGCGGTCGGTCTCCTGCTCGAGCGGATCGCCGGGAACGGTGAGGCCGCGCGCCGCGACCTCACTGTCCCGTACACGTTGGAGATCCGGGAGTCGACCGCCGGCTAGCAGGTGAGGTTCGCGGTCACTCTCGCACCCCGGGCGACGGTGATCATCGGCTTTGATCGACTGCCGGGCTGGACTGATGGTCGACTCGGCTGCGAGTGCCTCGCCAAGCAGCGTTGAGGTCGTTGCCAAATCTGGCTTCCGCTCGGGTCAATTTCAAGGGAGAACCTCGCAGCTGGACCCTTCTGCCCACCGCACACGTGGGGTGGACGGGCCAGATCAGGGGTGAACCCCGCACCTGGCCGCCGGGTCCGGGCCAGGTCGAGATCGAGGCCGGCCAGTCGCTTGCGGTCAGCCTGCGTCGGCGTGTTGACCCGGAGCAGGTGGATCAGTTCGTCGGCCTGCTCGGCCTCCGGGCCGGTGACGGTGTCGCCCGCACGTGGCTCGCGGCGCGGAAGGCGAGGGCGGCCGCGAGCGCGAGCGGAATGATGCGGGTCCATCGGGTGGGGCGGAACACCATGACCTCCAGTCGTCGAATGGTTGCTTGTGGCAACTGGAGGGTAGCGGCCGGTCAGCGCTCTGGGAAGCCTGCCAACTGCTTGGCGAACTTGACCTGGACCTTCTGCTGCCGGCCCGCCAGGCCGACGATCGTGTTGCGCACCTGGCGCAGCGGCCGGGGGAGGTTCGCGAGCCGGGTCAGCCGGTGCGCCAGCCCGATCACCCGGACCGCCTCGGCGCGGCTGTTGGTGGCGTAGGCGTCGAGGTCCGCGTCGTCGCCGCGGGTCAGCGCTAGGGAGAGTGCGTCGGCCAGCGTCACCGCGTCCCGCAGTCCCAGGTTCATCCCCTGGCCGCCGGCCGGGCTGTGGGTGTGCGCCGCGTCACCGGCCAGCAGGATCCGGCCGGCCCGGTACTCGTCGGCGACCCGCTCGTGGATCCGGAACCGCGAGCCCCAGACCACCTCGGTGACCTTCGGCGAGGTCTTGCGCGGACCGCGGTCGATCAGCAACTGCTGTGCGTACGCGGCGTCCGGGTGCTCCGGGGCGTCGTGCACCTCCGCGACCAGCCGGAACGACCCGTCCGGCAACGGTGCAACCACGAGCAGGCCCTCGTTGGAGAAGTACAGGGCTACCTCGTCCAACGGCAGACCGCCGTCGACGCGGACGTCGATCAGGCTGCAGGACAGCTGCAGGGTGTTGCCGGGCATCCGCAGACCGGCCAGCTCGCGGACCGTGCTGTTCATCCCGTCGGCGGCGACGACGTACTTCGCCTTGATCACGTCTCCGCTGTCCAGGGTCACCTCGGCGCCGTCCACGGTCTGGGTCACGGCGGTAGCGGCGTACGGACGCAGCACCGAGCCACCGAGCTCCTCGAGCCGCTCGAGCAGGATCCGCTCGGTGTCCGACTGCGGGATCATCACGATGAACGGGTACTTGGTCGGCAACTCGGCGAAGCCGACCGGGATCAGGCGGCGGTCGGCGTCGCGGACCGCGAACTCCTCCAGCTCCAGGCCTTCGTCGACGAGCCGGTTGGTGACGCCGATCTGGTCCAGCATCTCCAGGGTCCGCGGGTGGATCACGCAGGCCCGCGACGTGTTCGCACCCGCGGCCTGCCGGTCGACCACGGCCACCGAGTGACCGTGCAGGCGGAGCCCGGCTGCGACCGCGAGCCCCACCGGACCGGCACCCACCACGACGACATCAGCACTCTCCGGAATCATGTTCTTCCCCTTCGCATTTATCAACGCTTGTTGACTTTTACTGTAGGAGCGCTTCCGGGAAAAGTCAACAACCGTTGGCATATGCTGGGGGGATGGCGGAGAAGAAGTCGGACCGGACCCGGGCGGCGATCCTGACGGCGGCCCGGGAGCGCTTCGGCGCGGACGGGTACGAGCGGGCCACGATCCGGGCGATCGCGGCCGATGCGGCAATCGACCCGGCGATGGTGATGCGGTACTTCGGCAACAAGGAGAAGCTGTTCGCCGCGGCGGCCGAGTTCGACCTCCGGCTGCCCGACTTCCGCGACGTCCCGCCGGACCAGCTGGGCGAGGCTGTCGTGCGGCACTTCGTGACGCGATGGGAGGGCGACGACACCCTCCGGGCGTTACTGCGGTCGTCGGTCACCAACGAGGCGGCGGCCGACCGGATGCGTGAACTGTTCGCCGCCCAGCTCGCGCCGACGCTCCGCGACCTCGCGATCGAGCAGCCGGCCATCCGGGCCGGCCTGGTCGCGAGCCAGACTCTGGGCTTCGCGCTCTGCCGCTACATCCTGGGGATCGCGCCGATCGCGACCATGTCCCACGACGACGTGGTCGCCTGGCTCGGCCCCACCCTCACGCGCTACCTGACCGCGCCGACGCCCTAGCTCAACCAGGCGAGCGTGGCGGGGAGCGCCTCCTCCAGCGGTGGGAGGTGCGGGTGCCACTTGAGCTCCCACTCGAGGGAGACCGGGTAGTCGGTGCCGTCGAGGGTCTGCAGCAGATCGTGGACCGGGAAGTCGCCGGCGCCGATGGCGACCGGGCGGTAGTTCTGGCGGGAGTCACTGTCCTTGACCTGCACGAACTCGAGCCACGGCTGCAGCAGGTTGAACGCCTCGGCCGGGGTCTCGCCGTGTGACCACGTGTGGGAGCTGTCCCAGATCACCTTCACGTTGTGGCCGGGGACGTCGGTGTCGAGCAGCGCACAGAGCGCGGCGACCTGCCGGCCGGCGGAGTGCGAGTCGTGAGTTTCCAGCAGGATGTGGACATCCCTGGGGGCGGACATGACCCGATCGAGGGCCCGGATCTCGCCGGCGCTGGGGGAGTCCGCCGTACCAGCATCCGTCGCACCGGGATCGTCGCCGGGGAAGACGCGGACGC
Source organism: Kribbella sp. CWNU-51 (assembly GCF_054073265.1). Lineage (NCBI taxonomy): Bacteria > Bacillati > Actinomycetota > Actinomycetes > Propionibacteriales > Kribbellaceae > Kribbella > Kribbella sp. CWNU-51. The sequence goes on from NZ_JBSXMZ010000037.1 coordinate 87,183, forward strand.
CGCGGGCACCGAGGTCGGCGGCGAGTTCGAGGTGGGCCTCGAGGGGCTGGTCCTCGACCGCACAGAGCCTGACGTAGCTGCTCACCGCGAGGATCTCCAGACCGGCGTCCTCGATCCGGGTCCGCAGTTCGCGCCGCTGCGCCGCGGTCATCCCGGTGTGGGTGAACTCGTCCGGCGCGGCGCGCAGTTCCAGTCCGGAAATATTGTTGCCCTTGGCAAGCTCCAGGACATGGTCGAGGGGCGCTCCGGGACAGCCGAGCGTGGCGAAGGCTAAATGCATACGGCTAGCTGATCAGACCCAGCGACGGCGCGGGTGGGTGCGCGGCGTGGTGGGCTGCTCGGGAGCGGGCTGCTGCTGCTCGTAGGAGTACGGCTGCTGCTGCTCGTACTCCGTCGGCTGCTGCTGCTCCTCAGCCGGGGTGTAGTACGACTCCGACGTGTAGTTCGGGCTGTAGGTCTCGTACGGCTCGTTGCTGCTGTACTGCGAGCCGCTGTAGGAGTCGTACTCGTAGTTGCTGTTGCTGTTGCTCGAGTAGTCCGAGCTGTACCCGTAGTCGGTCGGCTGGTCGTAGCTGCTGCTCGGGTACTCCGGGCTGTACGACGTCTGGTACTCGGACTGAGCCTCGTACGACGACGGCTGGTAGCTGGACTCGCCGTACGACGAGTTGCCGTAGTCCGAACCATAGTTGTCGGCCTGGTAGGACGGCTCCGGGCCGTACTCCGGGACCGGCGGCAGCGGCTTCGACGGGGTCAGGAAGTCGTCCTGCTGCGTCTGGGCCGGAGCCGGCTCGTAGTATCCGGAGCCCGCCGTCACGTGCGACGACGGCATGGTGTGCTCCGACGGCGCGTACACAGTGTGCTCGGGCGGGGTGTCCACGGCATGCGACGGGATCGCCGGCTGGATCGCCGACGGGCTGTCCACCGCGACCCGAGCGGCCCGGCGACCGGCGCGCGCAACTGGCGCGGGCTCAGGCTCGGGTGCGGTCTCGACCTCCGGGACGGAGGACGTCGGGGTCAGGTAGTCGGGCGTCTCGTACGAGTACGGCTCGGAGTAGGTGGCCGCCCAGGTCGGCTCGGCCGGCTGCTCCGGCTGGTACGAGTACGGGTCCGGCTGGGCGACGGTCATCGGCGCCGCCTCGTCCAGCCACCGGCTCCCGGTGTCGGTGGCGAGGACGTCGTCGCTGCCGGAGTCCAGGTAGTCGCTCCAGGATGTCTTCGCGCTCTCGTACGACGTCTCCTCGGCCTGCCGCTCGTCCTGCCAGGACTCGACCGCGTTGAACTGCTCGGTGGCCGGACCGGTGTCGTTGCCGTCCTGCCAGCTCTGCACGACCGGAGCGAACGGGCTCCACTTCGGCGACTCCTCCGGAGCGCTGTCGCCGCCGAACGCGGCGGGCGCGGCACCGGCCGCGAAGGGGCTGCCACCGCCGGGGAATCCACTCGCGGCCGCACTGTCACCCGGGAAGCGCTGCGGTGCGGGGGCCGGAGCCGGAGCGAACGGGTTCGGCGCCGGGGCCTGGCCGACGCCGGCCATCTGGAACTCGGGCTGGCGCTCCCGCCGCAGCGAAGGTGCCGGCATCGGCGCGGACTGGGCGATCGGCTCGGAGATGGCGGGCTGCTCGTCGGTGTCGTCGTTCGCGTAGGTCGGCACCGCGGTGAGCTTCGGCTCGCGCTGGTCCCACCACGGGACCCACGCGCGGCCGGTCTGCATCCCGTTGATCTTGCGGATCACCATCGTCGCCGCGACCGCGGACACGGCCGTGAGCACGAGCGACGCCGTACCGGCCAGGGCGATCCCGCGCAGCGACCCGACGGTCGCCTCCATCCACATCAGGAAGCGGCGGACCACCACGTCGAACGCGAGAGCGCCGACCCAGGCCACCCACCAGGCGGAGGTGAGGCTGGGAGTCCGGAATCGGCGCAGGTCGTCGGTGTATACGGGAGTCTTCGGATCGCTGGCGAGCCAGACGTCGTCGACGATCTGTTTCGGATACCAGAGATTCGGGCCGGGGACGAACCAGCTGGCCAGCACCCAGCCGTGGCTGCGACGGTGGTCGGCCTGGCAGAACACCTCGGAGTTGATCCGGGCCCGCCAGAGCCAGATCACGAAGACAACGGCGGCGGTGACCGAGATGATGACGTTCGGAACCGCGGTGACCTTGGCGATCGCGTCGGCGCGGTTCAGGTCCGCGTCGTCGACGTTCGGCATCCCGCCGAGGTAGCGGTGGACGACGGAGTACGTGTTCCAGTCGGACCAGGTGGAGAGCAGATGGGTGACCGTCGATGCACCCAGCAGACCGATGGCGATCTTGCCCACCGTTCCGACTTGCTGGAACTCCTCGGCAGCGTGTGGCTGCCATTCTTCGTGGTCTTCAAGGGCAGACAGGACTGCTGGCTGCGGGTGGCTCACGTCTCGCGTCCCTCGCGTTGCTGGAACTCCGTCTGTTCGGCGTCTCGGCCAAATCCTGCCCCCGCATGACCGAGCCACATTGATACCACGAAGTAGGTACGCGACGGGAGTCGGCCCCAGCACGGAGGGTGTCGACTTAACATGTTCTTTTCGTACGCCCATCACCACTTGTAACGACGCAAAGGACGGTGCGTGACGGTTTGGTTTACCGCGCAGGAGGTTGGAATCCGTTCTGCGGCTGGTCGATCGCCCACCACGGCACCCAGGGACGCTTGGTCTGCAGCTCGTCGATCCGCCCGACCAGGATCACCGCGAGGACCGCGGCCGCGGTGGTGAACAAGGCCGAGATGGTGGACAGTACGACGTTCGTCCGCAGATCACCGAGCTGCGTCGAGCCGGCCAGCACGCCGCGCTGCACGATGTTGCCGGTGACGAGGCCGACCACCCACGTGAGCCACCAGACCCAGACCAGCTGGGTGCCCGGGATCTCCTTCAGGCTCGCCGTGTGCGGATCGGTCCGCGGGTCGCTGGCCGCCACGATGTCGTCGACGACCTGCTTGGGGTACCAGAGGTTCACCACCGGGCAGATCCAGCTGCCGAGCACCCAGCCACGGGTCAACCGGTGCTCGCCGCGGCAGAACATCTCCGCGTTCCACCGGACCCGCCAAAGCCAGACGATGAACACCACCGCGGCCGCCAGCAGTGCGAGCGCGGCGACGATGCCGAGCGAGCCGGAGATGAGGTCGGCATCGGCCAGTCGGCCCGGGTCGTCGGCGTACTTCTTCAGCGTCTGGTACGAATACCAGTCCGACCAGGCGGTCGCCCACGTGGAGACGGTGACGAGCCCGATCAGGATCGACGCGGCCAGGCCCATCGCACGCTCGGAACTGAACCAGCGGTCCAGTGGCGGTTGCGGCGCCCGGCTCGGCATGGATCAGATGTAGCACAACACGGCGTGACCAGGCGAGGACATCATGTCGCGGTCGGCTGGTGGCGCATTTCCGCCGGAAACTGTCGGTGGGCAGCGGCAGGATGGGGGTATGCGCTGGTCAGTGATCGACTCGCCCATCGGCGACCTCACTCTCGCGGTCGACGACATCGGCCTCTGCCGCCTGCACTTCGGCTCGACCGATCGGCCGGTCGACGCCGACCCACTGCTCACCGAGACCGCCGAGCAGCTGAAGGCGTACTTCGCCGGCGAGCTCCAGGAGTTCACCGTGCCGCTCTCGGTCCCCGGCGGCTCCGACTTCGAGCGCTCCGTCTGGGCCCAGCTCGGCCGGATCCCCTACGGCGAGATGCAGACGTACGGCGACGTCGCGAAGATCGTCGGGGATTCCGGCGCCGCGAGGGCCGTCGGCGTCGCCTGCAACCGGAACCCGATCGCCATCGTCCTGCCCTGCCACCGGGTGGTCGGCGCCGGCGGCAAGATGGTCGGCTTCGGCGGCGGCATCCCGACCAAGCGGCATCTGCTCGAGCTCGAGGCCCGGGTCACACTCGAGACGCTCTGGACCTGAACCGGTGTAACCGGCGCGGCACGCTGCGAAACCTGACGAAGATCTGACACCGAGATGGTGCTTATCAGCGCGCGGTTGGGGTTACCAGAGGACTATCGTTGCTCATAGCGATCGAGTCGTCACGTTTGAAGCGAGCGATTCAACCGCGCCCTCTACCCTGCCCCGGAAGACTCATAGATGACCAAAACCCGCTCGACTGCCCACCTCCACCCCGACCTCAGCGCGCTGATGGACAAGAGCGCCGAAGACTGGTCCGCCCCCGAGATCCAGGACGCCGCCCGCGCGGCGCTCCAACTGCACGCGCCCGACCGCGAGCCGCTGACCTGGATCAAGCGGTTCGGCATCCTCCCGTGGCTGCACCGCAACGACGCGGTCTGCCTGCACTGCGGCGGCACCTATCCGTGCATCACCCACCGGTACGCCACCCAGTTGCTCTCGGCCGGCCGTTACACGATCGCCAAGCCGGATCACGCCGACGCCGACACCGACACTGATCCCGAGCCGCAACCGAACTGACGTCGTACGCGCAAGGCGACGCCGAACAAACGAAGGCCGCGAACCCCGGATCGGGTTCGCGGCCTTCGCCGTTGCGGTGGTCGGTCAGTCGCGGTTGGTCAGTCGCGGTGGTTGGTCAGGAGTCGGTCGGCTTGGACTCGGTCGAGCCGGTCGGCTTCCGGGAGGTGGTGGTCTTCTTGGCCGTCGGGCCGTTCGATGTGGCGCCGTTCGCGGCCGCCTTCGCCTCGGCTTCCGCCTTCGTGGCTTCGGTCTTGGCATCGTCGGCAGCCTTGGCGCTGTCGGGCTTGGCCGTGTCGGGCTTGGCGGTGTCCTGCTTCGGCGACTCGGCCTTCGGGGCGTCGGTCTTGCCGTTGGCGGACGGGCTCTCCGGGCGCGACGTCGTACCGGCCGGGGCGGAGCTGTAGTCGCGGCCGCTGGTCGGGGTCGACTGCCAGGCCGGCTCCGGCGGGGTCAGCAGCTTCTTCACGGCCGCCGCGGCCAAGGCACCGAAGCCCAGGAGCAGCACGACCGTGCGGAGCTTGTGGCTCTTCTTCTTCTTCGGTACGTCGATCTCACCCTTGAGCGCGGCCTTGGTGGCCTTGCCCCGGCGCGAGGTCTCCTCGACCACCGGCTCGGCGGCAGCCGCGAGCGAAACCAGTGCGGCGGTCACCTTCGGCAGCACGTCGTCGTTGAACCGCACGCGCGCCTTCTCAGCGGCGGCCTCGGTGGCCGGTCCGACCCGGGCCAGCGCATCGTCGATCACCGGGCTGGCCTTCTCGACCGCCACTCCTGCATAGTGCGCGCCACGCTCGACGGCCTTCTCGGCGTACGGCGACACCTTCTCCCGTGCGGTACCCACAGCGGGGCCGAGGTGGTCACGGACCTGGCCGACAGCCGGCCCGATCTTCCCCGACGCCGACTCGGCGAGTGGCCGGACCTTGTCCTTCTTGCTCTCGACCCGGCCATTGGACTTCCTTGAACCCACGGTTCCCTCCTCGGTGCCACCCGTCATGACGGACAGCGCTCCGGCCCATCGGCGTCATGGACCCTGCTGATACGGCTCTGGACAAATCCGGTGTCATCTGCATCGTACGACGTACCCAGCCAATCACCCGGTGCCCATCCCCGCCCCACCCATTCCCCAACTCAGTTCTCCCCTTCCCCTACCCGGGAGCAAAGCCGAGGGCCGCGTGATTGTCCAGCGCCCGACCAATCCAGTTCTGCTTGGCCCCGGAGCGAGGCGGAGGGGTGGCGTACTGGTTTCCGGCCGGTCGGTGCGATTCTGCTTGGACTCACATGACAGGATCGAGGGCGTAAGCCGTAACTGATCTAGGAGTGACTCCCGTGGCCGAAGAGCTGTACGCGACCCTGCAGACGACGAAGGGTGACGTCGTCATCAGGCTGTTCCCCAACCACGCGCCGAAGACGGTGAGCAACTTCGTCGGCCTGGCCGAGGGCACGAAGGAGTGGACCGACCCGCAGACCGGGCAGGCCACCACCCGGAAGTTCTACGACGGTCTGACCTTTCACCGCGTCATCGACGGCTTCATGATCCAGGGCGGCTGCCCGCTCGGCACCGGCACCGGCTCGCCCGGGTACGCCTTCGACGACGAGATCCACCCGGAGCTGCAGTTCGACCGCCCGTACCTGCTGGCGATGGCGAACGCCGGCATCCAGTTCGGCCGCGGCACCAACGGCTCGCAGTTCTTCGTGACCGTGGTCCCGACGCCGCACCTGAACCGCAAGCACACGATCTTCGGCGAGGTTGCCGACGACGAGTCGAAGAAGGTCGTGGACGCGATCGCGACCGCGAAGACCGCGCCGGGCGACCGGCCGATCGAGCCGATCCTGATCAACACCGTCGTCATTGAGCACAAGAACGCCTGATTTCCAGGTCCGGGCCGGTCAGCCGGCCCGGACCCGCCGCACTGTGGAGGATCGACCCGCGTGACCGAGACCGTCTGCTACCGGCACCCGGATCGGCCCGCCGGGGTCCGCTGCCAGCGCTGTGACAAGCCGATCTGCCCGGCCTGCATGAACAGCGCCGCGGTCGGCTTCCAGTGCCCGAGCTGCTTCAACGAGGGCGTGAAGTCGGTGCCGCGCACCCGGACCTCGCTCGGCGGCATCCAGCGCGGTAACCCGCAAGTCGTCACGCTCAGCCTGATGGCGATCAACGTGCTGGTCTTCATCGCCGTCCATGTCGGCGGCGCCCAGATCCTCAACGACCTGGTGCTGGTCCCGGTGCTGGTGGACAGTGAGCCGTGGCGGTTGCTCACGTCGGCCTTCACCCACGTGCAGATCTTCCACATCTTCTCGAACCTGTTCATGCTGTACGTCCTCGGTCCGCCACTGGAGCAGATGCTCGGCCGGATCAGGTTCTTGACCCTCTACCTGCTGTCCGCCCTCGGCGGCGGCCTCGCGGTCTGGCTGCTCGCGGCCCCCGGCTCGGCGACCCTCGGCGCGTCCGGCGGCGTCCTCGGCCTGGTCGGTGCCCTCCTGGTGGTCCACCGCGCCCGCGGCCTCGACGTCACCTGGATCCTCGGCTACGTCGCGATCACCGCCGTCCTCTCCTTCGTCATCCCCGGCATCTCCTGGCAAGGCCACCTCGGCGGTTTCCTCACCGGCGCAGCCGTAGCCTGGGTCTTCCTCCAAACCAGCAACCACCGCCGCAAGAAAACCCGCACCTGACCCCAGAGCAGTTGGTGCAGCGTGATCAGACCCGCCGCACCGTGCTGCGGCGGCAGCTCTCCGGACGGTGAGTCGGCCGGGTTTCGGGCGTTCAGGATTCGAACCGCTTGACCCCGACGACCAGATCGCCGGTACGGCGGAACCAGTCGCCGCCTCCCGCGGCCCGGGCCGGCCCGGCGCCTGCCGCATTCGAGGGCATATCGGGAGCTCCGGTCGGTTCCGTGGGTGTTGCCCGTGCCGTCGACCGGATCGCCAGACCATCACAACGAGGCGACGACGAAGGCCTCACACCGACGACCGCAGCGTCTCGGCGATTGTGATGGCCTGGAAGTCCGCCACATCCCGCCCGGCGGCGCCGAGTTTGGCGATGCCGGGCCGCTGACCGGACCTGGGCCACTCACCAAGCAGCGCGATGCCGGCGATGCCCCGCTCGCCCGCGAGCACTCGGCGGCTGCCGGACCGGGTTAGTGAGTGCCCCACGTCCGCCCAGGCCGAGACCCACGAGCCCGAGATGTCGAACCCTCCGCGGACGCCGTTCACAGTGCAGGCAATCGGCCTAGGCCACAATTTGCGCTCGGTTCGATGAATGCGGATGACAGCGGAGGGCAGATACTCGTCTAATCAGGTGACGTCCCGACGGGGGACCCAAGTGGTAAGGACATCTGCGATGAGTCCATGTGCGGTGGAGAAACGTGCACGGCCGGGCAATGGGGGGCAACTGCCGGCGCCGTCAGCGCAGCAGCAGGCAACTGTCGCCGAACTCGTGCCAGAGGTAGTGCTCGTCCAGAGCCGCGTCGTACGCGCGCTGGACGGTGCTGCCTCCGACGACCGACTCGAGAAGGAGTAGGTGCGAGGCCTCGGGTGCGTGCATCCCGGTCACGAGGCCATCCACAACACGCATCGGGTGATCCGGGCCGAGGACGAGGTCGGTCCAGCCGTGTGCCGCGCTGACCGAGCCATCTGGCCTGACGGCTGACTCGATGGCTCGGACCGCCGTCGTGCCGACTGCGATCACGCGCCCTCCGTTGGCCTTGACCCAGTTGACCAGGCGTGCCGTGTGCGCGGGTACGTCGTACCGCTCGGGCAGAGGTGGTTCGTGGCTCTCGAGTGAGGACACCCCGCAATGCAAGAGGATCGGCGCGATCAGTACGCCCTGCGACGCCAGGTGACTCACCAGCTCAAAGCTGAACGGCCTTGCCGCACTGGGCATCTCCGCACTGCCAGGCTCGCGGGCGAAGACAGTCTGGTACGACGCCAGCGGCCAGTGCTGACCGACGTACTTGTAGGTGATCGGACGGCCATGGCGTTCCAGATAGCCGAGCACATCCACCACTGGAGGCTTGGCACGCCATAGGCGATTGGAGCCCGGTTGGTACGGCGACAGCAGGGTCAGCACACCCTCTGGCAGTTCGACGTGGTCGCCCGCCGTACCGCCGAACATCGGTCCGCCACCGTTGCGCAGCTCGACCACCCAAGTGCCGTCGTCGAGCGCAGTGGAGAAGTGCACGACCACTGGCTCCACACCGGACCCGCTGAGCCATGAGCCGTCGACGGCCGCCGGCAGTGTGCCGGAGGTGTTCACCAGCAAGAGGTCTCCCGGTCGCAGGTATTCGCCGATCCGGTCGAAGCGGGTGTGCGTGACGGTCGACCCCTCCGCGACCAGCAGCCGCACCTGATCCCGTGACAGTCCCCGGGCCTCCGGCGGTTCGCCGGCGTTGAGCGAATCGGGCAGGACGAATCTGGTGTGGGGATGCACCCTCACGACGTCACCGCCGGCGTGAACTCGGCGGCTCGGTAGCGACCACTCTCCGGCCGGCTGTCGAGCAGCTGCAGGAACGCCGGTACGACGGTCGCCGGCTCGGGCCGGTCCGAGATGTCCTCGCCGGGGAACGCGGCCTGGTGCATCGCCGTACGCAGATCACCCGGATCGACGGCGTACACGGACAGCGTGGGGTGCTCAGCAGCGAGGACTCGGGTCGCGTGGTCCAGTGCGGCCTTGGCGGAGCCATAGCCGCCCCAGGTCTCGTATGCCTCCACTGCGGCGTCAGAACTGATGTTGAGCAGCACACCCGACGCCGCGGTGAGTGATGGCAGCAGTGCTTGGGTCAGAGCGATCGGTGCGAGTATGTCGACCTCGTAGACGCGACGCAGTTCGTCGAGATCGGCGGACCCCAACGCCTGCAGGGGACTCGGGCCGAGGTAGCTCGCGTTGTTGACGAGCAGGTCGAGCCGGCCGAGCCCGGCCACGGCGTCGACCAGGTCGGCGCGATGCGAGGGGTCGGTGACGTCGCCCGCGAGCGGGATCACGTCGGTGTGGCTCGCCAGCGCGTCGGCCGCATCCTTGAGTGCTTCGGCGCCGCGGGCATCGATCACCAGCGCCCAGCCGCGTCGGGCGAGTCCGTGCGCGAGCGCGAGTCCGAGACCGGCGGACGCACCGGTGACGAGAGCGACAGGTCGGTCGGAGGATTCAGGAGTCATGTCCCGACTGTCATCCCTCAAGTGAACTTGAGGTCAAGAGTTCCGTCAGAGCAGAATGCCGGGGTTGAGGACGGCGCCGGGGTCGAGGACGTGCTTGACAGCTTGGAGGGCTTCCAGCGCAAGCGGACCGATCTCGTCCGCGTAGGCCGCGCGGTGGTCGGTGCCGACGCCGTGATGATGCGAGATGGTGCCGCCGGCGGTCGCGATCGCCTGGCTGGCGGCGGCTTTCGCCGTACGCCACTGCTGCACGGGATCGTCGGTCTGCGCCGAGATCACCGTGAAGTACAGCGAGGCACCGGTCTCGTAGACGTGGGACACGTGGCAGAGAACCAGTGGTGGCGTGCCTTGCTCGGTCAGCTTCTGCACCAGCGCCTCGGTGACGGCGGCCTTCAGCTCGGGGATGCGGGACCAGAAGGCGGCCGTCTCGAGGGTCTCCACCAGCGCGCCCTCGTCGAGCAAGGGATCACGCAGGTACGGCGCTCGGTAGCGGCCGACTCGCCAGGTCTCGCCAGGACCCTCGCTGAGGTTCTGCCCACCGGCGGCGGTCAGGACCTCGGCCGTCGCGGAGTTGTACGGCCCGTCGAACCCGATGATCGCCAGTACGCCGCCTGACCCGCCACCGAGCACATCCGGATCGGCCAGGTTCACCGCGGTCTCGACCTCGTCGGACAACCGCAGCACCGTCGGCAACGGCCCGTCCTGGGCCAGCCGCCGGATCGCGGTCAGACCGTCGGCGAAGCTCTCGAACCGCCAGCCCTCGAAGTGCCGCTCGGTCGGTCGCGGCCGGATCCGTACGACGACCGACGTGATGATCCCGAACGCGCCCTCGGACCCGAGCACGAGTTGCCGCAGATCCGGCCCGGCCGCGGACATCGGCGCCCGGCCGAGCTCGATGGTCCCGCGCGGGGTGGCCAGTGTCAGCCCGACCACCATCTGGTCGAAGCGTCCGTACCCGGCGGACGACTGCCCGCTCGACCGCGCGGCTGCATAGCCGCCGATCGACGCGCCCTCGTAGGACTGCGGGAAGTGGCCGAGTGTGTAACCGCGTTCGGCGAGGAGTGCTTCGGCCGCCGGACCCCGGACACCGGCCTGCAGCGTCGCGGTCCGCGAGATCTCGTCCAGTGCGACCAGCTGATCCAGCCGGCGCAGATCCACGGTGATGAAGCGGCGGTCGGGAGCGAGTCCGCCGACCACCGAGGTGCCGCCGGAGTAGGGCACGAGTGCGAGGTCGTGGTCAGCAGCGCCGACGAGGAGAGCGAGCACCTCGTCGTGTGTTGCCGGGTAGACGACGGCGTCGGGCATGTCGGACGTGTCACCCAGGCGGTGGCGGAGGAGGTCGGTGGTCGAGTAGCCACGGGTGTGCGCCCACCGCGATTCCAGGTCGGAAGCAACGTGCTCCGCACCGACCACTCCGGCCAGGAACGACAGTTGCTCCGGGCTCAGCCCCGGTCGGTCGACTGCGGCCGGCGGGTTCACGGGATCCGTCGTCGGGCGTCGTACGCCGAGGTGCTTCAGGGCTTCGAGGGCCGCGGGCGGCAGGGCCACCGGGTGGTCGGGGTCGCCCCAGCGGCCGGGCGTGAGATGCACCACCGGAAGGTCCGACTCGGTCATCGTGGGCTCCCTTTCGGCGGTGCTGCGAGGTAGCGTCCGTGGGAGGTGGAACCCCCTGGCTCCCACCTCCCACGGACAGTTCCGGGACGGCACAGTCGCTGATACACTCTGACGTGTGATGTCTCAGCGTAGCAGCGAGTCGGAGCCCGAGACCAGCGCCCGTCCGGCGCCCGCGAACGCGATCGGCGAGGAGCGGATCCTGGACGCGGCCTACGAGCTGCTGCTCGCGATCGGGATGCGCCGGATGACGATGGCCGACATCGCCCGGCATGCCGAGGTCTCCCGCGCGACCCTCTACCGGCGCTGGCCGAACGTGCAGGCCGTGGTCGCCGCGCTGATGACCCGGGAGTGGACCACCGCGCTGGTGTCGGCGTTCCAGCCGGACGCCGCGGACGGCCGGTCCCGGCTGGTCGAGGGCGTGGTCGAGGTGGTCGCGCAGACCCGCGTCCACCCGTTGATGCGCAAGATCATCGAGCTCGACCCCGAGTTCCTCACGCCGTACCTGCTCGAGCGCCGCGGCAGCAGTACCGTCGCGCATCTCAAGCTGGTCGAGGAGGGCATCAAGTTGGGCCAGGCCGACGGCTCGATCCGGACCGGCGACCCGGTGTGGCTGGCCCGGCAGATCATCCTCGTCTCGCTGGCCTCGGCGGTCTCCGGTCCGGTGATGGCCGCGAAGGACGAGTATCCGAAGCTCGACGACGAGCTGCGCGACATGCTCACCAAGTACCTGACGCCATGATCGACCGGGGCGGCGGGGCGGGGAGGGAATTCAGGACGGTGGGCAACGCCAGCCTGAACGCCGCCCGCCGGACCCGCGAGCTGGACTGGCTGGACACGATCGGCAAGATCGACGTCCTCGTCATCGGCGGCGGGGTGACCGGCGCCGGCGTCGCCCTGGACGCGGCCGCCCGCGGCCTGTCCGTTGCCCTGGTCGAGAAGCACGACCTCGCATTCGGCACCAGCCGCTGGAGCTCGAAGCTCGTGCACGGCGGGCTGCGCTACCTCGCCTCCGGTCATGTCGGCATCGCGTACGAGAGCGCGGTCGAGCGCGGCATCCTGATGAAGACGACCGCGCCACACCTGGTCCACCCGATCCCGCAGGTCGCGCCATGGTTGCCGCAGGCAAGGTTCGCGCAGGCGGCAATGCTGCGGTCGGCGTTCCTCGGCGGCGACGTCCTGCGCACGTTCGCGCGGACCAGCGACGACTTCCTGCCGCACTCGCGCCGGGTGAGCTCGGCCGAGATCCTCCGCTACGCGCCGACTCTGCGGCCGGAAGGCCTGCGCGGCGGCTTCCTGACCTGGGACGGTCAGTTGTACGACGACGCCCGGCTGGTGGTCGCGATCGCACGGACCGCGGCGCAGTACGGCGCCCGTATCCTCACCCGTGTCGCCGCCACCGAGGTCACCGGACGCGGTGCCGTCCTGGTCGACCAACTGACCGGGCACAGACTGTCCGTGGACGCGAAGGTGGTGATCAACGCCGCCGGGATCTGGGCCGGTCAGGTCGCCGCCGGCATCAGGCTGCGGCCCAGCCGGGGGACGCATCTCGTCCTGCCGCAGTCCGTGTTCGGCGGGTTGTCCGCCATCCTCACGGTGCCCGTGCCCAGTGAGCTGCGCCGCGTGGTGATGGCGATCCCGGCGCCGGACGACCGGGTGTATGTCGGTCTGACGGACGAGGACGCGCCCGGCCCGGTGAACGACGTACCGCAGGCGACCGACGCGGAGATCGACTTCCTGCTCGACATCATCAGCAGCGCGGTGCAGACGCCGCTGACGCGAGCGGACCTGATCGGCACGTACGCCGGTCTCCGCCCACTGCTCGACACCGGGCATCACAAGGGTGCGGACAAGACCGCGGACATCTCCCGGCGGCACGCGGTGATCACCAGTGACGACGGACTCGTGACGATCGTCGGCGGGAAGCTCACCACCTACCGCAGGATGGCGCAGGACGCGCTCGACAAGGCGCTGGAGCAGTCCACCCTCGACGTACGCCGGCCGTGCCTGACCCACCGGATTCCGCTGGTCGGCGCGGCCGATCGGGTCCGGCTGGCGGCCGTATCTGCGCCGTCGCGATTCGTCCAGCGGTACGGCGTCGAGGCGCCCGAGGTGATCGCGGGAGCGCCGGGGTCGCTGGAGCCGATCGCGGCCGGACTGCGGACGACGTACGCCGAGCTGTTGTTCGCCATCCGGCACGAGGGTGCGCTGACGGTGGACGACGTACTGGACCGGCGGACCCGGATCGGGCTGTCGGCCGTGGACCGGGAGCTCGCGCTGCCTGCGGTCCAGCAGGCGTTCGCCACCGTCTAGTTGCAGCTTTTCACCTGTGGACAAGGGGTTGATCGCTCCTGGCCGTGGGTTAACTTGGCTGCGGGGAGGTGGACAGATGACGCAGCCGTATCCAGGCCAATATCCGCAGTATCCAGGCCCGTATCGACCGATGCCGTACCAGCCGGCGCCGATCCCGCCGCGGTACCGGCCGCTGCGGAAGATCGCGCTGGTCAGCATCGTGCTGATGGGGCTGACCGCGGTCGCGGCGGTGATCCAGTCCGCGCTCCTGTGGAGCTCGTACGACGACGTCAAGCGGTTCGTCTACGGATTGCTGTCCGAGGAGGAGGTCAACCGCGGCATCCAGTCGATCGCCGGCACCGGACCGCTGCTCAACCTGGTCAGCTACCTGCTGATGGGCACGGCGGTCGCCTTCCTGATCTGGCTCTGGCAAGCGCGGGAGAACACCGACTTCCTGCACTCACCGCTGGCGCCGCGTCCCGGGCCGCCGGTCGACCCGGCCCGCGGCCTGCATCGGCGGGTGCAGGGCTGGGTGGTCGGCTCGTGGTTCTGCCCGATCGTGCAGTTCTGGTATCCGTTGGAGATCGTCCAGGACATCGCCACCGCGAGCGAGCCGCTCGAGCAGCCGGGCGCCATCCGGACCGGCCGGATGCGCGCGCTGCTGTACGGGTGGTGGGCGTCGTGGACGGGATTCTGGGTGATCCTGATCGGCGGCGGTGGTATCGCCTTCATCGGCTTCATCGTGTGGGTCGTCCGCCTGGTCGACGCGGCCGACGCCGCCGACGCGACCGGTGACTACGTCGACATCTACGACCTGCAGGACTTCATGGTCCGGGTCGCGCTCGCGGTCAACATCGGCTTCACCGTGGCGACCGTCCTGCTGATCGTCGCGGGCATCGCCGCCTCGCTACTGCTCCTCGAGATCACTCGCTGGCAGCAGGACCGGGTCGAGGTTCCGCGCGTCACCGACGTGGTGCGGCCGCCCGAGCCCCCGCAGTACGCGCCCCGCTACAACAACCCCGGCCCGACCTTCCCGTCGTACGGCCCGCGTCCCTAGGGACGGCAGAGTACGACGCTGGCGTCGTCGTACCGCTTCCCACGAACGCCGGCCGGCTGGGCCTCGTCGTACGCCCAGACCCGGTCGACCAACTCGCGCAATCCGTCGGTGGTGAGGACGTCGACTAGGTCCTCCCACGGGTGGCCGTAGCGTTCGACGTACCGCGACGCGCCATCGGTCAGTACGGCGACCACGTCGACGTCGGCGCGATCCGTCGTACCCGTGACCGCCTCGTACGCCGCCTTGGGATCGGTGCTCGCCACCCAGAAGCCGCCGGGCTGGTTGCGGAACCGGCGGACGGCCTCCAGGGAGTACTCGGGGAGGAGGTCGATGCGGTCGTCACTGTGGACGGTGATCGCGCCGGTCGGTGACCGTACGACGAGGGGCGAGTCGGCCAGGACCAGGTGCTCGACGTGGTCCGGCTGGATCCGGAGCATCGCGACAGTGGAGGAGGGACTGTCCGGGTTGGTGACGTCACAGGTGTCGGCGTGTGCAGCTCGGACCGCGGAGATCGCGTCGGCCAGGAGGTCGGTGAGCGGCGCGGACGAGCGCGAGAGCAGCGGCGGCGCAAGCTGGGTCGCGAGTTGGCTGACGACCCAGGCGACCGTGTGCCGGCAGCCGGAGTCAACGCCCGGTGGAGCGGTGGCACCGTCCAGTACGAGGACGAAGTCGGGCCCGGTGAGCACGAGGTCCTCGTTCACCGCGGGCGGTCGCCGATCTGGCGCGGGCAGGCTGAGTGAGCGGATCTCCACCTGTCCAGTCTCCTACGACCGATCAGACCACCCGTCGGCGAGCGACTGCTCGAGCGAGATCTTCGGCGACCATCCGAGCTGTGTGCCGATCAACCCGATGTCCGCCTGCTGCCAGCTCACCCCGGGACCGCCGTCCTGACCGTCTTCGACGATTCTCGCCGGCTGCCCGCTCCGCTCGAACAGCTGACCGGCGACATCGCGTGCGAGAGTCGCCCGGCCGGTGCCGACGTTCAGGACCGGCGGGAGCTTGGCGTCCGCGAGCGCCACCGCGACCACGGCCTCGGCGACGTCGCGGACGTCGACGAAGTCCCGCCAGACGTCGAGCGATCCGACCTCGATCAACTGGCGCGACCGGAGATCCCTGATCACGCGGCCGGGCAGGGTGCTCGCGGGCGCGCCGGGGCCGATCACGTCGAAGGTCCGGAGCACCACGGCGTCCGCGCCGTTGCGCTGGGCGCGCAGGACGAGTTCGGAGCCGGCCAGCTTCGTGACGCCGTACGGACCGGCCGGGCGGGGTTCGGTCTGCTCGTCCAGGCTGGTGCCGTGCGGACCACCGCCGTACTCGGCGGCCGAACCGAGCTGGACGAAGCGGGCATGGCCGGCGTTGTCCCGGGCCGAGGCGAGCAGGGCCTCGACGGCGATCACGTTCGCCCGGACGAGGTCGGCCGGCTCGCCCAGCGTGGCGCCGGCGGCGTTGACGATCACGGTCGGCTTGTACATGCCGATCTGGGTGTCCAGGGCGTACGAGTGCATCGCGGCCAGGTCGCACAGCCGGTACGGCTCACCCCGGCTCCGGCTCAGGCCGCGGTACTCGACCCCGCGGTCGGCGAGCAGCGCGCAGATCCTGGCGCCGAGGAAACCTCCCGCGCCGAACACCATCACCCGCTCAGTTCCGGTCACCCCTCCATCGTGCGGCCCGTAGTTATCGGTCGGCCTACCGTTCTCCGTCGTACCGATCACAACTAGGTCGTGTCCGGTGATATGACCTTTGTCGGCGCGAGATGGCAGGGTGGGAGCCCCAGGGGACCGACCAAGGGAGACTCATGGCCGACCGTGCGCGACCGGGAGCGCCGACCGAGTCGACGATCCGCGACTGGGACGACGCCGACCCGTCCGGGCAGACCTACCACCGGGTGCTGTTCATCGACTCCGACCTGACCGAGGTGGACAACCGCGGCGGGATCTTCGAGGAGTGCACGTTCCGCGGGGCCCGCTTCAACGCCTCGACCCACACGGACGCGGCGTTCGTGAACTGCACCTTCGTCCGCTGCTCGCTGTTCGACACCACCTTCACCCGGTGCAAGCTCGTCGGCAGCTACTTCGACGACTGCACCTTCAACCTGCTGAAGGTGTCCGGCGGCGACTGGTCGTTCACCGGTCTGCCGGGCGCGGACCTGAAGGGGACCGAGTTCACCGGGGTGAGGCTGCGCGAGGCGGAGTTGACCGGCATCCGGGCGGCGAAGGCGACGCTGCGCGACCTCGATCTGTCCGGCGCCTCGCTGCAGCGGGCCGACTTCACCGGCGCCGACCTGCGCGGATCCGACCTGTCCACGCTCGACCCGCTGACAGTAACGCTCAGAGACGCCCGGATCGACATCACCCAGGCGATGGTCGTCGCGGCCACCCTCGGACTGGACGTCCGGCCCTGACCTGTGGATATCTCCGCGTAGTTGCGCGGTCATCCCCCGTTCTATCCACAGCCTGTGGATAACCATCCGGATAACTTCGTATGCGGTCTGTGATATTCACCGAGCCCTGACTACCGTACGTAGCCCGCTAGCCGGTTTCGATACAGGCCGCACTGGCTGGCCGCGCCGGTGCCGGGCTGGTCGCCGGGACCGTACGACGAGGATCGCGGCGTGCTCGACGACGTACGGGCCCGCCACCAGCCGGCGGCTGCGGGTGAGGGTCTGCAGGCCGGCCGCGAGACCGACCCCGCAGAACGCTCCGAGCGAGTTCGCGATCAGATCGTGCAACTGACAGGACCGCCCGAGCTGCGGGATCAGCGCCTGGATCGCCTCGACCGCGGCCGACATCCCGATCCCGGCAGCGATCCCGTCGCCCGGGCGGCCGCCGGCCAGCGTGAGCATGCCGGCCGCCGGGACGAAGAGCAGGACGTTGAGCAGGCCCTGGAGTGAGGTGAGCCCGCCGGTGGTGGTGAGGTGAGTACCGCACTGGCCGACCTGGCCCAGCCGGTGTGCGGTCGGGCTGAGGGTTGCCGCGAGTACGAGGGCGAGGGCCACCGGCAGGCAGAAGGCCGCCAGCCGGGGGATCAGGTCGCCGGACCGGCGCAGCGACGAGATGGCGATCGGCAATGCCATGCCGGTGAGGACGAGCCAGGTGTCCAGCAGATGTGGGATGCCGCGATAAGTCTCGAGCACGCGTCCGGACCCTCCCGTGGTCGACCGGCTGTCTCGATCTCTTCCTCGTCGATTGCGCTTCCTCACAAGACGATCTGCCGTCCGCCCCGCGCCCGCCAGGCTTGTCCGGACATCTGCACGCACCCGCAAACAGCCCGTGACAATCCGTGCACAAACTGTCACGGAAGAAAGGTGCTCGGGGCAACGATCATTTGCCTGCCCTCCACCGATCGGTGGAGGGCCCGGTCAGCCGGACGAGGCGTGGATGTGGCCCGGCGGCCGATGTGGGCGAAGGAGCCGGACCGCGACGCTGGAGTGGTCGAGCTTTCGAAAGGAGCCGGAGATGTCCACTGTGGACGTGCGTCACCCGCGGAGTGCGGCAGCGTTGCGGAGTGTGCAACTGCTGGTCGCCGGGTATCTGGCCATCAGCGTGCTGACGCTGGTCGCCATCATTGCCCTGCGCAACGACACGGGGGCGGTCAACGTCGCGGTCTGGACCCGCGGCACGATCGTGGTCGCCAGCTCGCTGCTCACGTTCGCGTTCGCGCGGCGGGCGGCGCGCGGATCCCGGAAGGGGTTCCTCCGGCTGCGGCTGGTGTCGGCGATCATGCTGGTCGCGATCGTGGTGATCATCGCGTTGCCGGGGACCTTCCCGCTGTGGATGAAGTGCGAGCAGGCGATCTGCGGTCTGCTGCTGCTCGGGGTCGCCTTGCTGGTCAACGGCAAGCACCTACGGTCGGTGTTCACTGGTCGGTGAAGGAGGACGGATGAGCGAGCGGGTGTGGCCGGTGCGGGTGACCGTGGTGCCGTACGCGCTGCTCGCCTTCCTCACCGCGGTCACTGTGCTGGTTCGCCGTACCGACCCTCGGGCGATGCTTGTCGACCTGGTGCTGTGCGCGGCGGCCGGGCTGTGGATGCTCCTGATGTTCACGCTGCGCCCGGCCCGGCGCGAGCGGTTCGGACCGATGGTGGTCTTCATCACCGGCTTCGTGCTGATCATGGCCGTGCTGGTGGTCCGCGACTCATGGTTCGGCTTCCTCACGCCGGCCGGCTACTTCTACGCGTTCGTCTTGCTGCCCTGGCGCTCCCGCCTGGCCGGCGTCGCGGCCGTCGCCCTCGTCGCCGGTACGGCGCAGGCGTACGACATCCCGAAGACCGACGCCTTCGGACTGCTCGCGTACGTCGCGGTGCTCGGGGTGAACGTGGTCGGGATGGGCCTGGCCGCGTGGCTCGGCTGGCGCAGTGACGTGCTCAGCCGGCAGCGCCAGGAGGCGGTCGACGCGCTGACCGAGACCAATCGTCGCCTCGAGGTGACCATGGCCAAAAACGCGGTCCTGCACGACCAGCTCGTGACCCAGGCGCGCGAAGCCGGCGTGCACGACGAGCGGCATCGGATGGCCCGCGAGATCCACGACACGCTCGCGCAGGGCCTGACGGGGATCGTCACCCAACTGCAGGCGGCCGAGCACGCCGCGGACTGGCGCCGGCACGTCAAGGCCGCGGTCGGTCTGGCCCGGGAGAGCCTGACCGAGGCGCGCCGCTCGGTCGACGCCCTCCGTCCACAGCCCTTGCAGACGGCGACCCTGAGCGAGGCGATCGCCGACGTCGTACGACGCTGGTCGGCTCTGCACGGCATCGACGTACAACTCGCGACGACCGGCACGCCACGGGTGATGACACCCGAGGCCGAGGCCGGCCTGCTCCGCGCGACCCAAGAGGCGCTCGCGAACGTGGCGAAGTACGCGCAGGCGACCCGCGTCGGTGTGACGCTGTCGTACATGGAGAAGGAGGTCGCCTTGGACGTCCGCGACGATGGCATCGGCTTCGACCCGTCCCGCCGGACCGCGTCCACGGGCGGCGGCTTCGGCCTGGTCGCGATGCGGCAGCGGATCGAGGCGCTCAACGGGACGCTGGAGATCGAGTCCGAGCCAGGATCCGGTACGGCGATCTCCGCGAGTGTCCCCATGACCGCGGCGGGGGCGCGGGCATGATCAGGCTGCTGATCGCGGATGACCATCCGGTGGTCCGGGACGGGTTGAGCGGGATGTTCGCGGCCGAGCCCGAGTTCGAGGTGGTCGGCGAGGCGGCCGACGGCGCCGAGGCGATCGGGCTGGCGCAGGCGCTGCGGCCGGACGTGATCCTGATGGATCTGCAAATGCCGGGCGTGAACGGCCTGGCCGCGATCGCCGAACTCGCCAAGCGCGGGGTCGCCGCTCGGGTGCTCGTCCTGACCACCTACGACACGGACGGCTACGTCGTACCCGCGATCGAGGCCGGTGCGACCGGCTACCTGCTGAAGGATGCACCGCGCGACGAGCTGCTCCGTGCTGTCCGCGCCGCCGCAGCCGGCCAGTCGGTGCTCGCGCCGTCGGTGGCGAGCACGCTGATGAATCGAGTCCGCACGCCACCCCCGCCGGACGTGCTCAGCCCGCGTGAACTCGAAGTCCTCGGGCTCGTCGCAGCCGGCAACACCAACCGGGAGGCCGCCGCCCATCTGTTCATCAGCGAGGCGACGGTCAAGACGCATCTGCTCAACATCTACGCCAAGCTCGAGGTGCCCGATCGCGCCTCCGCCGTCGCCGAGGGATTCCGGCGCGGTCTGCTCTGAGTCAGCGCCGGTGCTCGGCGACCGCGGCCGCAGTCCGGTCGTCGCCGTCCGCGTGAAGCCCCGCGATCACCCCGTCGACGTCCGCGTCCGGCCGGTTCTGGCTGAGTTTGAACTTCGCCTCGATCCGGTTGATGGCGATCTCCACGCCGACGATCGCCCGGAGTTGCCCACTGACGAACTTGTCCGGCGCGTCGTCGACCGACCACGGCTCGGCCCGGCCCGCCTCGTGGTGATCCGACAAGTGCCGTACGACGTTCTCGACCCAGGCCGGATCGTCGTGCACGGTCATGGTCCCGTAGACGTGCGCGGTGATGTAGTTCCAGGTCGGCACCACACGGCCGTGCTCGCGCTTGGACTCGTACCAGGCCGGTGAGACGTACGCGTCCGGCCCGCGCATGATCACCAGGGCCTCGCCGACGACGGTCCGGCGCCAGTGGTCGTTGTTCCGGGCGAAGTGCCCGAGCAGCACGTTCCGCGAACGGTCGTGGACGAACGGCAGCATGGTCGCCACCAGCCCGTCGGTGGTCATCGTCACCAGGTCGGCGGCGCCGTGGTGGGCGAGCAGCTCGTGCACCGCCTCGTCGTCGGCGGCGAAGTGGGCGGGAACATACATCAGCGATCCTCATCGGTTGCGAACAGCAACAGTCTCACCGATGCCGGCCGCACGCCGACAGGGCCAATCCGGAGGATCTTGACCAGTCCACTCACAGCACGACTTCGTGCGTCCAGTCTGCCCGCTGTTGGGCGTGCAGGCGCCAGTAGTGGTCGGCGATGTCCTCCGCGTCCCACAGTGAGCCGGGAGCGACTCCACCGCTCACGGTGACGGTGGCTGCGTGGATGCCCGCGGCGCCGTACTGCTGGTCGAGCAGGGTGACAAGCGTCCGGACGCCGGCCTTGCCGAGGGAGAGGCTGACGTAGGCGGGCTTCGGCTCGGGCATGCCGCCGGTGATGATGAACGTGCCACGCCCGCGGTCGACCATCGACGGTACGACGTAGGCCGCGGTGGTGATCGCACCGACCACGTTGACCGCCCAGGCGTCCAACTGCTGCTGAGCCGTCAGGTCGCCGACCGCATCCGGCTGGATGACCGCCGCGTTGTAGACGACCACGTCCGGTACGCCATGCGCGTTGATCACCCGATCGAGCGCGGCCCGCAGCCCGACCTCGTCCGTGCTGTCGGCCGTGACCCCGAGCACCTCGGCGCCCGCGAGCGCGTCGGCCGCGGCCTTCACCTTCTCCTCCGACCGCGCGATCAGCCCGGCGCTCATCCCTTCCCGCACGAACCGCCGGGCCACCGCCACGCCGATCCCCGGTCCAACTCCGACCACCACGATTCCAGCCATGCCACGACCGTAAAGCCTGACACCAATGTCAAGGTCAAATCAGCGCCGTGGGAGCACGGTGCCGGAGCGCTTGAGGGTCGCGGTGAGCGGCGCCGTCTCGATGTGGGTGATGCCGGCGAGCGCGCCGATGCGGGTCGCCAGGTAGTCGTACAGAGCGTCGGCGTCCGGGCAGAGGACGAACGCGAACAGATTGGTCGGACCCGTGACGGCCGCGGCGAACGCGACCTCCGGATGGTGGGCCAGCGCGTCGGCGACCGAGGTGAGCTCGGACGGTACGACGGTCATCCACAGGACGGCCTCGGTGGTGTAGCCGAAGAGCAACGGGTCCGCCTCGACGTCGAAGTACAGGGCTCCTGCCCGGAGCAGTTCGGCGAGGCGGCGGCGTGTGGTGGACTCGGGCATGCCTGCCGCCGCGGCCAGTGCGGGATACGCGCTGCGTCCGTCCTTGGCGAGCTCGGCCAGCAGCCGCTCGTCCTGCTCGCTCAGTTCGAGTGGTACGTCGTACTCCGCGCTCGGTGGTCCCGGGGTCAACTCATCCACCTGCTGCTGGGTGAGGGCCGCCGTACGCCCTGGCCAGCCCGCGGTGCCGGCGACCGCGCGGAGCATGCATTGGGCGGTGACTGAGGTGATGCGCGGACCGCGCGGCAACTTCTGCAGAAGGGGAGTGCGTTGGCCTTGTGCGTGGGTGATGCAGGTGACTTCCAGGCCGCCAGAGGTGAGGCAAACCCACGACGTGTCCTCTCGGCGAACCATGGTCGCGGCGACCGCGACAGCCGTGTCGGGCGCGCATTGGATCCGGACAAGCCAGTCGACGCGCCCGAGGCGGCGGCTCGACGGCACCGCGACTACGCGCACCGCGCCCGTCTCGCGCAGCCGGTGATAGCGGCGCGCGACGGTCCGGTCCGAGGCACCGAGTACGGCGCCGATCCGGCTGAACGACGCCCGGCCATCCACCTGCAGCGCGTGGACGAGTTGCCCGTCGAGCGCATCGAAATCCACCATGATGCGCTCCATCGTGTCGGAATACGCAGGAATCGGCCAGAATCCCGACGCCCTCGCCAGGAGCCTGCGACTGTCGGAGCGTGAATCAGCCAGAGACGACAATCAGCCAAGGCCGACTCCGCGGACACCGGAACGCCGTACACCTGTTGGAGCTGAAATGACGGTCTATGTGAACGGGAACGTCGTCACCGTGGACGGCGGATTCACCATCGCCGAGGCGTTCGCCGTGTCGGACGGCCGGTTCACCGCGGTCGGCAGCACCGAAGAGATCGCCCGGCTCGGCGGTCCGGTGGTCGACCTCGAAGGCCGCACGGTGTTGCCCGGTTTCATCGATGCGCATGCGCACACCGTGCATCTCGGACTGGACGCCACCGCCACCCCGAGGCTGACCGGCCTGACCTCGATCGCTGCCATCGTCGAGCGGATCGGAGCCGCGGCGACAGCGGCCGAGCCGGGCGACTGGATCATGACGTCATCGATCGGGGAACCGCCGGACTACTTCGACCTGCCAGAAGGATTGGCCGAGCGACGCTGGCCCACCCGGGCGGATCTCGACGCGGTGGCGCCGGACAACCCGGTGCACATTCCGACCCCGCCGTTCTGGCCGCATCCGGCCGTCCTCAACAGTGCCGCCCTCGACCTGCTCGGCATCACGCGGGACACGCCGGACGTACCTGGCCTCCGGATCGAGCGGGACGCGGCCGGCGAACCAACCGGCCGGATCCACGGCCTGATCTTCTACAACGCCCGCAACCCTTTGGTCGGCCGCCTGTTTTCGTTGCTTCCGGCAATGACCGCGCAGACCCGGCAGCACGCGATCGCTACGGCGCTCCAGGCCAACCTCGGCCACGGCCTCACCACCATCTACGAAGGGCACGGCAACGGCTCCTTCGTGCCCGACCTGCGCGAGCTCCATCAGTCCGGCCGCCTGGCCTGCCGTGTCATCGGCACGTACGACGTACCGTTCGGCCGGCCGGGCGTGGATGTCGAGGACTGGATGGCGTCCATCGCCGACGCGAGCGGCGCGGGCACCGGGGACGATCGGCTGCGCATCCGCGGCGTGACCATCGGGCTGGACGGACCCATGCATTTCGGCGGTGCACTGATGAGCGAGCCCTACCTCGATCCGCACGACGTCGTCGGGAACGGCTCGTCGGCGCTGTCCACCGGGCAACTGGCCGAGGTCGCTCGCCTGGCCGTCCGGCACGACCTGCGGCTGAACGTCGTCGCGACCGGGGACGCGGCCTGCGAGATCGTCGTGGATGCGTTGGAGACTGTGCACCGTGAGACACCGCTGACGGATCGGGGCTGGGTACTGCAGCACTTCCACCACGTCACAGAGGAGCAGATCACACGGCTTGCGGCGATGGGGCTGCTCGCACAAGTCTGCGCCGGGGTGGACTTCGGCCGGGGCGAGACGGCGTACGTCAAGCGTCTGCCCGGGCATGGGTGGGAGCACGTTACACCTGTGCGGTGGTGGATCGATGCCGGCGTACCGACCGCACTGGCCAGCGACGGCTCCCACCCGCCGTTGTTCCACCTATGGGCTGCGCTGACGCGCACTGACGGTCGCAGTGGTCGCAGTCTGTTGACGCCGGCGAAAGCGATCACCCGGGCCGAGGCCATCCGTGGCTGGACCGCAGACGCCGCGACGGTGCTGGGTGTCGAGGATCGGCTCGGTTCGATCGAACCCGGGAAGCTCGCCGACTTCGTCGTACTGGATCGAGACATCCTGACGTGTCCGGTCGACGACATCCGGGAGGCCGTCATCCTCACCACGGTGCTAGCTGGGGTTTGCAGTAGGGGTGTGGTTTGGGCGGACACTACGCCTTGAGCTTGGCGGCGTTCTCGTAGGCGCGGCGCCAGTCGACGGCGGGCGGGAGGATCACGCGTTCGACACCGGCCGCTTCATATGCTGCGAGCTGCTCGGCCGGGTCACCGTCCAGCTGGGGTGCGACGAGTGTTGCCTTGAGCGCCGGCCTGTCGTGCTCGGTGGCGAGTTCGTTGATCCGGGCAAGGTTCGTCCGGATCTCGGTCGGTGACATCGCGACCGTCGCCCAGCCGTCGCCGTACCTCGCCGCCCGCCGGTGTGCCCGGGGACCGTTGCCTGCGACAACGATTGGCGGCACCGCTGACCCTGGTTCGAGGGTCGCCTCGAGGCCGTCCGCGAGTACCGTCGGCTTGCCCACGATCAGATCGCGCAGCTTGTCGAGTGCCTCGTCGGTAAGCCGGCCGCGGTCCGCGAACTCCACGCCGGCCGCGCGCCAGCCGATGTCCCCGTGGGCCGGGTTGCCGGTGCCGACGCCGAGGACGAGCCGGTTGCCAGACACGAGCTGCAGCGTATTCACCTGCTTCGCCGCCCACGCCACCGGCCGCAGCGCCAACAGCATCACGTTGAACCCGACCGTGATCCGCTCCGTCACCGCCGCCGCGGTCGCCAGCACCACCGAGCTGTCCAGCATCGGCGCACTCGCGATCAGATGATCCGTCGACCACACCGAGTCCAGCCCGATCTCCTCGGCGAACCGTGCACTCTCGCGCACATCCCCGAGAATCGGTTGCTTCGGATCCGGCGTCGACGTCGGAAGAATCACGCCAATCTCAAGTCCCATACTGCCGCCAACCCCCACCCCGGCGGCCCTATTCCGTCAACGGGGGTTCTTTGCTCGCCAGGTGACGTAGTCCACCACGGCCGCGGGGACGTCGAAGGCCGGAGTGAAGCCGGTGTCCTCGGTGAGCCGAGTGATGTCGAGGTACGGATCGTCGCCGGGACCGGCCTGCCGTCCAGGCAGGAGGTCGAGCTGCAGGCCGGGGAAGATCGCCTGCAGGGCGTCCACGATCTCGCGGTTGGTGTACGGCCGGCCGCTGGACACGTTGTAGGTGTCGTGCCGCAGGGCATCCGTGGTCGTCAGGAGGGCGATCGCACGTCCGGCGTCTGGCGCGTATAAGGAGTCGCCGCCATCGTCGGCGTACAGCGGCTGTGGTTCGTCACCACGCAGTACGGCGCTGATGTACGGCGGGATGTGGAAGAACGGTGTTTCCGGGTCGACGAGCGGTCCCCAGATGGTCCCGATCCTCAGGACGACCGGCTGGACGCCGCTGCCCTGGAGGCTGTGCGTCGTGAGTGGCTCGACCGCCTTCTTGAAGGCGATGATCAGGTGCGGCAGCGGCATGGTGGGGAGCGGGAGGTCCTCGTGGCAGGGGATCTCGGTCCCGCCGGTGTACACGCCGAGGCTGCTGGCGACAGCGAACCGGCGTACGCCCCAGGTACGGGCGGCGTCCAGCGCGTTGAGCAGGCCGGTCAGGTCCGTACGGAAGAACTGGACCGGGTCCTCGTCGGGGATGCTGCCCGCGAGATGCACGATGTCGCTGATGTCGTAGCGATCGCCGAGGGCCAGGAACGCGTCCCGATCGGTGACGTCGAGAGCTTCCACCGTGACCTTGCCGGCGAGGAACGACGGGACCTCGGTCCGGCGATGGGTGGTGACGACGACCTCACGTCCGAGATCGACGAGCCCCCGGGCGGTGTGGGCACCGATCAGGCCCAGCCCTCCGGTGACAAGGATCATCGGACCACCTCGTAGTGGAGGTGGGTCACGCCGGGTGCCGCGATGGAGGTGAGCAGGCGGAGGTTCACATGCTTCGGGACCGCCTGGAAGAAGCTGCGACCGCCACCGAGCAGGACGGGCACCTGGTGGAGGATCACCTCGTTGAAGACTTTGCTCGTGTCTGACATGCGGTCGAACCTACGCGCGGGCGTGACGACGAGTCTTGAACGAATCGAGCAGGACCGGACGCGCAGATGCCGCTGCACGTACGCCGCCTCACTCGTCCGCTGAACCCAAACCGTCCGCACCACCCGCGCCAACCTCGGCAAGGGCGCGCGCTCGACGTAGGACTCCACGGATTCATCGTCACACCGAAGGGGCTGACCGGAACCGCCGTCACCGTTGCCCCCCAGCATGACGGCGGCTGTGGGTGTCAGGTGGGGTCGGCCTTGGTGAGGGAAAGGACGGCAGGGCGGAGGAGTTCGACGATCTCGTCTGGATCGGCGTCGGCCAGTTGGTCGAGTTTGACCAGATGACGGCCGACGACGACTCCGATGAGTACGGCGCTGATCACGGCGGCGCGGAGGTCGCCGTCGTCGCCGGGGATGGCTTTGCTGACTTTGACGCGATCGGCGTGAGCGTTGCCTCGCACCTCCGCCGCCGCGTCCGGACGAGTGAGCATCGACCGCAGCGCGGCGAGTGAACCGATCGGCTCCTCGATGAGCGACTGCCGAAGACGATCGAGCAGTTGCTCGGCGATCTCCTCAGCCGTCTCGCCCGTCACCGAAGGCATCTCGGTTCGGGTGGCGAGCGCGAACAGCTGTTCCTTGCTCCCGTAGTAGTGCATCACCAGGCCGGCATCCACCTGCGCCGCCGCGGCGACGGCCCGGATCGTGGTCCGGTCGTACCCCGCCTCGGCGAACAGCCGCCGTGCCTCCGTCAGGATCCGCTCCTGCGTGTCGATCCGCTGCTGGGCCCGCGACGACCGCGGCGTGGAATCGCTCATCCCGTTCATTCTACGCCCGTTGACCGATGGCGCGGTTTCGTTCTACGCTCGTTGAACCGTTCTACGTCTGTTGAATGAAATGGAGAGACCATGAGGAGCCCACTCGACGTACTGGAACTTCGTCGCCGGCACATCGTTGCCCGCGACTTCGAGTCGTTCGCCGGCCTGTTCGCGGTGGACGGCGTGATCGAGCTGCCGTTCGCCGTCGACGGCCTGCCCGCTCGTTTGGAGGGGCGCGACGCCATCCGCGAGTTCTCGCTCCACACCAGCGACCGCCCGGTGGAGATCATCGACCTGCGCGTCGTCCAGCTGCACCAGACCACGGATCCCGAGGTCGTGATCGTCGAACTCGTCACCGAAGCCCGCCACACCACAACCGGCGCATCCTTCGAAGCCCCCTGCATCCAGGTCTTCCGCATCCACAATGGCGAGATCAAACTCTTCCGCGACTACATCGGCGCCACCACCATCCCCAACCTCACCACCTGACCCACGATCAGGCAGTCGTCGACGAAGAGGTCGAACGACCGCGCCGCTCGGATACCGCTGAATGATCGCCTCCACGAGGGGGCCCGATGGTGGCATCGATGCCGATCGTGTTCCTCTTCGCGCACACAACCTGCCCCACCCGACCAACCTCCACGGTGGGGAACTTTTCAGTCGGCGAGATCAGGGGGTGGTCGCAACGCGGTGTAGGTCGTCGATGAGGAGGGTAGCGAACATTTCGCGGGGGGTGTGGTAG
>NZ_JBSXMZ010000038.1:0-16158 GCF_054073265.1 Kribbella sp. CWNU-51
CGCACCTCGGACAACTTCCGCCCCATCACAACACCCTCCAACAATCAGGCGTTGCAACAATCCCCTGAATCTGCCGTCACATGCAGCACATTTGTTTCCCCAAATCCCGCGTCACGTCCGGCGGAAGCGGACCAGGGGGTAGAGCGGGGTCTGGTCGGTGGTGCGGAGTGGGCCGGGGAACGTGGTGGCGCCGTCGAGGGTGAGTCCGTAGCGGGCGGCCTGGGCGACGAGGAGGGTGAGCGCGTCCTGGGCCCGTGACTCGTTCGGAACGCGTCCGTCGGCGTACCGGCCGGCGTCGGACTTCTCGGTCGTGGTGACGAAGACGCCGCCGGGGCGCAGGACGCGGGCGACCTCGGCGATGACCGGCTCGCTGTCGTCGAGCAAGTGCAGGAACCAGATCGCGACGACTGCGTCGCAGCGGCGGTCGGCGATCGGGAGCCGGAAAGCGTCCGCGGCGGCCACATGACCGGGCAGCCGGACCCGGGCGCGCCGAAGCATCGCCGTGGACAGGTCGATCCCGTGCACCAAGTTGCCCCGGGCAACCAGTTCGGCGCCGACGATCCCGGTGCCGACGGCGAGCTCGAGAACCCGTCCGCCCTTCGGCAGCAGGGAATCGACGGCCTCCGCGGCGGCCTCGGCGCGGGCGGATCCGCCGCGGGTTTCGTCGTACCGGGCGGCTTCGGCTTCGTCGTAATCGAGGCGGCCGGACGTGTCCCACAGGGCGGGCCAGGGGATGTCGACCTGGGCGAGCATGCGGCGGAGCAGCGGGAGGGAGAGGCCGACGACGTTGTGGTAGTCGCCTTCGATGGCGGTGACGAAGGGGCCGCCGAGGCCGTCGACGGTGAAGGAGCCGGCGACGACGAGCGGTTCGCCGGTGGCGACGTACGCGTCGATCTCGGCGTCGGTGAGGTCGGCGAAGAAGACCTTGGTGGACTCGAGTTCGCGCAACTCCTGCTTCGAGTTGGTGTCGATCAGGCAGTGACCGGTGTGCAGTACGCCGGTGCGTCCGCGCATCGACCGGAGTCGTTCGCGGGCCACCTCCGGCGTACCGGGTTTGCCGTACGCGACACCGTCGAGCTCGAGGACCGAGTCGCAGCCGAGCACGGTCGCGTGGTCGTCCAGGCTCGCGACGACAGCGCGCGCCTTCAGCGTGGCCAGCAGACGGGCGAGCTCACCCGGGGTCTCCGCGGTGATGTGGTCCTCGTCGACACCGGAGACGATCACCTCGGGCTCGACGCCGGCGCCGCGCAACGTCTTCAACCGCGCCGGCGAGGCCGAGGCGAGGACGAACCGCGGCTTCACAGCTTGGCCAGGGCCCGCCGTAGCGGGTCCAGCCCGATCGACCCCAGGTTCAGCGCGTCCGAGTGGAACGTCCGCAGATCGAACGCGGATCCCTTGCGCTGCTTGGCTTCCTCCCGCGCCTGCAGCCAGATCCGCTCCCCGACCTTGTACGACGGGGCCTGCCCGGGCCAGCCGAGATAGCGGTTCAGCTCGGCCCGCAGGAACTCGGTCTCCATCCGGCAGTGCGCGCGCAGGAACTCGAACCCGAGGTCGGCGTTCCACCGCTCGCCCGGATGCCAGCCGAACGGGTTGTCGCGCGGGATCTCCAGCTCCAGGTGCATGCCGATGTCGACGATCACCCGGGCCGCCCGGAACCCCTGCGCATCGAGCATGCCGAAGCGCGCGCCGGGGTCCTCGAGGTACCCCAGTTCCTCCATCAGACGTTCGGCGTACAGCGCCCAGCCCTCGCCGTGACCGGAGACCCAGCAGGCGATCCGCTGCCAGCGGTTCAGCAGGTCCGTGCGCAGCATCGTCTGCGCGCACTGGAGGTGATGCCCGGGCACGCCCTCGTGGTAGACCGTGGTGACCTCACGCCAGGTGGCGAAGTCCTCGACGCCGTTCGGCACCGCCCACCACATCCGGCCCGGCCGAGTGGTCAGGTCCTCGCTCGGCGGCGTGTAGTAGATCGAGCCGTCGGAGGTCGGCGCGATCATGCATTCGAGGGTGCGGATCTCGGCGGGGATGTCGAAGTGCGTGCCGCCCAGCTCGGCCACGGCCGCGTCGGACAGCTGCTGCATCCAGTCCCGGAACGGTTCCTTGCCGTGGATCTTGCGGCCGGGGTCGTCGTCCAGCAGCGCGGCGGCCGCCTCGATGCTGCGGTCGCCGCCGTTCAGGCCGGCCGCGATCGCCTGCATGTCCGTCTCGATCCGGGCCAGTTCCTCCCAGCCCCAGGCGTAGGTCTCCTCGAAGTCGATCGCCGCACCGAGGAAGTCGCGCGAGGCCAGCTCGTACACCTCGCGGCCGCATGCGTCCCGCTGCGGCGCCCGCGGCGCGAGCTCGGCGGTCAGCCAGGCGCCGAACTCCTCGTACGCCTTCCGCGCCGACGCGGCCGCGGCCTCCACGGTCGCCTTGACCGCGTGGTCCGGCGCTTGCGCGGCGAGGCCGGCGAAGAAGTCGTCACCGTCGGCGCCGGTCCAGCTGGCGATCCGTGCGGCCAGGTCGTTCACCTGGCGCAGCGCTGACACCCGGCCCTTGCCGGCCTGCTCGAGCAACGTGTCGCGGTACCCGTCGAGGGCCGTGCCGACCTGGCCGAGCCGGATCGCGATCGTCTCCCAGTCCTGATCCGTTGCGGTCGGCATCAAGTCGAACACCTGCCGGATCTCGGCCGGGACCGAGGCGATCGCGTTCAGCTGGTGCTGGGGGACGCCGGCCTCGAACCGCTCGAGCTCCAGCCCGAGCCGCTCCAGGAACGCGTCCTTGGCGACCTCCTCACGCGGACTGCCGGTCTCGATCGCCTGCGCTTCGGCGACCGACCGTTGGGTCAGCTCGGCCAGCGCCTCGAACCCGGACGGCGTGTAGTCCGGCAGTTCGTGGTCGTGGCCCGCGATCCCCATGAAGGTGGCGGCGGTCGGCGACAGGGCGACGTACTGCTCGAGGTGCCGGTCGGCGAGCTGGTCGATCGGGCTGTTCGGCGTACTGGCCGGGATGCTGGCATCGGTCACCTGGCCGACCCTACCCCGCGGGGGGCCGCTGAGCTGACCTGTTTGTTGCCGATACTGTGGGCGGTCGCTGTCCACGTGCAGCGTTGCTTCGAGAAGGGAACGGCGTTGAGCCAGACACCGTTCGGCGGACCGCCCGGCCAGAATCAGCCGTATCCGCCGTACCAGCAGCCGGGTCCGCCGCCCGGTCCACCATCTGGCCGACCGCCAGGCCCGCCGCCCGGTCCTTACGGTCCGCCGCCGGGCCAGTACGGCGTACCGCAGTACGGGCACTCGATGGCGCCACAGCAGGGACCCGGATTCAGCTGGGGACCCAACTTCGGGCCGCCCACCGGTCCGGGTGGACCCGGCGGGCACGGGTTCCAGCCGGGCTGGCAGCCGCAGCGGCCGAAGAGGAAGTCCAAGGGCCCGCTGATCGCGATCCTCAGCCTCGTCGGCGTGGCCGTCGTCGGCGCATGGGCCTTCGGCGTGATCAAGAAGAACGCCGACAATACCTACACGCCGCCGGTGAGCTCGCGCCGGTACACACCGGAGCCGACCACCACGTCGGAGCCGACCGAAGAGCCGACTGGAGAGCCGACCACGACGACCTCGACGTCGCCAGAGGGCCCGTCCGACTCGACGATCGTCGCCAAGAACGCGCTCTACAAGGTCGGCCAGATGCGCACGGTCAACTGCAAGGAGCCCCGCGTCCGGCCGACCAACGCCCACAACGCGGCGGCGTACTGGGCCGCGATCAAGCCCTGCCTGGACAAGTCCTGGGCGCCGCTGGTGGCGAAGGCGGGCTACACGTTCCGGGCGCCGAAGATGCTCTACTGGTCGGGCACCAGCGTCCACAGCCCGTGCGGCGACGGACCGGTGAACGTGCCCTTCTACTGCTCCGGCAACCACATGATGTACATGAAGGTCGACGTCTTCGTGAAGACCTACAACGAGTATCCGGACGCGGAGTCCAAGGCCTACGCCCGGATGTGGTACTCGCGGTCGATCGCGCACGAGTACGGGCACAGCGTGCAATACATGACCGGGATCCTGCAGGCGTCCAGCAAGATGCGGTACGAGCAGACCGACTATGCCGGCCAGATGCGGATGACGCGCCGGATGGAACTGCAGGCGAACTGCTTCGCCGGTGTCTTCCTGGCTGCGAACAAGCGCAGCTACCCGATCAACGGCCTGATGCTCAGCGTCTGGAAGAAGTGGGTCGTCACCGCCGGCGACAAGCCCGAGCAGGGCGACCACGGCAGCGTCGCGAGCCAGGCGCGCTTCATGGGCAAGTCCTTCACCAATGCGAATCCCGCGTCCTGCAACACGTTCGCGGCCTCACCGGCCAACGTCAGCTAGGTCAGCTCCGGCGGAGCGACCTGCCGCCAGGAGTCGAGCAGGATGTCGCGCAGTTCGCCGGCGTCCTCGAGCGCGGCGAGGCGGGCTCGAACCCAGTTCGAACCCGCCTCGTGCGGCGGAACCCAGAACTTCTCGGGTTCCGCCGCGATCAGCTCTTCCCGCTCCAGCCGCGGACACCGCACCGCGAACGACGTCTGATCGTCCGGGACCGTGATGAACATCCGGCCGGCCACGTCGAAGGTCGGGTGCCCCCACCGCTGCTTCTCCACCGTCTCCGGGAAGGACAGCGCGATCCGTCGTACGTCGTCAGCATCGAGCACGCGGACACCTTAAGCGGTGCGCTTCCGGCCGGGTAGCAGAAGGGCGACGACCGCGCCGACGGCGACGATGGCGGCGCCGGTCCAGACCGCGGGGACCAGTCCGTCGGCGTACCGGGCCGGGGACTCGTAGGAGCCGGCCGAGGCGAAGACCGAGGCCAGGACGGCGACCCCCATCGCGACACCGACCTCGCGGATGGTGTTGTTCGTGCCGGACGCCACGCCACGGTCGGCGTCGGACGCACTCGCCATCACGACACTCGCCGCCGGCGCGAAGGTCAGCCCCATCCCGACACCGGCCAGGACGAACGGGATGACCATCTCGCCGTACTGAGTCGTGGCTGTCGTGATCAGAGCCAGCCAGCCGAGCGCCACGGCGAGGAGCACCTGTCCGGTCGTGATCAGGAGGCGCGGGCCGACCCGGTCGACGATCAGGCCGGCGATCGGTGCGACCACCATCGGCGCCATCGTCCAAGGCAGGGTCCGGACGCCCGACTCCAGCGGGCTGTATCCCTGCACGACCTGGAAGAACTGCGCCAGCAGGAAGACCGAGCCGAACACGCCGACCGAGAACGTGAACGAGGTGAAGTTCACGACGCTGAACGCCCGGACCGAGAACAACCGCAGCGGCAGCATCGGAGCCGGCGTACGCCGCTCCCAGCCGACGAAAGCGGCCAGCAAGGCCACACCAGCGACCAGCGAGCCCAGGACGCTACCCGACGTCCAGCCGTCGCCGGCGCCGTGCACGACACCCCAGACGATCGACAGTACGCCGGCGGCCGCCAGGACCAACCCGATCAGATCCAGGCGCTTCGGCGTACCCTTCGACTCGGTCAGAACGCGCGCGGCGAGCAGTACGGCGACCACACCGACCGGCACGTTCAGCCAGAAGATCCACTGCCAGTTCAGGCCGTCGACGACGGCTCCACCGACGACCGGACCGACGGCCACACCGAGTCCGGAGATGCCACCCCAGATCCCGATCGCGGCACTGCGCATCTTGTCCGGTACGGCGCCGGCCAGCAACGTCAGCGACAACGGCATCACGGCCGCCGCGCCGACGCCCTGGATGGCCCGGGACCCGATCAGCATCCACGGCTCGGTCGCCATCGCGCAGGCCGCCGAGGCCAGCGTGAACAGAGCGATCCCGGCCAGGAACACCCGCCGCCGGCCGAGCCGGTCGCCGATGGCCGCCATCGTCAGCAGCAAGGCGGCGAAGGACAGCGTGTACGCGTTCACGAACCACTGCAGGTCGGACAGCGACGCGCCGAGCTCGGTCTTGATCACCGGCAGCGCGTTCGTCACGACCAGGTTGTCCAGGGTGACCATGAAGGTGGGAATCCCCACCGCGGCGAGAACGGCGCCCAGCCCGTAGCTGCGGGTTCGCCCGGTCCGCAGCGGCTCATCGAGAGCGGTCGACGACATCTCAATCTCCTAGTTGTAATTGACTGATAACAAGTTCGGTGAGACCAAAGTATGCATCCGCTGATAACATGTCAAGCGACGAGAGGAGCCCGGATGGCGACGAAGGTGCGACTGACCGCCAAGGAGCGGGGTGCGGAAGTGCTGGAGGCGGCGGTCCGGGCGTTCGCCGCATCCGGTTACGAGGGCACCAAGACGGACGAGATCGCGCGGATGGCGGGGGTGTCCCAGCCGTACGTGATCCGGTTGTTCGGGACCAAGCAGCAGCTGTTCATGGCCGCGGTCCAGGCCGTCTGTGAGCGGATCGAACAGATCTTCCGCGAGGCGGCCGCGGAGTCGCCCGACCTGCACAACCTCGGCCGCAACTACAAACGGCTGCTGTCCGAGCCCGAACTCCTGCTGGTCCTCCTGCACGGCTTCTCCGCCAGCGGCGAACCGGCCATCGGCGACTGCGTCCGCGAGCGCTTCGGCGGCATCTACCGCCTGGTCCGCGAACTCACCGGCGCATCCCCCGAGGAGGCCCGCGAGTTCCTGGCCACCGGCATGCTTCTCACCGTCATGTCAGCCATGCAGGTCCTCGGCCCCGACGCCATCAACCTCCCCTGGGCCAAAGAACTAACCGAAACCCTCGGCTCCGACTAACCCACGCGCGCTACCGCGCTTGATCAACCACACCGTGGTCCCGGGCTCAGTGGTTGGTTCAGCCCGACCGAACGAGTGTCACGGTCTGTGGACGGGAGTCGCGCCGACCCAGCGGTGGTAGGCGTCGAGGTCGACGTTGCTTCCGCACACGATGGTGACCACGTGCCGGCCGGCGAAGCGGTCGGGGTCTTCGAGGATCGCCGCGATGCCGAGCGCGGCGGACGGTTCGACGACGAGGCCGGCGTGGTCGAGGAGCAGCCGCATACCTGCGACGATCGACGTCTCCTGGACCAGAACGGCGTCGTCAGCGACCACGAGGAGGTCGTCCAGGACGGCCGGGATGGGATACCGACCCGCGACGCCGTCGGCGATGGTGTTGGTCGAGTCGGTGGTGACCACACGGCGTTGGTGCCACGAGTGAGTCAACGCCGGTGCGCCCAGCGGCTGCACGCAGATCACCTGGACCTCCGGCGCCAAGGCCTTCATCACATGGCCTACGCCGGTGGCCATCGCCCCGCCGCCGAGAGCGATCAGCACGGTGTCGAACGATGGCGCGGCGTCCACCAGTTCCAGGCCGATGGTTGCCGCGCCCTCGCAGGTTTCGAGGTCCAGGCTGTCTTCGAGCAGCCGGATGCCGTCGTACCGCGCGATGGCCGCCGCACGCTCGCGGGCCAGCTCGTGGTCGCCGTCCACCAGTTCCAACCTGGCGCCCAACGCGCGGATGCGATCAAGCTTGGCCGCCGTCGCGAAGCGAGATGCCACGACGGTGACGTCGAGCCCGCGTCCGCGACCGGACCAGGCGAGAGCTTGGCCGAGGTTACCCGCGCTGGCGCACACCACGGATCGCGAATCACTATCGGCGAGCTGGGTCGCGACCAACTCGGTGCCGCGGGCCTTGAAACTGCGGACCGGGTTCGCGGTTTCGAGCTTGATGCTCACCGCGCAGCCGAGGGCGGGCTCCAGAGCCTCGCAGCGGTACTGCGGAGTGTCGAGAAAGACCGGGTCGATCACCCGACGAGCCGCCCGGATCCGACCAGTGTCCAGCCGCGTCTCCCGCACGCGACGGGAGTGTAGCCTGAGCGGCGCTCACGCCAGGCAGATTCCAGTAAGGCGACGATCGTGCGCGAACACATCACCTGATGGGCCTGAACCAACCACCGAGCCCGGGACCACGGTGTGATTGACCCAACCACCGTGCTCCAAAAACCACGGTGTGGTTGATGAAGCGCGGTAGCGCGCAACCTGGGGTGGGAGCGCGCGGAGCGGACGCGACGAAGGAGTGTGGGCTACCGTCCGCGCCCTGCACGCTCCGCGGGCTACCTACGCGGCCGGTCCACAGGCGAGTGTGGTCAGCGCCGTCTCTTCATCACCACCGCCGCCAGCGAGCCGCAGTCGGGGGTGTGGGGCGCGAAGTGGTGGGCCGGGCCAGAATATTTCGGCTCTCTGCTGGATGTGTGGGTGATGCGAGTGTGGGGCGGTTGGGATGTGCAGCTTGACAGGAAGTGCCGGTGCAGGGGTGCTGCTCGGGCGAGGCATTCACGCCTGAGATCGGCCGGCCCGGCCGGGGCTGGGGCCGACACCTCCTGTTGACCTTGCACGTCCCAGCCTCCCGTTGCGCCCCGTCAGCCTCCGACCGCACCGAACCGACCGCACTGCGGGGCAGGGCGGCGGAGGCGGGGCAGGGCGGCGGAGGCGGGGCGGGTTCGTGGTGTTGACGGTGGGATCGGTGCGGATCTGCGGGACCTCGGACACCATCTGGGGTCGTCGGACAGGTTGTGCCGTGTCCGCGGTCCCTGGTGCCTGTCCGAGGTCGCAGCGATCCCGCCGTTGGCCGGGGGCCTCACACAGGACGTGGTGGGCGGGGGCCTGACATTGCAGGTCCCGCCCACCACAAGCTGTTTCAGGTCAGCGGATCCGGCCTCCGACGAGGACGTGGCACGTCGGCCACCATCCACACATTGAGCAGGAGACCCGTTATTTCTTGTGCCAGCACCCCAGAAGGTGTCCCAACCTCCGGGAGGTGGTGGGGTCGGCGATCAACCGAATCGATGAGATCGCATTCGGCATCCTTGACTGTCCAAAATTCTTGACACAGCTCACTGGCCGCGGGAGCACGCGTGGGCGACCACATCACCCGGTGGGGTTGAGCCAAGCACCGTGCCCCAAAAACCACGGTGTGGTTGATGAAGCGCGGCACCGCGCGACCTGGGGTGGGCGGAGCGGACGCGACGAAGGAGTGACGCGTGGGCGAACACAGGCCTTCTGTCAGTGGGTTCCGGCGAGGTGGGAGTGGACTGCGGAGATCACGACTGAGCCTTCTCCGACGGCGGAGGCGACGCGCTTGACGGAGCCGGCGCGGACGTCGCCGACGGCGTACAGGCCGGGTACTGAGGTTTCGAAGGATCCTCGGGTTGTGACGAATCCTTTGTCGTCGAGTTCTACGCCGATGTCGGAGAGCCATGCGGTGCGTGGGACCGCGCCGATCATCAAGAACAGTCCGCCCGCCTCGAGCCGGACGTCTTGTTGGCTGCGCTCGTCTCGCCAGGTCAGTTCGGTGACGCGGTCTGCACCGGCAACCGAGGTCAGCTGCGACTGAGGGTGGACGGTGATCCGTTCGTGGTGAGCGATCCGCTGCTCGAGGTAGGTCGACATGGTCTCGGCGAGGCTGTCGCGGCGAATGAGGACGTGTACCTGGTTGGCCTGCTGGGCGAGGAACAAGGCGGCTTGGCCGGCTGAATTGGCGCCTCCGACCACCACCACGTTTCGTCCGAAGCATGCCCGTGCTTCGAGTTCGGTTGCGGCGTAGTAGACGCCGCGGCCTTCGAACTCGGCGACACCTGGGATCCCCAATCGGCGGTACTGGATACCGCTGGCGATGACAACGGCCCGGGCTGCGACATCTTGCTCGCCATCGAGCCGGACCCGGAATCCGCCGGGGGTCTGCGAGAGCTCGGTCACCGAGCGAGGTGAGACCAACCGGGCCCCGAACTTCACCGCCTGCAGCATCGCCGACCGAGCCAGCTCGCTGCCGGACACCCCGCGTGGGAAGCCGAGGTAGTTCTCGATCCGCGACGACGTGCCGGCCTGCCCGCCCAAAGCGACATCTTCGACGATGACGACGTCGAGTCCTTCGGACGCGCCGTACACGGCAGCGGCCAAGCCCGCCGGGCCGGCGCCGACGATCAGGAGATCGCAACGTGCTTGGCCGGAGATCGCACACAGGTCGAGACCGATGGCGGTGGCCAGTTCGCGCGTCGTCGGCTCGGCCAGGATCCGACGTCGGCCGGTCACCACAGCCGTCCCCTTGTCCGGCAGCGCACACGTCGCCGCGAGCTCGGCCCAAGCGGCCGGGTTGGAGCGCAGCACCGTCCGATAGGGAACGTGATTGCGCTCGGCGAACTGCTGCAGCCGGTGCAGGTCACGATCGTCGTCGCCGGCGAGGACGAGGCCGCCCTCGCCGATACGGGTCAGCAGGCGTCGTCGCGCATCGAAGGCGGAGAGCAGCACGTCGCCGAGCTCTACTGAGGTCGCCACGAGCCGCCGCAGGTCCTCGATCGGCACCCGCAACACCACACTGTCGGGCATCGCAACGCCCGCGAGGAAGGCCGGCTGTCCCATCAGCATGCCGAGTTCGCCGACGAAGTCGCCGGCTTCCACCACGAACACGACCCGGTCGTCCCGCCGATCCACGAGACCGACTCCACCCGCGAGTACGAGGTGCAGGTCGTAGCCGTCGCCCGCATCCCACAACACCTCACCGGCCGCGGGACGGATCACCTGGCCGACCGACTCCAACAGCCCTCGGACCTGCTCGCCGAACTCAGGCCAAGCCTGATCATCGACAGCATCCGCACGGCGGGAGGAGTATCGCGTCCGCTCATCGGCCGCTGGAGTGGTGCTCACGTAGCTACCTCCAGCCCTAGTCGCGGCCGAGTTTTTGGCCGGCGGCGAACCAGATGGTCACGGTTGCGAGGACTAGTGCGCCGACGGTGATCAGCAGTGAGCCTGGCACGTCCGCGCCCTGCACCAGCGCGGCCGCCACCGCGACCACCGGGACGATGAGCGCGGCGATTGCCCCGGGCAACCACCAGCGGCGGAGGGCGTCTCGGTGGACCCGCGCGTACGACGGGACCTGGGCGGCGAACGCGGTCGCCAGATGCACCACCACCAACGCGATCGCGGTGACGGCCAGGCTCCAGCTCAGCTCGCCCGGCGCCCGCATCAACCAGCCGGCCGGGACGACCACCAGGAAGACCAGCCCGGCCGGCGAGTCTGGCAACACCACCGTTGCCAGCAGCGTCGGCACCGCGATCAGTGGGATCAGATCGGCCTGATCCCACGACTGCATTGCCGGCACCACGAGCGCGACGGTCCCCGCGGCCGCGATCACCAACCGCACCAGCAACACAGCACGCCCCGACCCACGCACCTGCGCCAGCCACAAACTGATTCTCTCCGCAACAGTCACGATCGCATCCTCGGGGCCGAGGCCAGCCTGGATGCGTCCCGCAGTACCTCGTCCAAGGTCCCGGCGCCTCGCCACGGCACCGTCGGTACGCCGAGATCGCTGAGCCGATCGAGGTCACGGCGGCGCTCCAGCAGGCGCAGTCGCCAAGCCAGCGGCCAGGTCCGCGAGTCGTGCTCCTCGAGGTCGATGATCGATTCGATGTCCGGCGGCAACGTGTCCACGGCGATCACCGTGCAGCCCGAGTGGACGAGCGTCACGACGTACCCGAGCATCACCTGGCGGAGCAGCGGGCTGAGCACCAGCACCAGGCTGTCGGACCTGATCCGGTTCCGCCGGGCCAGCTGCTGTTCGTCCTGCTGGCGGCCCTTGCGGTCGGCGTGGACGAGCGTGTCGAGGATCCGGCGCAGGTGCCCGCGACCGCTGCCGGAGCGTACGCCGCGGACCAGGTTCCCGGTGTCGATCAGCCGGACGCGGTCGCCGTGCCGCAGGTAGTGCTCGGCGATCGACGCGGCCGCGCGGACCGCGGTGTCGAGACTGCTCGACCGCCCGTCGATCCCTTCGCTGATCCCGATCTCACCACCGGTGTCGAGCAGGATCACCACCTCGGTGTCGCGGTCCGACCACGTCGAGGTCACATGCAGCTCGCGGGTCCGCGCGGACACGGACCAATTGATCCGCCGCAACCGGTCGCCGGTGCGGAACGGCCGGACACCGGCCAGCTCGGTCCCTTCCCCCGGTCGCCGGGATCGGTGCAGACCCACCAGTCCGGCCGGCCGCGGTACGGAGTCGATCGCCTCGAAGCCCTCACGCAACGGCAGCGTGGTCACCGTCAGCGGCTCCGCCGACGTCACCTGGATCCGGTACGCGCCGAGCGCCGACGTCGCCGCGACCGTTGGTCGCTCCAACGCACGCAGGCCCCACCGCTTCGACCGCAGCCCGACCTCGAGCGTCAC
This sequence comes from Kribbella sp. CWNU-51, assembly GCF_054073265.1. Taxonomy (NCBI): domain Bacteria; kingdom Bacillati; phylum Actinomycetota; class Actinomycetes; order Propionibacteriales; family Kribbellaceae; genus Kribbella; species Kribbella sp. CWNU-51. The sequence continues at coordinate 12,143 of NZ_JBSXMZ010000038.1, forward strand.
CGCGCCGTCCGTCACCGGCTCCGCGATCGCCGCCTGCGGCGGGTCGTACTGGAACCACTCGGACCGGGGCAGCGCCGCCACGATCAGATCGATGTCCTGGTCAACGGTTCCGGACACCCGCAGCCGGTACGTCGTCGCCTGGCCCTCGAACAACACGTCCGCATCGAGTTCGGTGTGCACCTCGGGCCGTTCCCGTGGCCGGAAGTACCGCCCCCACACCGCGACGAATGCCAGCGGCAGCCCGAACACCGCCGCGTCCGGCCGCCGCGCCAGCACCGCGATGGCGAGCAACACCGCGGCCGCGCAGATCGCGCGGACCTGCGCATGGGTCGGTCGCCACCTCATCAGCGGGAAGCGCCGACCACGGTCGGCGGTGTCGCGACCGTGCCGAGCACCGTGCGCACCACGGTCGCGCCGGTGACCTCGTGCAACCAGAGCTCGGGCCGCACGGTGATCCGGTGCGCCAGGGCAGGTACGGCGACGGCCTTCACATCCTCTGGTACGACGTAGTCCCGGCCGTGGATCACGGCGTACGCACGGGCTGTCAGGAGCAGCGCGAGCGAGCCGCGAGGTGACGCACCGACCAGGACCTGCGAGTCCCGGCGGGTCGCGGACGCGAGGTCGACGCAGTACTGACCGACGGTGTCGTCGACGGTGACCGACTCGACGGTGCGCTGGGCGGCGAGCAGTCCGGCGGCGTCGGTGACGGCGTCGACCGTCTGGTCCTCCTGCCGGCGGCTCATCCGGCGACGCAGTACCTCCCACTCCTCCGCGGCGCTCGGGTAGCCGAAGCCGATCCGCAGCATGAAGCGGTCGAGCTGTGCCTCGGGGAGCGGGTAGGTGCCTTCGTACTCGACCGGGTTCGCGGTCGCGAGCACGTGGAACGGCGTGGGCAGCGGGAAGGTCTGGCCCTCGACCGTGACCTGGTGCTCCTGCATCGACTCGAGCAGCGCGGCCTGGGTCTTCGGTGGGGTCCGGTTGATCTCGTCGGCCAGCAGCAGGCCGGTGAAGATCGGACCGGGCCGGAAGACGAACTCCGAATCCTTCTGGTCGTACACGAACGCGCCGGTCACGTCCGACGGCAACAGGTCCGGCGTGAACTGCACCCGCCGGAACTCCAGCCCGAGCGCCTGCGCGAACGACCGGGCGGCCAGCGTCTTCGCCAGGCCCGGGTAGTCCTCCAGCAGCACGTGCCCACCCGCGAGGATCCCGGCCAGCACCAGCTCCAGCGCCTCGGACTTGCCGACGACTGCCTGACTCACCCGCTCCAGCACCCGCCGGCTCAGGTCGGACACCTCACCGAGCGTCAGCTCGCGGCTAGTTCCCCCGAGCGGCTGCTCGCGATCAGTCACAGTTCCTCACAGGTTCTCGATGGTGTGGATCGCGTACTCGATCTCGCCGAGGGACGCGGTACGTTTCTCGTCGCCGGTGATCAGGCCCCAGAGCCGGTCGCCGGTGATCGCGCGGGCGCGGTCCGGCTCGAGCGAGGGATCGACGCCGTGGCGGTGGACCAGGCGATCGGTGGTGAGCTCGAGCAGCAGCGGACGGACCCGGCGGGCGAACGTCTGCGAACCCTCGCCGGCCCGGCGCTCGCGGGTGGACTCCTGGAGCCAGGTGGCGATGAACTGGGTCCGGTTGTCGTCACTCCGGGCCCGCATCGCCGCCAGTTGCTCGTCGTGGCGGGTCGGCCAGCTGGTCTCGAGTACCTCCGGGGCGATCAGCCGGACCGCCAGCGACCCGAACCCGATCGCCAGCGCGGCGGCGACGAACCACAACGGCCGCGGCGCCATCCCCGCGGCCCCGAACGCGCCGACCAGCAGCAGGCTCGCCAGCACGGTGATCCCGACATGCTGGACAAGCACCTTGTTCAGCCGCATCGACCGGACCCGGCGCTTCCCGGGCTCCGGCGGCGGACCCTTCTCCTCCAACGGCGACCATCGGTACGACGTCATGACGTCACGTCCGCGGTGTGTGCGACAGCCAGCTCGTCCCGGAGCCGCAGGAGAGCAGCCCGGGCCTCGGTGCGGGCCGCTTCGGACGAGCCGTGCGTAGAGTAACGAGCCTCGCGGTACAGCTCACCGAGGCGGTCCAGTTGCGGCTCGGAGATCCCCCCGATACCCAGGACCCGGACGGTGAACTCGGCCGGGGTCTCCGACGGATCGCGGGCCACCCCCGCGGACGCGGCCGCCTCCTCCAGCGCGACCCAGCAAGCGATCACCGCATCGGTCGCCGTCCCGGAGTCGATCCGGGACAGCCCCGTGTCGACCGCCTCGGCCAGCCGCTCGGCCTTCACCCGCTCCCACTCGGCGTCGGCCACCTCGGCCTGCGGCAACTCGACCTTGCGGATGACGCGGTAGATCCACCGGCCCAGGAACAGCGCGATCGCCGCGATCCCCAGGTAGACCAGCGCCTGCCACAACGCCTTCAGCCACTCCGGCATCGGCCGTGGCTTCACCTGACGCTGCCGCGGCGGCCCGATCGGGGTCGGCGCCGACACGGACTCGGTCGGCGTGAAGGTCGGCAGTGGACGCGGGCTCGAGCGCAGCGTGCTCTCGCTCAGCGGCCGGACCGACCCACCCGCCGACGCAAGCACCACGAAACCGGCCGCAGCGACCCCGACGAGCAGGACCGCGGCCAGCGCGAGCGCACCTCGACGCTGCGTCTGCATCTGGGAAGGCTAACCGATCAGAAGCCCGTGTCGAGGAACGGTAGGCGAGATGTGGAAAACGCTTGCGACGTCGCCGCCAGCGCACCGGCAGTGTGCTCCTCGACCAGTCCGGCCCGGCCGAGCCGCGCCAGCGACGGCCGGCCGAGGTAGACGGCCCCGAGCTCGCGGACATCGACGGTCAGATCGGCCTCCCGCGTAGTCGGCTCGCACGTGGCACCGTCCGGCCCTCCGGACAGCTGCCACTTGCCCACGTTCCACGGCAGGAAGCCGTCAGTGACGTCGAGAACGACGTCGATGTCCCGCGCGTAGGTCCGCGCCGCGAGCGCACGGCCGACGTCGACCGTCCGCACCCACAGGCCGTCCCCGGTGCGCGGCGACGGTGCGCGAGGATCGAGCAGCAGATCGAGCAGCGGGTCGTCCGACGCGAGCATCGCGCAGCGGGTCTCACTCAGCAGGTCGGGCTCGAGCAGGTAGCGCCAGAGCGCGGCATGCGACGCGATGTCCACGGCATGCACGCGGTCGACCTGCACGTACCCCTTCTCGGCGCGCTTCGTCCGGTAGTGCGCGAACCCGGTCACCTCGCCGTCGCGCTCGGCCAGCACACACCGGCGCCTCGACCCGTTCGCCGGATCAATCATCGGGTTTTCACTGATGACGTATTCGCTCCACCGATCGTCGTGCTGGAACATCCCCGGCCGCTCTTCCGCGAGCCGATTGCGCAGCGCCGCGCAGGTGGCCAGCGTCTCGCGCACATCGGCGTACCTGATCCGTACGTCGTCGATGCCGGCCACCGGCCGCAGTTCGCGCGACACCTTCGGTACGACGATCGCCTGGTGATCGGCAGCCAGTCCGTAGCCGAAGCGGCCGTAGATGACCGCCTCGCTCGCGGTCAGCGCGGCCAGCGGCTCGGTCCCGGCCTCGTGGATCTCGGTCAGTTGCGCGCGCATCAGGTCGCGCAGGATGCCGCGCCGCCGATGCGTCGGCCGGACCCCGACCAGGGTCACCCCGCCGACCGGCACCTGCGCGCCCGGCACCGCCATCCGGAATGAGAACGTCCCGGTGTGACCGACCAGTTGGCCGTCGTCGGTCGCGACCGTGCTCCGGTCGGCCTCCCAGACCCGCCGCTCCGCCTCTAATTGCGTCTCGGTCCAAGGCGCCGCGAACGCCAAGTCGAGGAGCTCCACGAGCTCGTCCCACCCACCCTTGAACCGCCCGATCTCGATCGCCATGACCCCTTGCCTACCAGACCGCCGATCCCGCGCCCACCGAATTCGCGGCCCAACGACAGACACCCCTGCTGTTAGGGGTGTCAAGCTGCGGTGGTTTGGGTGCGGTGGGCCCAGGCTGT
>NZ_JBSXMZ010000039.1:0-233030 GCF_054073265.1 Kribbella sp. CWNU-51
CCTCTCCAAGAAAGACACCATCCGCTGCCTCAAACGACTCATCGCCCGCGAGATCTACTACACCCTCCGCCAAACCCAACCCACCCCAAACCAGCAACCAGCCACCGCTTGACATCTATAGGAGCATCCAACCCCCGACATCCACCCGAGCTCAGGCGTGCGCGGAGCGTGCCGGCATCTACAGGCGGGTGTTGGTGAGTGCCGGAGGTCCGCCCGCCAGTCAGGGCCGGCGCGGCAACTGCCGTGCCGGGAAGCGGCGGCCCAACACCTTGGGGCGGAAGGGAAGGTGCCGGGCCGCGGCGGAACTAGGCGTCGGCGACGAGGGTGCCGCCGTTGGCTACGTCGGTCTTCTCGATCTCGGTGAAGACGATGCGGACGGACTCGCGCTTGGCGCCGAGGATGGCGATGGCGGAGTCGGTGACGGCGGCAACGAACTCGCGGCGCTGGTCGAGCGTCCGGCCGGAGAGCAGTTCGACGGTGATGTTCGGCATACGGGATCTCCTGGGGGTCGGGATGGAGGACAGGTTCCATCAGCCAGAACTGAGTGTCAAGACACGGAACCTGGAACATCCTCGCCATCCGTTCCGACGGCGCCAGATGTTTGACAGGAGGTTCTGTGGAATAGAACCTTGTTCCGTGAACGCCCAGCCGCCCCTGCAGGTCAGACATGCCACCCACCCCGCTCAGGTGCCCGGCTTCGACACCGCCGCACTGCGCTCGCACTACCTGGTCGACGACCTCTTCACGCCGGACACGATCACCGCGGTGCTCACCCACCACGACCGGATCGTGCTCGCCGGCGCCCGCCCCGCAAGCGGCCCACTGACGCTCGGCACCTGGCCCGAGCTGCGCAGCGAGTACTTCCTCGAACGCCGCGAAGCCGGCATCGTCAACGTCGGCGGCCCGGGCACGGTCACTGCCGACGGCACCAAGTACGAGCTGACCACCGGAGCCTGCCTGTACGTCGGCCGCGGCGTCCGTGAGGTGATCTTCGACGGACCGGACGCGGCGTACTACGTCTTCTCGGCACCGGCGCACACCGACTTCCCCACCACGCAGGTGAATCCCGGTGAGGGCAACCGCCTCGAGCTCGGCGACCAGCACACCGCGAACCGCCGTACGATCGACCAGTACATCCACGCGGACGGCGTACGCAGCTGCCAGATCGTCCTCGGCGTGACCACGCTGCACCCCGGCAGCACCTGGAACACCATGCCCGCCCACACGCACGACCGCCGGACCGAGTGCTACCTGTACTTCGGCCTCCCCGAGACCGAGCGGATCGTCCACCTGCTCGGCGAACCCGACGAGACCAGGCACCTGCTGATCGCCGACCGCCAGGCCGTGATCTCGCCGAGCTGGTCGATCCACGCCGGCTCCGGCACCTCGGCGTACAGCTTCGTCTGGGCGATGGCGGGCGAGAACCAGGCGTTCGGCGACATGGACGGCGTCGACGTACGGGACCTGCTGTGACGGCTGAGCCGTTCAGCCTGCGCGGGCGTACGGCGCTCGTCACCGGAGCCCGGCGGGGTATCGGAGCGGCGATCGCGGCCGGGTACGCCGCGGCCGGCGCCGAGCTGATCCTGATGGCGCGGGACGCCGCGCTCGAGGACACGCTCGAAGCCATCAGGCAGAACGGCGGCGGAGAAGCGGCCGTGGTGATCGCCGACTTCACCGATCCCGCCGCCGTCGAGAAAGCCGCGACCGACCTGGCAAAGACCCGGCGCGTCGACATCCTGGTCAACAACGCCGGCACGATCCGGCGCGCGCCGGCGGCCGAGACCACGACCGCGGACTGGCAGCAGGTGATCGACGTGAATCTGAACTCCACCTGGGCGGTCACCCGGCCGATCGGCGCCGCGATGGCCGAGCGCCGGACCGGGAAGATCGTCACGATCGCGTCGCTGCTGAGTTTCCAGGGCGGGGTCACCGTTCCGGCCTACACTGCCAGCAAGCATGCGGTCGCGGGACTGACCCGGGCGCTGGCCAACGAGTGGGGGCCGGCCGGGGTGCAGGTGAACGCGATCGCGCCCGGGTATATCAGTACCGACAACACCACCGACCTCCGCGCGGACCCCGTCCGCGAAGCGGCGATCCGGGACCGCATCCCGGCCGGCCGCTGGGGGCGGCCGGAGGACGTGGTCGGCGCCGCGGTCTTCCTTGCCTCGGCGGCGGCGGACTACGTCAACGGTCACGTGCTCGCGGTCGACGGTGGCTGGCTGGCCAGATAGGGATGGCAGGATGACGGACATGAACTCGCCCTCGGCGATCGACAAGACGCTGATGGTGCTGGACGCCGTACTGGAGCACTCGCGGTTCACCGACGTGGTCAACGCGACCGGCCTGGCCAAGTCGACGGTGCACCGGATCATGGCGTCCCTGGTGGAGCACGAGTTCGTCGCGCAGGCCGAGGACGGTTCGTACCATCCGGGGCCGAAGGCGCTCCGGCTAGCCGGTCACGCCCTCACCAACGTCGACCTCGCGACCGTCGCCCGCCCGGTCCTCGCCGACCTGGTCGCGCAGACTCGTTGCACGGTGCATGTCGGTTTGCTCAACGGTGACGAGGCGATCTATGTCGCGCGGCTCGACGGGCCGAAGCCGTACCGGATGCCGTCCCGGGTGGGCAAGGCGTTCTGGCTGCACTGCACCGGCATCGGCAAGGCACTCCTCGCGGAGAAGGACGATGACGCGCTCGACGCGCACATCACGCGGACCGGCCTAGCTGCCCGCACTCCGCTGACGCACACCACCGCCGCCGCTCTCAAGGCCGACCTCACGCAGGTCCGCGCCCGCGGCTACGCCCTCGACGACGAGGAGAACGAACCCGGCATCCGTTGCGTGGCCTCGGTCATCCACGATCACACCGGCACCGCGATCGCCGCGGTCAGCATCTCCACGCTGTCGCTCGAGCAGTCGATCGCTCAGGTCGCCCTGATGGCGCCGGCCGCGATCGAGGCCGCCCGCAAGATCTCCGCCGCACTTGGCTACCGCGAACCCACCAACTGACGCGCTGCGGCCCAGCGGACGACCGGGACGAACAGGACGCCGATCAGGGCGAACCAGGCGCCCAGGATGATCCAGCCCGGAACGCCGAGACCGAGCGGGAGCAGAGCCAGGACGGTCGGGGCGAGCATCGTGCTGATGGACATGCTGGTGTTCCAGACGCCCTGGTACTGACCCTGCGCGTGCTCGGCGGCGAGGTCGAAGCTGAGCAGGAACGAGCCGGACGACTGCAGGAGCTCGCCGATCACCTGGACCAGAGCGCCGAGGGCGAGCAGGCCGACCGCGATCGCGGCATTGCCCCAGGAGGCGCCGGCGAAGAGCACCATCGATGCCAGGAGCAACAATCCGGCCGTACGAGTGGCCCGCGCGGCCGCGGGCGGGTCGGAGATCCCGCGCGAGGACCGCACCTGGAAGAGCGCGACCACGACTGTGTTGATGATCAGCGTCAGCGCGACCGTCCAGCGCGGCGCGTCGGTGTGGTCGACCACCCAGAGTGGGATCGCGACGTCGAACACCGCGTAGTGGATCGACATCCCGGCGTTGAGTGCCGCCACTGCGAGGTATCCGCGGTCGCGCAGGGCGACCCAGACCGGTCCGTCGTCGCCGCGTGGCTGCGGCGCCACCCGTGGCACCGCCAGGATCACGAACGCCGCGACGGCACTGAGCGCTGCATCGAGCACGAACATCAGGCGGTACGCCGTACCCGTGTCGAAGTGCAGCGCGAAGGCACCGATTCCGGCGCCGGCCATGATGCCGATGTTGGTCACGGCACGCAGATAGGCCCGGGCCGCGACCCGGTCGGCTCCCTGCGTGACGGCAGCGATCAGCGCGGCGCGGACGGCGCCGGCTCCCCGGTCGATCACGGTGAGCACCACGGAGACGAGCAGGAACTGCCAGAAGGTGTGCACCAGCAGGTAGAGCAGCGATACCGCGCAGAGAATCAGGCTAAGTAGGACGAACAGCGTGCGAGGACCACGGCGATCGGCCAGATGCCCCAGCGGCACCGCCGACAACAGCCCGAACAACCCCGCAACGGTCAGCCCGAGTCCAACCTGAGCAATCGAGAGCCCGACGATCCGGTTGAAATACAACACGCTGACCGTCATCAACAGCCCACTGCCCACCCGGCTGAGCAACGTCGCCAACGCCATCGGCCGCAATGGCCCAGGTGCGGGCAACAGTCCTCTGGCGGCCGTCTGTTGCCCGTCTGCCGGCGCGCTCACGCGCGCGCGGCGGCGCGATGGGCGGTGGCTCGGAGTTCGTCCATCAGGTCGACGCCGGAGTCGAGCATACGTTGCATCTTCGCTGGGTCCTGGGCGCCGAACATCTCGCCGATCGTCACCTCGTGATCCGGTCGGCTCAGCACCTCGACCGGATCGCGGGCGCCGATAGTCCCCGTCCGGAGCACCTTCAGATAGGCACCCGGGCGACCGGCCTGATGAAAGCGTTTCACCCAGTGCGGCACCTGCATCCGGTGCTGGAACGTGATGCACGGGATCCGCGGCGCCCGGACCATCACCTCGACCTCGTCGCCGATCCGCCACACCTCACCGAGCAGCGCGCCGGTGATGTCGAGTCCCTCGGTGCGCAGGTTCTCCCCGAACAGGCCGGTCGGGATCTCCCGGCCCAGTTGCGCGGCCCACCAGTTCGCGTCCTCCTCGGCGTACGCGTAGATCGCGAGGTCGGGACCTCCGTGGTTCTTGGTGTCGCACACCCGGTCGCCGGCCAGCCCGAGTTCACCGACCGGCACGCGCCCCGGCTGCGGCCGCTTGTCGATGGCGGTGAGGCCGGTCTCCTTCGGACCCGGAATCAGCTTCTCCACCACATTGACCGTCAGCACCCGCATACCCCGCATCCTCCCTCCCGGTGTGGCACCGGTTCCACCGATTTACCGGCGCTGCGCCGGTAGAGCCGCGATGACGAGCAGGGTGGCGGCGGTGGTGGCCGCGCCGGCCAACGCTGCGGTGGTGTAGCCGGCCTCGTGCGGGAAGACGTCGGTGGTATACGCCGCGAGGATGAACCCACCGAGCGCGCTGCCGATCGAGAACCCGACGCTGCGCACGACCTGGTTGACGCTCATCGCACTCGCTGTCTCGGCCGCCGGGGTCGCGGCCAGGATGACGGACGGCATCGCGGCGGAGAACGCGCCGACGCCGACCCCGAGGATGCTGATCGCGATCACCGGCTCGGCCAGGCGGTCACGGGCGACCGCGAAGAGAACGAAGGCGATCAGTACGACGGTCGTGCTTGCCGCAAGCAACGTCCGCGCACCGAACCTGCTCTTCAAACCGGGCATCAGCCGCCCGGCGACGAACCCCAGCAGCGAGAACGGCACGAGCACGAGACCGGCCTCGAACGTGTTCAGTCCGAACCCGTACCCGGCCACGGCAGGCGTTTGGACGTAGCGCGTGATCAAGCTGAGCAGGAGATACATGCCGACACCGCCGGTGAGCATGACGAGGTTGGCGGCGGCAACGGCCGGGTGGCGCAGGAGCCGGATGTCGACGAGCGGCTTGTCGGTGCGGGCTTCGACGATCGTCCAGGCGGCGAGGACCAGCAATGAGAAGACAAGGATGAGCACGGCGAGGACGATGTGCTGTTGCCAGAGGCCGACCTGGCTGATCACGAGGAGCAGAGCGAGCAGACCGACGGTGAGCAGCAGCGCCCCGCGCAGGTCGACGCGGTTGGCGGGTCGCGCCGGCGCCTGCGGAATCACGGCGACGGCGGCGACCAGGGCAGCGGCAGTCGCGACCAGTCCCAGGCCGTACGCCGCGCGGACGCCCGCGAGATCCGTGAGCCACCCAGCCAGCGGATATCCGATCCCGATGCCGGCGGTGGAGGCGACGGACAGAAACGCGATCGTACTGACCGAGCGCCGCTCGTCGAGGTGGTCCCGGGCGATCGCCATCATCAGCGAGACCAACCCGAGCCCCGCACCCTGAGCAGCACGCCCGACCAGCAGCACGGCGAACGGCAGCGGGAGCACCGTCAGCAGGCTGCCCGCCACGACGATGCCCAGCGTCACCAGTACGACGCTCCGCCGCCGGGGTCCGGAGCCGAGCCGTCCCAGCACCGGCGTTGTCACCGCACCCGACAGCAACGCGATCGTCAGCGTCCACTGGGCGGCGGCCAGCGACACCTTGTAGTGCTGCGCGACCGCCGTGATCAACGGCGCACCAAGACTGCCCACCACAGCGACGAGCAGCCCCAGAGACACGATCACGCCAACGAGAGCCCGGTCCGAGCGGGGTCTGCCAGTGGTCGTGGACATGGGGTGATCGCGGGAGGGCCGGTCGTTCACCGGTTGGTCTCGCTGGTGATGTGGGTGAACAGGCCGGGCCGGATGCGGGTCCGCGCCTGCTCGGCCCAGGGCTCGTCGACCGCGGGCAGATCGAGGGCGGCGTTGGTGTTGAGGAGCATGCCGAACGCCAGGAAAGCCTTCACCGTAACCGGATCCAGGCCGGCGGTGTCGGCGACGGCCTGCCACAGGCGGCCGAAGCTGGCGCGGACCGCGTCGCGAACTTCACCGTCACCGGCTGCCGCGGCGGCGGTGCCCTGCAACTGGAGCAGCAAAGTGGTGCGGTCGGCGAGCATCTCGTTGTACTCGCGGCCCATCGCGGTCAGCGCGTCGATCCCGGTCGCACCACCGGCCGCGGCCAGCATCGCCAGCGTCATCCGCCCGAACGCGGCGTCCACACACTCCAGGAACAACTGCTTCTTCGTGCCGAACAAGCGGAACACATAGGCCTGGGTGATGCCCGCGCGACGGGCGATCGTTTCGGTCGAGGCGCCGTACAGACCGGCGCCGGCGAACTCGTCCTCGGCCAGGGCGAGGATCTGCTCGCGGCGCTCCTGCCCACTCATCCGTGTCGGCGACATGGCCCGAAGTTAGTAGGTAGTAACTACTTACTTCAAGCGACTGTCTGCTACGTCACGTGGCGCGGGCGCGCTCAGTCCTGGATGGCCTTGACGATCGCGATGTTGCGGGTGAGCCAGTCCTGCGGGAGGGATTCGTCGCCGCCGGCGTCCTCGAGCGTCCACAGCACGTTGAGCATCTGGCGGACGATCACCCAGTCGCGGGCCCGGTCCTCGTCCAGACCGGCCGCGTCGATCGCGGTGTAGAACCGCTGCCGGACCGCGAACCGAAGGTCGCCGGAGGCAACGACCTCGTCCCACCGGTTCCAGATCAGCGGCGCGACCTCGAAGTGCGGGTCGCCGGAGAGCGGCTTGGGGTCGATCACCAGCCAGGGTTCACGCTCGGCGGCCAGCATGTTCTCGTAGTGCAGGTCGGTGTGGATCAGCAGACCGTCGGTGGCCGGGTCCGCGACGAAGTCCTCGGCCAGCGAGATCGCCTGCTCGACGTACCGATGCGGGACCGGCGCCGACGCGGGCAACTGCCGGAGGCGTTCCAGCCACCGCGTCAGTTCACCCGACAACGTCCGGTACTGCGGCCCTGCCGGGACATGCAGCCGCTTGTAGGTGCCGCCAACGATCTCGCACGCGTCGAGAGCGTCGACCGTGGTGAGGTCGCGCGGCTCCAACCGCTCGAGAAGCAAGGCGAACCGACGCGGGTCCGCCCGCAGCAACAGCACCGCGCCGTTCCCACCCCAGGCCCGGAGCGCGAGATGCTCGGTCTCCGCCTCCCAGTGCGGGAACTGCACCTTGAGTACGGCGCTCTGCCCGTCGGCCGTCGTCACCGGCACGACCAGCGCGCAGTTGCCGTAGAACGCCGTACCGTCGCCCCGGAGATCCCACTCGTCGAGCAGTTCCCGGGTCAGCTTCGGCAACCGGTCGAGCCAAGCGGCCCAGTCCGGGCCGCGTGAGCCGACGACCAGCAGGCCTTCCGGAATGTCGACGGGCACCTACTTCTTGGCCTTCTCCCCGGTGTCCGTGGTCCGGAGCGCGGCGATGAAGGCCTCCTGCGGGACCTCGACGCGGCCGACCATCTTCATCCGCTTCTTGCCTTCCTTCTGCTTCTCCAGCAGCTTGCGCTTCCGCGTGATGTCACCGCCGTAGCACTTGGCCAGCACGTCCTTGCGCATGGCGCGGATCGATTCGCGGGCGATGATCCGGGACCCGATCGCGGCCTGGATCGGCACCTCGAACTGCTGCCTGGGGATCAGTTCCTTGAGCTTGCCGGCCAGCGCGACGCCGTACGAGTACGCGTTGTCGCGGTGCACGATCGCCGAGAACGCGTCCACCGTCTCGCCCTGCAACAGGATGTCGACCTTGACCAGCGCGGCGGCCTGCTCGCCGGTCGGCTCGTAGTCCAGCGACGCGTAGCCCTTGGTCTTGGACTTCAGTTGGTCGAAGAAGTCGAAGACGATCTCGGCCAGCGGCAGCGTGTAGCGGAGCTCGACCCGGTCCTCGGACAGGTAGTCCATCCCCTGCAGGTTGCCCCGCTTGGTCTGGCACAGCTCCATGATGACGCCGATGTAGTCCTTCGGGCTGAGGATCGTCGCCTTCACCACCGGCTCGTAGATGTCGGCGATCTTGCCTTCCGGGAACTCGCTCGGGTTGGTGACGACGAACTCCCGGCCGTCCTCCATCTCGACCCGGTAGACGACGTTCGGCGCGGTCGAGATCAGGTCCAGGTCGAACTCGCGCTCGAGCCGCTCCCGGACGATCTCCATGTGCAGCAGCCCGAGGAACCCGCAGCGGAACCCGAACCCGAGCGCGCCCGAGGTCTCCGGCTCGTACTGCAGGGCCGCGTCGTTCAGCTGCAGCCGCTCCAGTGCGTCGCGCAGCGTCGGGTAGTCGTCACCGTCGATCGGGAACAGGCCGGAGTACACCATCGGCTGGGGGTGCTTGTAGCCGCCGAGCGCCTCGGTCGCACCGTGGACGGCCGCCGTGACGGTGTCACCGACCCGGGACTGGCGGACGTCCTTCACGCCGGTGATCAGGTAGCCGACCTCGCCGACGCCGATACTCGGGGACTTCATCGGCTCGGGCGAGATGACGCCGACCTCGAGCATCTCGTGGACCGCGCCGGTCGACATCATCTTGATCCGGTCGCGGTGGGTCAGCTCGCCGTCGACCACCCGGACGTAGGTCACCACACCGCGGTAGGTGTCGTAGACGGAGTCGAAGATCAGCGCCCGCGGCGGTGCGTCCTTGACGCCCCTCGGCGGGTCGACCTGGGCGACGATCTCGCTCAGCAGCTCCTCGACGCCCTCGCCGGTCTTGGCCGACACCCGCAGTACGTCGGAGGGGTCGCAGCCGATGATGTGAGCCAGCTCGGCGGCGTACTTCTCCGGCTGCGCGCTGGGCAGGTCGATCTTGTTCAGCACCGGGATGATGTGCAGGTCGGCGTTCAGCGCGAGGTAGAGGTTCGCCAGCGTCTGCGCCTCGATGCCCTGCGCCGCGTCGACCAGCAGCACCGCGCCCTCACACGCCTCGAGCGACCGCGACACCTCGTAGGTGAAGTCGACGTGCCCGGGGGTGTCGATCATGTTCAGGATGTACGTAGTACCGTCCGGGGCGAGCAGGCCGCCCGGGGAGTCCGGGCCGGGCGCGAACGGGAGCCGGACCGCCTGCGACTTGATCGTGATGCCGCGTTCCCGCTCGATGTCCATCCGGTCCAGGTACTGCGCCCGCATCTGACGGCCGTCGACGACCCCGGTGATCTGCAGCATCCGGTCGGCCAGCGTCGATTTGCCGTGGTCGATATGGGCGATGATGCAGAAGTTCCGGATCCGCGACGGGTCGGTGCGACCCGGCTGCGGCACGGTCGTAGGGCCTACGGGCACGGAGGGGATCCAGTTCGTCTCGGGTATTGCAGGTCAACTGGTCAATCATCCCATGCGGGACCAGCGGATTTGAAAATGCCGAGCAGCTGAGGCGCTCCGGCCCTACCGTTTGGGGGCATGGCGCACGCTGCTGGGGTCCGGTTGCCCTTCGAGGAGATGCCCGCCGCAGTGCGGGCCTGGGTGGAGCGTGCGCTCGGGTCCGTGGTGGTCTCCGCCGCGACCCAGCAGGGCGGCTTCTCCCCCGGCGTCGCCGCCCGCCTTGTGACCGCCTCCGGCCGCCGCGCCTTCGTCAAGGCCGTCGGTACGTCGCTCAACCCGAAGACCCCGTCGTTGTTCCGCCAGGAGATCACCGCCGTCCAGGCCATCGGCCCGTTGCCGAGTGCCCCCGCGCTGTACGACGTGTACGACGACGGCGACTGGGTCGGCCCGCTCTTCGAGGACATCGGGGGCCGGCTGCCCGCTCACCCGTGGGATCAGCGTGATGCCGACCGGGTCCTGGATGCGGTTGCCGAGTTGACGGGCGTGCTGGACCCGTCGCCGTGGCCGGATGCCCCAGTGGCCGCCGTACGGAGTCATGAGTTCCTGAGCCGGTGGGACAACGTGATCGCTGACGGTCTCGACGTGCCGGAGTGGGCGCGTGGGCGGGAGGAGGAGCTGGCCGAGCTTGCCCGCGTCGGCGTACGGGCTCTGGCGGAGGGGAAGGCGCTGGCGCATTGGGATCTGCGGGCGGACAACATCATCCTCACCGAGGACCGCGTGGTGTTCATTGACTGGGCACATCCGGCCCTCGCGCCACACTGGGCCGACACCGTCATCCTGCAGGCAGACATGCGTGAATCGGTCAGTCTGCCCGCGCTGCCGGACGATGTCGCCATCACTGGGTTTCTGGCGGCCATCGCGGCCGGACTGTGGTGGGGAGCGTTCCAGCCGCCCCCGCCTGGGTTGCCGACGATCCGTGCCTGGCAGCGTCGGCACGCACTCATCCACCTCGACTGGGTCCGCGAGCGGCTGGCTTAACGCAGCGTTTCGGGGAGCTATGCGTCTTTAGGGGTGTGACGAATCCAATGGTGAGCATCAGAGATCCGCTCCGATCTCTGGCGCATGACGGGGCGCGAGACGCGGTGTCGGAACTCTACCGCCGGCACTGGGTCGGGCTGGTCCGCCTGGCCGTGCTGGTGGTGGACGACCGGCAGGCAGCGGAGGACGCCGTACAGGAGACCTTTGCCGACCTGTACCGGCATTGGCCGCTGCGGGACAACGACAAGGCGTTGGGGTGGCTGCGCACGACGCTGGTGAACCGCTGCCGCTCTGTACTGCGGCGTCGCCGGACGGCACGCCTGTACACGCCACCGCACGAGGAACCGAACGCATCAGCCGAGAGCAGCGCCATGCTCGGGGAAGACCGGCTGCAGGTAAGGCAGGCGCTCCAAGCCCTGCCCAGGCGCATGCGGGAGGTCTTGGTCCTGCGCTACTACCTCGACCTCCCCTTCGCCGAGATCGCAGAGACGCTCGGAATCAGCCAATCGACCGCCCGCTCCACCTCCTCGCGCGGAATCGCGATCCTCACCGAGAAGCTCAAGGAGTTCCGATGAACGACACCGAAACCCGCCTCCGCGACTACCTGCACGCCAAGGCCGGCACTGTGCCGGCCTCGACCCAAGGCCCCGGCCTGGAGCTGGACACGACCGGCACCTCCACCCGCCGTGGTTGGGTCCCGATAGCCCTCGCGGCAGCCGGCATCGCCGCCGTCCTGACCCTGGCCGTACCTTTCCTGCACGGCCTGGCCAAGCCGGACCAGCCGTCCGTAGCCGCCCACCCAACCCCGGGCCCGCTCCCGACCGGGGCACCCCGGATCCCGTACACGATCACCGACCCGAACAGCAACCCGGACAACCCGCTCGACACCTGGTGGTCCGTCCTCCACGACGGCGGCAAGACCGTCAAGAACCCGGGTCTGAAGGGCAACGTCGTCGCGCGGACCGATGGCGGCTGGCTCGCCGACACCGGCTACCCAGATCCGGACAAGTCTCAGATCGTCGTTGTCTCGCCGGGCGGCCAGGTCCGGCCGATCGGACCGCTCGGGGCCGACGGCCCACGGGTCTCACCCGACGGCCGGCAGATCGCCGTCGCCGACTCGAAGTACGGCAGGACGGACAATCGAGTGGTCGTCGTCGACATCAGGACCGGCAAGGAGGTGACGAGCCTGACCGTCAAGACTCCCAACCTCGAGCTCCTCGGCTGGAACAAGGACGGCATCTGGATGCACGAGCACGCTCCGAACGCTGTGCCGGTGAAGGTATGGCAGCCCGGATCGAAGGACCTCCGGACAGTCGGGACATTCAACGACCAGATCGAGGTGACGCGCACCAGCGGCACAGTCCTGAAGACGAGCTACAAGAGCGACGGGACGTCCTGCGTCACAGCCGCCACGCTGGGAGACAAGGGGCTCGATGTGAAGCGCGAGTACTGCTTCAAAGCCCCGGTGGCCGCGCCGTACTTGTCGCTGTCACCGGACGGAGCGACGATGACCATCAGCAACATCGGGGTCGCCGTCGACATCGCTACCGGGAAGGTCACCAAGCTGCGGCTGCCGGCCACATCGAAGTGGTGGGATCGCGCGTTTTTCGAGGACCCGGCCAACGTCATCGTGCCCGGCCTGGACACGCTCTCCCGGTGCGCCGTCGCGACCGGCGAGTGCAAGCAGGTCGCGGTCGCCAAGCCCGGCGGGACGATCCAGCTGGTACGGCCCTGATCCACGAACGTCGGCTCAGCACGCTGGTTGCGTGCTGAGCCGATGTTGCGTCAGGTGTCGACCCGCACGATGGTGGAGCCGGAGCCGTCGGCACCGTCGAGAAGTGGAGCTGGCCCAGGTAGCGGGTGGCCGTGGTGAGGCCAGTCCAGTTAGCGGTCACGCTGGTCTGGCCCGCTACCTGCACTGGCTGGCTTGCCGGTGTGGCGGTCAGGTTGCCCGCTTCTTCTGCAGCTCCCAGTGGGTGAGTTTTACGGTCTGTTCTTGGCTCCGGCGTACAGGTCGAGATACACATCCACTCGACCACCTGCGGGTCGTGGCAGGTTCACCTCTTCCTCAGCCGAGCCACCTGTGCTGCTGCCGAGCAGAGTGGTCGTTCCGGCCTGGTAGACGAAGACGTCCAGGTCGGTACCCGCCGGATAGTCCCGTCGAACGTGGAGAACCTGGCGTACGTCGTACCCGCCGGGACATCGCGGTGAACTTCGCGACGTGGTCGTTGGCCTGCGGCGCGGTCGTCGGGAACGACACACCATCCGGGTTCTTCAACGTGAACGCGCCGACCGTCGCAGCCTTCAGCCCCAGCGCTGTGGTGTTCAGCGTCCCGGAGTACCCGGCTGTGATCGGCACCTGCAGCGACCCCGCAGTCCCCGTCCCGTTGACCTGCGCGGGCGCCTTCACCGTGAGTTTGGCGAGGCCCTCGATCTTCGGGACGTAGATCTCGGGCAGCATGCCGACGTTCGTGACGGTCCGGGTCACGGTCTGCTTGCCGGCCAGGTCGCCGATCGCGATCGTCGGGCAGTTCAGGTCGCTCGGGTCGATCGATCCGCCCGCGCACAGCTCGTGATCTGCGTCACGCGAGCCCGAGTATGCCGGTCGGTGTCGACGGTGTCACGCTCGGTACGCACGCGTCAGCCGACAGCAAGGGAAACCCCATGGCCGACCTGACTGAGTCCGTTCCGGTCGAGGCATCACCTGCGGTGCTCTACGCCCTGGTCAGCGACCTGCCGCGGATGGGCGAATGGAGCCCCGAATGCACCCGAGTCACCTGGTCCTCCGCTACACCGGCACCGTCGACCGGTGCGCCGGGAGCTGACGCCG
This sequence comes from Kribbella sp. CWNU-51, assembly GCF_054073265.1. Classification (NCBI taxonomy): domain Bacteria; kingdom Bacillati; phylum Actinomycetota; class Actinomycetes; order Propionibacteriales; family Kribbellaceae; genus Kribbella; species Kribbella sp. CWNU-51. Next base: position 13,600 of record NZ_JBSXMZ010000039.1, read on the forward strand.
GGGCGTCCCGTACGCCCGGAGCCGACGTCGGGTCGTCCGCGGCGCCGTGGCCCACCGTGGGTGCACGTTTCATCGGGCACAACCGGGCCGGCGCGATCCGCTGGTTCACGTTCGGCCGGGTGGTCGACGCCGACCCCGGCCGCCGGTTCGCCTTCTCGATCCACTTCGGCCCGATCCCGATCTCCCTCTGGGCCTACGACTTCACCCCGACCGCCGCCGGCTGCGAGGTCACCGAATCCTGGACCGACCACCGCCCGGCCGCCCTCCGCCTCCTCTTCCGTCCCGTCTTCGGCAATCGCACCCCCCGCAACGCCCACGGCATCCACACCACCCTCACCCGCCTGAAATCCACCGCCGAAGCCGCCGCGACCGCCTGAGCCGCGCCTGAGCGCCGCCTGAGCCCCGCGAGAGCTCGCGAGAGCTCGCGAGAGTGAGTTTGGAGGTGGCGGGGGCTTGTTGGTAATCTGGCTCTTCGCGCACCCACGGGTGGTGTACAGCCGTGCGCGCGACACTTTCCTGTAATGACCGCAAACTCCTGATCGAGGCTCTGCTCACGTGGCGAACATCAAGTCCCAGATCAAGCGCAACCGCCAGAACGAGGCTGCGCGGCTTCGCAACAAGTCGGTGAAGTCGACCCTGAAGACGGCTGTTCGCCGCTTCCACGAGGCCGTCGACGCCGGCGAGGCCGACAAGGCGCAGGACACCGCTCGCAAGGCCGGCCGCTTGCTCGACAAGGCCGTCAGCAAGGGCGTCATCCACGCGAACCAGGCCGCCAACCGCAAGTCGGCCATCTTCAAGAAGGCTGCTTCTCTCTGAAGCAGCCCGCCAACGATCGGCCCGTCCCCGCGACCGGCCGATCGTTTTTGCGTACCTGAACACAACCCCACGCGGCCACGCAGGCGGCCCGGTCCCGCCTAGGTGTCAGCGGCGGCCGTGGGCTCGGCTTACGGTGAGGACCATCCGCTCGAGGGCGTAGCCGGCATCGCCCGAGGCGCCCTTTACGTCAGCGTCGGCCTGGGCCACCGCCTTGATCGCGGTCGCCAAACCTCCCGGGGTCCAGCCGCGGGACTGTTGCTTGAGTTGCTTGAGCTTCCACGGCGGTACGCCGACCTCCCGCGCCAGATCCGCCTCCCGCAAACCGCCCGGCGCACTCGCGAACTTCGCCAGCCCGCGCAACCCGCCCGCCATCGCACTCGTCACCAGTACCGGCGCGACTCCGCAGTCCAGCGCCCACCGCAACTGCTCCAGCGCCGGCTCGGTCCGCCCCGCGATCGCCGCATCCGCGACCGCGAAACTCGTCACCTCCGCACGACCACCGAAGTACTGCCCGATCAGCTCAGCGGTGACTGCCTGTCCACCTGCGTCCGACACCAACTGCGAACACGCCCCGGCCAACGCCCGCAGATCGTGCCCGACTGCGTCAACCAGCGCCGTCGCCGCCCGCTCGTCCAAAGTCCCGCCGTGCAACCGGATTTCACCCGCCACGAACTGCGGCAACTCCCACGCCTTCGGCGCAGTCGCCACGACCTCGTTGACCGATGCCTTCCGCAACTTGTCGAGGACGGCCTTGCCCTTCTGCCCGCCCGAGTGCACCAGCACGACGAGTACGTCGTCCGACGTGGCGCCGGCGTACTCGATCAGATGCGGCACCATCTCGCTCGGCAGATTCTCCAGCGCGCGCAGCACCATGACCCGCTCGGTGGCGAACAGCGACGGCCCGGTGAGCTCCGCGAACACCCCGACATCCAGCGTGGACGCGTCGACGTCGGTCACCTCGATCTCGGCATCGCCGTTCGACGCCGAGCCTTTGGAGACTGCCGCGATCGCGGAACGCACCGCGCGATCCGCCAGGAATGCCTCGGCACCGGTCACCAGCAACACATCGCCCAGCTTCGGCGCAGAACCCCTACGAGCAGCCACCCCGTCAGCATCCCATGCCCCACCGACAACCCCCGCTCAGGGGAAACTCTGTGGAGGCGTCGTCCCTCGACCAGTGAGGATGGCGGCATGAGTCGCGCCGAGCGGGACAGCCTGCAGTCGCCGGCGGCGTCCGCTCGGTTGCCATCTGCGGCGTCATGTCCGAGATGTGCGTCCACGCGACCGCCCGCACCGCGCTCGCCCACGGCTGCCGCGTCGTCCTGCCGTACGACGCGCACGGCACCTACAACATCCCGGCTGTCCCGGGCGTGAGTGAGCAGATCCCCGACCACGTAGTCTCCCGAGTCGCCGCCTGGTTCCTCGGCGACCAACCCGAGAACACCATCCCCACCACCGCCGTCACCTTCACCCCCTAGGTCTACGGGTCGTGGCCGGTGGTGGTGAGGGCCAGGTGGTTGTCGGGATTGCTGACCGTCAGGGTTCCGGTGGTGTTGGTGGTGGCGGTTCGGGTGGATTGGTGGGACAGGAGGGTCAGGGTCCGGGGCGCGGGGTGGCCGTAGTCGTTGTTGCGGCCGGCGGAGATGAGGGCCAGGCGTGCGTTGGTTGCCGCGATGAAGGTGGGGTCTTGCTGGGCCGAGCCGTGGTGCGGGACTTTGAGGACGTCGGCATGCAGGTCCTCGCCGGTGGCGAGGATGGCTCGTTGGGATTCGGGTTCCAGGTCGCCGGTGAGGAGGATTCGGAGGCCGGACAGCTCGACCATCATGGCGATGCTGGCGTTGTTCTCCGGGGAACCTTCGTCGGTCGACGTCGCGGAGGACGTGCCGGGCGGAGGCAGCGCCGGGACGCGAGCGGGCCAGAGGGTCGTCCAGCTGAGCTGACCGACGACGCGTTTCTCGTGGTACGTCACCGTGCGCAGGCTGATGCCGTGATGCGACGCGAGGTCGACGACACGCTCGTACTCCGCGCGCGGCGAGAAGTACGGCGTCACCTCGATCTCGTCGACGCGCCGATCCTTCAGTACTCCGGCCAGCCCGCCGACGTGATCCGCGTGGAAGTGACTCAGCACGAGAACCGGGATGTGCTCGACCCCGAGATCACGCAGGCACCGATCCATTGCGGCCGGATCCGGGCCTGTGTCGACGACAACCGCCGTACGCGCGCCTGCTCGCAATACCAAGCCATCGCCCTGACCGACGTCGCACATCACGAAGAGCCAGTCGTCCGGCGGCCAACCCAGTGAACCGACTGGACGCAGTACAACGACTGCGAGGACGACCACCGCGAGGACCATGGCGATCGGGCGGGCCAGGATGCGGTGCAGTCCGAGTACGAGCGCGAAGCAGAGCAGGGTCAGTACGGCGACGCCGATCGCAGTGGCTGGCCAGGCGTTCGCGGCGCCGGGGAAACCGGCGCCTTCGCGGGCAACGAGGATGATCCAGCGGGCCGGCCAACCCGCTGCCCAGCCAACGAGTCGAGCTGCCTCCGTGCTCACGAGCGCGACGCCGGCCGCGGCGAACCCGAGGATGGTCGCCGGTCCGACGGCGGGACCGGCCAGCAGATTGGCGGCGACCGCGACCATCGACACCTGACCCGACAGCCACGCGACGACCGGCGTACACGCGATTTGCGCGGCGAGCGGGCATGAGATCGCCTCGGCCAACCACCTCGGCAACCACTTGGCCAACGCGTCGCGCCAGCCAGGACCGAGCAGCACGATCCCCGCGGTCGCGAGCACCGACAGCGCGAACCCTGCGGATCGCGCGAGCGACGTGTCGAGAAGAAGCAGGACGATGACTGCGACCGACAGACTGCGTACGGCGCGCCGCCGTGCTCCACCGCTCGTCATCGCGGCCAACGCGATCAGCCCCATCGCGGCCGCCCGGAGCACGCTGGGCTGCGGTCTGGCGAGGATCACGAACACGACGACCGTCATCACACCGATCACGGTCAGTCCGCGAGCACGTACTCCGATCAGTCGCGAGCACGGGAGAATGAACGCCAGCAGCAAGGTCAGATTGGTGCCCGACACCGCCGACAGGTGCGTGAGTCCGGTCGTCTGGAAGTCCTCGGTCAGGTCGGCGGGCAGGCCGGACACGTCGCCCATCACGAGCGCCGGCACGAGTCCTCGTACGTCGTCCGGTTGGCCGGCGACGGCTTCACGGAGGCCGGCGCGGACCTTCTCTGCCGCGCGTAACCACCAGGGCGGCTCGTCGACGATCCGCGGTGGTGAACGGACCGAGAGCATGGCAGCGACATCCGAGCCGGCCTCGACCGCCTCAAGGCGACCATTGGCGTCGACATGTTGGCCATACCTGACCTGCTGCCACTGCGTCGTACCGATCACGAACACCGGCGTACGCACCCGGGTCACCCTCCCCCGCGCCCGCACCTCGACGATCGTTGCCTTCAGCACCACATACGGCGGCCGCCGGCCACCCGGACTCTGCCGAACCGACGGATCCCCCTCCACCTTCAGCCGCACCCCTACGGTCGCGTTGTCAGCCGCCAACCCCTGCACCGGGCCAGCCCGAAGACTCGCCACCTGCAACCCGGCCGCAACCCCCATCCCCGCAACAACAACCAGCACCCCCACAACCGCCCACCCAACCCGTGTCCCCGTCGCCCCGCTAACCCGCGCTGGTCTGCCAGCCCGCGCATGCCAGAGCCGAACCAGGTGGGGCCGCGATGGTCGGCGCGAGGTGACGCGGTTGGTGGGAGCCGACCTGTGGAGGATCAGTCCGAGTGCGCAGCCGACAGTCAGCGCGACGGCGGCCGTGATCAGGCCGGCAAGCGGGGGGTGTCCGACGAGCAGAACCGCGGCGAACCAGCCCGCGCCAGTCGGCACCAACAACCGCGCGTCAAGCGGCTCACCACCCTGCGCCGAAGTAGACGGCTCACCGCTGTCCTGCGGCGCAGGCGGCACACCGCTGTCCTGCGGCGCAGGCGGCACACCGGGCTGCGGCGAGGCAGGCGACTCACTGGCTTGCTCGGTGGCGGCGCGCTCAGCGTCGAGTGGATCGGCGGGATGGTCGTCGGCGGCGAGCCCGCCGGGGAGGGGGTCGGCGGCGAGCCCGTCCGCAAAGGAGCCGGCGGCGTGCTCGTCGGCGAGCGGGTCGACGGCGTGCCCGTCGGCGACGGGGTCGGAGGGGCGCCCGTTGGCGAGAGGGTCGGCGGTGGATGGCTTGGCGTGGGCGGTTGGTGGGGGGTCAGATGCGGACATGGGGTTTTAGGGAGTCGAATTTCTTGGGGCCTACGCCGGGGACCTCTTGGAGTTGGTCGATGGTGGTGAAGGGGCCGTTCTGGGTGCGGTAGTCGAGGATTCGCTGGGCTAGGACGGGGCCTACGCCAGGGAGGGCATCCAGTTGGTCGAGGGTTGCGGTGTTGAGGTTGACGGGCGAGTTGGGTGGTGCGGTGGGGGCGGATGAGGTGGTCGCGCCTGGTGCGGTGGTAGGTGGGGGCGGAGCGGGTTGGCCGACGATGATTTGCTCGCCGTCGGTGACTTGGCGGGCGAGGTTGAGCGTTGTGAGGTCGACGCCGGGGAGTGGGCCGCCGGCGAGAGTCAGTACGTCGGCGACGCGGGAGCCGGTCGGAGCATGGACCAGGCCGGGGCGGCGCACTTTGCCGGCGACGTCTACGACCACCACGCCTGCCGACTGGCCGGGGATGCCGGGTGAGCCTTGGGAAGGCTGAGCAGCACCTGTCGAAGGTTGGCCGGTTGGCTGGCCGGAGCCGGGTGTTGGTTGCGCTGCGCCGGGCGAGGGGACGCTGATTGAGGCGCCTGGTTGAGTGACGGGTGAGCCTGTGGTCGCGGTGGATGGGCGGGTGTCGGGGAGGGTCTCCGGGCGGGCGCGGAAGACGGACCAGGCGGCCCAGGACAGCCCGATGGCCAGAACGGCGGCCAGGACCATGACGTGCCGTGCGGACAGGGTCCAGCGGGCGTCTCGTAGTCGCTCGGGTCGGACTGATTCGGGGATCCATCCACCTCGCACCTCCTCATCACGCTCCTCCAGGTGTTCGTCGGGTGCGTGCTCCGGTGGGCGGGCGCCGAGACGTGCCAGCGCACGCTCGCGCGCGCCCGGGGCGGGCGCTGGAGCACGACGGAAGACCTTCACGCCAGAGAAAGTACGAGTCCGCGAACCTGCTGGAACGACGATTTCGAAGGTGTGGATAACGCACAGAGGTCGTGCGGGAGGTGTAACTGGCGGCGCCGGGTGCGAGCCGGGGCGCGAGGAGGTGGGCCGGCCGCGGTGGGGCCGGCCGCGGTGGGATGTTGGGGTATTAGCGGGGGGCTATTACTACGGCTAGGAGGCCGGGGCCTACGTGGGCTCCTATGACGGCGCCTACTTCTCGGAGGACTATTTCTTCGGCTTGGGGGAGGCGGTCGGCCAGTCCGTCGGCGAGAGTTTGGGCTTTTTCGAGGTTGGCCAGGTGGTGGACGGCTACCTGGACGGGGGTGTCGCCGGCGCGTTGGACGGCTATGTCGGCGAGGCGGGCGATGGCTCGAGTGGAGGTGCGGACCTTCTCGAGGGGGACGATGCGGCCGCCGCTGATGGTGAGCAGGGGCTTGACGGCGAGCGCTGTGCCCAGCAACGCCTGGGCGGCGCCGATCCGGCCGCCACGGCGCAGGTACTCCAAGGTGTCGACGTAGAAGTAGGCCGAGATCGACTTCATCCGGGCGCGGGCCGCGGCCTCGACGCCGGCCTGGTCCTTCCCTGCGGCGGCTGCGGCGCCCGCTGCGAGCACCGGGAACCCGAGGCCCATTCCGAGCGAGCGGGAGTCGACCACGCGGACCGGGATCGGCGACTCCTTGGCACCGATCATCGCGGCCTCGAACGTCCCGGACATGTCGCCGGACAGGTGGATCGACACCACCGCCTCCGCCCCGTCCTTCGCGCACCTCGCGTATGCCTCGGCGAACGTGTGCGGCGCCGGGCGGCTGGTCGACACGGGCGTGAAGGTCTTGAGCGCCTCCGCGACCGCGTCGGCCGAGGTGGCGCCGTCGTCGTACGACGTCCCGCCGATGACGACCTGGAGTGGTACGACGGTCAGCGGGTGGCGAAGCACCTCGTGCGTGGACAAGCCAGCCGTGGAGTCGGTGACGACGTGCACGCGGGCTGACATGCAGCGAGGTTACCGGACAGTTTAGGTCGGTGCGCGGTGCCAGACTGCGGAAGATGAAGGAGACAGCGGCCGAAGTCAGCGCGTTGCAGGAGCTTCTGGATCAGGCGTACGAGCGTTCGACAGAGCATCTGCGCAATATCATCACGGACCCGCGCCGGCTGGACGCCGACGACCTGGTGCGGGTTCTGACCGGCATGTGCACGCTCAATCTGGCCACGGTCACCGCGCGGGGCGAGCCGCGGATCAGTGCGGTCGACGGGCACCTCCTGCATGCGCGGTGGGTGTTCACGACGTCGGGCTCGGCGGCGAAAGCGCGGCACCTCAAGGCGAGACCGGCGGCCAGCCTCTCGTACGTCGACGGCGAGCGGATCGGCGTGTTCAGTCACGGCGACGTGGAGTTCCTGACACCGGAGCACCCGGACTTCGCGGAGATCGAGGCACATCTCACCAACCACTACGGCAGCTCCCCGTCGAGCTGGGGTGACGACATCGTCTACTGCCGCCTCCAACCGAGCTGGATGGTCGGCTACGCCTTCGACAAGGCGGCAGTTCTGCGCGACGCGGAGAAGAACTAGAACCGGCGAGGTGAAGGCCAACCCCGCCAGGGCCTTCACCTCGCTCTCGCAGTGCTGACTCCCCCTCGGCGTCAGCCCACTGTCGTCCCCACGTACGTCAGCGGACCGCCCCCCGCCCGTCAGCGTGCGACTTCCTCATGGCGCCGGAGTGCTGGCTCCCCCTTCTTGCCAGCTCGGCCGGCGTGGCTGTCTCAGGTTCCCGGCGAGCTACTCCCCGTACCGCTCCTGTGTGGACCGGCCTGACCGCGAGCTCGTCGAGGTCCCGGGAGGCCCCAGCGTCCGACCCGCCGGCGGGTGACCAAACCCGCCGGTTTTCCCGTGTCAGCCGGGCTCTGGCACTCGTCCCCTGTGTCGTGTGCCTGGCCCGTTGCTGGGACCTCGCCCCGGGTGTGGTGCCCTGACGGCGCACGGCACCCGGTTCAGGCAGGACAGATACGCACTCGGCAGCACCCCGGAGCTCTCGACAGCCGATCGGCGCCCCCACCGCCCGGCCGCCGGATGCCCTCCGCGTCGCCTTCCCCAAGCTTGACGGGAGTCCGGCGCTGCACCATGGCCTCTTCATGGTTCACCGCCCTTTCCCTGCCCGTACTGCCCGGCGTCGGTCTCCGCTTCGTGGAACCTGTCCTACGGCTGTAATTCTTGGTCCGGCAGCCATGTCAGGACGAGGCAGAAGAACCGGCAGTTACCCGGCAGCTTCAGCGGATGCGCGTCATGAAAGAGCAGTCAGGACGAAAGCGCGGCGAGTACGTCGTTCGCCAGCCGCTGGACCGCGGCCGCGGGATCAGGCTCCGGCCACCCATCGGCGACGGACGCACTGTCGCCGGACTCCTGCAGGACCGCCCACGCGGTCGGCAGCATCGGCGGGTCCATCGACCGCTGCCACGCCAGTAGCTGGCCGCACAACGAGTCACCCGCGTCCGCATGCCCGAGCGCGTGCAGGACGGCGACAGCCTCAGGCAGTACTTCGAGCAGGTAGACGACCCGGCCTTCGACCAGCAGCCGGTTCACCGCGTCCCGGATGCACACCCGGGCCTGCTCCACCTCACCGGCGTCACGGGCGAGACGTGACCGATAGAGCATCACCAGGTAGTCGAAGTACCCGCGGTGTCCGCGGATGTCGGCGTCCGCTTCGTCGAGCAGCGTCCGCGCCTCGTCGTACCGGCCGGCCTGGTATTCGACCATGGCCAGACAGCCGGCCACCTTGGTGCGCTCCGGATCGTCTGAGGCCTGACTGTCCCGGGCAAGCAAGGCGAAGCGCCGTGCCTCGGCCAGGTTGCCCAGCTCGAGCTCTACGCGGCTGAGCGCTATGTACGCGATCTCGTCCGGATAGACGCCCGGGTTGACCAGTGCGGCCTCCCAAGACAGCAAAAGCTCCTTGGCCTCTGTCAAACGGCCCCAACGCAGTAGAGCGAGCCCACAGGTGGCCTGCACCGTCGCAGCCCGCTGCACATCGCCATGCTTACGAGCGTCCTCCACCAGCGCCGGGATCTCGGCCAGGATCTGGGCGTCCAGCAGATGCGAGCCGGACGACACCCAACCGCTCCGCGCGAGCAGCCCCATCTCGGTCTCGCCAGGGATCAGACCGCGTGCCTCGCCGTAGTTCCGGCGAGCGCCTCGGATGTCACCGGTGAGGCTGGACAGCCGCCCGGCGATCGCGCGCAGTCTTCCGCTGACTTCCTTGTCCGCCACGTTGTCGGCGCACAGAGTCGCCCAGCGGATCCCGCTTTCTGCCACGCTCGCCTGGTACTGCCACGCGATCCGGAAGCCCAGCACGATCCGCGCGGCCACATCCCACTGCCCGAGCTCGGCCGCCCGCTCCAGCGCCACCTCGAACACAGCGGAGTTGGCATGCGCCGCCCGATACCGCCGGTCCCGGTCCGGCGACGACCAGGCGCCCTCCAGCCCGGACACGTACGTCGAACACCACGCGACCGCCCGGTCCCGGAAGTCGATCAGGTCATCGCCTTGCGACGACAGACCGGCGTACGCGTGCTCCCGGATCGTCTCCAGCAGCTTGTGGCGAGCGCCGTACAGCTGCTCGAACTCGTTCACCGGCTGCAGCAGCGACTTCTCCACCAGCTCGGCCAGCAGCATCGGTACGTCGGCGGCGTCGATCGGATCGCCCGTGCACACCCCGGCGACGGCGTCGAGCGTGAACGGCGAACCGAGCACCGACGCCCGATACAGCAGCTGCCGCGCCGCATCGGACAGCGCGTCGACACTCCACGCGATCGTGTCGGCCAGCGTCCGCTGGTGCGGCGCACCGAACCGCCGCGGCCCGGACAGCAAGCGGAACCTGTCGTCCAGCGCGATCAGTATCGTCTCCACCGACAGCGACCCGGCCCGCGCGGCCGCCAGCTCGAGCGCCAGCGGCAGTCCGTCCAGCCGCTGGCACAGGCGAGCCACCGTGGACGCGTTCTCCGGGGTCAGGACGAACCCGGGCCGCACCCGCGCCACCCGCCGGCAGAACATCTCCACCGCCGGACTGGCCACGATCTCGTCGAAGTCCTTGTCGTTCCCCGGTACGCCGAGCACCTGCACCCGGCGGACCACTTCGTCCGGCAGGCCGAGCGGGATGCGTGACGTGACCAGTACGCCGATGCCCGGGAAGCTGCGGACCATCCGGTTCGCGACCGTCGCGACCCCGTCGAGCACATGCTCGGCGTTGTCCTCCACGATCACCAGGTCCCCCGGCCTGCGCCCGGACAGTACGTCGTCGAGGTCCGACGTACCCGGCGCGGTGCCGAAGGCGTCCAGGATGGCCGACGGTACGGCGGCATCGCGCTGGACCGTCGTGAGGTCGACGACGACCACCGTCGTGTCGACGCCCGAGAACCGGTCGGCCGCGGCCAACGCGAGCTCGGTCTTGCCGACACCGCCCGGACCGACGAGCGTGACGAGACGGTTCTGGCGCAGCAGCGTCTCCAGCTCTAGGAGCTCCTGCTCACGGCCGACGAGACCATCAGGGATCGGCCTGGTGCCGCGCCAGCGCAAACCCGTCGGCGCGGGATCGGCGACCGAGACGACCGGTCGCGCGACACCGTGCCCGGCCGCGGCGAGGAAGCGATCGGTATCAGCGCTCTGCAGTCCGAGCGCGGACGCGAGCAGCCGGACCGAGTCCTTCCGGGGACGTGCCACCCGGCCGGCCTCGATCTCGCGGATGGACCGCACGCTCAACCCGGCGCGGTCGGCCAGCTCCTCCTGGGACAGACCCGTCTGGACCCTCAGGTCGAGCAGGAGATCGGCGAAGCTCCGCCGACCGCCAGCCCGGCCACCCGCGTCCGACACAGCCCGTCACCCCTCTTGAGGCCTCACGTTCCTGTCACAACATAGCGTGACAGCGGCCCGCGCGCGGGGCGGAACCGAGGCGCGGGATGCGGCCTGGATCACACCAATTCGTTGATGAGGGCAACAAGTTGATTCAGCATCAAATAACTGAGGGCGCGGAAGAAAGTGTTTTCAAGCAGTCGCCTGAACCGAGACGGATTCATTTTCACCGGTGTAGAGAGAAAGCACCCCGGTCCAGTCGTCGATCCGGGCGCGGGTGTCCGCGCGACCGGAATCGGCATTCAGCACGCTGCCGTCACAAATGCCGCGGGTGGCGCGGATCAGGAGTTCGGTGCCGAGTCCCGCCCACTGGGCCCGAAGGGTGTCAAGCGCTGCCATACAGGCAATTCAAGCGGAGTCGTGTTTCGCAAACGTAACGCGATCCGCAACATCACGATAAGTCACCGAGGTCCGCACGAATGAGTTACCCGGTAGTCCGTTAACCGGGGAGCCAGGAAAGGCGGACCTGCCGGCGCGGATTGTCCACATTGATGTCGACCAGGCAGATCGACTGCCAGGTGCCGAGCATCATCCGCCCGTCGAGCACCGGAACCGACGCGTACGGCGGGATCAGCGCGGGCAGCACGTGGTCACGCCCGTGCCCCGGCGTACCGTGCCGGTGCCGCCAGCCGAAGTCGCGCGGCAGCAACTGCTCGAGCACCGCGAGCAGGTCGGTGTCGCTGCCGTCCCCGGTCTCGAGGATCGCGATCCCGGCCGTCGCGTGCGGGACGAACAGGTGCAGCAGTCCGTCGCCCTGGGCCTGATGGGCCTCGGAGGCAACGAACTGCTCGCACATGCTCGTCAGGTCGAAGACGACCTCGGTACCGCCGGTGGTGACATCGATGAGCTCAGAGCGCATCTGAGCAGCGTAGTCCGTGGGTGGTACTCCAGCTGTCGACGAGATGCCTCACAGCCGCCGGACGCGCAGCACCCCGGTAGACATCGGGAGGGTGAAGTCGCCGCGGGCGGTCTCCGGTCTACTCGCGAGGAAGGCACGAATCCGGCTCAGCGTGGCCTCTTGTTCCTGTTCTGGCATGACCAGCACCCCCGCGCGCGTCGCGATGGTCGCAACGAGAGAGTCGGCGGTGCGGAGCTGCCCGTGCGGGAACTCGGCCTGCTCCGGCGAGCCGAATCGGGCGGCCGCACCGGTCTTCGGAAGGTGCGCGCCGGCCGTCTCGGCGCGCCAACTGGCGGGCGTGTCGCGCGGGCCGACGGCCGCGCTCCCGCTGACCCGCGCGAGCCCGGCGACCCACTCGACCCGGTCGTCCATGACGTTCCACAGGCCGGCCAGGATGCCGCTGGGTGCGAGGACCCTGGCGATCTCGGGTCCCGCGACGGCCATGTCGAACCAATGCATGGCGTTGCCGGCCAGCACGGCATCGACGGACGCGTCCGGCAGCGGTATCGCCTCAGCGCTACCCGGCAAGGCACGGACAGCCGGCAGCGAGCGGTGCAGCTCGGTCAGCATCGCTGGGTCGGGCTCGACTGCAACGACTTCGGCGCCCAACGCGACCAGCGTGGCAGTCAGCTTGCCGGTTCCAGCGCCGAGGTCGAGCACGCGCGGGCCGGGTGCGGGCTCGAGCGCCCAGCGCACCGCGGCCTGAGCGTAGTCCGGACGGTGCTCGGCGTACGCGACCGCCGCTGCGCCGAACGATGACGCGTGAAGCAGCCGTTCATTCTGGTTCACGCGTCACCGTATCGGTAAAGCTCGAGTTCTAGGCCGGGACGATGTTGACCAGCTTCGGCGCGCGGACGATGACCTTGCGGGTGCCGCGGCCGTCCAGGGCCTTCTGGACCGCGTCGGACGCCAGCGCCAGCTGCTCCAGGTCGGCGTCGGAGATGTCCGGCGAGACCTCCAGCCGGTCCTTCACCTTGCCGGCGATCTGGACCACGCAGGTGACCGTGTCCTGGACCAGCAGGGCCGGGTCGACCTTCGGCCAGCCGGCCTTGGCGACCGTCGGCTCGTGGCCCAGCTCCTCCCACATCTCCTCGGCCGTGTACGGCGCGACCAGGCTCAGCAGGACGGCCACTGTCTCGACCGCCTCGCGGACCGCCGGGTCGGCCGCGCCCGGGCCGGCGTCGATCGCCTTCCGGGTCGCGTTCACCAGCTCCATGATCCGGGCCACCATCACATTGAACCGCATCGAGTCGATCAGCTCGGCCGCGTCCGCGACCGTCCGGTGGGTGATCTTGCGCAGCGCGACGTCACCGGTCGACGGATCCGAGCCCACCGGCGCCTCGACCGATCCCGCCAGCCGCCAGGCCCGCTGCAGGAACTTCAGCGAGCCGCCCGGCGACATGTCGGCCCAGTCGATGTCGTCCGACGGCGGACCGGCGAACACCATGGTCAGCCGGACCGCGTCCACGCCGTACTCGTCGATCTGGTCGCCCAGGTTCACACCGTTGCCCAGCGACTTACTCATCGCCTTGCCCTGGTTGATCACCTGGCCCTGGTTCAGCAGCCGGGTGAACGGCTCGACCACGGTCAGCAGGCCCATGTCGTGCAGCGCCTTGACGAAGAACCGCGCGTACAGGAGATGCAGTACGGCGTGTTCCTTGCCGCCGACGTACTGGTACACCGACATCCAGCGCTCGGCCGCGGCCGGGTCGAACGGGCCCTCGACGAACTCCGGCGACAGATAGCGCAGGAAGTACCAGGACGAGTCGACGAAGGTGTCCATCGTGTCCGTGTCGCGCTCGGCCTTGCCACCGCACTTCGGGCAGTCGACCTCGACCCACTCGCGGTCGGCCGCCAGGGGCGAGACACCCTTCGGCTGCAGGTCCGCGCCGCGCAGGTCGGGCAGCTCCATCGGCAGCTGGTCGTCCGGGACCGGCACCTCGCCACAGGACGGGCAGTGGATGATCGGGATCGGGCAGCCCCAGTACCGCTGCCGGCTCAGCAGCCAGTCGCGCAGCCGGTAATTGATCGTCCGCTCGCCCAGCCCCTTGCCCTCCAGCCAGTCGATGATCCGCGACTTGGCGTCGGCGACGTCCAGCCCGTCCAGGCTGATCTCGGCGTTGGCGCTGTTGATGGCCGGGCCTTCCCCCGTGTAGGCCTTACCGTCGAAGTCCGCCGAAGGCTCGACGGTCCGCACGATCGGCAGCCCGAACTTCTCCGCGAACTCCCAGTCCCGGGTGTCCTGGCCGGGGACCGCCATGATCGCGCCGGTGCCGTAGTCGGCCAGCACGTAGTCGGCCGCCCAGATCGGGATCCGCTGCCCGGTCACCGGGTTGATCGCGTACGAGCCCAGGAAGACGCCGGTCTTGTCCCGCTCGGTGCTCAGCCGCTCGATCTCGGTGGTCGCCTTCACGGCGGCCAGGTACTCGTCGAAGGCGGCCTGCTGATCCGGCGTGACCAGTTCAGCGGCCAGCTTGGCGTCCGGCGCGACCACCATGAAGGTGGCGCCGAACAGCGTGTCCGGACGGGTGGTGAAGACCTTGATCGGCTCGTCGCGGCCCTCGACCTTGAAGTTCGCGAACGCGCCCTCGGACCGGCCGATCCAGTTGCGCTGCATCAGCAGGATCTCTTCCGGCCACTGCAGCAGCTCCATGTCGTCCAGCAGCCGCTGGGCGTACTCCGTGGTCTTGAAGTACCACTGGGTCAGCTCGCGCTTGGTGACCTCGTGCCCGCACCGCTCGCACCGGCCCTGGATGACCTGCTCGTTGGCCAGCACGGTCTGGTCGTGCGGGCACCAGTTCACGTACGACGCCTTGCGGTAAGCCAGCCCGCGCTCGTAGAACCGCAGGAACAGCCACTGCGTCCATCGGTAGTACTCCGGGTCGGACGTGTGCAGCCGGCGGGACCAGTCGAAGCTGATCGCGTACCGGCGGATCGACTCGGCCTGGGTCTCGATGTTGGCGTAGGTGAACGTGGCCGGGTGCTCGTTGCGCTTGATCGCCGCGTTCTCGGCGGGCAGCCCGAAGGAGTCCCAGCCGATCGGGTTCAGGACGTCGTACCCCTGCTGGAACCAGTAGCGCGACAGCACGTCGTGCAGCGCGAACACCTCGGCGTGGCCCATGTGCAGGTCGCCGGAGGGGTAGGAGAACATCGTGAGCGCGTAGCGCCGCTCGGCCGTGCCGTCGTCACGCGCCTTGAACGGGTCCAGCTTCTCCCAGACCGGGCGCCACTTGGCCTGCATGGCGTTGAAGTCGTATCCACCCCGGTCGATCGGGGTGTCATCCACCTGCTCGCTCACGGTACTACTCCCGCATTCGTGTGTTGTTGAGCCTAAATGTGCCAGAAGGCGTCCCAGGACATGAAAAAGCCCCTCGCGCAGGAGGGGCTGCCGCACTGACCGGCGCATCGACGCCTCGATGCCAGTACGGCTAACTAAGGAGCAGGCTCACTCGCATAGCACCACAATAGCGCATCGGACCGCCCCGGCCTTGAGCACCGGTCAACCATCGCAGCGGCCGTTCAGTGGTTGATGGGTGCTCAAGGTGAGGACACGCTCGCCGTACGGCGACGTCCGCACGCAGAGCGCCGCACTGGGCATCGACTCGTGGATCGCGGTCCGCACAGACCGCCGACCCGCACCCGACTCCACGACTCGACGACCACCAACCGCCCATCGGGCTCGAATCAGGACTCGTGGAGCAGCGTGCGGACGGCGGCCAGGCGATCGACTTGGGTCCGCCAGTCCGTGCCACCGAGTCCTAGTACGGCGTGAGTGGCCCCGGCGTCGGCGTACTGCCCCAAGCGGTCCGCGGCCTGCTCGACGCTGCCGCCGAGTGGCAACGACAGAGCGCGATCGAACGCCATGCCGTATCCGGCGGCGATCCCGCTCGCCAGTTCTCTCACCTGACTGGTCGCGGCACCGACGGCTGCCACTCCACCAATGGCGATGGTCGGCAGCGGGCGCCCAAGGTCGTCGGCAAGCCGGACCAGGTGCTCCCGCCCCGCTGCCACGTCCTCGACGGGCACGAGCGAAGGGAACCAGCCATCGCCGAGCCGCGCCGCTCTCCTCCGGGCGACGGCCGAATCGTTGCCCACCCAGAATCGCGGCCGCGCGACGGCCGGCGCCAACTGCAGCAGCGGTCCGTCGTCGAGCTCGATCGCCTCGCCGGCCAGCAAGGCCGGGAGGGCTTCGAGCGCTCGATCGGTTCGTCGGCCGCGGTCGGCGTACGGCACCTCCGCCGCCTGCCACTGGGCCTCGCCACCGCCTGATCCGAGACCGAGGATCAGCCGTTCGCCTGAGACGTACTGCAGCGACGCGATCTGCTTGGCCGCCCAGGCGAGCGGCCGGATCGCGGGGACGAAGACACTGGCACCGATCGCGATCCGGTCGGTGACGGCCGCCGCGGTCGCGAGCCCGACGGTCATTTCCAGGGTGGCGGCGCCGATCGCCAGATGGTCCCCCATCCAGACGCTGTCGAGGCCCGCTTGCTCGGCGTACCGAGCGGCCTCTCGAAGGTCGACCTTTTCGCTCTGCTGGACGGGCACGGACGGGAGGATGACGCCGATCTCGATCATGGCCGCAATCCTGGAACATCAACCATAGTTGAGGTCAAACATGATCAGATGAACTCGGTGCCGCCGGTACGACGGTGCTCCCCCGGGGTGCGGCCGTAGTGGCGCCGGAAGGCGGTGGAGAACGGGCGTACGTCGGAGTACCCGCAGGCTCGGGCCACCTCGGTCACGGTCATCGTCGGGTCCAGGAGCAGTTGCGCGGCCAGTTCGAGGCGGAGGCGGCGCAGGGTGGACATGATCGATGCGCCGGTCTGCTGGTGGAACAGCCGTTCGGCATGGCGCTCCGACAGGTGCGCGGCGGCGGCGACATCCCGCACGGTGATCGGGCGGGACAGGTTGTCGCGAAGGTGACGCTGCATCGCCTCGACCACCAGCGGACCGCGATCGCGTCTGACGGGTTCGACGGCGAGGTCCTCGTCCAGTGCGAAGGCACGGGCCGTCTCCACGACGAGAGTGCCGCCCAAGGCTGCGAGAGTGGTGCTGTAGCCAGACACGGGCGCTGCCGCCTCGGCCGCCAGTGCTGTGATCAATGCGGGCAGCGAGCCGGTGCGCTCGGACAGGACTGGTCCGTCGGCCCGGGTGAGGCCCGACCACCAACCAGGTTCGTCGGTCCCCGGGCGGAACGTGAAGCCCCAGAAGGCGATGCCGAGCGGGGCACTCCGGCTGGACTCGATCTCGTGGACGTCGCCGGGGCGCGCGATGAACACCGAGCCCGGCTGGACGTCGTACCGCACGTCGCCGGAGTTGAAGCGCCCCTCGCCGGAGTACGCGAGGCAGACCTCGTGGAACGAGTGGCTGTGCCAGTAGTTGCGCCAGTACTCCGGCCGGTAGTGGCCCCAGCTGAGGAAGTCCGCGCGGAACCCGTCGACCTCGCAGGACTCCAGCAGTCCGGCGAGGTCGACGAAGCGGTCCGCAGCAGCGACGTCCGCGAGGGTCAAACAGCGCTCCTACCGGTCGGGTCGACTCCTCGCAGCATCATGCCCTGCCCGAGCGACCAGTCGTGCGTCTTCACCATCGGCGGGTCCGCCGGGTCGCGGTACTGGATCAGCCAGGTCGTCCGGGCCTCGTCGCTCACGTTCACCCCGGACCCGTGCACGGTCAGATAGGTGAAGAAGAGTACGTCGCCCGCCTCGGCCGGCTGCGGTGTCGCGGTGTCGAACGGTACGTCAGTCAGGTGGTACGAGCCCTCCGGGTCGTGCTCCCGCGGACCGTCCTTGTGGCTGCCCGGGATCACCCGGACGCAGCCCTTCTCGACCGGCGCGTCGTCGAAGTGGAAGATCGCCGCACCGACCCGGTGGTACGTGTGCGGGAAGAACGGGTGGTCCTGGTGCAGCGGGAACGGCGAACCGCTCTCCGGCGGCTTCACGAACAGCTTGGTGTGGTGCAGCTGCACGTTGTCCACACCCATCACCGCGGCGGCCACGTCGGTGAAGCGCGGGTCCACCAGCAGCTTGGCGAACTCGGCGTCGTAGAACTGCGCGTCGTGCAGATGCTGCAGCCGGGTCGCGCCGTCGGCCAGCCCCATCGCCGACTTCCAGGTGGGGTCGTCGTGGCGGTTCAGCTGCGCCAGCAGGTCGTGGCTGCGCTGCCGGTAGTACGCCGCTTCTTCCTTGCTGAGCAGGCCTTTCACCAGCACGAAACCCTCGTCGGCGTACTGCCGGGCCAGGGACGACAGCTCGGGCTTGTCAGAGGTGATCGTCATCTCGAAGTTCCTCCTGATCGGGTACTTCGAGCGTAGGAAGATCGGCGCCCGGACGGCAGGACCGCGCCGGACGCCGAGGTTCGTCAAACGGACAGTGTTTGATCCTTTCCCCACCCCACCGCCCCGGTCAGGGTTACAGCCCGAGCTGCCCCAGCCGCACGCTGATCCGTGGGTCGGTGGACACCACCGGTGCACTCAAGTGCACCCATGGATCGCCGTCGAAGTACGTCGCGAAGATGTTCTCGGCCGTCCGCGTCGCCAGCGCCTGGGAGGTCAGCGTCGGGTTCGGACCGCCGAGACCGTTGGACAACGCGGAGTTGTCGGCGATGAACAGCCCCTTCACCGCCCGCGTCTCGCCGCGCGGGTCGACGACGGAGTTGCGCTCCGACGAGCCCATCCGCATCGACGACTGGACGTGCAGGATCAGCGGCGCCCAGTCGATCCGGTAGACCTTCTTCGCGCCGGCGCCCCGGAGCAACTCGGCCGCCTTCCGCGCCATGAACTCGCGGTTCCGCAGCGTCCGCGCGGACCGTTGGCGCTGCTTGAAGGTGACCTTCGGTATCGGCCCGTTCTCGTCCGCCGGCAGCGCCGACAGGGTGACCCGGTTCTGCGCCTCGACGTCGTCGTCGGTGATCACCAGCACGCTCAGCAGCCGGTCCAGCCCGTGCGACAGGACCTCCTTCAGCTCCGGCCCCATCACGCGCCCGGCCGGCCCGTCCCACGGCCCGGTCCGGCCGCGACCGTTCTTGTACTGTCCACGGATCCCGCTGTCGGACAGTGTCCCTGCGAAGGCGGCCAGCGCCGGTGGCAGGCCGACGTTCTCCAGACCGCCGTACGGCGGGTAGTCCAGCCGGGCGCTCGAGCCGACACCCTTCGGGTTGCCGGTGTAGTCGTCGAAGACCCCGAACACCCAGTCGAAGAAGTGGTCGGTGTACCCACGCCCGACCCACCCGTTCGGATTCGGCAGCCCGCTGTTCAGCCACAGCCGCGGGTTCTCCGTACAGCCACCCGACATCACCACGACCCGGGCGTCTTCACGGTGCTCCACACCCGCCGAGCGCCAGGTGACACCGGTGGCGGTCAGCACACCGTGCCGCTTCTCGGCATGCACCTGGGTGACGAACGCGTCCGCGATCAGCTCGACCGGCTTGCCGCCGCGCGACCACACGTCCGCGGTCAGTGCCATCGGCACGTAACTGTTGTCCGTCGAGCGCTTGGCGAATTGGTTGCGTGGGGCACCATTCGGCCGCATGCAGCCTTGGAAGCAGTACCCGCAGAACGTGCACCCGGTCGCCTTCGGGTAGACGAGCAGGTCCTTGTCAGCTGTCTTCCCCGCCGTCCCACCCGGCTGCAGGATCGCGTTCTCCTGCGGCCGGTACGCCGGCCGGTGCGTGGTCTTCGTGGTCTGCACCGGCAACCCGAGCGTCTCGGCGCCGCGGAAGAAGGTCTGCTCCTTGTGACCCATCGCCGCGGTCATCACCGGCATGGTCGCCTCGACCCATTCGAAGTACGGCACCATTTCCCGATAAGAGAAGGGGAAGCGGTGATCGACGTCGTACGCGGACTTGTCGGCGCCGTCGTACCCCTCGAAGACGCCCGGGTACGCGCGCGGGTAGTTGCCGTAGAAGTGCTGTGTGGTGCCGCCGACGCCGGACAGCTGCCAGACGAACGAGTTCTGCGGCCACTCGCGGTACCAGGCCGGCTTGGACCGGTCGGACGGCCCCCAGCGCAGGTAGCCGGTGAGCGGGTTGTTCGCGTCGTCCTCGAACGTCGTCCAATTGTCCCGCGGATGCGCATTCCGCGGCCCGGCCTCGAGCAGCAGTACGTCGAGACCCTGCGCGGCGAGCTCCTTCGCCACCACCGGCCCGCCGCCGCCCGCTCCGATCACGATGACGTCGCGCATCAGTCGTGCACCTCCTGGCGCCCCTGGTAGTAGCCGATGAAGTCGTCCCAGCCCTCGACCGGGCCGTGCGGTTGGTAGCCGGTGTGGTTCCAGCCGACCGGCCGCTTCCGCAGCGTGCGGCTCACCTTGTCGTAGACGGCCGATTCGCCGTACGCCCCGAAGGTGGCGAACTCGATCAGCGCGCCACCGACGAACTTCAGCAGCCCGGACACCGAGGCCTTCAACGGCTCCGGGAACTGCACGTCGAGCAATGCGACCAGATCCGCGTCGGTCCGCTCGATCAATTCGAACGCCTGCGCCTTCTCGGCGTACGAGAGCCGCGCGAACGGCGACAGGTGCGGCCCGTTCACCGCGAGCGGATTGACCTGGGTGGCCATCAGGTTCAGCAGGCCGGCGATCGGGAACGACAGCGGCAGCGCCTCGTCACTCTCCAGGTACGCCGCCAGCGCCTGGTCGAGCGTGTGCAGCTTCACCGGGAGTACGTCGAGACCCGGCAACGCGATCCCCGGGTCCGCGAGACCGGTCACCAGGGCGGCCGCGACGGGCTGCGCGATCTCGTCCGGGAACGGGACGAAGTTGTCCAGCGAGTTGATGATGAAGTCGGTCGCGCCGGCCTCGATCGCGCCCGGTGTCGGGCTCGGGGTGCCCTGGGTCCGCGAGTACGGATCCGGGCCGGGCATCGCGAACACGGTCAGCCCGTTGAGCGTGTCCCGCGCCAGCTCGGCTGTGGGACCACTTCGCTTACTGGTCCCACAACGAGGCCACCCGCGGCCGGGTTACTCCTCGGTCGACTTCTCTTCCCCCGGTACGGCGATCGGCCGCAGCCAGGCCCAGAGCACGAACGAGGCGGCGAACACGAGCCAGGATCGGGTCAGATCCGTAGCTCGGCGACGACCGGTCGATGGTCACTGCCGGTGGGCTTCATCACCCACGCCTTGGTCGGGGTGACGCCGCGCACCATGATGTGGTCGATCCGCGCCATCGGGAACTTGGCCGGCCAGGTGAACCCGAACCCTTGCCCGGCGGCCCCTTGAGCCGAGCGCAGTCCGGCGGTCAACGGGGCCAGGCTGCGGTCGTTCGCCGTACCGTTGAAGTCGCCCATCACGATCACGCCGGCCAGCTTCTCGTCGGCGATCTGCCGGCCCAGCGCCTTGATGGTGTCGTTGCGCTGGTTCGAGGTGAAGCCGCTGGTGCCGACCCGCACCGACGCGAGGTGGGCGACGTACACCGCGACCTTGCCCTCCGGCGTGCTGACCTCGGCCCGCAGCGCGCGGGTCCACTTGAAGCCGACGTCGACGGACTCACTCTGCGCCACCGGGTACTTCGACCACAGGGCGACCGTGTCCCGGGAGACCTCGTACGGATACTTCTTGGCGAACTCGGCCTTGTAGACCTTCATGTCCGCCGTGGTGATCTCCTCCAGCGCCATCACGTCCGCGTCGGCGGCGATCAGGTCCTGGGCGGTCGTCTTCGGGTCCGGGTTGGCCGCGTCGACGTTGTGGGACAGGACCCGCAGGTCGTACGCGCCGCCGGCACCCTTGCCGGGGATCAGCAGATCGCCGAACATCAGCCCCCACACCACCACGGGGACCAGCAGCGCGACTCCCGCGATGGCGGAACGTCGCACCACCGCGGCCACCGCGAGGATCGGTACGGCGACGCCGACCCAGGGCAGGAAGGTGTCGAGCAGGCTGCCCAGGTTGCCGACGGAGTTCGGGACGTAGCGGTGGAAGAGCAACGGGAGCGCGGTCAGGATCGCGAGGACGGCGATCAGCCAGCCGCGACGCCACATACTGCCCTTCCGACGGCGTCGGGAGGCGCCGCGCCGAGGCGACGGCGTGCGAGTGGCGACTGCGGTCTGGCGGTCCGGCATGCAGCGATTGTTGCGGACACTTGGCCCGGACCAAAGTCCATGCCGGGTCGAACGGGCCGATTTCATCCGTCCGAAGGACCGATCGGACCGTAATGATGAGGATTCCGTGAGAGAGCTGGTGCCTTCGTGGGACAGCGCCGACAATGCCGGTATGCCGCCTGTGCAGACCGCTGAGCCGTTCGTCGTGAAGCGACATGGGCTCGGCACCACGAAGACCCTGCTGTACCTCGGCACGCTGGTGTTCGGCCTGATGGTGCTGCTCACGCTGGGCATCGTTGTGATCCAGGCCATCCGCGGCGCATCGGTCCGCGCGCCGCTCGAGGCGGTCTGGCTGTCCTGGGGCGGCATGCCGCTGATCTTCGCGGTCGGACTGCCGATCCTGCTGCTGGTCGGCGCGGTCACCGCCCTCGAGGAGCGCCGGGAGGCCGACGACGAGGACGTCCTGCTGACGGTCGACGACACCGGGATCTACCTCGGCGGGGAGCAGCCGCAGGCCATCCCGTGGTCCGAGGTGCACGGTATCTGCCGGGTCGAGCGGCACTTCGACAACGGCGACGGCGGCGAGTCCTGGCATCCGTATCTGATCGTTCTCCGGTACGACGACGACGCGTTGCCCCGCAGCTCGAAGGCGTGGGGCCCGTGCCGTCCCTGGCCGGGCACCTTCGAGATCCTCGGCCGCCCGCTCCACTTCGACGAGCTGGCCGCGGCCGTCAGCCGGTGCGCTCCGGCCGTCACGGTCACCGACCGCGGTCGCGTCCTCGACTGATCCCGCTGCCAAGAAGGTCTTCGCCGACCGCGGACTGCTCCCGGTCACCACGGAAGGACAGTGAGATGGCCAACCTGATCTATTCGGCTATCACGTCCCTCGATGGGTACGTCGAGGATGCCGACGGAGGGTTCGAGTGGGCGGCACCGGACGAGGAGGTGCACTCGTTCGTCAACGAGCTGGAGCGTCCGATCGCGACGTACCTGTACGGCCGGCGGATGTACGACACGATGGTCTACTGGGAGACCGCCACCGACCACTCGGGAGCGTCGCGGGAGTACGCCGAGATCTGGCGATCGGCGGAGAAGGTCGTGTACTCACGAACACTGCAGGCTGTGACGAGTGCCAGGACGCGCATCTGGCGCACCTTCGAACCCGATGCGATCCAGCGCCTCAAGGAATCCTCCGCGGCCGACCTCAGCATCGGCGGCGCCGACCTCGCCGGCCAGGCCCTGAACGGCGGCCTCGTCGACGAGTGCCACCTGTTCATCGCTCCGATCATGGTCGGCGGCGGCAAACATGCCCTGCCGAACGACCTCCGGCTGCGCCTGGAACTTCTCGACGAACGCCGCTTCACCAGCGGCTTCGTCCACCTCCACTACCGCATCCTCTAACCCTTCGGGCCCAGCAACCTCTCCAGGTCGGTCAGGACGTCCGTCGCGCCGAGCGGGCCGAGGCCGAGGAACCAGACCTCGTCGTCGACACGCGCCACCTGGCCGTTCTTGACCGCCGGCAAGGCTTTCCAGAGGTTGCCGTTGACAACGGTGTTCTCGGCGGTGGTGTCCGGCTTGCCGTAGCTGGAGTAGAAGATCCAGTCGCCGACGGCCTGCCCGATGTTCTCCTGCGACACCTCGACGGCGAGATCCTGCACGTCCTGGATCTTAGGCCGCGGCAGCCCGATGTCCTTCAGGATCACGCCGATGAACGACAGGTTGCCGTACAGCCAGATCTCGCCCGGCCGGAACCGCACCAGCGAGATCGTCGGCGATCCCTGCACCTTGGACTTCACGTCGTCGGCGCGCTTCTGGTAGTCGTTCAGGATCCCGGTGGCCTTGTCCTCCTCGCCGACCGAGTCCGCGACCAGCAGGAAGTTCTCCTTCCACGGGAACCCGGGCCGGATGCTGAAGACCGTCGGCGCGATCGCGCTGAGCTTGTCGTACAGATCGTTCGCCCGCAGCTTGCTGCCCAGGATCAGGTCCGGCTTCAACGCGGCGATCGCCTCGAGGTTCAGCTCACTGATCCCGCCGACGGTCTTGATCCCCTGCGCCTTGTCGGCCAGGTACGACGGAACGCCGGCCTGACCGGCGGTCGTCGCCATCCCGACCGGCGTGATGCCGAGCGCGAGTACGTCGTCGAGCTCGCCGCTGTCCAGGACGACGACGCGCTCGGGCTTCTTCTCCAGCTTGGTCCCGCCCAGCGCGTGCGTCACCGTCCGCGGGAACTGCCCCGGCTGCGCGTCCGACCCGAGCTTGGCGGTCTCCTCGTCGGCAGTCTTGAACAACCGCCCGCCAGTCGCCACGTCCTTGTCACCGACCCCCGTGTCGGCACTCCCGGTGTCCTTGCCACCACACCCAGCCAGCACCAGCAGCGCGGCCACCACGCCAATTCCGATCAGCTTCTTCACAGCCGTTGACCTTACAACAACTTTGGTTAGGCATCCCTAACCAGGCGCACCTTGTGCACGGCTCAACCATCAGAGCGCCGCGAAAATGGTCGAGCCGTGCTCAAAGTGGGGTTGAGGGGATGAGGGGGCGTTGGTCGCCGGGGGCCAGGGTGACGGTGCGGATGTCGTCGGGGGTGAGGGCGATGCGGTGAGTGCCGGCGTGGGTCGCGTGGACCGTCGCCGCCGTCAGTACGCCGTCCTGCCAGGTCACGTCGAAAGTCAGGCCGCCGCGGGCACGCAGACCGTGGAACGAGCCGTCCGGCCAGCCGGCCGGCAAGGCCGGCAGCACGCGGATGACGTCGGTGTGGCTCTGCAACAGCAGTTCCGGAATGCAGCCGGTCATGCCGAAGTTCGCGTCGATCTGGAAGATGTCGCCGTCGCGGTGCAACAGGTTGTCGGAGACCAGTCGGCTCAGATAGTCCTGGATGACCGCCGACGCCTTCTCGGGCTCGAACAGCCGCGCCCAGAGCGCCACCAGCCAGGCCGCCGTCCAGCCGCCGTTCGTCGCGCCCGCGGTCCGCAGCTCGAGCGAGGCACGCGCGGCCGCTGCCCAGTCCGGCGTACGCGTGGGATCGATCTCGGCGCCCGGGTAGAGACCGTAGAGATGCGATTGGTGCCGGTGCTGCGGCTCGGACGGCTGCCAGTCCGTCGGCCATTCGAGCAGCCGGCCGTCGGGCGTCGTACCGATCTTCGGCAACCGCTCCCGGGCGGCGGCCGTCCGGGCGGCGAGGTCGGAGGACAGACCCAGGACGCCTTCCGCTTCGGCCAGGTTGGCGAACAGCTCGCGGATCAGCCAGATGTCGTACGTCGAGGTCAGGTCGACCGATGCCTTCTCACCGGTCGGCAGGATGAAGTGGTGCTCGGGCGCGGTCGACGGGATGAACTGCAGCGTGCCGTCAGCGTCTTCGACGAGCATCGACAGCACGAACTCCGCGGCGCCCGTGATCAGCGGGTACGCACGGTCCCGCAGGAAATCCACGTCCAGGCCGAAGCGGTAGTGCTCCATCAGATGTGCGGTGAGCCAGACACCACAGGTCGCACACATCGACCAGACGGGATCGTCGCCACCTTCACCCACCGGCCAGGTCGCGCGCCAGATGTCCGCGTTGTGATGCGACACCCAGCCGGGAGCGTCGTACAGGATCCGCGCGGTCTCCGCACCCGACTCCGCCAAACCCTCGAGGAGATCGGTGAGCGGGTCGAAGCACTCCCCCAGCCCGGTCAGGTCGGCGGGCCAGTAGTTCATCTGGGTGTTGATGTTGTTCGTCCAGTCGCTGGCCCACATCGGCCGGCGGTCCTGGTTCCAGAGGCCTTGCAGGTTGGCGGCCTGGGTCCCCGGCCGCGAGGACGCCATCAGCAGATAGCGACCGAAGTGGAACGTCAGGGCGACCAGGTCCGGATCGTTGCCGCCGGCAGCGACCGCCTTGATCCGCTCGTCGGTCGGCAGCTCCACCGCGTCGCCCAGGTGCAGCTCGGCGCGTTCGTAGAGCCCGAGGTGATCTTCGAGGTGGCGGTCCCGAAGTTTGTCCAGGGCAACCGCGTCCAGCAGAGCGGTTGCCTCGCGCAACGCCACGAGCGGATCGCGACCGGGCGGCACCGACCATCCCTCGAACGTGCTGGCCGCCGACACCAGAACGGTCAGACCGTCGGCGCCACGGACGGCGACGCCCGCTTCCGTCACTGACACACTGCCGCCGTCGTTCACCGCGCGGAGCGCGACACCGAACCCGATGCCGCGCCCTTCCTCGTATCGGATCGGGTCCGGACTCTGCCGGTACTCGATGGTGAGATCCGACGGCGCGTGCCCGACAACACCATAGGTGCCGTCAGCCACGTCCACACGGACCGGATGCGCCCCGGCCAACCGCAGGTCGAGGTCGATCGCACCCGGCTGATCCGCGGTGATCGTCCACACCATCACCTGGTCCGGCGCGGACACGTAGGTCTCGCGCCGGAACCGTACGCCGTCGAGGGTGTACTCGACGGCGACGATTCCGGTGCGGAGATCCAGACTCCTGCGGTACTCCTGTGGTTCCCCGGCCGAGCTGATCAAGAGGTCGGCGAGCGGCTGGTACGACTCGACCAGCGGACCCTGCAGGGCTCGGGTCCGCTCGGTCGCCGCCGCCCGATCACCCTCGGCCAGCAACAGCCGCCGTACGTCGGCCAGCACGGCCGGACCGTCCGTCACCTCGAGCTCGCGAGGACCGTCGCCCGACCAGACATCGTCGAGGTTGAGGGCGATCCGTTCCTCGCCGACCCGGCCGAACACCTTGGCACCGAGGTGACCGTTGCCCACCGGCAACGCCTCGAACCAGTCCGGCGCAGGCTTACGGAACCACAGTTCGTGCGACATCAGGCTTATTTGCTCCCGGACTTGTACTTGTCGTAGGCCTGCTGGTTGATCTCCAGGTACCGCGGCATGCCGGTGCTGTCGAGACCCTTCACGAAGGCGTCCCAGTCGGTGTCGATGTTCTTCGAGCCGGTGATGAAGGCCAACTGGTTCTGGTTCACGTAGCTGTTCAGGTTGGTCTGCAGCGTGGCCAGCTCACCACTGAGGCTCGGGTCCGGCCACACGAAGGACTGCGGGAACCACTGCGACTTGTCCTCGTGACCCTCGTACTGCTTGGTCGCCTCGAACAGCCGGCGCTCGAGACCCGCACCGGTGTAGATGTCCTTCGGCACGACCTGCGCGTTCCGGTAGGCCAGCGTGTTGTTGTACTGCGCCAGCGCGCCCCAGTTGATGTTCTTCGGCGCGTTCTGGACCGGGTTGTACATCGGCTTGGTGCTCGCGTCGAGTGCGATCTCACCGGCCTTGGGCTTGTTCCAGCCGACACCCTCCGGACCCATGGTGGCGGTCATCTGGCCCTCGTCGGTGAAGATGTAGTCCAGCATCTTGATCGCCGCGACCTGGGCCTCCTTGCTGGCCTTGTTGGTCAGCATGAACGTGTAGCCGGTGGAGGTCGGGTGGTTGTACCCGGTGTAGCTCTTACCCTCCGGACCGGTCAGCGGCGGCACCGAGTCGTATTGCTTGTCCCGGCCGTCCTTCGAGTCCAGCTGGACGAAGATGCCCGGCCAGAGCACCGGCACGGAGCCGAGCACGACCGCCTTCGGGTTGTTGCCCTGGGCCTGCAGCGCCTGCGCGTTCTGGGTGAACGCGGCCTGGTCGATCAGGCCTTCCTTGTAGAGGGAGGCGATGTACTTCAGGCCTTCCTTCCACTGCGGCGAGGTCACCGGGGTGACCACCTTGTCGCCGTTCAGCGTGAGCAGCGAGC
Organism: Kribbella sp. CWNU-51; assembly: GCF_054073265.1. Lineage (NCBI taxonomy): Bacteria > Bacillati > Actinomycetota > Actinomycetes > Propionibacteriales > Kribbellaceae > Kribbella > Kribbella sp. CWNU-51. The sequence goes on from NZ_JBSXMZ010000039.1 coordinate 41,150, forward strand.
GGACACCGTTGTTCGCGCCGACCGGGTCGTACGCGAACGCGTTCATCAGGTAGGCGATCAGGCTGCTGTCCTGCGGGTCGGTCGTCATCGGGATCTCGTCGGCCTTGCCGTTGCCGTTCGGGTCCTTGGTCTTGAACGCCTCGAGCACCTTGCGCAGGTCCTCGGTCGTCTTCGGCACCTGCAGGCCGAGCTTCTTCAGCCAGGCGCTGTTGATCCACAGCTTGTCCGGGTAGGTGCAGTGGTAGCAGTCGGCCCACTCGGGGAGCGCGTAGATGTGACCGTCCGGTGCGGTCGCCATCTCCTTGTACTCCTTGTTGGAGTCCAGCACCTTCTGGATGTTCGGCGCGTTCTCCTTGATCAGGTCTTCCAGCGGTACGGCGACGCCCTGCTGGCCGAGCTTCAGCACCTCGGCCTGGGTGAAGGCGTCGATCCACGGGATCAGGAAGAACAGGTCCGGGTAGTCGCCACTGGCCAGCGCGATCTGCCGCTTCTCCTTGGCCGGCCCGCCGTCGTACGTCGTGGTCTGCCAGCGGAACTGGATCTTGAACTTGTCGCTGATGATCTTGGTCACCGCGTTGGTGTCCAGGTTGGTGTTCTGGTCGGCCGGGGTGAAGGTGTCGATGATCACCTTGCCGTCGGACGAGGTCTCGTTCGCCGCCCCCTTGGCCGACTTGTCCGAACTGCACGCCGCCAGGGCGAGCGCACCGGCCGCGGCCAGCGCAACGACCTTGCTCACGGATGAGCGCATTGCTGTGTTCCTCTCTGAAGTGGGCTTTCAGCCCTTGACCGCGCCGACCATCACGCCCTTGGTGAAGTGGCGGGCGACGAACGGGTAGATGATCAGTACGGGCAGACTCGAGATGACGATGAGCGCGTACTTGAGGACGTTGGCCAGCTGTTGCTGGTCGAGCTGCTGGGCCAGGTTCTGGGTGGTCGAGCCACCCGCAACGGTGTTCAGGATCAGCACGTTGCGCAGCACGATCTGCAACGGATAGAGGCTGGGGTCCTTGAGGTAGACGAGTGCGTCGAAGTAGCTGTTCCACTGGAAGATCACGTACATCAGCGCGATCACCGCGATCACCGGCTTGGACAGCGGCAGCACGATCGACCAGAGGAAGCGCAGGTCGCTGGCCCCGTCGATGGTGGCCGCCTCGTACAGCTCGTCCGGGATGGTCGAGCGGAAGAACGTCCGCGCGATGATCACCTGCCAGACCCCGATCGCGCTCGGGATCACCATCGCCCACCGGGTGTTCAGCATGCCCAGGTCCTGCACCACCAGGTACGTCGGAATCAGGCCGCCCGAGAACAGCATGGTGAAGATCAGCACGCTCATGATCACGTTGCGGCCGAAGAAGGTCCGGCGGGACAACGGGTAGGCGATCGCGATCGTCAGCGTGACGCTGATCAGCGTGCCGCCGATCGCGTAGATGAACGAGTTCAGGTAGCCCTGCATGATCTGCGGGTCGCCGAAGGCCACCTTGTACGCCTTCAGGCTCGGCTCGATCGGCCAGAGCAGCACTCGGCCGCCACTCACCGCCGACGCGCTGCTGAACGAGTTGGCGATGATGTAGATCAGCGGGATGGTGACGACGAGCAGCGCGATCCAGAGCATGATCTTGACGCCGATCAGGAAGATCCGGTCGGTCGTCGTCTCCTCGATCGTGGTGCGCTCCGACCGCTTGTCCGCCGTACGCCGGAAGCCCTGCAACGTAACGCTCATGACCACAGTCCGTTCCCTGTGATGCGCTTGGCCGCGAAGTTCACGCCAAGCAGGAGGAAGAGGTTGATCACCGAGTTGAACAGCCCGATCGCCGTCGCCATGCTGAAGTCGGCGTTCAGCAGGCCGGTCTTGTAGACGTAGGTCGCGATGATCTCCGACTGGGCCAGGTTCAGCGGGTTCTGCAGCAGGAAGGCCTTCTCGAACCCGATCGACATGATGTTTCCGACGCCGAGCACCAGGATGATCACCGCGGTCGGCATGATCCCGGGCAGGTCGACGTGCCGGATCCGCTGCAGCCGGCTGGCCCCGTCGATCCGGGCCGACTCGTGCAGCGCCGGGTCGATGCCGGACAACGCGGCCAGGTAGATCACCGCCGAGTACCCGGTGGTCTGCCACACGTCCGACCAGACGTAGATGTGGCGGAAGTAGTTCGGGTTGCCGAGGAAGTCGACCGCGGGTACGCCGAACAGGCCGATCGCGTCGTTGACGAACCCCAACCGCGGCGACAGCACCAGGATCGTCATCGAGACGACCACCACGGTAGAGATGAAGTACGGCGCGTAGGTGACCAGCTGGGTGACCTTCTTGAACCGGCCGTTGCGGATCTCGTTCAGCGCGATGGCCAGCACGATCGGGATCGGGAAGCTGGCCAGCACGGTATAGGCGGCCAAGAAGAACGTGTTCTTCACCAGGGTCCAGAACACCGGGTTCTGGAAGAACAGTTCGAAGTTGCGGAACCCGACCCAGTCACTGCCCCACGGGCCCTTGATGGGGCTGTAGTCCTTGAACGCGATCACCGCGTTGGTGATCGGGATGTACTTGAAGATGACGAAGTACGCGAGCGGTACGACGATCAGCAGGTAGAGCTGCCAGTGCCGGCGCAGGCTGCGGCCGGCCGCGGTCCGGCGGCTGGTCCTGGGGATGTTCCGGGCGGTTTTCACCGCCTCCCGGGGTGCCGGTGCCGGCGGCGCCGGTTTGACCTCGAAGGTTGCGCTCACTCCGCATCCTTTCCCTCACGCGCTGGAGTGGAACCGATATCCGATAGGATCTCGGGTTTCGCTACCCCGGAGGATGGCACAGAACCCCCGGCAGCGGAAGACTCTCCGGCCCCGTCGATACTGGACGGTGACCGATCGGCTCAGATCCCTTCAGTACAAGGGATTTCCCGCTTTGCCCTGGGCAACCAAGCTTCGGAAAACGCCGAATGATCCGATGGCACGCCACCGGATCCAGGCACATACCGACTCTGCCCGGGGTCGCTCTGAGCCACCGACACCGGACCGAACCAGAATTTATTTCCTCTGTGAACTATATTGCAGTCAACCCGGCGGAACCAGTCCATGTCAAGACCTGACATGCCCGAGCCGGCTGTCGATGGTAGCCGGACAGCAACCCGGCGCCCGATGCACCCGGGCGATCACGAACCCGCACCACATCAAGACCGAACAGGGCAGCGACGCTCGACGTAGCTGACAGGCTGGCTCATCGTCCTTCTCCAGGGGCATGGCGCAGTGACGGCGCCTTCTCGTGACGGGCGGCCACGTCGATGGCCCAGTGCGCCAGCGCGTGGAGTGCGTCGGGATTGAGTTCGTGCCAGCGATGCCGGCCGACCAGGGTGGTCCGCACGACCTCGGCGGTCTGCAGGATCTTCAGGTGCTGCGAGACGGCGGGCCGGCTGATCGGGAACAGTTCGGCCAGTTGCCCGGTCGTCGCCGGCCCCTGCGCCAGCCGCGCCACGATCCGCCGCCGCGACCCATCGGCCACCGCGGTCAGTACGGCGCCCACCACGATCGTCATGCCGTCCTCGTCAGACCCGTAAGCCAGACCTTACGCGTAAGAATCTACTTACGCAATCAGGCGAAAACCTGACCCGACCATCACGGGGGAACGGCCGGGCCAGGCACTATCGATGGTACTCCTGATCACCAGCAGTGGTCGGGTAATTCGGAGGCGGACGCGCCGGGTCTTCGCCTACGCTGAGCGCCATGCAAACCCGCTCCTGAAAGCGCACCTCCGCAGCTCGACCGCAGCATCGCCGGTGAGTCGCCGTCGTGCGTAACGTCAAGCGTTTGACCCACCCCGGGTCGCGCTTCGCCAGGCCACGCACGCTTTCGGGAGCAACCCACGATGTCTCTGCCTGCCTACCGGTCCGCCGACCCGGCGCGGACCTATTTCGCCTACAACGGCGCCTGGGCGTTTCTCTCCGCGCTGACCTTCACGCTCAGCATGGTGTACTACGTCCGCGACGCCGGTCTGGACCCACTCCAGATGGTCCTGGTCGGGACCACCCTCGAGCTCGCCTGCTTCCTGTTCGAGATCCCGACCGGCCTCGTCGCCGACCTGTACAGCCGCCGGCTGTCCGTCATCATCGGCGTCGCGCTGATCGGCGCCGGCTTCCTGCTGCAGGGACTGGTGCCGGCGTTCCTCGCGATCCTCGCCGCCCAGGTGCTCTGGGGCCTCGGCTACACCTTCACCTCCGGCGCCGACCAGGCCTGGATCACCGACGAGATCGGGACCGAACGCGCCGCGACGGTGTTCGTCCGCAGCCAGCAGATCAGCCTGGCCGCGAAGATCGCCGGCACCGTCGCGGCCGGAGCGCTCGGCCTGATCAACCTGCCGCTCCCGATGACGCTGTCCGGCGCCGGGATGATCCTGCTCGCCCTGACCCTGGCTGTCTTCATGCGGGAGCAGAACTTCCACCGGACCCCGCCCGAGGAACGCGAGACCTTCCGGCAGATGGCCGAGACCTTCAAGCACGGACTCGCGGTCGCCCGGCGGCGTCCCGTCGTACGGACGCTAGTGGTGATCAGCCTGATCTCCGGACTGTCCAGCGAGGCGTTCGACCGGCTGTGGTCGGTCAAGATCCTGAATTTCGACTTCCCGACCGTGTTCGGCACGTCGGATCCGGCGTTCTGGTTCACAGTCCTGGCCCTGATCGGCACGCTGCTGTCCCTGGTCAGCTCGGTCGCGCTGAACCGGCTGTCGCCTGACCGCATGAGCGCCACGCATCCGAACGGCGTACTCGCGCTGCTCTCCGGCTTGCAGGTGGTCGGAGTGATCGCGTTCGCGCTGCTCGGTCACCTCTGGCTGGCCCTGGGTGCGATGTGGCTCAACACGATCGCCGGCACCCTCGCCTACCCGATCGAGTCCGCCTGGCTCAACCGGCACGTCGACTCCCGGTCCCGCGCGACCGTGATCTCGATGGTGTCCCAGGCGAACGCCATCGGCCAGGTCGTCGGCGGTCCGCCGCTGGGTGCTCTGGCCGGCCGTACGTCGCTCCGCACCGCACTGCTGGCGTCGGGTCTGATCCTCACGCCGATCCCGCTGCTCTACCTCCGGCTCCGCCCTGCCCGCGCCGATCAAAAGCAGCCGGATCCGGTGTGAGGCGGACCGCCGGTCAGTCGTCGATGCGGACCTCGACCTGGCGGCGGTCGTACGACGATTTGATCAGGCTGGCGATCGTGGTGACGAAGAGGGTGCCGACGATGAAGCCGAGCGACGTCAGGATGCCGATGTGCGGCAGGTGGATCGCGCCGACGTCGTCGATGTGCGAGCCGTGCAGCGCCTCGATGATCAGCTTCACGCCGATGAACGCGAGGATCACCGACAGGCCGACGTTCAGGTAGATGATCCGCTCCAGCAGGCCGCCGATCAGGAAGTACAGCTGGCGCAGACCCATCAGCGCGAAGGCGTTCGCGGTCAGCACGATGTAGGCGTCCTGGGTGAGCCCGAAGATCGCCGGGATCGAGTCGAGCGCGAAGATCACGTTCGCCATCCCGATCGCCGCGATCACGATCACCAGCGGCGTCACCAGCCGACGGCCGTCGATCCGGGTGGTCAGCTTGGGGCCGTCGTAATCGTGCGACAGCGGCAGGATCCGGCGCAGCCCGCGCAGGCCGGCGTTCTCCTGGAAGTCGGCCTCGTCGTTCTCGCCCTCGAACGCCAGCCGGACCGCGGTGTAGACCAGGAACGCGCCGAAGATGTAGAAGACCCAACTGGCCGCCGAGATCGCCGCCGCGCCGGCCAGGATGAAGATCGCCCGCAGGATCATCGACACCACGATGCCGATGTAGAGCACCTTGTCCTTCGCCAGGCTCGGTACGGCGAATCGCGCCATGATGATCACGAACACGAACAGGTTGTCGACACTCAGGCTGTACTCGGTGATGTACCCGGCGACGAACTCACCGCCGCTCTGCCCCGGACTGAACACGAACAGCCCGACGGCGAACAGCCCGGCCAGGCCGACGTAGAACAGCACCCAGCGGGTCGCGTCCTTGATCGTCACCGCGCGGTTGCGCCGGGCGATCACGACCAGGTCGAAGGCGACGATCGCGAGCAGCCCGATGATCGTGAGAATCCACACGGCAGGGGACATGGCTGAAACCACGATAAACCTCCGGACGACGGCGTACAGCTCGGTCCGGAGGTCTCTTCCACCCGGAATCTCCGGGCCGGCAGCACCGGTTCGGCCGCCCAGGCCTCCCGTGATGACGACACTGCCGTAGTCGGGCCGGCGGTAGCCGTGGCCCGAGAGGAATACTCCCCTCCACAAACGCACCGAGTGTATCCGGATCCGATGACTCCCACCGTGCACCAGATCACAATCGGCGTGCTCCTAGATCGTATACCGCATACAGACCCCGCGCCAGATGAACTGCTGGTGAAAAAGTTTCCGGATTGACTGAGGGCTGGGAGACGCGTGCTTCGCCATCACTCACCCCGACACCTGCGGGGTCACCGGGATGTCCCGGCGTACCTGCGGCTTCCGGCACTCCACGACCAACCTGTGCAACGGTTCACGGGTGGTCACGTCGATCGCGGACTGTGGTCCGCAGACCGACCTGTTCTGAGGCGAACGCGCCTGCTGCGGCGGGACGTGCGCCTCCAACCGGATCCTCGACCTGACGCCGGCCGCGTTCTCCGCGATCGCGAGCCTCAGCGCGGGTCTGATCCCCGGTGCGATCGACGTCGGCTGAGAGGAGAGCTGAGATGACTTCCACGATGGACCGCCGCTCCCTGCTCACCCGCGCCGCATTCGGTGCCACGGGCCTGGTCGCCGCGACGGCGATGGGCTCACTCGCCCCGGAGACCGCGTTCGCCGCGGCCTCGCAGTTCCCCGAACCCGGACAACCGGACCCGAACTTCGCCGAAGGCCTGATCACCGGCCGGAACTCCGATCTCCTGCAGGTCAAGGGATCCGACGGCCGGCTGCACCGGATCCAGCTGACCGGCGTGACCAGCGTCTGGAAGCTCCGGCCGACCACGATCGATCAGGCCCGGATCGGCGACGGCCTGTACGCGCGCGGCGTACTGATGCCGGACGGCACCCTGGCCGCCGAGTCGGTCTGGATCAACATCGTCAACCTCACCGTGAGCATCACCTCGATCGGGCGCTCGGCACTGCAACTCGACCACCACGGCGAGAAGGTCGTCGGGTACGTGCAGCCCGGGTTCACCGCGGCCGCCTACAACGGAACTCCCGCGGTGTCGGACCTGTCGATGCTCGAGGTCGGCCGGCACGCCCAGGTGATCGGCGCCTGGCGACCGGGGACCAACGCGATCGACATCGCGACGATCTACACGTCGAACTGAGCGGGAGGCCGCGATGTTCGCACAGCAGGTGGCGGCCGCCCAGCCGCTGCTGATCGGATTACTCCTGCTCTGGTCGTCGTACGGCAAGTTCACCGGTGCGGAGCAGGCACGTCGTACGGCGTTGCCGCGCTTGGCCGGCGAGTCACGCGCGGTCCCGGCGTACCGCTTGGTCGGTGTCGCCGAGGCCGTGATCGGTACGGCGCTGTTGGTGCCGCCGGCGTGGATCGTCGAGGCGGTCGCGGCGGTTGCGCTGGCTGTCGGCTTCACCGGGTACCTGGTCTACGCCAAGATCGTCGTCCCCGAGGCGTCCTGCGGCTGCATCGGCACGTCGGCCAAACCGGTTGGCCGGCGGGCGATCGCTCGCGCTTTGTTGCTACTAGCAACGGCCTTGGTCGCGACTACTGCCAGTGCCGGGTGGTGGTCGGCCGGGCCCGCGACGGCCGTGCTGGTGCTGGAGGCTGCCGTGTTCGTCATGCTGTCCGCCGAGCTGGATCGGTATTGGCTACTGCCGTTGCGTCGGCTACGGGTGCGGGTCTCGCATCCACTAGCCGGTACGGCGACTGACGGCGTACCGCTGGCGGCCACGCAACGGCGGCTGCTGCTCAGCCCGGCGTATCGCGCGGTCGACGGGCTGCTGCGGTCCGATATCCGCGACTACTGGGACGACGAGGACTGGCGGTTCGTCAGCTACACCGCCAGGTACGACGGCCGCTCGGCGACCGCTGTGTTCGCCGTACCGCATCACGACCCCACGCCGGAATCCGTCCGGGTCGCCGTCGTCGACGAGACGTCAGGTCAGACCCTCTACCGTCCCTCGGTGCTCGCCACCGCCTAGAACGGCGATGCCCTCGCGGAGCGGCTGCTCCGCGAGGGCTTGGTGCTGCTCGAGTGTTGACACCGGGCGGTGTCGATGGTGTGATGCGGCCTATGGTTAGGAAGCTTTCCTAATGGTTAGTGGATTCCCTGCAGCTCCTCCCCCGAAATTCCACTAGCCCCGGCCGCCGGGTCGCCCTACCACCTGGGGGTGACCCGGTGCCGGCTTGCCGCGGGGTTGTTCAGCGCAAGGCGTGTCTGTCGGCCCAGGCGGAGATCTCGGTGCCGATCTCCTTGGGACGGTCCTCCGGCGCATGGTGACCGGCCTCGCCGCCATGGACGATCTCGAGCGCGGCGACGTTGGCGGCGCACCACTCGGCCAGCTTCGTGCCGATCAGCAACGTCGGTGAACCCTCGAAGGTGATCAGCAGCTTGGGTACGTCGGCGCTGCGGCCGAGCCAGTCGTCGTACCGGTTGATGCGCGTGACGAGTTCGGCCGGTTCGCCGCCGAGTGGGAGTTGACGGGCCCAGGCGAGGATCGGCCGGCGGGACTCGGGCGTCGGGTACGGCGCCAGGTAGGTCTGCAGATCCACGTCGCCGACCGGGGTGAGGACGCCGCCGGTGAACGCTTGGCGGACGAAGAGGTTCTGCTCGAGGACGAGATCCTCACCGGCTCCCGGCGTACGGATCAGCTGGGATCGCTCCCGGGCCTGCGGCGTCACGTCCTCCCAGGCCATCGGCTTGACGATGCTTTCCAGGAAGGCGATTCCCAGGACGCGTTCCGGATGCCGCGACGCCCAGTCGAAGGCGAGCGCGCCGCCCCAGTCGTGGCCGACCAGGATGACCCGATCGAGACCGAGCGCGTCGAACCACGCGTCCAGGTAGCGCGCGTGGTCGGCGAAGGTGTAGTCGAGCTCGGGCTTGCCGGAGCGGCCCATGCCGATGAGGTCGGGGGTGAGCAGTCGGCCGCTGCCGACGTACGGCAGAACGTTGCGCCAGATGTGGGACGAGGCGGGATTGCCGTGCAGGAAGACGATCGGCGTGCCGCTGCCGGTGTCGCCGTAGTGGATGGTGGAGTCGAGTACTTCGCTATCGGGCATGGTTGTCCCTTTCAGAGTTCGGTGTCGAGCAGCTCGGTGAGATCCGCGACGAAGCTCTTCGTGCGCGCGCCGCGGCGACCACCGAGCGGCGCCAGGAGCTTGTCGAGCAACGCGGCGACTTCCGCGATGGCGGGCTGGATGGTCTCGCGCCCCTTCGCGGTCAGCTCGAGGCGCATCGTGCGGGTGTCGGTGGTATCGCGGGTGCGCTGGATCAGGCCGTCGCCGTCGAGGCTGCGAGCCAGCTTGGAGACATACAGCGCCTCGAGCCCGGTGTGGTCGGCCAACTCTCGCTGACTCGGCACCTGCCCGGCCCGCTCCATCCCGTACAGGGACGCCAGCATCACGTACTGCGCGTGCGTCAACCCATCCGGCGCCAACGCCCGATCAACCGCCACCCGCCACTTCATGGACAACCGCCACACCAAATGCCCCGGCGTCGGCTCACTCGTCGTGCTCACATCAAATACTGTACATGGCTACTAAGTACATGGCTACTATCTGGCCGGCCGGCTCGGGGACGCGTGAGATCACGAGTCGCGGCCGAAGTCGGCGTACGCCGGGTGGCCGCTGGTCAGGGCTTGTTGGGCCAGGGCCAGGCGGCGGGTCATCGAGGGGCGGAGGTGCGGGGTGGCCTCGGTGAGGGTCAGGAACTGGGCGGTACGGACCTCGATGGGGTCGAGGGTGAGCTCGTCGCCGTCGAGGATGCCGCCGTCGAAGATGAACGCGAGGGCGTCGGTCCAGGGACCCAGGACGGGAACCCAGTCGACGACGAGGAGGGCGCCGATCTCGCGGTCGAGGCCGATCTCCTCCTTCACCTCGCGGCGACAGGCGTCGTACGGCGATTCGTCGTACTCGGCGATCCCGCCGGGGATGTCGAGGGTCGGCTTGTAGGTGGGTTCGAGGAAGAGGATGCGGCCTGCGGGGTCGCGGATCAGGGCGCCTCCGGCGACGGTCTTGTGCGGGAGGCGGGCCGCGATCCCGGGATTGAACTCCTTCTCGGGCTCACCTTCGGCGACGAGATCATCCTGTCGGTTCACGCGCCTAGTCTCGTACAACCACTGCGAGGAGGCTGGAATGCTACGAGGACGTTCGGCGAAGGGCCACTGGTTCGGCACGGTGATCGATGCGCCGGATCCGCAGGCGCTCGGGCTGTTCTACCACGAGGTGCTCGGCTGGAAGATCCACAAGAACGAGCCCGACGAGTTCACCCTGGTGGTGCCCGGCAACTCCGAGACCTATTTGGCCTTCCAGGCGCAGACATCCGCTCCCTGGGCCCGCCCGGTGTGGCCGGCGGCAGAGGGTCAGCAGCAGATGATGATGCACCTCGACATCGAGGTCGGCGACCTGGAGGCCGCCGTCGACCATGCGCTGGAGCTGGGCGCGACCCTCGCCGACTTCCAGCCCCAACAGGACGTCCGGGTCCTCCTCGACCCAGCCGGCCACCCCTTCTGCCTCTACGCCAACGGCTGAGCCAGTCGCTCTATACCTGACCGAGGTCGCGGGTCATCCAGATCGTGTCGCCGCGCTCGGGATCCGCGGTGACGCGATCGCTGCGGTAGAAGCCGAGCTTCTCCAGCACGCGGAACGCCGCCGCGTTCCAGTCCCGCACCGTCGCCCAGAGCCTTTCGCGTCGCATGTTCGCCGCCGCCTCGACGACGAGCCCGCGATACTCCTCCGCGTCCGCTGGGCGCCACCTGCGCAGCCGCAGCCGTTCGGTCTCCAGTTCCGCCGGGAACGCTCCGAAGCTCGACACCAGCTCAACCTAGCCCAGCCGGCCCTCACCAACTGACGCGCATCCAATCGATCAGTTTTCAAGAAGCGGGTGCAGTGGGCGGGTCGTAGCGTGAGGATTGTTCACACCGGAGCTCACAGATAGGACCCTCCAATGGCTGCCACGCGGAAGACCACGACGTCGAAGCAGAAGTCGTACGACGGCTTCACCGCCGAGGAGCGGGATGCGATGAAGGAGCGCGCCAAGGAACTCAAGGCCGCCCGCGGCAAGGCGGAGGACGAGACCGCCGTACTGGAGAAGATCGCCGAGATGAGCGACGCGGACCGCGCGATCGCCGAACGGGTCCACGCCATCGTCAAGGCCAACGCCCCCGAGCTCAGCCCGAAGCTCTGGTACGGCCAGCCCGCCTACGCCAAAGCCGGCAAGGTCGTCTGCTTCTTCCAGCCCGCCGACAAGTTCGGCACCCGCTACTCCACCTTCGGCTTCAACGACTCCGCCCACCTCGACGACGGCACCATGTGGCCCACCGCGTACGCCCTCACCGAGCTCACCCCCACCACCGAGAAGCAGCTCGCCACCCTGATCAAGAAGGCCGTCAGCTGAGCCAGTTGACCCGGTGCGCCTGGTAACCATGGGACGCTACGAAGCCGTTCTGCCAGCTTGGGTCAGCATGACTTATGGCCCGCCGCCCGAATCGAACGCGTACTCCGGACCGACACCGCCGTACCCTCAGCAGCAGCCCTGGACCGACCCGCATGGTCGCGGCTGGCCCGGTGGACCGACTCAGGTGGCGCCGGTCTTCGTCCAGACGCCGAACCACTGCTCTGCGTCGAACTCCTTGAAGCGCTCCACTTCAGCAAAGCCCAGGCGCTCGGCCAGCCGAACCGAGGGTTCGTTGGCGGACTGGGTACAGAGCACGACGGGCTCGCCGGGCAGAACCTCCGTCACCCACTCCAGCGCAGCGCCCACGGCCTCAGTCGCATAGCCGCGACCCCAAGCGCGTACGTCGTCAGACGCGAACAGGTCGATGAAGCCGGGGCGGTCGCGGGCCTCGGTCTCGCGCAGCAGCAACCGCGCTGTCCGGATTGGCGTCGGCGGCCACGGAACGTCTACCAGCTCGGTCACGCCGCAAACCTTAGACGCCGACCTCCCGCCGCAACCTCCTGAGACAGCTCGGTCTGGTACCCGGTGTCACTTGCCGCCGAATGTCTCCAAGAGCTCCTGACGCTCGGCGTCGGTGAGGTTCGTGTCGATGAGCTTGCTGTGCATGCCGTGGAATCGTTCGCCGACCCGGTCGAGATCGCCGTGCTCGGTGACCACGAAGAGGGCCGAGGTTCCTGGTGTCACCTCGGTGCGGATCTTCTGGAGCTGCTCCTTGGTGATGCCGCTGTCCTGGGTCATTTTGCTGATCGCGCCGATCGCGGCCCCGGCAACGCCACCGATCACGGGCACAAAGAACAGGGCACCGACGAGGACCCCCCAGAAAGCTCCCCACCCGGTCCCGCGCCACGTTTCTTCGTGCGATTGCTTGGTGGTCGGGTGCGAATCCTCTTTCGGCCACGAGACGACCGCGTGGTCGAGGATCTTCACCAGCCCGTCCCGCTCGGCGCCCTTGAGGACATCGGCGGCGTGCCCGGCTCCATCCGGCCCATCGAACTTCCACACCGTAAAGGCGGTCATGGTGCACTCCTTGCCTTGATCAACCTGGCGCCCCTCGACTCGGGCAACCCCAGTTCCTGCCTTGTTCTCGTCCAACCCGGCCGCTCACCCGCAGCCGAAGTGCGCACCCACGGCACCGCTCCCATGGTGTCCGCCAGAACCCACGGCAACGTCACCCCACCAGGATGAATCTGACAACCACCCGCCCTCGTCAGTTCAGCGGATGGTAGAGGCCAACTGTCGGTAGGTAGTGACGAGTTCGGACCAGCGGGACTCGGTCTCGGTGGACTCCTGGTGGGCGATGTAGGCGGCGAGATTCTCGGCGTGCATCTGCCAGCCGGCGCCGAAGTACTCGATCTTGTCGAGGGGCAGGCCGCGGATCTCGATGGTCAGGACGGTCTGTGGGCCGGCGGCGGTGAGTGTGGCTTCGACGGTTTGCTCGAAGGGTGGTGGGCCGTTGCCTCGTCGCGCGGACTCGTCCGACTCCCTGGTGGTGATCCGGAGTCGCCGCGGTGGTTCGCACGTGTCGACGCGCCCGATGCTGTTCAGGTCGGCGGACTCGAGGTACAGGGTGAAGGCCCCACCGAGGCGCAGGTCACCTTCGACCTTGCCGTACCACCGGGCCAGTCGCTCCGGGTCGGTGATCGACGACCACAGGTCGTCGATGTCGGTGTCGTACCGGTCCTCGACGCGTACGACGCCCGCACCGTCGGCCACTCCCAGGCGGCCCAGGACGCGACTACCGGGACCTGCATTGCTCGTCATCTGTTACTCCCTTCGCTTACCCCTGGCGATCTCGGTGTGGAGGGCGTCCAGCCGCTGCTCCCAGAGACTGCGATAACGCCCCAGCCATTCGTCGAGCTCGGCCAACGGCTCGGACCGCAAGCTGTAGACCCGCCGCTGCGCCTCCTGCCGGCTGTCCACCAGCCCGGCCTCCCGCAACACCCGCAGATGCCGCGAAACCCCGGGCCGCGCAATCGGCAGGAGCGCCGCCAACTCCCCCGCGGTAGCCGGCCCCGAAGCCAAGGCCTCCACCAAGGTCCGTCGCCCGTCATCAGCCAACGCCCGCAAAACAGCTTCCACCCCTTGAATGTAACCACTGGCGTACGTAACCGTCAAGGTACATAAGTTCGCGGTTGTGTCCTCTGACAGCTCCGGCTACTCGACGAACCTCCGGCTCAGGTCACGCAAGAGGCCGGTCCCCCGATGGGAGACCGGCCTCTGACTGTGCCAGCACCTTGGTGCCGCTCGTTCGGTCCCCTTAGGGCTGGAACAGTTTCCATTGCCCCTCGGAGACGACCTCGACGGCGCCGTCGACCACCTTGATGGCGGTCTGGTCGTCGATCGCGTACGTCGGCGCCGGAATCCGGGCCGCCCACTTCTCTGCGTTGGCCAAGGAAGCGTCGAGGTGGTGCTCGTGCTCCAGGTGTGGGATCACCGCGAAGTCGACGAGTCCCGCTCCCTGTCCCGTGACCAGGATTCTGTCGACGTCCCCCTGGGGCGTGGCGAAGACGACGTCCTCCGACTTCAGCGGTCCATCGCTCTCGCGGGGCGGTTCGGTGAAGGTCTCGACGAAGGTGGAGGCAGTAGCGATGCTCCCGGCGCTCACCCCCACGTAGACCGCCTCGGAGCGCAGCGTGGGCAGGAGATCGGTCAGACCGGAGCGCCGCATCCAGTTGGCGAGAAACAAGGGGTCGCCGCCCCATACCAGCAGGGCGTCGGCGTCCCGGACCGTTGGCACCCAGGCAGCCTCCTCGATGCTCGGCAGCACCGACAACTCGAGGAGCCCCAACGACTTCCAACCCAATCCAGCCAACGGCGATGGCGCCTTGCCGGAGATCGCCCGCCACGCCATGCCGGGCCCGCCGGGGAAAGGGTAGATGGCGGTGGGGATGAAGAGGGCGTTGGACTCGGCGATCGGTTTGCCCAGCAGGTCAACCAGTGCGTCGTGGATGCTGCTGTTCGTGATCCCGCCCGATGTGAGGAGAGCTCGCATGTTCCTACCTTCCTGAGTTGCCATCTCGTGATGCCTGAAGTTGGCGGGGCCGTGCGTACTGCGTCAACGCGTCTCCATGGATCAGATCTCCGGGTCGTACATCAACTCGCGAACATCCTGCGCACAGCGGCAGGCGACCGCGAACTTCGCGGCCCACTCCAGCGCCGCCTCCCGGGCCGGTACGTCGACGATCACAAGGCCGCCGATGAGCTCCTTGCTCTCCGGGTACGGGCCGTCGGTGACCACCCCGTCCGTGCCGACCACGGCGGGCTTCATGTTGCCGTAGTCCAGCCCGCCGGCGAAGATGAACACCCCGGCGTCCTTCGCCTCCTGGACCACCGCGTGAGCGGCCTTGCCCACCTCGGGGACGTCCTCCTCGCGGATGTGGTCCATCGAACCGTTCTCGAACGTGATCAGGTACCGCGCCATGTGGCCACTCCTTGTCCCGGCGGCCACCTCCGGCCGCCTCTCACCCCTGCAACGAACGACTCGCCCCGAATCCGACAGGCTGCCGGCAGAAACTTCTCAGGCCCCGTCGATCTCTCGGCCCACCGACCAGTGAACCCGTGGATCCCCGGCGGAGTCGAGCACGAGTCAACCGGCTGGCGCAACCGAGGACCACACGCCGAGCCACTGCTCAGCGCCGTACTTCTCGAACCGCTCCACCTCGGTGAACCCCAGCTTCGCCGCGAGGCGCATTGAACCGGGACGCTCTCCGTCGCACCGATCGAGCGTGACCATGCCGATCATCGCTCCTCCGAGATCGACCACGAAAAGGCCAGGGCGCCGCCTGGGCACCTCAGGCACCCCGCGCTCGAACTCATCACGCGCTGGAGCAACCCCGCTCATGCCGGTGAGCGCGCACCGGCCAGGCTCCCTAGCGGAAGTTCTCGGGCGGCTGGAGTCCGAAGCGTTCGCACAGCACAGCGACATCGTGTCGGTCGACCTCGCGCGGCTCGTATCCGGTGTGGTTCTGCAGGGCGAACTCGGGACTTTCGCAGTGAAGTGAGATACCTGCGATCTCACCCTCACCGGAAAGATCATCGCGGGTGAACATGAACGGCGCTTTGAGACTGCCATAGTGGAGTCGGCCGTCGCTCAGAGTCTCGTACAGGTGAAGATCTACGCGACGACTGTGGCCGTCATGCAAGACGAAGTTCCAGGGACGGTCGCCGGGCCAGGGGTAGATCCGATCGACTCCTTGATCGGCGAAGGCTGCGACGAGACCTTCGAAGTCATCCGCGTCTACCCAGACGTCGAGATCCAGATGTTCCCGAGTCTGTTTCCCCACCAGGGCGTCGACAGCCCAACCCCCGCCGACGCATGCTGCGACGCCGTACCCTTGCAAGGCAGTAATCAACGTGCGCACCGTTTCCGGCGACATAGCGTATTCGGTCACGCCCCAGAGTCTCAGGCGAGGCAACTCCAGTACCGCCGTCGCGCCCATCTGGTCGTGCCGCTTTCGGGAATAACCGCTTGCCTGGTCGCTGGTGCTCTCCCACACTTCGGTCGCGTGGATGATGCCGAACTTGAGGCTTCGCCAAGGACTTCTTCGACGCGCTCATCAGCATCGGCGCGTACCACTACTTCGGTACCGACGACCTCTATCTCGGCTACTACTCACGCTTCGTGAAACGCGGCGGCCAGATCGGCATCGTTCAGCCCGGCCTCGCCGACGAGCACGAGACGCTTCCCCCACCACACCTTGAGCCCTACTGGAAATGGGACTTCTGCGCCTGGCACAGCCCCGCCTGGTGGCGGCGGCACTGGGAGAAGACCGGCCTGGTCACCGTCGAGGTCGCTGATCGACTGCCCGACGGGTGGCGAGACTGGTTGCAGTGGAATGACGCATGCGACCGCGACAATCGTACGCCGGGAAGGGAAGAAGCTCAGATGCTTCGCATCGACGGTGGCCGAACGCTCGGCCTCTCCCGAGTCGTTGCCCGCCGCAACATCTAGCCCTGCATGCTGCCTGAGGACTGCACGGGGTCAGCCCGGGAGGTCCTCCGGGCGCTTCGCGGCGAGCTCGCCGTGCAGCAGTCCGGTGGACTGGCCGACCTCGATGAGGTATCCGTCCGGGTCCCGTATGTAGCAGCGGATCTCTGCTCCGCGGTCGATCGGTGGCGTGACGAACTCTGCGCCCTTGGCCTTCCACTCCTCGTAGCGGGCCTGGATATCAGCGACCCGCAGGTGGAGGAAGATCGAGGTCGTGTCGCCGGGCTGGTAGTCGACCACCGAGATCCCCGGCTTGTCGGGGGTGGGCGGGCCGCCGGGGTTCATGATGATCCACGAGTTGGCCAGCTTGACCATGCACGGATTCTCCTCCAGAACGACGGTCCCGCCGAGGACACGCGAGTAGAAGTCCCGGGACCGCGCGACCTTGCGGACGGTGATGAACAACGTCATCACGATGCCCTCGTCAGGCGCGGGGAGATTGGCGAAGTCGATCCGGTCCACGGGGTCCGTCATGATTCCTCCCTTCCGGCGCCGGTGACTTGCCGAACGCCGGTCCTGATCACAACCCTCTCCTAGATGATCGCTGAGGCGGACGGGTTTCGGTATCTCACCGTCCTTCCCAGGTTCTAGCCGACGTGCTGCCTAGGCCGCGTCACGCAAGCGGTGTAGCGTTCGACAGAGACGTGGCAACCGGCTTGATGTCGATTGCCCGCCGCGCCGCGGGTGTCCGACCATCCCCGGTGATCGTGCTCCAACGTCAGGAGGTGAGACCCATGTACGCGGTATCCGTAATGGGTGCGCCCCTGCGCGGCACGATCGCGCGACTGCGGTAGTCGCAGTTGGGAGCGCCCGCCAGGCAATCGGCGAAAGGCGACTCCCATGAACACAACACCTTCTTCGACTCCGCGCAGCACGACGACCACGTCCGATGGCATCGCGGTCACGCGGACGACGCCACAGCACGGGAATTGGCCCATGCCCGACGCCACAGGGCAGGCGGGCAACTCGAACAAGCGAGCCTTGGTTCTCGCCGGCGGCGGAGCGGCAGGCAATGCGTGGGAGCTCGGTCTCATCGCCGGCCTGTCCGACGCCGGGGTCGATGTCACCGAGGCCGATCTCATCATCGGTACGTCGGCAGGATCGACCGTGGCTGCCCAGATCACCAGCGGGACACGGCCGGCCGAACTCTATGCCGCCATCCTCGCCGAGGTACCTCAGCCACACGCCGGATCGGACCGGGGACGAGCTCCGAATCCCTCGGCGCTGAACTATCTGGAGTGGTCGAACGGAATCATCGGTTCTGCTGAGGACGCGTCCGACATGCGCCGCAGGATGGGCGCCGCGGCGCTCGAAATGGACGCTTCCGACGGCTCCAGCCAGACGCGCTGGCGCGACATCGTCGCGGCTCGGCTTCCCAGCCGGCACTGGCCGCAACAGCCTTTGCTGATCACGGCTGTCGATGCGCATACCGGGGAACCGGTCGTGTTCGACCGGTACAGCGGAATCGATCTCGTCGACGCTGTCGCCGCCAGCACCAGCAACGGCTTCGGTGCAGTCCCTCCCTACCGCATCGGCGAGAACCGATACATCAACGGCGGCTATCGACGCAGTGAGAACGCCGACCTGGCGGCCGGATACGGGCGGGTGCTGGTGCTGTCACCATTCGGCGGCAGGTCGCGGATGCCGCTGGACTGGGGCATGGATCTCGCAACCCAGGTCGACGAGCTGCGCGCAGGGGGCAGCAGGGTCGAGACCGTCTTTCCGGATGGCAGCGCGGGTGACGTATTCGACGCCAAGGCAACGGATCCGTCAACGCGCCCACAAGCCGCACGAGGAGGCCACGCCCAAGGCCAAGCCCTCGCCGAGCGGCTCGCCGAAACCTGGCGGTGACCCCGGAACCAGCTCGGGCGCGAGTCCCGGGGTCAGAAGGTGGCGATCGGGTTGACTGGGCTGCCGGACGTACCGGCGAGGCGGACCGGCGCGACTGTGAGGTGGAAGTCCCACTGGCCGAGCTCCGCAGCTGTTGTCGCGCACGCCTCCAGGTCGCAGTTGTCCAGCAGCCACAGACCCATCGCGACGAGGCTCACCGCGTGAACCGGCATCAAGACGTCGTCGTACCCCGACGGCTGAACGTCCTGAGGAGTGTCAGCGCCGATCAGCGCGACCTCCCGTTCCTGCAGCCACGGCAGGCAGGACGCGTGCCAGCCGGCCTGCGTGAAACCGCCGGCCACACCGGCCTCGTGCCGAGCGCGGCCATAGCCGGTCCGCAGGAGTACCGCATCGCCGGATCGCACCCGCACGCCCTGGCGACGCTCGGCCTCGTCGAGATCCTCGGGAAACACACCGTCACCCGGTTCCAGCCACGGCACGTCGCGGACCCTCGCAATGTCCAGCAGGACACCCCGCGTGATGATCCCGTTCGCCGCCGCCGTGACGGCCGCCCACGCTGATCCCGTTGCGGCGTCGACCAACGAGTGCGACCGCCCGTTGTACATCTCGCCGTCCCAGAAGAGGTGGCACGGCGAGTCGACGTGGGTGATCGTGTTGCCGTGGAAGAAGATGCCGAGCCGCTCGTTCGAAAAGCCCCAGCGCCGGTCGTTGTGGAATGCGGCCACCGGCATGTTCTCGGCACCCGGCATGTCGGCGGCGCACGGGCACGTCGTCGTCGACCGCTCCATTTCTTCCGGTACGGCGACCTCCCATCCGCACGACACGCTCCTGCCGTGGCGCACGGCCCGCGCCGCCGCCAGCCGGACGCCGTCGGTGATGTGGTTCAGAGTGCCGAGCTCGTCGTCGTCGCCCCACCGTCCCCAGTTCGACAGCGTGTCGAAGTACCCGAGCACGTCGTCCTGCGTGGGCATCGGTCGCCCTGCCGTCATCCCAGCATCGACTCCTCCGGTCACGCGGTGAGGCACCGCAGACAGGGCATCCCGCCCTCCCCTTTGACATGCCAAGGCCCGCTGAACGGGCATGACACTACATCGGTAGGCCAGCAGCGGACCGGGCCGAGATCGCGCTTGTTCGGGGGGATCAGGTTGCGGGCTCGGCTGTCTGGGACCGGGAGAGTCGGATCAGGCGGGCGCCGAGAACTGCGATCCAGAGGAACAGCACCGTCACGAACACCCGCTGCAGCAGTCCGTTCCACGAACCGGCGACACCGGTGATGAACAGAACCAGCAACACGAGACCCAGTACCGCGGTGACGAGGGAGTAGGTACGCAGGTCGCGCCACGACTGGTCGCCGCGGAAGGCACGGGCGAACACCAGTGCTGCGGCCACAAGGGCGAGGAACACCACGAGGCTGACCAGGTCATGGGTGACGTGATGCCAAGACGCTTCGCCGGCGTCGACGCGGTCGGCGCACGCCTGTAGCTCGCTGCTGCAGTCGTTGCGGGCCAGGCCGGCGACGATGATGCCGACGCCGGCGACTGCAACGAGGATCGAGCCGACCGTCGCGGGCCTGCCGTTCAACGCACCTGCAAGTCCGGCCCCCAACGCGACGATCCCGACGCCGAGCAGCAGAAAACCCGTGACCATGATCCATGCGTTCTGGGCGTCCAAAGCCGCTAGCGCGCTGATGTCCTCCCGCCGGAGGCTGTATTCGTCCTGCACTACAGCGCCAACAATCCACGCGATGGTGAAAGCGATCGGGCCCATCACGGCAAGCCGCCCCAACAGCAGACGGGTACCCACACTCCTCATGCACCGAACGCTACGCGCCTCGCATCCCCACGGCGCCCTATTGTCCGTGGCAGGTCCGGTTAACCGAGGCCGACAATCCAGGGCGGGCGCGGATGGGGCGGAATGATGCGGATCATCCAGGCCGGCCGGAGGGGTATGCGGCGGCCCGGGGATCAGCCGCCGCTGCCGTACGGACGGGTGATGATCTCCAGCCAGTGCCCGTCAGGACCCTGCCAGTAGAGGCCGCGGCCACCGTCCGCGTGATTGATCTCTTGCGGTTGTCGCTTGAAGGGGTCGGCCCACCACTGGCGGCCGTCGTCCCGCAAGCGACCGAGGATGAGGTCGAACTCCTCTTCACTGACAAGGAAGGCGTAGTGCTGGCCGTGGATCTCGCCCTCGGTGTCCATGAAGTCCAGGCTCGCCGCGTTGTCCAACTTCAGCTCGGCGAACGGGCCGTACGCTCTCGCCTCCGGCAGACCGAGTACCCCGCCGACATCGCGAGCAGCAGCCCATCGGTCCTTCACGTGCACGATCGTGTGGTTCAGCTCGACGCTCATCGGGCTCTCCTGGGGTGCCGGTCCTCAGCTGGCGCGTGCTCACCACTGTGCACCCCGAACCAGTTCTCGTGAAGACCCCCACGTTCCACGCCTCGGCAGGAGCCATGGCCCTGCCACATCGAGCGAAACTTCCCAGGACGTGTCGGGGCGACAATGGTCTGCGGAGAACGGTAGGTGATCCGGGGCTCCGTCACTCGCCGGAATCCGAGATCCGCGTTCGACAGGTCCGTGTCGGTCGAGCGTCCGGGCTTGCTACGTTGCCGCCATGACCAGGTGGGCCGCGGGGCCGGCGTGAAGGCGGTCGTCTACGACCGGTATGGGTCTCCCGATGTGTTGCGGGTCGAGGACGTCCCGGTACCCTCGCCCGCCGCCGGCCAGGTGCGGGTGAAGATCGCCGCGACCTCGGTCAACCTCAGCGACTGGGAGTGCCTGCGCGGCTCGCCCGCGTACGCGCGGATCGGCGGGCTGCGTGTCCCGGCTCGTCGTACGCTCGGATCGGACATCGCCGGCCTGGTCGACGACGTCGGCGAAGGAGCGACCCGGTTCCGACCCGGAGACGAGGTGTACGGCGACAACCTCAGGCTGATGGGTGGCTTCGCGGAGTACGCGCTCGCGCCGGAGTCCGCGCTCGCCCACAAGCCGGCCCAGCTCACGTTCGCTGAGGCGTCGACGATCCCGCAGGCGGGCGCTATCGCCCTGCAGGGCACGGATAGAGCCGCGCCGGGTCGCCGGGTGCTGATCAACGGCGCCGGCGGAGGGTCGGGATCGTTCGCGATCCAGCTCGCCAAGCGTCTCGGTGCCCACGTCACCGCGGTCGACAACGCCGCCAAGCTGGACTTCATGCGGGCAGTCGGCGCGGACGACGTGATCGACTACCACCGCGACGACTTCACCCGGGCCACCCCGCCGTACGACCTGATCCTCGACCTGGTCGCGCACCGCTCGGTGTTCGCCTACCGGCGTGCGCTGGCACCCGGCGGCATCTATCGGTGCGTGGGCGGGTCGGTGCCGACGCTGCTGCGCGTGCTCACCGCCGGCTGGCTGGTTGGGCGGCTCTCCAGTCGGGCAATCGGTATCCTCGCCGTCAAGGAGGGGCCGGCCCATTTCGAGCCACTGGCCGCCCTCTGCGCCACCGGGGACATAAGGATCCACATCCACCGCACCTTCGCACTCGAAGAGGTTCCCGCAGCGCTTGCTCACGTCGGCGAGGGACGCGCCCTCGGCAAAGTGGTTGTCAACCTCTCCTGACGCAATGCGAACGCGTCCGTACCCCGGCGCCTGCCCGCACGCCCGCTCACCGGCATGCTCGCGATCACCGTCAGCGGCAGATCAGGACGTTTGCGGGAACCATGTTGTCGGTGGTCGGTGAAATAGTCGGGCCGTCGAGGTGGTGGTTGCGTGGCGGTCGTCGGCCTCGCGCACCCACGGTCGACGCAAATGACCGAGGCTTATCGCGAAGGAGTGACTGGATATGACCGGGGTCCACGACGTGACACCCGCGGTGCGTCTCAGGAGTGTCGAAGACCGGGACCTCGACGTGTTCTTTGAGCACCAGGCGGATCCGCAGGCGGTCGAGATGGCGGCGTTTCCGGCTCGCGACAAGGATCAGTTCGCGGCGCACTGGGCGAAACTCCGCGCCGACGACACCTTGGTTGTGCGCGCCATCGTTGCCGATGGCATCGTGGCGGGAAACATCGGCTGCTGGCCAGAGGATGGGCAGCGTCTGCTCGGCTACTGGGTCGGACGCGAATTTTGGGGCCGCGGCGTCGCGACGCAGGCGCTCGCCCGGTTGGTGGACGAGGTGTCGATCCGGCCGCTCTACGCCCATGTCGCGGTGCAGAACGTCGGCTCGGTCCGCGTTCTGGAGAAGTGTGGCTTTCGGCGCGATCGCGTACAGGAGGCGAAGGCGCCAGCATCCGACGACGGCATCGAGGAGTTAATCTTCGTGCTGAACGCGTAGATCTACGCAGTACGGCGCCCGGCGAGCCTCGGTCGACGCCAACGCGCTGTCACCGGCATGACCGCGCTTCCCTCTCGGCGGCATGAGAGTGCGTTCGCGGCTAGTGTGCCGCCATGGTCGCCCAGATTCCGATCGCAGTCGCTGCACTTGTGCGCGATGGTCTCGTGCTCATGGTGCATCGCCATCCACTGCGTCGGTGGTATCCCGACTGCTGGGACCTCGTCGGCGGACATGTCGACTCAGGCGAGTCGCCTCACCAGGCCGTCAGTCGGGAATGCCTCGAAGAACTCGGTGTCCACATCCACGACCCCCTACCCATCCCGATGACGATCAGTGACCCCACCCTCGACATGCTCGCGTTCCTCGTCACGCGCTGGGAAGGCGAACCTGTCAACGCCGCGCCCGAGGAGCACGACGATCTTCGCTGGTTCCGGCCCCCCGATCTCGCCGACTTGAAGCTTGCCCACCCGGCGAGCCTGTCGAGCATCGTTAGCGCCGTCGAGGGCACAACCAACTAGCCCCCGCGAGCCGTCCTCACATCGGCCTGACCGCGCGCTGATAGCGGCATGAGCGGACACGCTATGCCGCCCGAGCTGACAGCGGCATGACCGAGTGGCCACAGTGGCTCGCCGGGACGGTCTCGTCACATCGGTCGTACGACCCGGTTGGCCAGGGCAACGATCCCGAGGGACGGCATAGGAGCTCGCCACGACCGCTCTGGTCCGCCATCGACCGAGCTCGCGGCAGTGTTGCCCCTACCTGCCTGTGACGCAGAGCGCGAGCAGCGCGCGACTCAGCCTCGCAACGACGCGATCGCCCGGGCAGCTAGTCGTTCGGCGTGCTCGGGGCGCGCGAGCCAGCCGATCCACCCCTCGTCCATCGTCGGGGTGGACCCGCTGCGCGCCGACTGCCGGTAGTCGAGGCACGCCAGCCACAGCGGTCGCATGGCCAGTACGCCGGGCAGCCGCTCGAACTCCTCGCCGGTGAGCTGGATGTGCTCGCGATACCCGCGCGCGACCGCGTCGATGCCCTCCCCGTCGCCCTCCCCCGCGGTCGTCAGCAGCCAGGCGAGGGCGGGCAGGCGGGGTCCGCGCCCGGACCCTGCCCAGCCGACGATGGCGAGGTTGCCCGGCCTGCCGACGGCCGCCCATGCGTGGTAGTTCCCGTGGGTGAACGCCTCGGGCAGGCCCTCCGCGTCGTCGGCGTGCTCGACCTTGTCGCGCAGCCACTCGAACATCTCGCGACCCTCGGGAGCGACGGCGTCCTCGACGCTCACCAGGAAGCTCATCGCCGCCGCGAGATCCTGCTTCGGTCGTCCCGCGAAGAAGGCGCCGTCGTGCTCCTCCGCCCCTCCGTCCCGCGCGACCGCACCACCGGCCGCAGGCAGTTTGTGCAGGCGGCCGAGCAGGCTCGCCAGTTCGTGGAGCACCGCCGGCGACTGGACCGGGCGTCCGCCCTCGACGTACTCGGTCACGATCACGCCGCTCCCCTCGAGCACCGACACGGGATCGTCATGCGCGGGCCGCTCGGCGGGGAAGTCGTGTAAAGCCAGGTACCGCAGGATCTCCGCATCGCCCTGGACGCGGCCGACCGTGTCCGCTGCCGACGAGAAGACTCGAGCGATCCAGGGCGCGCCGTCCGCTCGCTTGACGACCAGCGTCCAGGGGTAGTGGCCGACCCAGGAGCCGCTTGGTCGCGTCGCGGGGTCGTCGTCGATGGGCGCGATCGAGGTGATGCTCATGCCGTATCGCGTCTCGAGGTGCGCTCTCAGTTCCGCGAACTCGACGGGGCGAGTCCGAGCAAACGGCGACGTGCGGCCCTTCTCCAGTGCGGCGCGGGCCTCGGTGTACCGCAATCCGGTCGCTTGTGCCCGCTGACGTACTGCGCGCTTGAAACTGCCCTCTTTGGTCATGACAAGCCTCCTCGATGTGCCCCATTCCCCCAGCGAAGCGGCACTCGAAACAGGCCTGGATGGCAGCAGCCTTGAGGGCAGAATCCCCTTCGCCTTCTCGAGGGCCCGGCTGGGGCAGGTCCTCAGGAGGCTGGGCGTCGGCCACGCCGTGCACCGATCGTGCCGGGGCTGGGCGGCCGTGTCAACGGCAACGGAGGCGCAACGGCGACCGACTGCACCCCAGCACGCGGCGCCTGGCTCCCGTCGCAAGCACGGGCTGCCCCAGGCCCAGGCAGGAGCCGTTGGGGTCAGCGTGGGTCCGCGCCGCGTGCTGTTTACGGCGTGATGGTGATGTCCAGCGGCGTCGACACCAGGTTGCCGCTGTCGGTCTGTAGCGCGATGACCAGCCGCCATTGTCCTGGCGGGACGGCGTACCCCAGGTCGGGAACCATCGAGGCTGTTCCGATCAAGACCGGCACAGGGCGACTCTGGTGAGGTTCGATCGCAAAGCCCACGCGGGGCGCGTTGCGCGGGCCGACGTACAGACCGGCGATGTTGCCGGAACTGTTGGTCACCGCTGAGGTCAGGGCACCGTTGGTGAGGAGCACTTGCTCGTGCGCGGTTCGATTGGCTACCAGCACGTCCTCGTGCGTGGACCGGCCGGTCCGGACCGACAACGGTGACAGGGGTTCGACGTCGAGGCCGGCGGATTCGGCAGGTGCTCCGCGTAGCTGGGGTAGATCCTCGCTCAGCCACAGCTGTCTGGCCGGAAACTTCATTACCCCGACCTCTAGATCCAGGAGGCTCCCGTACTTGGCGTTCAGCGTGGCCGCGATGTCGGTTGCCCAGGCGGCCAACTGGATGCGGATCGGCGGATCACGCCGCTCGCTGTCGGGGTTGGGCCAGACCACGAGCGCACCCGGTGACTCCTCACGTAACCGGCGCAGATCCACACGCAAACTCTGCCAACCAGTCATAGCCTGACGGTATCGGAACCGCGCGCTCGCCGGGCCGCAGGCGGAGAACGATCAAGCCCCCGGAGGATCCGAAACTCGCCATGTTGGTCCGCGCTGTCAGCGGCGCACGGATCGCGGCATGAGAGTGCGTTCCCTTCGACAGCACGGCTCTCGCCTATTGTGCACCGCGTGCTGAACCACAACGAGTTAGTTCGCCTGTACGGGCCATGGCGAGCCCGGACTCCGCAAGACGTTGCGGAGCTGTTCAAGGGGTACGGCGGCCGCTGGTGGATCGCCGGCGGCTGGGCCATCGAGGCGTTCACCAACGTTCCGCGTCCGCATGACGATGTAGACCCCAGCATCCCGCGTTCCGACGTCGCAGCGTTGCACCAGCACCTGTCTGGGCGGCTCGACGTCTGGCAGGCAGACGACGGCTCCCTCCGCCCCATGGTCACTCAGGCAGACCCGCTGTCGGACACCTGCGAAAACCTCTGGTTGCGGTCGAGCGGCGCAGACCCTTGGGAGTACGACGTCATCCTCATGGGCGCCACGTCGACGACCTGGGCGTACAAGCGCGATGCCCGCATCAGCCTGCCGCTAGAGGAGATCCTTTGGGCACGTGAAGGCATCCCCTACCTCCGTCCCGAAGTTCAACTACTTCACAAGGCTCCGGGACTCAGGCAGAAGGATCAGGCTGACTTCGATGCCTGCGTGCGCCTCCTGGAACCCAAACGCCAGGCTTGGCTCCGGACCGCTCTAAGCGTCGCTCACCCGGGCCACCCGTGGCTCTCTCATCTCTAGGCAGCCGCGAATGCCATTAGATGATTGAGCACACAGCGGCAGAAGAGGATGAGTCTTCCGACGTGCTGCATGTTGAGGATGGGTGCCGCTTGTGGAAGCAGCACGGCGACCAGATTGCGTCCCCTTCCGCGGTCGTGTTCCTGCTGCCAACAGCAGCAGTGCCCCGTCCGAGCCGGCGCACGCAGATCCTTGGAGGAGAAGTGTTGTCGATTGCGGCTGACCCGCGCTGCGATGCGCGATCCCGGAGCTGACAGCCCGTCTGGCATCCGAGAAGTACCGTTGGCCGGTGTTCTCGCCTCAAGGCCCGTCTCTGCGTGAACTGGCGATCCAGGCGCTGTCCTCGGTCGAGCGCGGCTACGACCTGCTCGCTCCGAAGTTCGACCACACGCCTTTTCGCACCCCTGAGAGCATCCTTGACGCGGCCGCCGACGCGCTGCGTCCGCTCGGGCCGTTCGGCCGGGGAATGGACGTGTGCTGCGGCACCGGTGCGGGCATGCGGGTCCTGCAACCGCTGTGCCAAGGGTGCACTCCGGGTCGTCATCGTTGATCATGTCGCCAGGATCGACGAGCACGTCAGTGCAGCGCTGATCGTCTACCTCGGCGTCCCAGGCAGACTCGACCAATCACCAGAGGCCCGCTTGGTGGAAGCCGCAGGAGACTCTGCTCCCGATTTGATGCCGCGGATCACCGCCATCCTCGACCAATGCTACGAGGAGGAGAAGTCGTCCTTCTGGCAAGCAGGGACGGTGGCCGAGATGGGTCGTGCCGTCGATGAGTGGCTCAGAGCGAACCACGCCGAACTGTCCGATGACGCGATCTGCGCCGTTGCCAACAGGTTTACTTTCGACAACAAGTGAAGGCACTCATGTCGGCAATTGAGCGCACCGTCAGCGGCAGATGCGTGCGTCGTCCGGGTCCTAGGATCACGGGCATGACGGTTGACTGGCTTCGCGCGTTCCCTCGGGACTTAGCGCCCGTGGTCACCGAAGCAGCCCAGAAGCTACCACCCGCGGAGTTCGAACAGTCCGGCCGGATCACCGCGAGCAACTCGCGCGCGTGGCCGACTCTTGTGGCATCGGGCCAACCGATCCTGGCTGCTCGACTCCGCTGAACCGTTCGTCGCTCCGTTCGTTGTGCAGCTGCTCGGCGAGTACGTCCTGGAGATCGTCGTTGACATAGCCGAACGGATCGAACGCGACCGCGTCAACGGCTCGTGCCTCCTGGAGGCGCTCTCCCAATTCGCACATGAAAACCCCGCCTTCGTGACGCTCACCGAAGCACGCGCACGAAGCTATTGGGCCGAGTACTACCGCCGTGAGTTCGTCTGGTCACGGGGACTATCCGGCGCTGATTGCCATCTCTCGCATCAGCGCGTAGAGCAACTCATGGACCGAGCGCCGATCGGCATGACCGCGCGGATCGCGGCAGATCCGGTTGCCGCAGCGCACGCCATCTGCGGCACGTCCGAGCGACATGGTCCCTTCGTCGGGCGACGGTCATGAATGGTTGCCCAGTCGTCGCCGCACCACACGCCGCCGCAGGGTGGGCGAAGCCACCACCTCGTAACCAGCCTCGAGGAAGACCTGCACCAGCCCGACCGACGCCTCGTCCCAGATCACGGTCTTGCCCGGCGGCGGCTCGATCGGGTACCCCTCCAGGACGCGGGCGCCGACCTGCTCGCCGTACTCAACGGTGGCGGCGGCGAGCTCGTAGGTCAGCCCCGACTGACGCCGGCCCTTGCGCACGACGAAGCACGTGACTGACCAGACGCCCTCAAGCTCGGGGTCCATCCGCATCCACGCCTGCTTCCGGCTCCACAGCCTCGGGTAGTTCTCCCGCGGCTCGACCGCGACCCAGCCGGCCGCCTCGCCGTCGACGTACCCGATCAGCCCCGACGTCGGTCCGGTGGTGGTACCGCAGGCGGTCTGCTCCAGCAGCGCGGCATCCCTCTGCTCCTGGGTCGTGTCCCGCCAGATCCAGCCGGGCACCTTCAGCGCTTGGCAACGGCACTTGTGGGCTCCGCCCGTGGCGAAGACCGCCTCGACGTCCTCTGTCGATGCTTGATTGGCCGGGAGCCACATGAAATCGGGCATGCAGCCATCATGCTCTTCGCTGGGCATGCCATCGTCGAAGACCGCGGTCGACCACTGGCACGCGAATGAACGGGCGGAGGGTCTGGGAGAGACGATCGTCGTACCAGCAGGTCCACGCCTTCACTATCTGCGGCAAAACAGTGCGTTGCTGGTTCTGCCCAGGGCTTGGCTCAAAGTCGGGGTGGGTGGCGAGCATCCCGGTGAGCCGCTGGTAGGCGCTCCGTGTGCTGCCTACGGCGTAATGGTGAGCTCCAGCGGCGCCAGCTGCATGCTGCCGCTGTCGGTCTGTAGCTCGATGACCAGCCACCATTGTCCCGGCGGGACGGCGTACCCCAGGTCGGGAACCATCGAGGCTGTCCCGATCAAGACGGGCACGGGGCGGCTCTGGTGGGGTTCGATCCAGAACTCCACCCGCCTCGCGTTGTGCGGGCCGACGTACCGACCGACGACGTTGCCGGAGCTGTCGGTTACCGCCGATTGCAGGTCGCCGGCAGTGGCTAGCACCTGCGTGTGCGCGGCACGATTCGTAGCGAGCACGTCCTGGTGAGTGAACCGGCCGGTCCGGACCGTCAACGGAGACAGGGGTTCCACGTCGAGCCCGGCGGGTTCAGCGGGCGCTCCGTGTAGCTGGCGAGCGTGGTCGGTCACCCACAGCTGTCTCGCCGGAAAGGTCATCGCCCCGACACGCAAATCGACGAGGCTCCCGTACTTCGCGTTCAGCATGGCCGCGATGTCGGTTGCCCACGCGGCCAGCTCGATGTAGAACGGGGGCTCACGCCGCTCGCGATCGGGGACAGGAAATACGCTGAGTGCACCCGGTGACTCCTCGGTCAACCGGCGCAGATCCACGCGCAGACTCTCCCAACCGGCCATAGCCCGACGGTATCGGAACCGACCGCAGGCAGAG
Source organism: Kribbella sp. CWNU-51 (assembly GCF_054073265.1). Classification (NCBI taxonomy): domain Bacteria; kingdom Bacillati; phylum Actinomycetota; class Actinomycetes; order Propionibacteriales; family Kribbellaceae; genus Kribbella; species Kribbella sp. CWNU-51. Next base: position 70,567 of record NZ_JBSXMZ010000039.1, read on the forward strand.
GACGATCGAGCCCTTCAGGAACTTCCTGAATTCGGCACGTGAGTGAGCTCGGATCGCGGCAGGAGCGGACGTCTATGAATCAGCCTGACGGTCCGCTAGCTTTCGGAGGGTGGACGTCCCGAGGGCCCCAGTGAGCGACTCGTCGAGTAACGCATGCGCCACCGCGCCATGGACGCGTTGGTTGCCCTCAGCGAAGGCGACTCGGGCGTTCGTCGCGTCGGCGTAGGTGAGGGTTCAGGGATGGAGCCGACGGAGAATCAGGGCCCTTACCAGCCACGAACGCCGCCGATGGCCGAGGACGATCCGGTTGTGCAGTGGCTGCTGCAGGGCGATCCGGCGATCCGCTGGCAGGTGCTGCGCGACCTCGTCAACGCCTCGGAAACCGAGGTGGCGACCGAGCGAGCGCGGGTGGAGCACGAGGGCTGGGGTGCTCGGCTGCTGGCGCTGCGGGCTCCTGATGGCCTGTGGGCGAACGGGGCCTGCTTTCCGGATACCGCGGCGTTCGCAGCGGCCACTGCGCGGGCTCTAGCTGCCGGTGAACCACCGCCGCCTTTCCCGTCGCCCGACGCGGAACCGGCCGAGGCACCGACCGACGAGTCGAGTGCCGAGCCGAGCCAGCCGTGGACCGCGACGTACCCAGTCCTGCTCGACCTGTGCCACCTGGGCATACCCCCGGACAGTCCGGTGATGCAAGAGACCGCACACCTGGTGGACCGCAACTGCCGCTGGGAGTACGACGGGCTGCCGTTCTTCGCCGGCGAGGTGGACTGCTGCATCAACGCCGGCACGATCCTGATCGGTGCCTACCTGGGCGTCGACGTCGACCCGGTAGTGCAGCGGCTCGTGACCGACCAGATGCCGGATGGTGGCTGGAACTGCTGGGCCCAGACGCGCCCAGCGCCGGCATCTTTCGCAAGCACCCTGGACGTGATCGACGCTCTGCTGAGGTGGGAGCGCCATACCGGCGGATCTGAGGAAGTCCGCCGGGCTCGCCGGAACGGCGAGGAGTACTTGCTCCGGCGCAGCCTGTTCCGGTCGTTACGCACGGGCGAGGTGGTCAACCCGCAGTGGGCATCGTTCTCCTACCCCCCACGCTGGCACTACGACCTGCTCAAGGCCACGGAGTACTTCGCCCGGCGTGGGGGCACTCCGGATCCGCGGCTGGCCGAAGCGATCGAACGCGTTCGCGCAAAGCGCCGACCCGACGGGCGTTGGCTGCTCGAGAACAACCACTCCGGCGCGGTCCACTTCCGGTTCGAGGAACCCGACGGCACGCCTAGCCGGTGGAACACCTTGAGGGCGCTGCGGGTGCTGCGCTGGTACGACGCGTCCGCCCGCTCCGGCAGCGCGAGCCAGGCGTCGTGACGACAGGTGGCGACAGCACGTCGACGGTGGCAGTTGAGCCGTTCCGTTGGAGGAACCATCACCGGGAACACGACTTGCCACCGGGCAAGGCGCACGACCGAGGGTCCCACTAGGCCCGTCCGGCTCCCGGGTACCGCACCGGAGCCCCAAGCGGGACTGCGGCGGACCCTCGCATGCGACGCATGCTCATCGGCATGAGCGCGTCTTCCTGTCTGCGGCATGACAGTGCGTTTCGCCTCAGGCTGCGGCCTGGCTTCGAACCTCGGCTACTCAGCGACCGTTGCCTTCAGGTCGAGTAGTGACCTGAGGATGTCTTCCATCTGGTCGAGGCTGTCTTGCTGGCCGTCGAACCTGGTCATGTGGTCACGGCCAGCCTTGTCGCGGAAGGCCAGCCTCCACGTGAGCGTCGTCACCCCGTCAATTTCGTGCAGCTGCATGGTCTCGACCGCCTCCGCATCCGGCCAGCCGTCGAACAGCCACGTCTCCACGGTCCGGATCGGCGGCTCGACCTCCAGGTAGGTTCCGCGGAACGAGCATTCGGTTCCGTCCTCCGTCACGAAGGAGGAGTGGTAGTTCCCTCCGACGCGCAGGTCGATCGAGCACTCCTCCATCTGGTCCGGGGGTGTCGCGCCCCATTTGCTCACATGCTCGGGCTTCGTCAACACGTCGAAGACGAGAGCGATTGGAGCGTCGAACTCGCGAGTGATGACAATCTCGAGTTCATTCGGGAACTCGATGACTGCCGAGCCATGCCGATCAGGTATCACTTCCGTCTCCTTGCCGTTGTAGCTCTTGGAGGTAGTCGTCCATCCGATCCAGTCGGTCGTTCATTGCCCGCTCATACTTGGCCACCCAGTCGTGGAAGGGTCGAAGATGCTCCGGTGCCAGGCGGTACAGCCGGCGCCGACCCTCCGCCCGGCACCTGACGAGTCCCACCTCATTGAGCACCCGTAGATGCTTCGAGACCTGGGGCTGCGACATCGAGAGGTCGTTCACGATCGCCCCGACCGCCTTCTCGCCCGTGATCAGCACGTCCAGGATTTCGCGACGGTGGACGTCGGCAACTGCGTTGAAGACATCCGACGTTGTCGATGCGCGGGCCATCGATCCAATCTATTCCGATATGGACATGTGTCAAGACGTACGGATGCGAGACGCCAGGAGTCGCCAACCGCTCATCGGCATGTGCGTGCGTTGGCCGGCGTCCCAGGTTGTCGCCAGGCTTCTAGCCTGTCGCACATCAGTTGGCGGACCCGTGTCGCGGATCTGTTGGCGGATCACATGTGGAGTGATCGTCTGGTCGAAGACGTCGCGAACCAGTGGCACGCTGCCGTCACAGGCAGGCTCAGTGACAACACGAGGGTCAAGTACCTGCGATATCTCGACAGGCAGTTGATTCCCAAGTGGGGCGACTGGCCCATGATCGGCATCTTCAACAGCCACTTCGACATCGAGACGTGGGTGACCTACCTTCACGGCGACTACGAGGAGTCCTCAGTTGCCTCATACTTCGGCTGCTTCTCGACGATCATGAACGCTGCGGTCAAAGCCAAGGTGATCCCCGCCAATCCATGCTCGGGAATCCGGGTGACCGGTGGCGATTGGGAGTCGGAGAACTACGTCGCGACCCCACTGCAGGTCCTTCGAGCGAGCATGCGACCAAAGAGATCGACGGCAGACTCTTCAAGAGCGGAGCCGATGTCACCGAGCAAACTGATCTGCAGCCGCTCGGCGATGGGCGTCGCTCGCGGCGGACGAAGCCGAACGCTCGTACGAAGTCATCGGCCAGTGAACGTCGGGTTCAGCTTCCTCCGAGCATCGCGGCGATCTACCAACTGTTCCTGGCGACCCAGCCCGCGGGGCAGTCGTTCGTGTTCACGTCGCTTCAGGGCAAGCCCTGGTACCGGTCGAACTTCCGGCAGCGGTTCTGGCGTCCGGCGTGGGATGGCGTTCACGCTGACAAGCCATTCTCGACGAGGCACGTGTCAGCCATCTTGTCCGGCTTCCGGTTCCACGAGGGGCGACACACTCACGCTACGTGGCTGACTGAGGGTGGCATCTCGGAGGTTGCTCGCCGTGCTCGGCTCAGGTCACCCGCTGTGAACCCCGTCAGATGATCCGCGACGCATGTCCGCCGACTGATGTGCGACAGGTCTAGAAGTCTGCGGTCTACGTGGCGGGAAGGCCCCGACGCCCGGATCGGCCGATGAGCGGACGGGCAGTGGAGGGTGCGGACCCGTCGTTCGGTACGTGCCGCGGGCGTGGTGGTCATGTCGCCGAGAACCACATCGAACTTGACCGGGTTTCCACCGAGGCGATACCGGCTAGCGGTGGGACGATCGTGCTTATTGCGTACCAGGAAGGATCGGACGTCATGGTTCGCTTGTTGGTGATGCGCCGGTTCGACGCGTACTGGCGCGCCCCGCTGTCTGTGCGCAAGGCGATGGCGGTGATCATCGTCGCAACGCTGGTGAGTGTGGTGGTCGGCGGCGTGCTGATCACCCTCGTCGATCGGGAGGAGTTCCCGGAACTGGGTATGGGGATGTGGTGGGCGTTGCAGACGGTGACCACGGTCGGGTACGGCGACGTGACCCCCGAGAACACCGCTGGGCGGTTCGTGGGGGCGCTGTTCCTGCTGGAGGCGATCTCGTTCGTGACGATCGTGACCGCCGTGATCACCTCCAGCTTCGTGGAGCGGGCACGCCAGCAGCAGATCGCCAACTCCGAGACCGCGGAGGCGGCGGGTACCGAGCAGCTGACTGCCCAGCTCGCGGAGATCACCGCGAAGCTGGAGCAGATCCAGCAAACCCTCGCCCCCGGAGGATCGGCCGAAGCACCCACCACGCTCAGTTGAACGTCCGGGCCTTCGAAGGGCCACGGCTGCCCTTCGCTGCGACCCGCAACGATCGGGAGGGAATCCGTCAGTGCCCGGCCAGCAGGTTCTTCAGGACGGCAACGATGACCGCGCACACGAGCACGAAGAGCGAGGGCTCTGAGAAGGGACGCGCCAGCGCCCCGAGCTACGCCGAACCCGATCAGGGAGATCAAGGCTGCGAGGAGGAACTCGGCACCCTCGAATTCCACGGAGTCGGGCAGGAGGAGCACACCAACGGAAACGATCACTCCGACGCCGGCCGCACCGGCCAGCTGGGCACCAGCCCAGTTAGACATCGGAAGAGCGGACCGTGCCGGCCCCCACCATCGCCGCGCTGCCTCTACGGGGTTGCGCACCAGGAATCAACCTGATTGACTGATTTTAACTGAATCTTAACTGGTTCGTAATTGATTCTTAGTGCGTTGCTCCGGTGATGCCCCCTCCGCCATGGGTTGCCCTTGATCGGCAACCAGGAGCGCACGAGAAGCAGCGCCAGGTGAGGCGCCTTGGCCATGTCGGGTGTGGCCGTGCACGGGGAGTGCCATCGTCGCCAGGCGGCGGACCGACCCAGGAGGTGGGCCGGATGGCACTACAGAAGATCGCGCATCCGAGCGTGGATGATCGCAAGGCCGAGGGCTTGGAGGCCCGGGACCGGGCGTCGCTGTCAAGTCACACCAAGTGGCGGCCGGCTGGGGACCGTCCTGATCCGGTCGGCTTGCTGGTGGAGCAGGACACCACCCGCGAGCCGGACCTGGTGCCGGTGCGCCATGGCCGGATGATGGTCTCGCCGTTCACCTTCTACCGGGGGGCGGCCAAGATCATGGCCGCGGATCTGAAGGACACTCCGGTGGCCGGTCTCAAAACCCAGTTGTGCGGCGATGCCCACCTGTCGAATTTCGGCCTGTTCGCCTCGCCCGAACGGCGGCTGCTGTTCGACCTGAACGACTTCGATGAGACGCTGCCGGGTCCGTTCGAGTGGGACGTGAAGCGGATGGCGGCCAGCTTCGAGATCGCCGGGCGTAATAACGGGTTCTCCGAGGCGGACACGCACGAAGCCGTGCTGGCGTCGGTGACGGCCTACCGGGAGGCGATGGCCACCTTCGCGCAGATGGGCACGATGGACATCTGGTACGCCCACCTGGACGAAGACGAGCTGATGGCCGCGATCCGCGGCGCGGTGGCCGAGACGAAGAAGGAGGTGAAGGGGGCCAAGAAGAAGGAGAAGAAGAAGGAAGACAAGCAGCTCAAGACGGCGGAGAAGCGGGCGCAGAAGACCGCCGCGAAGGCGCACACGCGGGACAGCCTGCAGGCGCTGTCCAAGCTCGCCGAGTTGGTCGACGGGCAGTACCGGATCGTCAGCCAGCCGCCGATCGTGGTCCCGGCGCGTGACCTCGCCGCCACCTACGGGCTGTCCCAGGAGCAGGTCGTGCCGGCGATCCACGATCAGTTCCGCGCGTACCGGGCCACGCTGCAGGACGACCGGCGTCACCTGCTGGAGCGCTTCGAGGTGGTGGACGTGGCCCGCAAGGTCGTCGGCGTCGGCAGCGTCGGCACCCGGGCGTTCATCGTCTTGCTCGAGGGCCGTGACGCACAGGACCCCTTGTTCTTGCAGGTCAAGGAGGCGACAGCCTCGGTGATGGAGGCCTACCTGCCCAAGAGCCGCTACAAGCAGCACGGCGAGCGCGTTGTGCAGGGGCAGCGGATGATGCAGGCCGCCAGCGACATCTACCTCGGCTGGACCGTTGGCCTGGACGTGAAGCGCAACTTCTACTGGCGCCAGCTGCGCGACATGAAGGGTTCGGTCGATGCCGAGGCGCTGGCACCGGTGGGGCTCACGTTCTACGCGCGCACCTGCGGGTGGACGCTGGCGCGGGGCCACGCCCGAGCCGGCGACGCGGTCGCCATCGCCGAATACCTGGGCGACAGCGACGCGTTCGACACCTCGATCACCGACTTCTCGGCGCGCTACGCCGACCAGAACGAGCAGGACTACGAGGCGTTCGTCAACGCGGTCAAGACCGGACGCATCGAAGCGGTCGAGGGCGTCTGACCATCCGGTAGGTCTTGCTGCGCTCCACCGCCGCGAGGAGGTGGTCCGCGACGAGTGAGGACCGGCGGGAGGTGACCGATGTCTGGCACGGAAGTGAGCCGCCCTGAGGCGACGGCGTCGACGAGGCAGGCCGGTCAGCCAGGCGCTCGGCCAGATGACGGTCTCCCGCTCACCTCCTACCGCGGCGCAGGCGATGAGTCCCGCCGGTCTGGCACGTAATGAACTCACACAATGAGTCATCGAGGAAGGCAACAACATGACGGCCAATGAGAAGTTCAGCCAACTCACCGACAAGGTGAACGAATCGCAAGCCAAGGTAAAAGCGGCCACAACCAAAGACCGGGCACAATTGCAGGCCCAGGTGGAACAGGCGCAGAGCAGCGCCGAGCAAGAAGCCAATAAGATCAAGGCGGATTCAGCGAAGGACAAGGACGAGGCTGCCGCCGGCTGGCAGTCTATGAAGGGCAAATGGCAGTCACACGTTGCCGATCTTCATAGCAAAGCGGCGGACAAGAAGGCCGAAATGGACATGCGCAAGGCCGAACGCAAAGCCGAGGATGCCGAGGATTACGCTGACAACGCCATCAGCTTCGCGATCGCCGCCGTACAGGAAGCCGAGTACGCCGTATTGGACGCCGCCCTGGCACGCTACGACGCCGACACCCCCGCGACCACCAGTTAACACCCCGCTCGCCCGGGGCCGGACACACGCGTATGAGAGGGATGAGGCACGGTGGAACGACGACTGCGTGGCACCGTCATCGCGGTGGCTCTTATTTTGGGGTTGGCCTCGGCGGGGAGTGTGAGCCAGGCGTCCGGCCCTGCGGCCGCGCCGGCCGCCCCATCGGGAGGTTTCACTTACAACGGCGATACGGGTCCCGGCTTCTGGGCCGACCTCGACCCGGCGAACGCGGCGTGCCGCGTCGGGATCAGCCAGTCGCCGATCAACATCACCCATGTGAAGATCGATAAGCACCTCCGGCCGCTGAAGCTTGCTTTGGAAGCCACGCCGATCTCCCTGATCAACAACGGGCACGCCATCGAGGAGGAGATCGAGTCCCCGAACACCCTGACGTTGAACGGCGACGTGTACACCTCGGCTCAGTTCCACTTCCACACGCTCTCGGAGCACACCATCGGTGGCCAGCGCGGCGTCATGGAACTCCACGCCGTGTTCAAGGACCCTGCCGGAAGACCGCCGTCGTCGGCACGCTGTTCAGGATCGGGCACAGGAACGCATTCCTGCAGAAGCTCATGTCTGCCGGTCTCCCGAAGCACTCCGGGGACACGGTGACCTCTAAGGTCGAGATCAACCTTGCCGATGGACTCACGGACACCTCCGAGTACTACACGTACTCGGGATCCCTCACCACGCCCCCGTGCACCGAGGCGGTCACCTGGTTCGTGCTCAAGGGCCAGGCCCAGCTGTCCGCTGCACAGTTCCAGGCCTTCGAGGACATCCTCGGTAACGACTTCCGACCCCTCCAAAGCGTCAACGGCCGCGTGGTGCATGCCACCGCCGATCGCGGCAAGGGCCACTAGGGCAACCCACGTCGGGACAGCGGCCCGAACCGTCCCCGATCTCGTGACGGCCGCGAAGCCACCACCGGCACGAGTTGCGACCGGTGATGACGAGAGGGCCGCGACGATGGACCAGATCTTCGATGAGACGGACGACCGCAGGTAGGAACTGGAGTCTTAGCCTCCCGGATCAAACAGAAGAGGCCCTCTCCCGATCGGGAAAGGGCCTCTGACCTGCGTGGAGCTTAGGGGATTCGAACCCCTGACCTCTTCCATGCCATGGAAGCGCGCTACCAACTGCGCCAAAGCCCCGCGGTGTCTTGCGACTCCGGAAGTTTAGCGGATGAGTGGCATCGAAGAAAAATCGGGTGGGTACGCCGGTGGCAGCCGCCGAGGGCACCTGGTAGACGGCCAGACTTGTCTGCAGTCACCTCCGTCCACGCTGCCCATCCCGCCCCAACGCGCACTCCCATCCCAGGCACTACAGCCCACCTCCAACCACAGCAAAGCCGGACAGCGATCCGCGGCAGCCGCCGAAGAACGCCGAGAGCACAGCCATCGCCAAGCGGTGTCGTTGCGCACCCGGCCACGCTCGATCCCGCGCGGGCCACAGCACACCGGACTAGGCTCCACGGCAACCGCCGGAGGCGGTCGACAAGACAGCGGTGTCCTGAGGGGTTGTCCGCTCAGCGTTGGGGGTCGTCGCTCATTACTGGTTCGGGGAGGGAGCCGGCGTTCCATTCTTCGATTCGCCAGCCGCGGCGGCCGGGGAGCAGGGAGACCCAGTTGCAGTTGGCGAGGCCGCCGAAGGCGGGCCAGTGGGCTTGCGGGATGCCGAGGAAGAGGCAGATGCCGACGCGGGCGGCGAGGCCGTGGGTGGCGATGACGATGGTGTCTTCCGCGGTGCCCTCGGCGGCGACCCGGCCCAGGGCGTCGCAGAAGCGTTGGGCGACCTCTTCGACGGTTTCGCCGGCGGTGCCGCGGCGTTGGGGTTCGCCGGAGCGGATGCGGGCGGCCGCTTCGGGGTTGATGGCGGCGAGTTCGGCCATGGTCAGGCCGGCCCAGTCGTCGACGTCGATCTCGCGGAGGGCTTCGTCGTACTCGATCTTCAGACCGGTCAGCAGAGCCAGTTCGCCGGCGGTGGCGGCGGCGCGCTGGAGGTCGCTGGCGAACAGCCGGGTCGGCGCGAGTGACGCCAACCGCAAGGCCGCTTCACGGGCCTGCGTCAGGCCGACGTCATCGAGAGGAATGTCGGCTTGGCCCTGGATCTTGTCCTGCAGGTTCCACTCGGTCCGGCCGTGCCGCCAGACGATCAGCCGTCCCGCCGTCATTCTGAGGCAGCCCCCGGCACCGGCGACGGCAGCGGGATCACCGGGCAGTCGCGCCAGAGGCGCTCGAGGGAGTAGAAGCTGCGCTCCTCGTCGTGCTGGACGTGGATGACGATCTCCAGGTAGTCGAGCAGCACCCAGCGGCCTTCCCGGGCGCCTTCGCGGCGGACCGGCTTGGCATCGAAGTCGACGCGGAGTTTCTCCTCGACGGCGTCGACGATCGCGCGGACCTGGCGGTCGTTGGAGGCGGACGCGACCAGGAACGCGTCGGTGATGGCGAGTTGCTCGGAGACGTCGAAGGCGAGGACGTTCTCCGCCTTCTTGTCGTGGGCCGCCTCGGCGGCCGCGGTGAGCAGCTCGATGGCGCGTTCGCTGGCTGGCATGTGGTTCCTAACGGTTGGTGTAGAGCTCACGCTTGGCGATGTACTGGACGATGCCGTCCGGGACGAGGTACCAGGTCGGGTTCCCCTTGGCGACCCGCGCGCGGCACTCGGTCGACGAGATCGCCAGCGCCGGCACTTCGAGCAGGGTGATCCGATCCATCGGCAGCTGGTCCAGCGGCAGCTCGAGGCCCTCGGTCCCGGGCCTGGTGCAGCCGACGAACTGGGCCAGTTTGAACATCTCGTCCACGTCGCGCCAGGTGAGAATCTGGGCGAGCGCGTCGGCGCCGGTGATGAAGAACAGTTCGGCGTCCGGATACAGCTCGGACAGGTCGCGCAGCGTGTCGATCGTGTACGTCGGACCCGGCCGGTCGATGTCGACCCGGCTGACCGAGAACCGTGGGTTGGACGCGGTCGCGATCACGGTCATCAGGTACCGGTCCTCGGCCGCGGACACTACCCGGTCGGATTTCTGCCACGGCTGGCCGGTGGGGACGAAGATCACCTCGTCCAGATCGAAGTACGCCTGCACCTCGCTGGCCGCGACCAGGTGGCCATGATGGATCGGGTCGAACGTGCCACCCATCACGCCCAGGCGCCGGACCCGCTCGACAGAAGCCATGTCAGCCAGTATTCAGCCGCTCAGCTGTGCGGCCGGCCCTTGCCCATGATGACGGTGACGAGCAGCAACAGGACGAGCACGGTCAGGGCGAACCCGCCGTACCACCACGGCGAGATGTGCGAAGCCTCAACGGCTTCTTCGAGAGCCGCCACCTGCGGCACGAGGAGCGAGAGCATGAGGCAGAGCCTATCTCGTGACTACCTATAGAACAGCGACCGGTGGCCCCAGGAATGACACTGGAGGCACACCGGCCGCATCGTTGAGGTCAGCTGTGGCGGATGTGACGGGTCAGCAGCCGGCGCCAGACGGACGGCGCGGCGTGGGCGCGCCGGGACTGCGCGGCGACGCGGTGCAGCTCGTCGATGTGGGCACGGGCAACATCGGGGGTGATCATGATTCCTTCACTGGGTTGGTACGTCGAGGTCGGGGCGGGCTGTCCCCGACACTGGAAATTATACGGTTTGCCTTACGCTCTCACAAACGAATTAAAGGTCCACAAGATTCCCAGCCTTCGAATCTGTGGCAAACGGGAGGATTCATGGACGCGATCGATCGGCAGCTGATCGAGGCACTCCGGCTGAACGGACGCTCGAGCTGGGCTGAGCTCGGCCGGGTGGTCGGGCTGTCCGGGCCGAGCGTCCAGGAACGGGTGAGACGGCTGGAGGAGCGCGGTGTACTGCTCGGCTACCGCGCGGTGGTCGCGCCGGCGCAGGTCGGGCTCGGCACCAGCGCGCTGATCGGGCTGTTCCAGCGCGACGATGTGGAGACCGACGACATCGTCGAGCAGGTGCGAGAGATCGACGCGGTGGAGGATTGCTGGTTTGTCGCCGGCGACCAGGAGCTCGTGGTGAAGGTCCGCGTCGCCGACGTCACCCAGCTCGAGGCGGTGGTCGGCTCGCTGCGCCGAGTGAATGGCGTGGTCAGGACGCGGACGACTGTCGTGCTGTCGACTCGCTGGGAAGGCCGGCCCGCTCCCCTGCCGGACTGATCACGAGTACGGCGCCTGCCGCGAGGGCGAGCGCGGCTGCCACGGGGAAGAGCAACCCCGGGGTGTGCTCATACGCGGCGCCACCCAGGGCGGGAGCGAGGAACATCCCGCTGATCGACGCGGCGGCGTACAGGCTGGAGTAGCGCCCGACCATCCCGGCTGGGGCAGCGTCGGCGACATGCGCGGTGGCTGTCGGCTTGTAGAGCATCTCCCCCGCCGTGATGACGACGATCGCCAACGTCGCCCCGACGAGCGCCGGCCAGATCCCGAGGACGGCCAGCCCCACGCCCACGAGCGCGAATCCGACTGCGATCACCCGGGTCGAGCGGTGACCTCGCAAGCGGACGGCCAGCGGCGCCTCACAGCACACGATGACCACGGAGCTCAGCCCGATCAGTACGCCGTACGCGACCGCTGGCGAACTGGCGTCCCGCAAGAGCAACGGCATGGTCGCGAACACCTGGCGGTACACGGTGTCGACGACCACGATCGTTGCCAGCAACACCAACACGGTCCGGTCCCGGAGCAGCACACGCCAGAGGCCGGCCCCCGCGGGTGACGACGTACGGCGAACGCCCGGCACCCACCGCCAGATGACGGCCGCGAGGACCAGGCTGGAGACCGCGTCCACCACGAAGACGAGCGAGAAGTCGTACGCCGCGAGCAGTCCACCGAGCGGCGGCCCGATGGTGGAGCCGGCGTTGCTCGCAGTTCGCGACAGCGCGATTCCCTCCCGCCGGCGCTCGGACGGGAGGGCGGTGGCGACCAGGGCGCTCAGGTTCGGGCGGCTCGCACCACCACACAGTCCAGCGAGTGCAGCGACCACACCAATCCACCCTGCTGGGACGAGCGGCAGAGTCAGGCAGGTCACCGCCCAGGCCAATTGGCTCGCGATGGCGGCCGTACGCAGGCCGAAGCGGTCACCGAACCATCCACCGCCCAGATTGCCGCCCAGCAAACCCACGCCGTACGCCGCTGCTGCGAAGCCGGCCTGTTGCGCCGACATCCCGCGATCCTCGACCAGGTACAGCGTGAGGTAGATCCACGCCAGCGCACCGGCCGAGCTGACCATCTGGCCGACCATCACCGCCTTGAGCCACCCGGGTAGTTCGGCGATGCGGCGCCAGTACATGTCAGCCCCCAGGTAGAGTGAGTTCCTATTAGGAACTTACAAGCCCGGTTAGCGGGGTGGCAACCGGAATGGGGTCGATGTGCGGCGGAGCAGCTTCTCACCCGAGCCGGACTGCGCGATAGCGCAATCCCTCGGTGTCATCGGCGACGGCTGGGAACTGCTGATCGTCCGCGACCTGGCCCGCGGTCTTGACCGGTTCGATCAGCTCGCCGACTCGTTGCACATCTCCCGCAAGGTCCTGACCGAGCGACTGGCCGGCCTGGTCGACACCGGGATCGTCGAGCGATCGGCGTACCAGAACCGCCCGACCCGCTACGCCTACCGCCTCACCCCGCGCGGCCGGGCGCTGCTGCCGGTCCTCGTCGCGCTCCAGGACTGGGGCGACCGCTGGCTGCTCGGCGACGGCTCACTCACCGGCACGAACGACGCCGACGAGCCACCCGCCCACCGGATCCACGAGCTCGTCGGACGCCGCGTCCCCCAGATCAGCCTGCCTTCGACCGCGGGTCCGGCGCTGGACGTGATCGACCCGGATTCCCGCGCGACCGTCCTGTTCGGGTACCCGGCGACCAGCCGGCCGACCCCGCTGCCGGACGGCTGGAACGAGATCGCCGGCGCCAGCGGCTGCACCCTGGAGAACCGCCTCTTCGCCGCCCGGTACGACGAATTCGCTGCCAACGGAGTCGCAGTCCGCGGGGTCAGCACCCAACGCACGGACGAGCAGCAGGCGTTCGCGAACGCCGAGGAGATCCCACACCCGCTGCTGTCCGACCTCGAACTGGAGTTGACCGCCGCGCTGCGGCTGCCCACCTTCCGCGCCGGTGGGTACGAGCGACTCAAGCGCGTCGTACTCGTGATCGGCGACGACCGCGTCGTCAAAGCCGTGCGGTATCCGGTCACGGACATCGCGGACGCGGTCGACTGGGCACTCAAGACTGCCTGAAGAACGCCTTGACCTCGGAGGCCACCCGCTCGACCGCCTTGGCACTGCCGCTCGGATTGATTCCACCCGGGTCGCTGGACGAGCCGTGGTCGAGGCCGTCCAACTCGATCCGCCGGCAGTGCGGCAGCACCTTCTCCAGGGTGTCCCGCCATGGCTTCAACGCCGGCAGCCCCTTGCTCCCACCCATCAACAGCACATCCGCGGACACCGAGCGGAAATCCTCGAAGGTCCCGGCGAGTTCGGCGATCAGCGTGCCCTCGTAGTGGATGGTCGGCGCGAGCTTGCGCATCGTGATGGCATCCGCGCCGGCCTGCCGCTCATCCTTCACCAGCATCTTCTCGGTGATCCGCGTCATCAGCGGCCGCGGGATCACCTTCAGGAACGCCGGCGCCAACTGCAGTCCGTACATGCTGGTCACCATCGCGCCGGCAAGGTTGCCCTCGGCAACCTCACGGTCGAACCGGGCCAGCCACTCCCGGTGCGGCGTCGGATTGTCGACAATCGCAGGCTCATACACTGCGATCTTCTGCAGGCTCGGCAGCGTGCGAGCCGCTTCCAGTACCACCGCGCCACCCGCGCTCACGCCAAACGCCAGCTCGGCGCCCGCTGCAGTCAGCACGGCTTCGAGGTCTTCCACCTCGGTCCGCACGGTGTGATCCGGCCGATGCGGACCGGACAGACCGCGGCCGCGCCGATCCGGGAGATAGACGGTGAAGTCGCCGGCCAGCGCCTCGGCGAGCAACGTGTGGCTGCGCGCCGACTCCATGCTGCCGTGCAGTACGACGACCGCCGGCCCCTGCCCCGTCTTCCAGTAGCCGATCTCGGTGCCGTCGCGGGACTCCACCGCACCCTGGCTCAGTTCTGCTGTTCTCATGAGATCGATAGTCACACATCGTCTAGTTGCATTGCAACTAGTATCTCGGAACCCGTATGCTGGCGCTATGACCATGCGACGCTCACCACTCGCCCTCGCGATCCTCGGACTGCTCGAGAACGGGCCGATGCATCCCTATGGGATCCAGCGGCTGATCAAGCAGTGGGGCAAGGACCAGGTGGTCAACGTCGGCCAGCGGACCAGCCTGTACCGGATGATCGTGCGCCTCGAGGAGGAGGGCATGATCACCGCCGGCGCGACCGAGCGGGACGAACGCTACCCGGAGCGCACCGTCTACCACCTGACCGAGGACGGGCGGGCGATCTGCCGGGAGTGGCTGGCGGAGATCCTCACCACCCCGCGCAACGAGTTCCCCGAGTTCCCGGCGGGGCTGTCGTTCGTGATGCTGGTGACGCCGGAGACGGCCGGTGAACTGCTCGCCGAGCGCCGCGACCACCTGTCCGAGCGGATCGCCGTGCTCGACGCCGAGCTGGTCCTGGAGGGCGAGCCCATCCCCCGGTTCGCCCTGCTCGAGACCGAGTACCAGCGGGCGATCGCCGTGGCCGAGGCGGAGTGGATCGATCGGATTGTCGACGATCTGACCACCGGAACGTTGACCTGGAAGCCCGGACCGGTGTGACCGTCGAGGTGTGGTGGGCCCGGCTCGATCAGGCCCGCGATGAGTTCGCCGTTGATCTCGACGCGGACGAGCAGCGGCGGCTGGCGACGTACCGGCGGGACGAGGACAAGGCGCGGTTCCTGCTCGGCTGCACGATGGTGCGACGGTTGCTGGCGGCACGGTTTTCGTTGCCTGCGGCAAAGGTACGGCTCGATCGGAATTGCCCGGACTGCGGGAAGCCGCACGGCAAGGTCCGCGTGGACGGCGTCGAGCTGTCAGTGACGCATTCCGGCGAGCTCGTCGGCGTCGCGATCGGCGATCACCCGGTCGGGCTCGACGTGGAGAAGGTCGACCCCGGCATCGACATCGACGCGGTCGGTCGCCTATGCCTGGCTCCCGAGGAAGTGCAGGGGCTGGCGCAGTACGACGGGATCGCACGAGCGAAGGCGTTCACGCAGGTGTGGACGCGGAAAGAGGCAGTGGTCAAGACAACCGGGGTCGGGGTCCGGGCGGACCTACGGACGGTTGTCGTCAGTCCACCGGACCAGCCGGCAGAGGTGTGGGAGTGGGCGCGGCACACTGGGCAGCTGACCGACCTCGAGGTCGGCGCCGACTACGCCGCGGCGCTCGCGGTACTTCGCGCCGAGCCGCTCGTCGTCCGGGTGAACGACGCGACTCAGGTCCTGATCTGACCTTCGCCGGTGACGACGTACTTGGTCGACGTCATCTCCGGGAGGCCCATCGGACCGCGGGCGTGGAGCTTCTGGGTCGAGATGCCGATCTCGGCGCCGAAGCCGAACTCGCCGCCGTCGGTGAAACGCGTGCTGGCGTTGACCACGACCGCGGCCGAGTCCACCGCCTGTACGAACCGGCGCGCAGCGGCCTGCGAGCGGGTGATGATCGCGTCTGTGTGACCCGAGCTGTAGCGGCGGATGTGCTGCACCGCAGCCTCCAGCGAGTCGACCACGGCCGCGGACAGGTCCAGCGAGTTGTACTCCAGGCCGAAGTCGTCCTCCGTCGCGGCGACCACATCCTTGCCAGCGGCAACTACCGTCGGGTCGCCGTGCACGGTCACGCCGGCCGCGGTCAGCGCCGGCAACGCGGTGGCCAGGAACTCGTCGGCCACCGACGCGTGCACCAGGAGGGATTCGGCCGCGTTGCAGACACTCGGCCGCTGGGTCTTGGAGTTCAGCAAGATCTCCAGCGCGAGCCCCAGATCCGCGTCGGAATCCACGTAGACATGGCAATTGCCGACGCCGGTCTCGATCACCGGCACGGTCGACTCGGTGACCACGGTCTGGATCAGCCCGGCACCACCGCGCGGAATCAGTACGTCGACCAGCCCGCGCGCCTGCATGAGCTCCTTCACCGCGGCCCGATCCGTCGGCACGCCCTGAATCACATCGGCCGGCAAACCAGCTTCGGTCGCAGCGTCCCGCAGTACGGCGACGATCGCCTCGTTGGACGCGGCGGCGGAGGATGAACCGCGGAGCAGGACCGCGTTGCCGGACTTCAGGCAGATGCCGGCCGCGTCGGCGGTCACGTTCGGGCGGGCCTCGTAGATGATCCCGATCACGCCGAACGGGACGCGGACCTGGCGGAGCTCCAGACCGTTCGGCAGGGTGTAGCCGCGGACGACCTCACCGACCGGGTCGGTCAGCCCGGCCAGCTGCTCGAGTCCGGCGGCCATTCCGTCAACCCTGGCAGGGTTCAGCGCCAGGCGGTCCACCGTGGACTCCGGCGTACCGGCTTCCCGGGCCGCCGCGACGTCCTTCGCGTTCGCCGCGACGATCGTGTCGGTGTTCGCTCGCAGGGCTGCCGCCATCGCGTGCAGCGCCGCGTCCTTGGTCGCCCGCGAAGCGTCCGCCAACGCGTACGACGCCTCCCGCGCCCGCCGGGCCAGCTCGATGATCTCGCTCACGCCCTCATCGTAGAGCGCGCCCCAGCCTGCCCGCCCCGCCGTCTCAACCGCGTCACGTCTTGCGACGGTCGCCCCGAGGGTGGCGGGCCTGGGACGGCTGCTTCAGTGGTGCAAGAACTTCAGTAGGTCGTAGGTGACGAACACCGGCCAGACCAGGGCCTGGAGGATGCCGACGATGACTTCCCAGAAGCTGTCGGCTTGTTGGATGTAGTACACGAGGGCACCGATCAGGCCGAGCCCGTACACCGCGTCCCCGCCGCCGGCGCCCCGGCTGCCCTTTCCGCTCATACCACCGAGCTTTGGGAACATCTGCCCGGTCGGCAAGGGTTCACCGTCACAAACACCCAGGACCTCTGGAGCTACAGGAGCACCAGGTCGTCTCGATGAACGACCTCGCGTTCGTAGGCGGCGCCCAGTTCGCGGGCCAGATCCCGGGTGGAGCGGCCGAGGAGGTCGGGGAGTTCGGTGGCGTCGTAGTTGACCAGGCCGCGAGCGATGACGGCGCCGGACGGGGAGACCAGGTCGACCGGGTCGCCGGCGGAGAAGGTGCCTTCGACGGCGGAGATTCCGGCCGGGAGGAGCGACGTACGGCGTTCTGTCACGGCTCGGACCGCGCCTTCGTCCAGGCGCAGTACGCCCTGACCGGAGGTGGCGTGGGCCAGCCAGAGCAGGCGGGTCTTGCGGCGGCGGCCGGTCGGGTGGAACAGGGTGCCGACGGGCTCGCCCCGCAAGGCCTCGCCGACGCGAGCGGCCGACGTCAGGACGACCGGAATGCCTGCCTCGGTGGCGATCGCGGCCGCCTCGACCTTCGTCTGCATGCCGCCGGTGCCGACTCCGGACGACCCGTTCCGGCCGATCCGCAGCGGCGCGAGATCCGCGGGACCGCGGACCTCGGCGACCATCGACGTACCGGGCTTGCGCGGATCCCCGTCGTACAGCCCGTCGACATCCGACAGCAGCAACAACAGATCGGCGTGGACGAGGTGACTCGTGAGTGCCGCCAGCCGGTCGTTGTCGCCGAAGCGGATCTCGGTGGTGGCGACCGTGTCGTTCTCGTTGACGATCGGTACGACGCCCAGCTCGAGCAACCGGGCGAACGTCCGATAGGCGTTGCGGTAATGGCTCCGCCGGGTCACGTCATCGACCGTCAGCAGCACCTGACCAACGCGCAGCCCATGCTCCGCGAAGGCATCGCTGTAACGGGCCATCAGCAGGCCCTGGCCGACGGATGCCGCCGCCTGTTGTGTCGCCAGGTCGCGCGGTCGCGACCGAAGACCCATCGGAGCCATGCCGGCGGCGATTGCGCCGGATGAGACGAGGACAACCTCGGTGCCCTCTACCCGCCGCGCCGCGACGGCGTCGACGAGCAACTGGAGCCGCACAAGGTCGATCCTGCCGCGCTGGGTCAGCGACGACGAGCCGACCTTCACGACGATCCGCGTGGCCTGCACAGCCTCCGCGCGAGGTTTCATCAGGCGTCCTGATCTATGTCCCGGGCTTCGAGCTCGCGTGCTTCCTTGCGCGCCAGCTTCGCCGCCTTCTCCGCTGCTCGCTTCGCCTCGGCCGGGGACAGGTCGACCTCGTCCTCGACCCAGCCCTGGCCGTACTCGGACCGATCCCCCGACGCCCGGTGGGCGTGGTACTCGGTGTCTTTCGTCCGCCGCCGCTGCACCGCGGGACGGGGCTCCTCCAGCCGGTGGTCCTCACCGCGCCGGGCCAGGATCTCGGCCCCGGCCTGGACCTCGGGCGCGAAGTCGAACACGATCGCGTTCGGTCCGTCGCCGATGACGACCGCGTCACCCTCCATCGCACCGAGCTCGAGCAACTCCTTCTCCACGCCGAGCCGGTTCAGCCGGTCGGCCAGGTAGCCGGTCGCCTCCGCGTTCGCGAAGTCGGTCTGCCGGACCCAGCGCTCGGGCTTCTCGCCCTGCACCAGCCAGCCGCCGTCCTCCGGCAGCTTCTTCACCTTGAACTCGGGTCCGCCCTGCACCTGCGGCCGGATCACGATCCGCGTGGTGTCGGGCTTCTCCTCCTCGGTACGACGCCGTACGACGATCTCCGCCATCGCGAACTTCAAGGCCTCCAGGCCTTCGTGCGAAGCGGTCGAGATCGGGAACACCCGGAGCCCGCGCTGCTCCAGCTCGGCCTGCACCATCTCGGCGATGTCCCGCGCGTCGGGTACGTCGATCTTGTTCAGGGCAACGAGTCGCGGCCGGTCCTCGAGCCCGCCGTGGGCCTGCAACTCGGCCTCGATCGTGTCCAGGTCGCTGAGCGGGTCGCGGCCCGGCTCGTACGTCGCGCAGTCGATGACGTGCACCAGCGCCGCACACCGCTCCACGTGCCGCAGGAAGTCGTACCCGAGCCCGCGTCCCTCGCTCGCCCCTTCGATCAGGCCGGGTACGTCGGCCACCGTGAAGGTGACGTCACCCGCGACCACGACGCCGAGGTTCGGGATCAGGGTGGTGAACGGGTAGTCGGCGATCTTCGGCCGGGCCCGGCTGATCGACGCGACCAGCGAGGACTTGCCGGCACTCGGGAACCCGACCAGGCCGATGTCGGCGACCACCTTGAGCTCGAGGACGAGCGTGCGCTCCTCGCCGTCCTCACCGAGCAGGGCGAAACCGGGGGCCTTCCGGGCGCTGCTGGCCAGGGCCGCGTTACCGAGGCCGCCCTTGCCGCCTTGCGCCGCGACGAACTCCGCGCCGGGTCCGACGAGGTCCGCGAGTACGACGCCGTCCGCCGTACCGATGACCGTGCCGTCGGGGACGCCGAGTACGACGTCGCCGCCGTTGCTGCCGGCCTGGTGATCACCCTTGCCTTGGGCACCGTTCGTGGCGGCGCGGTGGCTGGAGCGGTGGTAGTCGACGAGCGTGGTGACGTCGGGGTCGACGCGCAGGATCACGCTGCCGCCGTCGCCGCCGTTCCCGCCGTCCGGGCCGCCGAGGGGCTTGAACTTCTCCCGGTGCACCGAGGCGCAGCCGTTTCCGCCGCGGCCCGCGGTGACGTGCACCGTGACCCGGTCGACAAAGCTGGGAATCGCCATCGGTGTTCTCTACTTCCTGTTGGGTGCCGCTCAAAAGCGCTCTGCCTAACACAGCAGAAGGGCGGGTCCGCGGTATTCCGCGACCCGCCCTTCTCAGAGCTTTGACTACGTCCGGGTGGCGGTGTTACTCCGCCGGGGCCGGGACGATGTTGACGACGCGACGACCGCGCCGGGTGCCGAACTCCACCCGGCCCTCGGCGAGCGCGAACAGCGTGTCGTCGCCGCCACGGCCGACCAGGTCGCCCGGGTGGAAGTGCGTGCCGCGCTGACGGACGATGATCTCGCCGGCGTTCACCAGCTGGCCGCCGTACCGCTTGACGCCGAGCCGCTGCGCGTTGGAGTCGCGCCCGTTACGGGTGGACGCGGCGCCCTTCTTGTGTGCCATTTCTGATCAGCTCACTTCTTCTTCGCGTCGATCGCGGTGACCTTGACCTGGGTGTAGTGCTGACGGTGACCCTGGCGCTTGCGGTAACCGGTCTTGTTCTTGTACTTGAGGATGTGGATCTTGGGACCCTTGGTACGGCCCAGGACCTCGGCCGACACGGCCACCTTGGACAGCGCCGCGGCGTCGGCCGTCACGGTGTCGCCATCGACGACCAGGACCGCCGGCAAGGACACGGTGTCGCCCACCGCGTCCGTCAGGCTGTCGATCTCGATGACATCGCCGACGGCGACCTTCTGCTGGGTGCCGCCACTGCGCACGATCGCGTACACCGTGGATCTCACTCTCTGCTGGTTCGGAAGTTCTTACGGGGGCCTGCACAGACCTGCTCGCGGCCCACACAAACATGGCACGCGGAACGCGCGCCGAAGCTCAAGTTTACGGGTCCCCTCACAGGCGGGTCAAACCGGGTCATCCGCCTGCGTGGGGACTCATGTCACATCTGTTCAGCTGCTGGTCGTTACGAGTTCCGGAGCGTCGGCTCCGGGGCTGCCTGCATCACCCTCGCCAGCGGACTCGCCACCGGCTGCCTGGGCGCCTTTGCCCCGGCCGCGGCTGCTGCGCCGCCGCCGCGTGCTGCCCGACTTGGCGGACCCGTTCTGGGTCGCCTCGACCGGCTCCGCCGCGTCGGTGGGGATGGTCGTGGCCGTGTCGGCGGGCGCCGGGAAGCCGGTTGCCTCCGGGCTGACCTGCTCGTCGGCGCTGGCGGACACCGGGTAGCCGGTGGGCTCCGGCGTACCTGCTCCGGCTTCTGCCACTGCACCCTCGCCGGTCTCGGTCGCCTCTTCGTCCTTCTTGGCGGAGGCGGCGGCGATCTGGGCGAGGCGGTGGGCGGCGTCGCCGTTGTGCTGCGACGGCTCCTCGGTGTGCTCGTCCTCGGCGCGGCCCTTGCCACGGCCGCGGCGGCGGGACGACTTGCGGGGCTCCTCGGCCTGCGCGGCGGGCTTGTTGTTGTCCTGGCCGTTGCGGTTGTCGCGGCGGCGGGACTCCTTCGGCTCGTCGTGCAGGATCAGGCCGCGGCCACCACAGTGGTCGCAGTTCTCGCTGAACGCCTCGAGCAGACCGGTGCCGATCCGCTTCCGGGTCATCTGGACCAGGCCGAGCGAGGTGACCTCGGCCACCTGGTGCTTGGTCCGGTCGCGGCCCAGGCACTCGACCAGCCGGCGCAGCACCAGGTCGCGGTTCGACTCCAGCACCATGTCGATGAAGTCGATCACGATGATGCCGCCGATGTCGCGGAGGCGGAGCTGCCGGACGATCTCCTCGGCCGCTTCCAGGTTGTTCTTGGTGACGGTCTCCTCGAGGTTGCCGCCGGAGCCGGTGAACTTGCCGGTGTTCACGTCGACGACCGTCATCGCCTCGGTCCGGTCGATGATCAGCGAACCACCCGACGGCAGCCAGACCTTGCGGTCCAGCGCCTTCTTGATCTGCTCGTCGATCCGGTAGTTCGAGAAGACGTCCCCGTCGCCCGACCACTTCTCGACCCGGTCGGCCAGGTGCGGCGCGACGTCCGAGACGTACTCGCGCACCTGGTCGTACGCGTCGTCACCGGAGATCACCAGCTTGGTGAAGTCCTCGGTGAACAGGTCGCGGACCACCCGGATCAGCAGATCCGGCTCGCCGTGCAGCAACTGCGGGGCCTGGCCGCTCTTCGACTTCTTGTCGATGTCGTTCCAGTACTTCTGCAGCCGGCTGACGTCGGCGGTCAGCTCTTCCTCCGACGCGCCCTCGGCCGCGGTCCGGACGATCACGCCCGCCTCGTCGGGGACGATGTCCTTGAGGATGCCCTTCAGGCGGCTCCGCTCGGTGTCGGGCAGCTTGCGGCTGATGCCGCCGTTGCCGCCGCGCGGCACGTAGACGACGTACCGGCCGGGCAGGCTGATCTGGTTGGTCAGCCTGGCGCCCTTGTGGCCGATCGGGTCCTTGGTCACCTGGACCAGCACGGCCTGGCCGGACTTCAGCACCTGTTCGATCTTGCGCGGCCCGTTGGCCCCGCCGAGCGTGGCCCAGTCGACCTCACCGGCGTACAGAACCGCGTTGCGGCCCTTGCCGATATCGATGAACGCGGCCTCCATGCTGGGGAGCACGTTCTGCACCCGGCCGAGGTACACGTTGCCGATCAGCGAGACCTGCTCCTCCTGGGCGACGTAGTGCTCGACCAGGACGTTGTCCTCGGAGACGGCGATCTGGGTCAGGTCGCCACGAGCGCGGATCACCATGGTCCGCTCGACCGACTCGCGCCGGGCCAGGAACTCGGCCTCGGTGACGATCGGCGCCCGGCGGCGTCCGGCGGCGCGACCCTCGCGGCGGCGCTGCTTCTTCGCCTCCAGGCGGGTCGAGCCCTCGACCGCGGTGATCTCGTTGACGGTGTTCTTGCTGCGCGGCTCGCGGACCCGTACGACGGTCTCGTCGGGGTCGTCCGCGGCTCCAGCGCCCTCTTCGCCCTTGCGGCGACGACGACGCCGACGGCGCCGGGACGAGCTACCGCTGGCGTCGCCGTCCTCGTCGGAGTCGGCAGAGCCGTCGTGCTCGTCATCCGAGCCGGCCTCGGCCTCGGGCTCGTCCTGGTCGTCCTCGTCGGACTGCTCGTCGGCGGTGTCCTCGGCGTCGGTGTCACCGGACTTGCGACGGCGACGGCCGCCACGGCGCCGGCGGCGGCGACGCGTGCCCTCGCCACCGTCCTCGCCGTCCTCGGACTGCGCGTCGGCGTGCTCGTCGGTCTGTCCGGCCTCGGCCGTCTCGTCCTCGTCGGTGACCTCGACCGGCCGCTGACCTGATCCGGTTGCCGCGCTACCCGCGCGGGAACGCCGGCTCGGCTCGGCGGAAGGCTGGTCACCCTCGCGGGGCTCGTCACCCAGTGCTTCGGCGTCGCGGGCCTCGGTGTCGCGGGCCTCGGTGTCGCGGCCACGACGGCTGCGGCGACGGCGAGTCGTCGTCGGCTGCTCGTCGGGGCTCGGCTCAGCACCGGTGGTCTCGACAGCCTCCGGCGTTGCCTCGACCGCGCTGGTCGCGGCGGCCTGCGCGGGTGCCTGAGCCGGCACGTCGACCGGCGCCTGGAACAGCACCGGAGCAGCGGCCGGCGCCCGGCGGCGCGTACGGCGGGTGGTCGGCTCGTCGGCCTGGTTGGTGTCCTGGCCGGCGGTCGTATCCGCGGACGTGTTGCTCGACGCGTTATCCGCGGATGCGTTGGTCGACGCCTCGTCGGCGGAGGCGGAGGCGCTGGACACGGCGCCGGGCTGACCGTCGCCTGTGCCGGTCTGAGCGGATGCTGCGGCGTCGGCGGACCGTCCACGGGAGCGAGTGCGCCGGGAGGAGCGGGACTCGGTCGGCCCGGACGCGGCGGGGGCTTCCGCGTCGGCGACGGGGCCGTCGGTGACGGCGCTGTCCTCGGTGCGGAGGTCGGCCTGAGCGGCCTTGGTCGCAGTGCGCTTGCGGGTGGTCTTCGGCGCGATCGCCGGGGCGTTCTCGACGACCGGGCCGCCGTCGGCCAGGGTGGTCTCCGGCGCGTCGGTCTCGATCAGCTCCGGGAACGCATCCTGCGCGGCCGCCTTCTTGGCCGGACGCTTGGTGGCGGTCTTCTTGGCAGCCGTCTTCGCCGCGGCCTTCTTGGCCGTGGTCTTCTTCGCGGCAGCCTTCTTGGCGACCGTCTTCTTGGCCGTGGCGGGCACCGGATCGGCGACCTCGCCGTCGGACTGGGTGGGGACCTCCGCGGCGGCGGTCTTCTTGACGGTGCGCTTCGCGGTGGTCTTCTTCGCAGCGGCCTTCTTCGCGGTCTTGCGAGCTCCTGGCTGCTGCTGGGCGGTGGCAGCCGTGTCGGCTGCTTCGGTAGTCGGCTCGTTGTCGAGCATGTAGTGCGGGTCTCCTCAAGCCCTCCGGCGCATCCTGCGACCCCTGTCACGGGTCCGGCGCGGCCACAGAGCGGTCACGGTTCGCCGTCCGGCACAGTTTTCTTGGTGCCGGCGCGGCGGAAGCCTGCTGGATCCGCTCCGCCCGTGCTCAGGGCTCGGAGGGAGCGGCGGCGTCGCCCTCCGCTGTGTGCGTCTGGTGGTCTTCCGCCTGGCCGGTCGCGGTCGCCTGGGTGGCGTCGCGGTCACGAGCGAGCGGGTCGTCCACCGTGCCGGAGGCCGCGATGAGCGGGCCCTGGGCGAGCCTGGTCAAAAGAGCCGGGCCCGTCACCGGGAGCGTCGCTACGTCGAGCACGCCGGCGAGAACGTCGTCGGGTCTCACGGCCGGGGTTCCGTGCCGTAACACCACTTGCAGTATCGCACACGTCGCAACCGACCCCGGTTCGTGCGCGACGGTGAGTCGCAGAACGGCGTCCCGACAGTCGAACGAGCGAAGCCCGCGTTTGGTCATGCGCTCGACCAGAATTTCCTCCCGGGCCAGGAACGCCGCCACCGCCTCGGCAGCCGCCTCCGGATCCACACCGGGCAACGCGATCAGCCACTCGCTCGCCTCCAGCCGGTCGGCCAGCGACCCGGGGCCGGCGACAACCACCTCGAGGACGTCGAGACCGGGTGGCAGCGCCTCGTCCAAGGCGGCCCGGACCTGCTCGGCGTCCCGCTCCTGTGTGAGCGAGATCTCCAGATACTCCGCTTCGGACGCGGCCCCGGTCGGCGCGGCACCGGCGTACGAGATCTTCGGGTGCGGGCTGAAGCCGTGCGAGAACGCCACCGGCAGCTCCGCCCGGCGGACGGCGCGCTCGAACGCCCGCTGGAAATCGCGGTGTGAGGTGAATCGCAGCCGTCCGCGCTTGGCGAACCGGACCCGCAGTTTCTGGACCGCGGGGAGCTGCTGCGACGGTGGAGCTTGAACAGGTGGCACCCGGGCATTGTCTCAGGCGGCGGATGTGCCGGTGAGGTAGAGGGCCCAGCCGAGGAGACCGAAGGAGACGGTGGCGAGGATGGTGCGGATCAGGTTGAACGCGCGCCACTTGGACTCGTCGAAGGCGGCCCGAGCGGCGGCCACGTCGATAGTGTTCGGGTCACCGGCCGCCTTGAGCGTGTCGTTGAGCGGGACGTTGACCGCGATCGTCAGGATCATCGTGATCAGGTAGAGGACGAAGGCGACCGCGATCCACGGCAGCGCCTTCTCCTTCAGGCTGAGCAGGCCGGCCAGCAGCGTGAACAGCAACGCGCCGACGAACCCGAGCCCGAGGAACAGTGGATTGACGATGGCCCGGTCGACCGCCTGGAACGCGCCGACGAAGGTCTTGTCGTCGGTCTTCGCCAACCCGGGCATGAAGGCGTTCGCGTAGCTCGCGTACACCCCGGCCACCAGCCCGGTCGTCATCGTGGCCACCAGCAGCGACGCCACCCGCAGTCCGTTCATCTCGCTCCTTCCAGTACGGCGGGACCTCCCCGCACCGGAAACCTAAGGGACCGAAACGAGCACGGACATGTCAGCGAAACTCACGCCCATGTCCGCGCAACTCACAACCTCGTGCACTGACCGGACCGCGGTCCGGATACCTGGTTCTGCGCCTGCAAATTGTCCGGCGCAGGAGTGTTGCCAGAGCAACTCAGTGGTCCGGTCACCGCGTTCCCGGCCAGTACGGCGGCCTCCGTCGTACCGGACCTGGTCACGGACACCGGGCCCTGCACCGTGGTCCCGACGACCACGACGCTCCGGGTCACGCCGTCGATGCTGACCGGTCCCCCGATCGTGCTCCGCAACAGCTGGAGGTCGGCCGCTTGATCCGCCCGGACCGGGCCGACGACACGAGAGTCGGTCGCGACCACCGACGCGCCGGCGCCGATCAGGACCGGGCCGTTGACCGTGGCACCGGCCAGGCAGGTGACCCCGGATCGCGCGTATAGCGCTTCGTTCCGGACGCCCGTCACGGTCGTCGTGCACTTAGGGGCCGGACGCAACAACGTGACCGCGAACCGGCGCGGTGTCCCGATGTTGCCGGAGGCATCGATTGCCCGGTACTCGACCTGGTGCCGGCCATATCCGGGCGGTACGTCGTCCCACGGCACCACCCGTGGTACGCCGAGCTTGCCGTAGACGAGCTGGTCGATCTCGGTCCCCTCGGCGGTGAACCGGAACGGCGCGGACGCGTCGGTCGGCCAGCCGTAGTAGTTGTACCAACCGTCCCCGTCCACCCGGAACTCCGGCACGACGTACCCCGGGCTGTCGTCTGTCGCGGCCAGGCCCATGGTGAACGCGTCGTTGTAGATGTACTCCGGGCCGGTCGCCTTCTGCACAGTCAGGAGCGGTTTGGACATCGTCGACTGCACCACCGGCTCGACCCCGTCAACCTGCCACGTCAGGGTCTCGGCACCCACCTGAGCCGTGAGCGTGTGGCGGCCGGTCAGCTTCAACGGCTCCAGGTCGAGGTCCCGATCATTGCCGGCGGTGGCCAGCTCGGCTCCATCCAGCCGCCATGCGATCCCAGGGAGACCTGGTCGAAGTAGTACCCAAGTGCCTTCATCATCGAGTGCGCGCTGGGTCGCCACACCCCGGAGCCGGCGTACATGCCGCCCTCGTAGCGACCGATCCTGCCGCCGGACTCGGACGGCTCGCCGAGCCACCGGAACCACTTCTGCTGCTGGTCCCGCATCTGCTGCTCGGTCAGCAAAGTGTGATGGATCGAGGCAGGTTCAGACCCTTCGTACGGCGCTCCCCGCTCACCACGGGCGTAGTAGTCGTACTCGTCCTGCAGGCCGCCGAGCGAGTGGCCGAGCTCGTGCGGCGTGATCAGAGCGGACAGCGCGTTGCCGCCGGACGCCGTGGCATACGTCCCGCCGGCGCCGCCGTACGTGTTGCTGTTGCCGATAGCAAGGATCTGCCGGTTGGCGGACGTGGTGCCGGGGACGAGATCGGCGTACTGCGTCGCCGCGGCCGAGCTGACCGTGAGCAGTCGCTGGACGCTGGCCGGGTTGCAACCGCCCCAGAAGCCCATCTGCAAGGCGGTGTCGACCTTGGGCGAGGTGAGGCCGGGATCGCAGTCGACGCCGCTCTCCGGGGAGGCGATCTCGACGGCGTACACGTTGACGTAGTTGCGGTACGACTTGAACGGCTCGATGCTCCAGAGGATGTTCAGGTGCTTGCCGACCTGCTCGCGGAACTTCGGCAGCTCGGCCGCGGTGTACCCGTCGCCCATCACGACCAGGTTGAACCTGGACGCCGCCGGGCCGGTCACCTGGATCGGGACCAGGGTCGCCGCCGGGGCGTCCGCCGTACCGGATTCTTGCGCGGCTGCCGGCGTACCGGCGCCGGCGAACACCGCCGCCAGCAGCCCGAGCATCGCTGTCAAAGCCTTCGTCCGCACAAGTCCTCCCCAGCCGGACGACGCTGCCGTCAGCAGCTTACGAAGGTCGGCCGCCGGGTGTGAGGAGTTCCCGCGTGGCGACTTGCGAGCCAACCGGGCTGTCGTGCGGCATCATGAGGGTCGGGGAACTTGTGAGGAAAGGACATCGATGACGGAACCGGCGCAGCCGCCGCGGGCCGAACCGAACCCAGGGGTCGTGGATGCCGGAGACGGGGACGGCAAGGGCATCTACTGGGTGCTGAAGAACGTGCTGGTCGGGCCGCCGGTCAGGCGCATCTTCCGGCCGATCGTGGTCGGCGCCGAGAACATCCCGGAGACCGGTCCGGCGATCATCGCCAGCAACCACCTCTCGTACTCCGACTGGATCTTCATGCCGCTGGTGCTGCGGCGCCGGGTCACGTTCGTGGCGAAGTCCGACTACTTCACCGGCGCCGGGATCAAGGGCCGCTTCCAGCGCGGGTTCTTCAAGGGCACCGGCCAGGTGCCGATCGACCGGTCCGGCGGATCCGCGTCCGAGGGCGCGATGCGGGCCGGGATGAAGGTGCTGGAGCGCGGCGAGCTGTTCGGCATCTACCCCGAGGGCACCCGGTCGCACGACGGCCGCCTCTACAAGGGACGTACGGGCGTCGCCCGGCTCGCGCTCGAAGCCAAGGTGCCGGTGATCCCGTGCGGCGTGATCGGCACCGACGTGGTCGCTCCGCCCGGCAAAGTGGTCGCCTCCTTCGCTTCCCCGACGATCAAGTTCGGCGCTCCGCTGGACTTCTCCCGCTATGAGGGAATGGAGAGCGACCGGCTGATCCTGCGGGCCGTCACCGACGAGATCATGTACAAGATCATGGAGTTGTCCGGCCAGGAGTACATCGACATGTACGCCACCAAGGCCAAGTCGCTGGACGGCCGCGCGACCACCGGCGCACCGAAGAAGGTCCGCAAGACGGACACCTGATCCGTCTGCTGAGATGTCCGGGGTCTAGGCTGGTAGACCGTGGACGGACCGATCGCATACCAGGGTGAGCCAGGCGCCAACTCGGCGATGGCGTGCACCGAGATGTTCCCCGACCGCGAGCAGCTGCCGTGTACGACGTTCGAGGACGCGCTCGAGGCGGTCAGCAGCGGTCGCGCCGGGCTCGCGATGATCCCGGTGGACAACTCGATCGCCGGCCGGGTGGCGGACATCCACCACCTGCTGCCGGAGTCCGGGCTGCACATCGTCGGCGAGCACTTCCTGCCGATCCACTTCCAGCTCTTGGCGGTCCCGGGTACGTCGCTCGACCAGATCCGGACCGTCCGCAGCCACGTGCACGCGCTCGGCCAGTGCCGCAAGATCATCCGCGAACACGGCTGGTCCACGGTGGTCGCCGACGACACCGCCGGCGCCGCCCGCGAGGTCGCCGAACTGGCCGACCCGACCGTCGCATCGCTGTCGCCCCGTGCTGCCGCGGAGCTGTACGGCCTCGAGACGCTGGCCTCCGACGTGGAGGACGAACACCACAACACGACGCGATTCCTGGTGCTGTCCCGGGAGCCCGAGATTCCGCCGGTCGGCTCCGGCCCGATCATCACCAGCTTCGTCTACCGCGTCCGCAACGTGTCGGCCGCGCTGTACAAGGCGCTCGGCGGGTTCGCCACGAACGGCGTCAACATGACCAAGCTGGAGTCTTATCAGCTCGGCGGTATGTTCTTCGCGACGCAGTTCTACGCCGACATCGAAGGGCACCCGGAAGAGCCGAACGTGGCTCTCGCACTCGAGGAACTCGCGTTCTTCTCGGTCGAGGTCCGGATCCTCGGCGTCTACCCGTCCCATCCCTTCCGCGCCCAGATCGCCGAACCCGCCGCCAACCGCGCTCTCCGCCCCCACCACTAATCCTGCTGGGTTCCGTCCCACGCGCGCCGCAGCTGAGAGTGCGGCATAGGGTGCGCGGGTGCAGATTGTCAGCGTGGATGGGCGTGATCCTGAGGTTTTCCGGCGGTTCTTCGAGGTGCGGGACGCCGTACGGCGGGAGGAGCTCGAGTTTCCGGTGGGGCTCGGGCTCCAGGAGGCCCGGGTGCTCTTCACCGGTGATCACTCGGCCGAGCGGTCGGACGGGCTGGGGCTGGTCGACGGTGACACCTGGGCCGGGATCGCATGGCTCGACTGGTGGTTGCTCGACAACACCGACACCGTCGACGTGGAGCTCGCGGTGGTTCCGGCGTACCGGCGGCGTGGTGTCGCGACCCGGCTGCTGGACGCGGTGATCGAACGAGTCCGGGCCGACGGGCGGCGGGTGCTGTCCGGGATGAACTCTGCGGGTGATCCGGTGACGGGTGAGAGTGCTGGTACGGCGTTTGCCGCGGCGCGGGGGTTTGTCCGGAAGCACGCGGAGCTGCAGCAGGTGCTCGGGCTTCCGCTGCCTTCCGAGCAGTTGACGGCGTTGGACCGGCCGGTGCCGGGGTACGAGCTGGTGCAGTGGCGTGAGCACATGCCTGACGAGTGGCTGGAGCAGTTTGCCGTCCTGCTGACGGGGATGACGGAAGATGTGCCGACCGGCGACCGTGCGGTCGAGGCGACCCGGTGGACCCCTACGCTCATCCGCGAGGCCGAGGCCCGGCGCGTTGCCCAAGGCCGCTTCACCTACACGACGGCTGCCGTCCACACCGCGTCCGGCGCGCTGGCGGCGTACACCCAGATGGGCGGTACGCCGGAGACGCCGGACCGGCTGAGCCAGTACGACACCTACGTCCACCCAACTCACCGCGGCCGCCGCCTGGGTATCGCGGTCAAGGTCCCGAACCTCCGCGCCCTCCAGGCCGGTCTGGACCACACCGCCGTCCTCCACACCTTCAACGCCCCCGAAAACACCCCGATGATCGCCGTCAACGAAAAGCTCGGCTTCCGCCCCGCCGCCCAACGCACAACCTGGGAACGCACGCTCTGACTCCCGGGGGTTGGGACACCTGCTGGGGTGTTGATCGGCGCGATTGCCGCGACCCCGGACAGGTACCGGGGACCTCGGACACCGCACGGCCTGTCCGAGGCCCCCAGATGGTGTCCCAGGCCGCGCGGATCGCCACCGGTCCCACCCGCCACCGGTCCCACGCGCCGCTGCGATGAACCCGTCCAGCCGCTGCACCTGCCCCGCCCGTGTGCGGTCCGGCTGCGGACGGGGGCTGCCGAGGGTGCGGCCGGGGGCTGGGCGTGCCAGCGCGACAGGAGGTGTCCGCACCGGCCCTGGCCTGGCCGGCCGGAGCCAGGCGTGAATGCCTCCTCCGACCAGCACCCCTGGACCGACACCACCTGTCGAGCTGGCACACCCAGCCGACCTCGCCCACACATCCAGCAGAAGAGCCGGAATAACCTGTCGCAGCCCACCGCTGCCTGTCTCAACCTCCACGACAGCCCGTCCGTGCGGCCACCGTGTAGGTCGTTGTGGTCCTCTTGAGGATTCAAGCAAATCGTCAACGCTCACAGGGGTTTCGACGGATTTCACTGTCTGCGGTGCGAAGGGGTTGTGCGCGGGCGGTGAGGAGAGCAATGTTGACAGTGAGCAGTGACTTGGGGGCCGACTGCTCGGTGGGGGAAGGCGGGACGTACCGCCTTCGATCGAAAGGGCGGGCTGGGGGAAGAACCTCTTCGGTCCGGGACCGTGTGCGGTTCCGACCTGCTCGTGCGCCCCCGCTGGAAGGGGGAGAGATGCCGAGGAAGGCCAACGGGCGAGCGGACAAGCACCGCGATGACGACTACCGGATGCCGGGTGAGGTGCCGGCCGCCGAGCAGGTCGCCAACGGACAGCCCGCGGCGAACGGCATGCCGATGTCCGGAATGACCGGAGCACCGGCCTCGGGCGCCGCCGACATGAGCGGCGGCCAGCCCAGTGGAGCAGGAATGTCGGGCGGCGGCCAACCGGCCGGCGACGGCATGAGTGGCGGCGGCAAGGCCGGTGGTGCCGGCATGAGTGGCGGCGGCCAGGCCGGTGGTGCCGGTATGAGCGGCGCGGACGGGCGCACCGAGTACCCGACCCGGCGGCAGTGCGGTGTGATGGACGTGCACCGGCGGCTGCTGTCGACGTCACCGGAGTACGCCGCGGCCCGGTCGGCCATCGAGACCGCGACGATCGCCTACGTCTCCGGACCGGACCGTTTCAGCGGGATCGCCCGCATCCCGTGTGTCGTGCACGTGGTCTGGAACACCGCGGCCCAGAACATCTCGCAAGCCCAGATCGACAGCCAGATCGACGTCCTGAACCGCGACTACCGGGCCACCAACCCCGACACGAGCATCGTGCCGCCGGTCTTCAGCGGCCTGATCGCGGACACCCGGGTCGAGTTCTTCCTGGCGACCGAGGACCCGAACGGGAACCCGACCACCGGTGTCACCCGGACCCAGACCAGTACGGCCAGCTTCGGCACCGACGACAAGGTGAAGTCGTCGGCGACCGGCGGTATCGACCCGTGGCCGGCCGACCGGTACCTGAACCTCTGGGTGTGCCAGCTCGGCGGCGGCCTGCTCGGGTACGCCCAGTTCCCGGGCGGTCCGGCGAACACCGACGGCGTGGTCATCCTGCACAGCGGGTTCGGCACCAACGGTACGGCGGCGGCGCCGTTCGACCTGGGCCGGACCGCGACCCACGAGGTCGGCCACTACCTGAATCTGCTCCACCAATGGGGCGACGACGGTACGGGCTGCAGCGGCAGCGACGAGTGCGCCGACACCCCGAACCAGGCCGGCCCGAACTTCGGCGTACCGACGTTCCCGCACGTGACCTGCAGCAACGGGCCGAACGGCGACCTGTTCTACGACTACATGGACTACACCGACGACCGCGGCATGGTGATGTTCACCAACGACCAGGTGGCCCGGATGCAGGCCTGCCTGGACACCGTGCGCAAGAGTCTGCCGATCTTCGGCAGTGGCTCCAGTACGCCGGAACCGGCCGGCTCGGTGGTTGCGTGGGGCCCGAACCGGCTCGACGCGTTCGTCCTCGGCACCGACCTGGCGATGTATCACAAGTGGTGGAACGGATCGGCCTGGGGACCGTCCGTCGCCGGTTACGAGTACATGGGTGGTATCTGTATGAGTGCTCCTGAAGTCGCGTCCTGGGCGCCGAACCGGCTGGACGCCTTCGTCCTCGGCACCGATCACGCGCTGTACCACAAGTGGTGGGACGGCTCGAACTGGGGACCGAGCGTCACCGGGTACGAGTACCTCGGCGGCGTCTGCATGAGCCCGCCGCGGCTGGCCACCTGGGGCCCGAACCGGCTGGACGCCTTCGTCCTCGGCACCGACCGCGCGCTGTACCACAAGTGGTGGGACGGCTCGAACTGGGGACCGAGCGTCACCGGCTACGAGTACATGGGCGGCATCTGCATGAGCCCGCCCGAAGTCGTTGCCTGGGGCAAAGACAGGCTGGACGTCTTCGTGCTCGGCACCGACAACGCGGTCTACCACAAGTGGTGGGACGGGGCGAACTGGGGACCGTCGGTCACCGGCTACGAGTACCTCGGTGGCGTCTGCGCTTCGCCACCGCGGGTCGTCGCCTGGGGCCAGAACCGGCTCGACATGTTCGTCATCGGCACCGATTCCGCGCTGTACCACAAGTGGTGGGACGGCTCGGCCTGGTCGGGCTGGGAGTACATGGGCGGCGTGTGTACGACGGCGCCGACGATCGTCTCGTGGGGCTCGGACCGGCTGGATGTGTTCCTGCTCGGCACCGACTCCGCGCTGTACCACAAGTGGTGGGACGGCTCGAACTGGGGACCGTCGGTCACCGGCTACGAATACATGGGCGGTGTCTGCACCGACGAGCCACGCGTGGTCTCGTGGGACCAGAACCGGCTGGACGTCTTCGTCACCGGCACCGACAAGCAGCTCTGGCACAAGTGGTGGGACGGCTCGAACTGGGGACCGTCGGTCACCGGGTACGAACCGCTCGGCGGCGTCATCAGCGACTTCAGGGTGACCATCCCCGAGTCGATGCCGGCGACGACACCCGGCGGACAGGCGGTGGGAGTCTGAGCACCGAACCGGTCGGGCGGTGGACGCACTCGTTCGAGGAGGACCACGACGGGATCAGCGTCTATCGCCGCGACGACTTCGCCTTCCCGCCGGCCCGCGGCCGGCGGGGAGTGGAGTTAGGCCCCGACGGCACGCTGATCGAGTACGCGATCGGCCGTGGCGACGCCCCCGAAGCCCGCCCGGCCGGCCGCTGGGACGCCGGCGGCCGGCTGGACCGAGGCTCCGGGGGCACCGGCCAAATCGTCAAGTCCGAGCCCGACCGCCTAGAGATCAACTGGCAGAACTGACATGACTACAGCACCTGTGCGATATCTCGTCGTACCGACTGCCGATGTTGCCGATGGGGCGCAGTCGGCGCGGTTCGGCGACAAGACCATCCTCTGGGTCCCGGCCGACCAACATCTCGGCCGGGCCTCCCGGACCGCACCCGGCCTGCTGCTCGTCACGCAGGTGGGCCGGAGCTTCCAGGACGACTACCCCGATGTCACGCCGCTGCTCGACCGCGGCCGGCACCTGGTGATCTCGTCTGCCGACAAACCCCGCCGCCGGTCGAACCACTGCTGGCGGGTCGAACACCTCCGCGCCGGTACGACGATTGTCGACAATCCGATCGTCTCCGCGGCCCGGGCCGACCCGGCCGTCGCGTCGCTCGTCGGTGAGCTGTCGCCCGCGTCGTACCAGTCGGACCTGACCTGGCTGGCGAGTCTGCCGACCCGGCACTCGCTGAGTACGACGTTCACCCAGGCGATGGACTTCGCGGCGGACCGAATGGTTGCCCTCGGCTACACCGTGAGCCGGATGCCGATCACCGTGGGCGCGGGCCATTCGGCGAACCTGATCGGCGATCGGGCCGGGGTCGGTTCCACCCGTGGACTCGTGATCGTCACAGCCCACCTGGACTCGATCAACATCGCCGGCGGTCCGGCCGCGGCGGCCCCCGGCGCGGACGACAACGGGAGCGGCTCGGCCGGGGTGCTCGAGCTCGGCCGGCTGTTGTCGACGCGGTCGTGGCAGCACGACGTACGACTGATCCTCTTCGGTGGTGAGGAGGAGGGACTGTTCGGCAGCAAGCAGTACGTCGCCGCGCTGCCGCCGGCCGAGCGATCCCGCGTCCGGGCCGTGCTGAACATGGACATGATCGCGACCAGGAACACCGCGATGCCGGCCGTGTTGCTCGAAGGTGCGCCGGTGTCGTCGAGTCAGATGACGGCCCTGGCGACGGCGGCCGCGACGTACACCGGGCTGAAGGTGGAGACGTCGCTCAACCCGTTCGCCAGCGATCATGTGCCGTTCATCAACGCCGGGGTCCCGGCCGTGCTGACGATCGAAGGCGCGGACAGCGCGAACGGCCACATCCACTCGGCGAACGACACGCTGAACTTCATCGACTGGTCGCTGGCCGCCGAGATCCTCCGGATGAACATCGCCGCATTGGCCGGCTGGCTCGAACTGGCGGCCGCGGTTCGGCCCAGACCAGCCGGCTCAGTGGTCTCCTGGGGCCCGGACCGGCTCGACGTCTTCGCGGTCGGCATGGACTCGGCCCTGTACCACAAGGCCTTCGACGGCACCTGGCACGACTACGAGTCCCTAGGAGGTGTTGTCCTAAGCTGACATGTGTGTGGAGTCCGAATGCGCGTGACCTTGGTGGCCTTCCGACCCGGTACGGCGTACTGACACGTGAGTGGACGCTGTTCCGCTCGGAATCGCTCGACGACATGGAGGATCGGAGCGCTTTCGATGCCGTGGGCGCCGGCTGGTTCTGGATCTGCGCTCCGATGGGGAGATCAGGCAACCACATCTGCTCGACGGCTCCACGTCGTACCAGCGCATTCCGTGGATCGATCCGGTCGCCGATGCGGCCCGCGACGCGTCCGCCGAGGCGGCCATCGCGGACATCTACCGCGGCAGCCTCACGCGCAACAAGGAGCACATCGCACGGGCCTTCCGGGCCGTTGCGGACGCACCGGCAGACCGGCCGGTCGTAGTGCATTGCCGCGCGGGCAAGGACCGCACCGGCCTGATGATCGCCATCCTGCTCAACTTGGTCGGTGTGCCGCGGGCCGTCATCGCCGAGGACTACGCGCTCAGTGAAGCCCGGCTCGGCCTGCAGTACGGCCCGGAGATCTCCCGCTCCCGGCCGGAGACCATCCTCGCCTCGCTCGACCACCTCGATCGCGAGTACGGCGGCGTCCGCGGGTATCTGACCTGGTGCGGGCTGACCCAGACCGAGATCCACCGGCTCGCGACCCGCCTGGTGCCGGTCGACGTTCGGGCTGTGGTGTTCGACTTCGACGGGCTGCTGATGGACACCGAGACGACGATGGTGGAGAGCTGGCGGGCCGAGTGGGCGCATCACGGGCTCGAGCTGGAGCTCGAGGAGTTCTGGCCGGGACACGGCGGTGACATCACCGAGGATCGGTACGCCGTCCTGGCGGCCGCGGTCGGCTCCGGCTTCGATCGCGCCGCGAGCCACGCCCGCCGCACCGCCCACCGGAACGCGATGCACCAGGACCTCGACTTCCGGCCCGGGATCCGCGAGTGGGTGATGACGGCGCGGGACCTGGGTCTGAAGGTCGCGATCGCGAGCAGCTCACCGCGTCCGTGGGTGCAGGGTCATCTGGAGCGTATGGACGCGGTCGAGCTCTTCGACCTGCTCGTCACCGGGGACGAGGTCGAGACCCACAAACCCGATCCGGCGATCTATCAGCTCGCCTTGCGTCGTCTCGGCGTACCGGGTGACGAGGCGATCGCGGTCGAGGACACCGCGCACGGCGTCGCGGCGGCGCAGGCGGCCGGGATGGTGGCGGTCGCGATCCCCAATCCGTTCGTGGATGCGGGCGCCGTCGCGGCGGCTGACCTGGTTCTGAGCAGCGCTGACGAGGTCTTGCTCAGCGAGCTGCTTCTTTCAGTGGGACCGAAAGGGTCGACCACGGTAACCGAGTGACCTATTCTGCTGACCCTCTGTAAATTTCCAACCGGAGGGACATGCGGATGCGGAAGCTTGTTGGGGCTGTGGCGGCCACGGCGGCGGTTGCGGCCGGGATGGTGACGGGGACGCCGGCCCAGGCGTCGACCGCGGGGACGCAGGCCTGTGACCTGGTGACGGCGCAGTCCGTCGGGTACAGCGCGCTGATGCTGTACGTCGGCGTCGGGCTGGAGGGCTGTTCGAACAGCGTCACCGAGGTCCGGGTCGAGCTGCAGAAGGGCCCGAGCGCCACCGGCCCGTTCACCACGGTCGCCGAGACGAACGCGTACTCGGGTGGCGGCGCCTGGTTCGACGAAGGCACCGGCTGCGGCTACTACGTCGGCGTAGCCCACTGGCAAGACCAGACCGAGACGACGCCAACTCCGGCGTACCACTGCAACTGACCCCGAGGAGAACGTTTCAGGGGTCAACCCCTTACCTGGTGGGTTCGGCCGCCAAAATCCGAGGAGCCAACCCACCGCCTCAGGGGTTGACCCCTGAAACGTCGCGGCAACGGGTCAGACCACGGACAGGGGCAGGAGCTTCTTACCGGTGGGGCCGATCTGGATCTCGGTGCCCATCTGCGGGCAGACGCCGCAGTCGAAGCACGGGGTCCAGCGGCAGTCCTCGACCTCGATCGCGCCGTCCTCCTCGAGCGAGTCCTGCCAGTCCTCCCACAGCCAGTCGCGGTCCAGGCCCGAGTCCAGGTGGTCCCACGGCAGGACTTCGGCGTACTCGCGCTCTCGCGTGGTGTACCAGGACAGGTCGACCGGCTCGTCGGCCAGCGCCTTCTCGGCGGACTCGACCCAGCGCTCGTAGGAGAAGTGCTCGCTCCAGCCGTCGAACCGGCCGCCGTCGCGCCAGACCGCCTCGATGATCCGGCCGACTCGGCGGTCGCCGCGGGACAGCAGGCCCTCGATGATGCCGGGCTTGCCGTCGTGGTACCGGAAGCCGATCGCCTTCGCGTACCTCCGGTCCGACCGGATCGCCGCGCCCAGCTTGGCCAGCCGGGCGTCGGTCTCCTCGACGCCGAGCTGCGAGGCCCACTGGAACGGCGTGTGCGGCTTCGGTACGAACCCACCGATCGACACGGTGCAGCGGATGTCGTTGCGGCCGGAGACCTCCCGGCCGGTGGCGATCACCCGCTTGGCCAGGTCGGCGATCGCCAGTACGTCCTCGTCGGTCTCGGTCGGCAGGCCACACATGAAGTACAGCTTCACCTGCCGCCAGCCGTGGCTGTACGCCGCCGCGACCGTGCGGATCAGGTCCTCCTCGCTGACCATCTTGTTGATCACCTTGCGCATCCGGTCCGACCCGCCCTCGGGCGCGAAGGTCAGGCCGCTGCGCCGGCCGTTGCGGGAGAACTCGTTGGCCAGCGTGATGTTGAACGCGTCGACCCTTGTCGAAGGCAACGACAAGGAGACGTTACTGCCCTCGTAGCGGTCCCCCAGGCCCTTGGCCACTTCGGCGATCTCGCTGTGGTCGGCCGAGGACAGGCTGAGCAGGCCGACCTCCTCGAACCCGGACTGCTTCAGCCCGTTCTCGACCATGTCGCCGATCGTCGTGATGCTGCGCTCGCGCACCGGCCGGGTGATCATGCCGGCCTGGCAGAACCGGCAGCCGCGGGTGCAGCCGCGGAAGATCTCCACCGAGTACCGCTCGTGCACGGTCTCGGCCAGCGGGACCAGCGGCTTCTTCGGGTACGGCCACGCGTCGAGATCCATCACCGTGTGCTTGGCCGTCCGCCACGGCACGCCGGTCCGGTTCGGCGCGACCCGCTTGATCCGGCCGTCGGTCAGATACTCGACCGTGAAGAACTTCGGGATGTAGACGCCACCGGACGCGGCCAGCCGCATCAGCACCTCGTCGCGTCCGCCCGGACTGCCCTCGTCCTTCCACTCCCGGATCACGTCCGAGATGGCCAGCACGATCTCCTCGCCGTCACCGAGCACGGCGGCGTCGATGAAGTCGGCGATCGGCTCGGGGTTGAACGCGGCGTGTCCGCCCGCCAGCACGATCGGGTCCTCGTCGGTCCGGTCGACGGCGTACAGCGGGATCCCGGCCAGGTCGAGCGCGGTCAGCATGTTCGTGTAGCCGAGCTCGGTCGAGAACGACAGTCCGAAGACGTCGAACGCCCGGACCGGCCGGTGGCTGTCCAGCGTGAACTGCGGGATCTTGTGGTCCCGCATCACCTTCTCCATGTCCGGCCAGACGGAGTACGTCCGCTCGGCCAGGATGTGGTCGCGCTCGTTGAGCACCTCGTAGAGGATCTGGACGCCCTGGTTCGGTAGGCCGACCTCGTACGCGTCCGGGTACATCAGCGCCCAGCGCACGCTGACCGCGTCCCAGTCCTTGCTGACCGAGTTCAGCTCACCTCCGACGTACTGGATCGGCTTCTGCACACTAGGCAGCAACGCCTCCAGGCGCGGGAACAGCGATTCGACAGTCATCGGGCACTTCCGGTCGAGGAGCAGAGCGCCTACCAGACTAACGCCGCCCCTCCCGTACGCCGGAATCGCGCGCTCAGCCGAGGTGCGTGAGCAGCAGCGGGTTGATGACGACCGGGTGGGAGTAGGTGACGAGGTGGGCGGCGTTCTCGATGATCTCGAGGTGGGCCCCGGGGATCTGCGTGGCGAGGGGTACGACGGTCTCCGGCGGGATGGACGTGTCGGAGTCGGTCGTGATGAGGAGGACCGGAGCCGTGATGTCGGCCAGGCCCGGCAGGAGGTTGGTCGACCCCAGTGCCTCGCAGCAGGCGGCGTACCCTTCGTCGGGAGTGTCGAGCAGCATCTGGCGCGCGGGGGCGAGGTCGCCGAACTCGGGCAGGAACCACCGCCCCAGCGTCGCGTCGGTGATCGACTCCGTCCCCTCGGCCCGGACCTGCGCCGCACGATCGGTCCACATCTGCGCGTCCGCGGCCGGGTTCGCCGGCGGGCACAACAGCACGAACCGGTGGAACCGCTCGGGCGCGTTCTGCGCGAGCCACAGCCCCACCGCGCCGCCCAGCGAGATCCCGACGTACGACGCCTGCTCGACCTCGAGGCTGTCGAGCAACTCGATCACGTCGCCACCGAGATCGTCGATCGTGTACGGCCCGGCCGGCACCTCGGACTTGCCGTGCCCGCGGTGGTCGAACGCCACCACCCGGAAACGCTGTGACAGGACGTCGAGCTGCGGCGCCCACATCGCGTTCGTCGCCCCGAGTGACGATCCCAGCAGGACCACGGGTACGTCGGCGGGGCCTGTCGCCTCGTAGTTGAGTCGCATACCCCCACCTTACGGAGGATGGACCGATTCCTTTCCGCGTGCGGACCGGTCGATACACGCAAACCGTTCACGGAAAGGCTGTCATGACCAGCTTCAGTGTGTTCCTGCCCTCCGGATTCGCCGGCGAGCTCGCCGGCCTCGACCCCGCCGACGCGTTCCGCCGCATCACCGCGGTGGCCCAGGCCGCCGACGAGCTCGGGTTCCACGCCGTCTACGTCCCCGACCACCTGCATCCGATCCCGCCTTCGCAGGCACCGCTGTTCGAGGCCTGGACGATGATCACCGCGCTTGCGGCAGTGACCGACCGGATCCGGCTCGGCCCGTTGGTGACCTCGAACAGCTACCGCAACCCCGCGCTGCAGGCGAAGATCGCATCCACGATCGATATCGTCAGCAACGGACGGGTGATCTTCGGGATCGGCGCCGGCTGGTACGAGCCGGACTACCTCGGCTACGGGTACGAGTTCGGCTCGGCCGGCGACCGGTTGCGCCGATTGGACGAGGCGGTGCAGTTGATCCGCCGGTTCTGGACCGAGGAGTCGGTCGACTTCGAGGGCAGGTACTACCGCGCCTCCGGCGGACTCAATCAGCCGAAGGGGATCCAGCAACCGCATATCCCGGTCCTGGTCGCGGGCGCCGGCGAGCAGAAGACCCTACGGACCGTGGCACGCTGGGCCGACGCGTCGAACATCATCGACTCCCCGAAGGTCCTGCGGCATAAGTACGACGTACTGCGCAAACACTGCGCCGACGTCGGACGCCCGTACGACGACATCCGCCGTACCGCGACGACGTCGTACATCCTGGGCGCCTCGGACGCGGAGGCCCGGGCGAGAGTTCCGGCCGGAGCCGAGTTCGCGTTCCCCGGCGATCTCGCCTCGTACGGCCTCATCGGCACCGAGTCGACGATCCGGGAACGGATCGCCGCCTACGAGGACGCCGGTGTCCACGAACTCGTCGTGGGCTTCGAGCACGGCTTGGACGTCGACGAACTGCGGCGCTTCGCCGACCTCTTCCTCTGACTCGGCCGAGGCCGCTAGCGATAGAGAGGCAGCGCGCCCGTGAGGGAGTCGACGACCGGGCGCGCTCCGTACAGGGCGACGCCGAGGTACTCGATGTCTTCGGGTTTGGTGCCGCTGAGAGTGGTGGACATCTGGTCGTAGGTGCGGGCGTGCTGGGCGATCTGGTGCATGTCGTGCACGGTGACGCCGTCGCGCGCGGCTGCCTGGGTGCGGAGGTCGTGGAGTTGCTCGGCGGAGGCCCGCAGTACGGGGATCGGGTGGGCGCACATCCCGGCGTGCGGTTCGCCGGAGGCGTCCGCGGTGTGCGAGCCGACCACGTCGTCGTGGTGGTGGCCGAGGCCGACCCCGAGCAGGGCGGCGGTGTTGAGGGCGACGCCGACCGGCGCCTCGGCCGCGATCACCACGACCATCTTGTTCGTCAGCACGGCGGCAAAGCTAGCCTGCCGCACGGGCATCCGCTCGTGGATCCGAACATCGTTCGGCAGATCTGGGAAACTTCCCCACATGGACGAACTTGATACGGCGCTGCTGCGGATGCTGCAGAACGACGCCCGCCGGACCAACCGCGACATGGCGGCCGAGCTCGGGATCGCGCCGTCGACCTGTCTGGAGCGGATCCGAGGCCTGCGCGACCGCGGCGTGATCAGCGGGTACCACGCGGAGGTTGATCTGACCGCGATCGACCGATCCACCCAGGCGATCATCTCGATCAAGCTCCGCCCGCAGGCGATGGCCGTCGCCGTCGCGTTCCAGGACTACGTCAACGAGCTGCCCGAGACGCTGGCGATGTTCATGGTGTCCGGTGCGTCCGACTTCCTCGCCCATGTCGCGGTCAAGGACACCCAGGCACTGCGCGATCTCGTCCTCGCGCTGGCCAAACGCCAGGAGATCGCCGACATCCGCAGCTCGGTGGTCTTCGAACATCACCGCCGTACGACGATCATGCCGCTGCCCGACCGGTGACAGCTTGTCCGGGTGAGAGACGGCGTGGTGGCGGTCAGGCGGCCTTGAGGACCTGTTGGGCCTTGGTGACGGCGGCTTCGGTGGCGGCGTCCAGTTCACCTTGGCCGGCCAGGACGCCGACCGAGACGACGACGTCGTTGACGCCGGTGGTGGCGGCCGTGTACTCGAGACCCCGCTTCGGGCCGCTGGTGCCGGTCAGGCGGAACGCGAACGGGCCGGTGCCGAACTGGGGCGCGCTGATCTTCTCGACCTTCATCGACGTACTGCCCTCGCCCTCGGTCTTGAGCGTGACCTTCGAGCAGGAGTCCACGGCATCCTCGTAGGTCCCCTGAAGGTCGGCGACCGTGTCCGCGGTGCCCATCGAGTCCAGTCCGAAGTCGATGTACGGGCCTTCCTGGCTGCCGGAGAACGACCGGGTCACGCTGGCCTTCGACCCTGGGGCCTTGGTGGCGTTCAGGTATTTGATCAGGGTCTTGCAGCGGCTGCTCGGCGACGAGAACGGTTTCGTGTTGTCGTCCGGCTCGTCCTTCTCCTGCGTGAATCCGGCCGGGAGATCGCTCAGCACGAGCAAGGCCTTGGTGAG
Source organism: Kribbella sp. CWNU-51 (assembly GCF_054073265.1). Classification (NCBI taxonomy): domain Bacteria; kingdom Bacillati; phylum Actinomycetota; class Actinomycetes; order Propionibacteriales; family Kribbellaceae; genus Kribbella; species Kribbella sp. CWNU-51. The sequence goes on from NZ_JBSXMZ010000039.1 coordinate 112,738, forward strand.
CTCGGCAGCCGTCCGGGTGACCGACTCGCCGGGCGTACCGCTCGGTGCCGACTGGGTCACGCTCGGTGCCGGTGTCGTCCCGGCCGGAGTCGAGGCAGCCGATCCGCTCTTCTTGTCAGCTCCACCGCAGGCGGTGAGGGACAGGGCGAGGGCGGCAGCCAGAGCGAGCGGGAACGACACAAACCTGGTCATGGGGCCTCTCGGACTGGACTGAGGAGCGCAGGGAGCGAAGCGACTGGAGCGACGAGGGAAGGCCGGGAACCAAGGCCCCATGACCGCGCCGGCGCCGAAGGCCCGGCCATCAGCAGAGTCGGGCAGGCAGCAGGGTATCTGACGTGTCAGGTCTGTCTGGGGAGGCTGGTCAGAAGCGGTGTGAGCGGAGGTGGATGTTCTGCAACAGGCCGACGGCCAGCAGGCAGGCGAACATCGACGAACCGCCGTACGAGACGAATGGCAGCGGCAGGCCGGTGACCGGCATGATCCCGAGCGTCATCCCGATGTTCTCGAACGCCTGGAACGCGAACCAGCAGACGATCCCGGTCGCCACCAGCCGGCCGAACGCGTCCCGCGCGTTGATCGCGATCCGCAGCCCGCGGAACAGGATCACCGCGAACAGCACGATGATCGCGCCGGCGCCGATCAGCCCGAGCTCCTCCCCTGCCACCGTGAAGACGAAGTCCGTGTGCTGCTCGGGGACGAACGCGTTCTGCGTCTGGCTGCCGTGGAACAGCCCCTGGCCGAAGACCCCGCCGTTGCCGATCGCGATCCGGGCCTGGTTCACGTTGTACCCGATCCCCTGCGGGTCCGAGGACGGGTTCGCGAACGCGATGAACCGGGACAGCTGGTACTGCTTCAGCACCTGCAGCTTGATCGCGATCGCCGCGACCACCACACCCGCGGTGAGCAGGCCGAGCATCCATCGCTTCGGTACGCCGGACACCGCGACGATCCCGAACACGATCGAGCCGAGCACCATCACCGTGCCGAGGTCGGGCTGCAGCATCACCAGCACCACCGGTACGGCCGCGACCGCGATCGCCTGCGCGACGTCGATCGTCCGAGCGGTCTCGTTGCGGTCGGTCTCGCCCTTCTCCGCGATCAGCAGCGCCATCCCGACGATCACCGCCAGCTTGGCGAACTCGCTCGGCTGGATCGACATCCACGGCAACTGGATCCACGACCGCGATCCGTTGATCACCGCACCCACCCCGGGCACCAGGACCAGGATCAGCCCGACGACTGAGGCGGCGTACAGGACCGGGGCGAGGATGCGGACGCGGCGGTGGTCGGTGATCGCGGCACCGATCGCGAGCATCAGGCCGATGGCGAAGTTCATCGCGTGCCGGACCAGGAAGGCGTACTGGTTCCCGTCGGTGAGCGACGTGCGGGCATGCGTCGCGGACCAGATCAGCATCGCGCCGATGAACGACAGCGCGACAACGCCGAACACCAGGACCCAGTCCACCTGCCACACGGTCGACCGGCGGTCCATCCGCGGCCGGGTCCGGATCGGGTTCAGCAGCGCCATCTCAGGCCCTCACTGCTTCGGCTTGGTCTGGCCGGCGGGCGGCACCGGCTTGATGTTGTACAGGGTCTCGTAGATCTTGCGGACCGCGTCACCGCCGGCGCCCGAACCGGTGCCGGCCTGGCTGATCATCATCACCACGGCATAGCGATCCGTGTACGACGCCAGCCACGAGGTGGTCTGCTTGCCGTAGACCTCCGCCGTCCCGGTCTTGGCCCGGACCGGCACCTGGTCGACCGGGAAGCCGATGAACTTCCACGCCGCCGTACCGGTCTTGACCGTCTCCTGCAGCGCGCGGTCGATATAGCTCAGCGTGCTCTTGGGGACCGGCAGCTTCGTCTTCACCGTCGGCTTGATCTCGTGCGACTTGCCGTTCGCGCCGATCCAGGACTGGACCACGCGCGGCTCGTACACGGTGCCGCCGTTCGAGAGGGCCGCGTAGACCGTCGCGAGCTGGAGCGGGGTGACCGTCGTGTCGCCCTGGCCGATGGCGAAGTTCACCGCATCACCGGCGCGGTACTTGTAGCCGTCGACACAGAACTCGCGGGAGAACTGCTTCAGGAACGCCGATGTCCCGGCCGGCGGTTTGCTCGCCAGCTTGCAGTAGTAGTCCTTCTGCGCGTCGTAGTAGGTCTTCTTCCACTTCCGGTCCGCGATCCGGCCGCTCACCTCGCCGGGCAGGTCGATCCCGGTCGGCGTGCCGAGGCCGAACTTCTGCGCCATCTCGACCAGCGGGTCGTGCGTGCTGATGTCGCTGGAGTTGCCGCCCTCCTTGAGCCAGAGCGCGTAGGCGATCCGGTAGAAGAACGTGTCGCACGACAGCGCGAGCGCCTGGTCGAACCCGATCATCCCGTACGACGCGGATTCGTAGTTCTTGAAGCGGCGGTTGCCGACCTCGAAGTACGGCGAGCAGTCGAGCCGGGTCTTCGGGCCGAACCCGGCACCCATCGCGGCCGAGGTGGTGATCGGCTTGAACGTCGACCCCGGGGCGAGCTGGGCCTGCAGTGCGCGGGAGACCAGCGGCGTGCCCGACTTGGATGAGTACAGCGCGTCCAGTTCGCGCTGGCTGATGCCGCCGACCCAGACGCCCGGGTCGTAGCTCGGGTAGCTCGCCATCGAGACGATCCGTCCGGTCTTGGTGTCCATCACGACCGCGGCACCGGAGTCGGCGACGTACTTCTTCTTGGTGATCGGGTCGTACTGCTTCCGCGCGGTCATGATCGCGTTCTTCAACTGGGTCTCGACGGACGCCTGGATCCGCGCGTCGATCGTGGTCACCAAGGTCGCGCCCGGCACCGGAGCGGTCTGCTTCTGGATGCCGGTGGTGTACCCGACCGCGTCGACGATGACGTCCTTCACGCCCGGCGTCCCGCGGAGCAACTGGTCGTACGTGCGCTCGACACCGGCCCGGCCGACGAGGTCCGAGCGGTGCGGGACCGAGTCCTGACCGGCCTTGTCCAGGCCCTCGAGCTCTTCGGTCGTGATCGGCGACAGATAGCCGAGGATGTGGGCCGCGTTCACGTGGTACGGCGCCGGGTACGCGCGCAGCGTCTGCGATTCGGCAGCGATCCCGGGGAAGTCCTCGCGGCGTTCCATCACCTCGATCGCGATCTGCTCGCTGACGTCCTTCGCCACCGGGATCGGCTGGTACGGCGTCCCGTTCCAGCAGGCGGGTGGTTTCGAGGCGCCGGGCTCGCCGCAGAGCATCGTGCGCGCCTTGAGGTCCTTCGGCTTCTGCCCGAGCACCTTCGCCAGGCGCGTCAGTACGACGTTCTGCTGGCTGTCGCGGAGTTTTGCGAGCACCGAGCGGTCGACGGTAATGACCAGCGACACCCGGTTGCCGACCAGCGTCCGGCCCTGCGAGTCCACGATCGTGCCGCGCGGCGCGGGCACCAGCACCTGGCGGGTGTGGTTCTGCGTCGCCGCCTGGCTGTAGTCCGCGTTGGACATCACCTGCATGTACCAGAGCCGCCCGAACAGCGTGCACAGCAAGGAGAAAACCAGCACCCCGATCACGAACAACCGCAGCCGTGCTTTGAGCGGAGCTTCAAACCCGTCCCAACTCATGGCACCACTCGTCTGCTGCGTTCGCGCGCTGGAACCACGCGACCCAGGACCCACATGACGAGCGGGATCACCACGATCGCGCCGACTACGTCGTACCCGGCGGCGATGCCGAGGCGGACGCCGAACTCGCCCCAGACGACGGACGGGTCGTGCAGCAGCGAACCCGTGGCCGAGTACAGGAACAGGGAGACCGCGGTGCCGAGTACGACGGTCAGCGCGACGGCGAGCGGCCCTACCGGACCGGTGGAGGTCTCACGACGGATCAGGCCCGCGACGTACCCCGCGATCGCGAGGGACAACGCCCAGCGCCCCGCCGTGTGATCGGCCGGTGGTACGACGTCCAGCAGCAGACCCCCGGCGAAGCCGGCGATCGCTCCCCACTCCGGCCCACGTGACAGCGCCAGCGCGATCACCACGATCAGCGTGAGGTCGCAGATCACTCCGGCGACCGCGATGTTGGACAGCACCGAGGTCTGCACGGTCACGGCCAGCATCAGGAACAGGGCGGCCAACCCGATACGTACTGCGATCACGTCAGTTCCCCTTTCCTGCCGGAGGTTTCAGTTGGGTGCGCGGTGTCCGGGCCGGTGGTCCGGTCACCACGCCGACCGTGTCGATCCGGGTCGGATCGACGTACGGCTTGATCGTCGCGGTGGACCCGAGTGAGCCCTCGTTCGGCGTGACGGAGGTGACGACACCGATCGGGACCCCCGGCACGTACGGCGCGTTGCCGCTGGAGCCCCAGGTGACGATCCGGTCGCCGACCTTGGGCCGCGCCTTCAGGTCGACCAGCTTGTAGTCGAGGGTGCCCGCCACCTCGCCCCGGCCGGAGACGAAGCCGAGCGCCATCGTCGCGTTCAGCCGGCCGCCCACGGTCGAGTTGCGGTCGCCGATCAGCAGCACGGTCGCGGTCCCCTGGGTGGTCCGCACCACCCGGCCGACCAGACCGGTCCCGTTCAGCACGGTCATGTCGACGTGCACGCCGTCCGCCGTACCGGCGTCGATCGTGACCGTGTGGTTGAAGCTCTGGGCGCTGCCGATCCCGATCACCCGGGCCGGCGTCATCGCGTACGCCGGCGCGAGCTTGAGCAGTTGGTCCAGCTCCGTGGCCCGGTTGCGGGCGTAGTCGGAGGTGTTCAGCTCCTGCGTGAGGCTCTCGTTGTCCTTCTTCAGTTTTTCGTTCTCTGCTTTCAACCTATCCATTTCCGCGAACCTGTCGCGGAGGTTGTCCACAGGCTGCCGGGCCGAGCTGGCGGTCGATTCGAGCGGGCCGAAGACCCCGGCCGCGGCCTCGCGCAGCGGCTCCACCGGCGAACCGGCCGAGCGCCGGGCGTCCAGCACGATCAACGTGAGACAGGCCAGCACGACCAGGACCAGCACGGTCCGGCGGCGCCGGATCCCGCGCGGCGTGCCGGCCGAGCGGAGGGGGGCACCGGCCGAGCGGAATGCGCTCCGGGCCGGTGTACCGAGGTCTTTGAGCATCGGTGGAACCTCAGCGCCGGTTGTCAGTTACCAGAATGCGGTTCAGGGTCTCGATGTTGTCGACGCACTTGCCGGCCCCCAGAACGACGGCGTCCAGCGGGTTCTCGGCGACGTGGATCGGGATGCCGGTCTCGTGCCGCAGCCGCTCGTCCATACCCTTCAGGAGCGCGCCGCCGCCGGTCAGCACGATGCCGCGGTCGACGATGTCGCCGGCCAGCTCCGGCGGGGTCTTGTCCAGGGTGGCCTTGACCGCGTCGACGATCGCGGTGATCGGCTCCTCGATCGCCTGCCGGATGTTCGACGACGAGACCTTCACGGTCCGCGGCAGGCCGGACACCATGTCCCGGCCGCGGATCTCGCTGTCCGGCCCGTCGGTGGTCGGGAACGCCGACCCGATCGTCATCTTGATCTGCTCGGAGGTCGCCTCGCCGAGCATCAGCGAGTACTCCTTCTTGCAGTAGTTCACGACTGCCTTGTCGATGGCGTCGCCGGCCACCCGGATCGACTGACTGGTGACGATGCCGCCGAACGAGATGACCGCGACCTCCGTCGTACCGCCGCCGATGTCGACCACCATGTTGCCGGTGGCGTCGCGGACCTCGAGGTTGGAGCCGAGCGCGGCGGCCATCGGCTCCTCGATGATGTAGACCTTGCGGGCCCCGGCCATGTATCCGGCGTCGCGGACCGCGCGCTGTTCGACCGCGGTGATCCCGGACGGCACGCAGACCACGATCCGCGGCTTGGCGAAGTACCGGCGCCGGTGCACCCGCTGGATGAAGTAGCGCAGCATCTGCTCGGCGGCGTCGAAGTCGGCGATCACGCCGTCCTTCAGCGGGCGGATCGCGGTGATGTTGCCGGGCGTCCGGCCGATCATCTTCTTCGCCTCGTGCCCGAACGCGACCGCCTCGCGCGGCTCGTCGGTCCGGGTGGCCACCACCGAGGGCTCGTTCAGTACGACGCCCCGACCGCGGACGTAGACGAGTGTGTTCGCCGTCCCGAGATCGACCGCCATGTCGCGGCCGAGCATGCTGTTCGCCACCGCGGCACCTCCCACTCGGTCCCCGATCAGGCTAAGCGCCGCCCGCGCCCAGCCCATGGACCGACACGACCCGTCCGCCCAGGCACGTATCGTATCCGTTTCTTCACCAGCAGTCCCCAGCGGGCCGCGGACCCCTTAGATCATGGGAGGTCGGGAAACCAGATCTTGATCTCTCGGGCGGCCGATTCCTCGGAGTCGGAGCCGTGCACGAGGTTCTCGCGGTTGGACAGCGAGAGGTCGCCGCGGATGGTGCCGGGGGCGGCCTTGCGGCCGTCGGTGGCGCCGTTCAGCGCGCGAACCACCTCGATCGCCTCGTCTCCTTCGAGGACCAGAGCGACCAGCGGGCCGCTGATGACGAAGTCGCGCAGCGGCGGGTAGAACGCCTTCTCGACGTGCTCGGCGTAGTGCTGGTCGGCCAGCTCAGCGTCGATCGTGCGCTGGTCCATCGCGACGATCCGGAGCCCCTTGGCCTCGAACCGGCCCAGCACCTCGCCCACCAGGCCACGGCGGACCGTGTCGGGCTTCAGCAGGACCAGGGTGCGCTGCGACATCTGTCAACTCTTTCTCGAAGTAGGTCGGGGCGCCGAGCCTAACCGCTCTGTGCTTCCTGTGCCTTCTTGGCTTCCTCGATGCGGCGGCCGAGGACGATGGCGGCCACCCAGAAGCCCGCAAAGGCGAGCCCGAGCACGAACATCACCGGTACGACGAAGCCGAGGCCGACCGCGCCGACCTGGACCACCGACCCGAGGATGTAGCCCAGCTGGAAGCGCAGCAGACCGGCGGCGATGATCGCCAGTACGGCGAGCCCGATGCAGACCGGCACCGCCACTCCGGGCCGGACGTCGGCGACCGAGATCATCACCGGTGTGACCAGGGCGAGCAGCAACGCCTCGAAACCGAGCACGATCGAGGCGAGCGACCTCATTGCTCGGCCTGCTTCGGCTTGCGGACCAGCAGGGTGCGCGCTTCGCCGGCGGTGATGACGGATCCGGTGATCAGTACGCCGCCGGTCCCCATGGCGATCGCGTTCTCCTCGGCCAGCCGGATCGCGTCGTCGATCGCGTCGATCAGATGCGGCCGGACCAGCACCCGGTCCTCACCGAAGATCTCCATCGCCAGCTCTCCCAGCTCCTCGGCCGGCATCGAGCGTTCGACGAAGCTGTTCCGGGTGCACACGACCGTCTCCATGATCGGCTCGAACGCCTCCAGAACGCCGTACACGTCCTTGTCCTTCATGCAGCCGAGGACGCCGATCAGCGGCTGGAACGCGAACGCCTCGGAGACCGTGGCCGCGGTCGCCTCGGCGCCGTGCGGGTTGTGCGCGGCGTCGACGATGATCGTCGGGCTGGTCCGGACGACCTCCATCCGGCCCGGGCTGGTGACCTGGGCGAAGCCGGCCTGGAGCAGTTCGGTGGTGACGCGGCCTTCAGCCTGCGGGCCGGCGCCCAGCAAGGCTTCGACGGCAGCGACCGCGGTAGCGGCATTGTGCGCCTGGTACTCACCGTGCAGGGGGACGTAGATCTCGTCGTACTCTCCGCCCAGGCCTTTGATGTCGATCAGCTGGCCGCCGACCGCGACCGAGCGGCCGGTGACCCCGAACTCGATCCCTTCGCGGGCGACCTGCGAACCGACCTCGGCGGCTTTGGCCAGCAGCACCTCGAAGACGTCCAGGCTCTGCTGCGACATCACCGTCGTACCGCCGGGCTTGATGATGCCGGCCTTGTCCCGGGCGATGGTGACCGGATCCGCGCCGAGGATGTGCGCGTGGTCGACCGCGACCGGGGTGATCACCGAGACGGTCCCGTCGGCGACGTTGGTGGAGTCCCAGGTGCCGCCGAGGCCGACCTCGATGACGGCCACGTCGACCGGGGCGTCCGCGAAGACGGCGAACGCCATCGCGGTCATCACCTCGAAGAACGACAGCGGATGCTCCTGCTCGGCGTCGACCACGTCCAGGTACGGCGCGATCTCGGCGTACGCGTCGACGAAGAGTTGCTCGCTGATCGGTTCGCCGTCCAGGGTGATCCGCTCCCGGACCGACTGCAGGTGCGGGCTGGTGAACCGGCCGGTGCGCAGGCCCGCCTCGCGGAGCAGGGTGTCGATCATCCGCGCGGTCGAGGTCTTGCCGTTGGTCCCGGTCAGATGCACCACGGGGTAGGCCTTCTGCGGGTCGCCGAGCAGCTCGACCAGCCGTTGGATCCGGTCCAGCGTGGGCTCGATCTTGTGCTCCGGCCATCTTTGCTGGAGCCGTGCCGACACGTCGGCGTAGGAAAGGTCGCTCATCAGAACACCGAGTCTAGTGAGCGCTGTGGATAACCGGTCGGAAGCACCCCTTGACAACCACTACGATTGTGCGCATGAGCCTGACGTCCCGCGTTCCAGACAAGCCCAGCCTCGAAGGTCTCGAGGAGAAGTGGGCTGCCGTATGGAAGGAGCAGCAGACCTACGCCTTCGACCGCACCGCCGAGCGCGCCGATGTGTACTCCATCGATACGCCCCCGCCGACGGTCTCCGGGTCGCTGCACGTCGGCCACATCTTCAGCTACACCCACACCGATCTGGTCGCCCGCTTCCAGCGGATGCGCGGCAAGAAGGTCTTCTACCCGATCGGCTGGGACGACAACGGCCTGCCCACCGAGCGCCGGGTCCAGAACTACTACGGCGTCCGGTGCGACCCCTCGCTGCCATACGACCCCGACTTCACCCCGCCGGCGAAGCCGGACCCGAAGCGGCAGCTGCCGATCTCCCGGCAGAACTTCGTCGACCTGTGCGGCGAGCTGACCCACATCGACGAGCAGGCCTTCGAGGCGATGTGGCGGCAGGTCGGCCTGAGCGTCGACTGGTCGTACCTCTACACCACGATCTCCGAGGACTCCCGGCGTACGTCGCAGCGGGCCTTCCTGCGCAACTTCGCCCGCGGCGAGGCGTATCTGGCCGAGGCGCCGACGATGTGGGACGTCACGTTCCAGACCGCGGTCGCCCAGGCCGAGCTCGAGGCCAGGGAGTACGCCGGTGCTTACCACCGGATCGCGTTCCACGGCGCCGAGGGGCCGATCTACATCGAGACGACTCGGCCCGAGCTGATCCCGGCCTGTGTCGCGCTGATCGCGCACCCGGACGACGACCGCTACAAGCACCTGTTCGGCACGACGGTCCGGACGCCGCTCTTCGGCGTCGAGGTCCCGGTCCTGGCCCACGAGGCCGCCGAGATGGACAAGGGCGCCGGCATCGCGATGTGCTGCACGTTCGGTGACCTCACCGACGTCCAGTGGTGGCGCGAGCTCCAGCTCCCGGTCCGCACGGTCATCGGCCGTGACGGCCGGCTGCTGCGCGAGACCCCGCCGTGGCTGGAGGGCTCCGAGCTGTACGCCGAACTCGCGGGAAAGACCGTGTTCAGCGCGCGCGAGCTGATCGTCGCCAAGCTGCGCGAGAGCGGTGACCTGGACGGCGAGCCGACGCCGACCAAGCGGATGACGAACTTCTACGAGAACGGCGACAAGCCGCTCGAGATCGTCTCGACCCGCCAGTGGTACATCACCAACGGCGGCCGGGACCCCCATCTCAAGCAGGAGTTCATCGACCGGGGCAACGAGCTGGCCTGGGTCCCGGAGCACATGCGGCACCGCTACCTGAACTGGGTCGAGGGGCTGAACGGCGACTGGCTGGTCTCCCGGCAGCGCTTCTTCGGCGTCCCGTTCCCGGTCTGGTATCCGCTGGATCAGGACGGCGAGCCGGACTACGACCACCCGCTGCTGCCGAGCGAGGCCGAGCTGCCGATCGACCCGACCTCGCAGGCCCCGCGCGGGTACGACGAGGCCCTGCGCGGCAAGCCGGGTGGCTTCGAGGCCGACCCCGATGTGATGGACACCTGGGCGACCTCGTCGCTCACCCCGCACATCGTCTGCGGCTGGGAGCGGGACAACGACCTGTTCGCCCGCACCTTCCCGATGGACCTGAACACGCACGCCCACGAGATCATCCGCACCTGGCTGTTCTCCCGGATCGTCCGCGCCCACTTCGAGAACGGCTCGCTGCCGTGGGCACGCTCGATGATCTCCGGCTTCGTCGTCGACCCGGACCGCAAGAAGATGTCCAAGTCGAAGGGCAACGCGATCGTCCCGTCGGAGATCCTGGAGAAGTTCGGCTCGGACGCGGTCCGCTGGCGGGCCGCGATGGCCCGGCCGGGGCTGGACTCGCCGTTCGACGAGTCGCAGATGAAGGTCGGACGCCGGCTGGCGATCAAGGTCCTGAACGCGTCGAAGTTCGTCCTCGGGTTCGGGGCGACGCCGGTGGACCCCAACATTGTCGACACAGCCGCCGTCACCGAGCCGGTGGACCTGGCGATGCTGCAGCGCCTGCGGTCGGTGGTCGCCGACGCGACGGCCGCCTTCGAGCGCTACGACTACACCGGCGCGCTCGAGGTGAGCGAGCGGTTCTTCTGGACCTTCTGCGACGACTACGTCGAGCTGGTGAAGGAGCGCGCGTACGGCGGTCAGGGTGAGGCGGCCGCGGCGTCGGCGAAGGCGGCACTGGCCGTTGCGTTGTCGGTTCAGTTGCGGCTGCTCGCGCCGTACCTGCCGTTCGCGACCGAAGAGGTGTGGTCGTGGTGGCAGGAAGGCTCGATCCACGTGGCTTCGTGGCCGACGCCGGACGCCGACCTCGCGGTCGCCGATCAGGAGCCCGAGGTCCTGGATGCGGTCTCCGAGGTGCTCGCGGGGATCCGCGGCGCCAAGTCGGAGGCGCAGGTCTCGATGAAGACCGAGGTCAGCAAGGTCGAGGTCACCGGGCCTGCCGCCCGGCTGACGCTGGCCGAGCGGGCCGAGCCCGACCTGCGGGCGGCCGGCCGGATCACCGGCGAGATCATCTGGCACCCGGACGGCACCGACGCGATCAAGGTCGTCGCCGCCCTCTGAGCGCCCCCGTTTTCACCCGGTGCCCGCCCCCCTCCGGGGAGGCGGGCATCGGCCGTTCGGCGCCACGAGAGATGCTGGACTAGACCCCTGCTCCCGAGGAGCCAGGGCCGAAGACCGCGAACCGAACGACTACGCTACGGAGCGGATTGTCTCGATGTGGAACCATCGGGTCCGAACCGCGCGACCGCACGTCCGAGGAGCCAGCCCCATGAGCGACCCCAACACCCCGGCCCGCCCAACCCCTGAGGCTCCAGCCACCCCCGCCCCCGAACCCGCGGACAAGACCACAACGGACGCGAAGCCCGCGGACGACACGACCGCAACTCCGGCGGATGACACCACCGCGACAGCCGCGGAGACCACGACGGAGCTGGCGCCGGTGGGCGCGTCCGGAAAGGCCGCGGACGAGGCGGCACCAGCCGAGCCTGCCGCCGGGAACGCAGCATCAAGGGCGGCCTCGGCGACCACCGGCACCTCGACTGCGACCGCGACCGCGACCGCGAAGAAGAAGTGGTGGCAGCGGACTCCAGCAACCGACGCTTCGGATTCCGGGGTGAAGAAGAAGTGGTGGCAGCGGATTCGGCTGCGCGGGCCTTGGCTGACGGTCGGTGTCGCGCTGGTGGCGATCACCGTGCTGGCCTTGCTGGGGTACGTGTGGGGCCTGGGGCCGCTCAACCGGCTGAACACGGCGCGTGGGATCATCCCGCCGGCGAAGCTCGCGGGGCTGGACCGGATCACCGACCAGGAGATCCGCGACCAGTTGCAGCTGGATCAGACCCGGCAGGCGTTGAGCCGGATCAACGACGGGAAGCAGGCGACGGTCGAGGCGTACGGGACCATCGACGGCAACCGGATGTTCGTGGTGATCGCGCTCCGCGGCAAGGTCGACATCAACAAGACCGTCGCGGATTCCGGCGCGACCCCGGACAAGGTCAAGAAGGTCGGCGACTCCACCTGCGTCGAATCCACCGGCAACCTCCCCACCCAGTGCTACCGCGGCTCGAACACCCTGACTGTCATCGCCCAGTCCGCCAACGATGGCGTCGCCGTGGATCAGGTCGCCCCAGTAGCCGAGGAAGCCTTCGGCGCGATGAAGTGAGTCAGCCCAGCACTCCTGCGATGGCGATCATGATGGGGATGGACAGCAGCGTGCTCAACAGGACCACACTCCGTGCGAGCGTGCGGCTGCTGCGGTAGTGAACGGCGTACACATAGACGTTCTGCGCAGTCGGTAACGCGGCAAGCAAGGTCGGCGCCAGCAGGGCCGCGCCGTGGAGGTCGAGCACCCAGCGCCCAACGGCGTACGCCGCAAGCGGCTGCACCATGGTCTTCAGAAGCACGGCCAGTACGACGTCCCGCTGCAGCGTGATCGAGTCCTTGGTGCCGGCGCTCAAGCTGAGCCCGTAGGCCACCAGAGCGACGGGCACGGCCGCCGCGGCGATGAGGTCGATCGGGCGCATCACAAGGGTCGGGAGGTGCACGCCCAGCGCGGCGCAGAGCAGCCCGAGCAGCGAAGCAACAGTCAGCGGATTGCGGAACGGACGGGCCACCACAGTCCGCAACGACACCCGCCGGCCGGTCCCCTGCCGATCACCATCGAGTACGGCGAACGCGATCGGCGCCATCACCAGCAACTGGAACAACAGGATCGGCGCGACCACCGCGCCCACCCCGAGCACGTACGCCGCCACCGGTACGCCGAGGTTGCCCGCGTTCACGTACGACGACGCGAGTACGCCGATCGTCGCCTCGGCTCTCGTCCGGCGCCAGATCAGCGCGGCCACCAGCAGGAAGATCACCTGGACCACGAACAGACTGGCCACGTTGGTCACGAGGACGACCGAGAAGATCGAATGCAGGTCCGCCCTGGCGACGGTCGTGAACAGCAGCGCCGGCGTCGCCACGAAGAACGCCAGCCGGGACAGCACCAGCTCGTCCTGAGCCCGCAGTACGCCGGTCAGCCCGACGACGTACCCGAGCACGGCCACCGAGACCAGCGCAACGAAGGCACCGACGACGGCGGACACTTCAGGCGCTCAACGGCTTCGGCACGGCTGGATCGTATAGGAACGGTTCACCCCGAACCCGGGGCCGGTTTCACCGGTTGGACGCTCAGCACGGACCGTGCGTGGACCGGCACGTGGCGATGATGCCGGCCATGGTCGCGCGGAAGTGTTCACGGTCGGGAGCCCCGAGTGGCTCGAGCAGCTGGTTCAGTGCGTCGCTGACGTCGGCATGGAAGGCCGTCGCCGCACGGTGGCCGGCGTCGGTGAGCGTCACCTGAACGGCCCGCCGGTCGCCTGGAACCCGCGAACGCTCGGCCAGCCCACGCTTCTCGGCCCTGTCCATCAAGCCGGTCAGCGCCGCCTTCTCGACGCCGAAGCACTGCGCGAGCTCGGCCATTCCCTTCGGACCAGCGAGCAGGACGCAGAGCAACCTGGCCTGGACCGGCGTCAGGTCGTGCCGTTCGGAGAGGCTCGCGTAGATGCCCTGCACCACGCCCGTGAGCTGCAGCAGCCCCGCGGCGGCATCCATCCGGTCCGCATCCAGGTCGACCGCGTGCAGCAGCGGCGCAGCCGGGCGCGGGTTCCCCGCGGCGCGAGCCCGCATCCGACCGGCGGGCGTCTCCGTCTCACTCACATCCACTAAGGTACATGGCATGTACAGTTAACATTGCGTACAGTACGTGGCGTTAACTATCGAGGAGAAGCGATGTCTTTCAGCGACGAGGAGCTCGCCTACCTGCGATCCCAACGGCTGGCCCGGATCGCGACCGTCTCCAGCGACGGCCAGCCGGACGCCGTACCGGTCGGGTTCGAGTACGACGGGACGCACCTGTTCATCGGCGGCATGGACCCCGTCAGGACCCGGAAGTTCCGCAATGTCCGGGACGGGAACACCAAGGTCGCGGTCATCCTGGACGACCTGGCGTCGGTCACCCCGTGGGTCCCGCGCTACCTGCGCATCTACGGCGACGCCGAACTCGTCGAACGCGAAGGCCGCTTCGGCCCCGGCGCCTACCTGCGCATCACGCCGACCGTGTCGTGGAGCTTCAACCTCGAAGGCAAGCCGTTCACGCACGACAACCGCGTCACCACCACCCGCACCGTCCACGCGGCCCAGGCGGTGAACGGCCGATGAGCTTCGACACCCAACCAGGTACGCGCGGCGCCCGCCAGCCGAAGGGGCGCATCATGAGCTGGATGAACCGCCTGATGGCCCGGCGCGCCCGTCGCCGCGGGGCCAAGTTCCTGGGCTTCAACGCGATGGCGCTGATCACAGTCGGCCGCAAGAGCGGTCGCGAGCGGACGACGCCGGTCGGCTGGTTCCCCGGGACCGACGGGAGCTGGCTGGTGGTGGCCTCCGCGGCCGGCGCACCAGGCAACCCTGACTGGTACTACAACCTCGCCGCCCACCCCGACCAGGTCCGGATCGACGTCGATGGCAAGACCGTGGACGTACGCGCGGAACAGTTGCACGGACCGGAGCGCGCGGAAGCGTGGGAGCAGATCACGACCGCCGCACCAAGGTTCGCGCAGTACCAGGTGAAGACCGACCGCGAGCTACCGGTCATCCGCCTGTCGCCGAGGCACTGAACCGTAACCTGTCAGATGCTGCCCAGTCAGAGGCTGGAGTGGAAAGATTCCACCACCGGACCGGACGATGGTCGGCATGACGGCGGCGGCTCCACCGCGATGGCGCTGCAGGACGGCACGGTGGTCAACCACCCGAGCGGCACCGGTGGCGCCGAACGCGCCGTCGGCGACGCGATCGTCTTCGTCCCCGGCCGGTAACACCAGCACGTTGAAGGGGTGCGACTACGGCTCGCTGTGGACGACCGTCCTCTTCGTGACGGCCGGGTGCGGTGCTGGGCGGGCAAAGGTCCCGCCACCACCGCCCCGGCCAGCATCCCCGCGCTGTCTCTCCGTTAGTAGCCGTAGCCTCCGCCCGTGGATGAGGGCGCCTGTGTCGGCGCTGTGGCCGTGGTAATCGCGGCGTGCCAGGTGAAGGCGGTCCCGGCGAACGCGTCCTGGACGTTGTTTCCCTTGCCTTGTCCGGCCGCGGTGTCCAGCTTGAACGTGTACAGCGGCTTGCCCTGGAAGGTGAGCTGGTCGTTCCCGGTGTCGGACCGCTTGACCACTCCGAGTCCGGGCATCGCCTTCGCCGCATCAGCGGATCCGGCTGCCGGCATCCAGAAGCTCAAGCAGCCCGCCGTACATTTGATCGTGCCGCCGGCCTCCTGGTCGGCGAAGTAGAGCGTCTTGCCCGCCGAGTCGACCAGGGTCTGGCCGACACCGTCCACCTGCTTCACGGAGACGGCTCCGCTCGCGGCGGCCGGCGCGCTCCCCGCCGACTGGTTCGCGCCGCCACCACCGCACGCGGTCAGCGTCGCGAGTCCGACTATTGCTCCAAGCAACAATTTTCCAGATTTCATCCGAGGTCACTCCTCTCCCGGACAAGTACGCGATCCAGGGCCGCGAGGTTCAGTTGAACCCTTGACCGCTTTTCCGCGTATCTGTCGGGTGTGGATGACGACACGGTGATCCGCGCGCTGTACGACAGGTACCGGCGTCCGTTGTTCGGCTACGTCCTGCGTTCGGTGGGCGGGGATCGCCAGTACGCCGAGGACATCGTGCAGGAGACGATGACGCGGGCGTGGAAGCACTCGGCCGACCTGGATCCTGAGCGGGCCGGCCGCTGGCTGTTCACGGTCGCGCGCAACCTGGTCATCTCCGGGCAGCGCAAACGCGTCGCCCGGGTCACCGAGGTACCGATCGAGGACCGCGAGTTCCCGGCGCTCGGTGACGACATCGACCGCGTGCTGCAGGTCTGGCAAGTCGTCGAGGTCCTGCACGGCCTCAGCCACGACCACCGGCAGGTGATCATCGAACTGTTCTACCGGCGGCGCACCGTCGCCGAGGCGGCCGTCGTCCTCGGGGTTCCGCCCGGGACGGTGAAGTCGAGGAGCTACTACGCGCTGCACGCGTTGCGCGCTGCTCTGGAGGAGCGAGGAGTGACCGGCCCATGACGTGCCCGGAGACCATCACGATGGGTGCCTACGTCCTAGGTGCACTCGATGCGGCGGAACGCCGTACCACCGAGCAGCACCTCGAGACGTGCGCCGCTTGTCGCGGGGCCCTCCTCCAGTTCGCCCAGTTGCCCGGACTGCTGCACGTCGTACCTGTCGAGGACATCGAGTCGCACGAGCCGGAGCCGCCACCACTGCAACTGCGGAAGCGGCCGGTCCGTCGCAGGTGGCTGCTGGCGGCCGCAGCCGCCGTGATCGTCGGCGGTGCGCTCGGGTGGCAGGCGATCGACCACCCGGACTCGACGACCTGGACGGCGACGAACGGCGCCGGCGGCATCGACACCACGGCCGAGCTGACCAGTCATGGCTGGGGCACCGATATCGAACTCCGGATGACCGACCTCAAGCCCGGTGAACACTGCATGCTGATCGTGCACGGCCGCGACGGGACCATCGAGACGGCCGGCTGGTGGGCGGCCCCGACCAACTACCGGGCTGATGTGCCGGCCAGTACATCGATCCCGCTGCACGACATCGACCGGCTCGAGGTGGTCACGGCCGGGGACGCCGTGCTGAGCACGGTGTCCCCGGCGACGCGGTGATTCACCAACTGTTGTTGGAGATTCCAGTGCCCAGGATGACCTGGTCGTAGGTGTTGCCGTCGTTGTCGTCGGTGTACGCGACAGCCACTTCGGCGTACGGCGAGACCGCAACCGCCATCTGCTCCTGGCGGCCAGCCGTGACCGAGCTGAGCTGCTGGGACGACAGCCGTCCGGTGTCCGTACCGTCTGTACCGAAACCGCGGACCCAGACGTCGAGGTCGGCGGCCTGGATGGTCCAGCCGACGACCGACTGAGACTGGTCATCGATACCGACCGACGGCGCCTTGCCGCCGGCCGCCACTTCGACATCGGCGTACCGAGCGGCACCGGTGGAGTCGAAGGAGCGTGTCCACACCCCCGCCGTACCGGTGTGGTCCGACTCCCACGCGACCGCGAAGTCGCCGTTGAAGTTGGCCGCCACGGCAGCGTGCGTCTGTTGGCCACCGCCGTTGAAGTTCGCGATCCGGCGCGACAGGGTGGCCGCACCGTTGGTCCGGCCCAGCCGGATCAGCCCGATGTTGTACGCCGCATTGGCGTCACCGTCCTCGTCCCACACCACGACCGCGTCACCGGACGCCGACACGGCCACGTCCGGGTTGTGATGCTGTCCGGTCGTCTGCGATGCGGTGACTTCCCAAGCCCGGGTCGTCGGCCCGGCGTACCCGGCCGCCTTGACCATGGCCTGCGCACCGGTCTGGATGTCCTCCCACACCACGGTGAACGCGACCGCAGCAGTGCTCGGCGCACCATCCGGGTCGACAGCGACGCGGGGGTTGATCTGCTGACCATCGGTGCTGCTGTTGGCGTTGCCGGATGCAGTCACCGTGCCGGCGGTGTTCACGACGCGGTACGGGATGTTGTAGAAGCCGTTGCCGTCCGGGTCGTCCTGCCACACCACGACCGCGTTGCCTTTGTCATCCAGTCCGACGTCGGGGTGCAGGTGACGCCAGTTGGTCACACCACTACTGCCTCCGGCCGACAGCTTGACCTCGTACAGCGACGTCCCGTTGTGGAACACGCGAAGGAAGATCTCGCTGTGCACGTTGTCGGTCGCGTTGTCGGTGTCGCGGTCGTCCTCCCACGCCACCGCCACATAACCATTGCGGTTGGTCGCAACCGACGGAGCGTCCTGGTCGCCGGTGGCCACACTGTTGGCGGTCGCCCAGGTCGGTGTGGCGATGTGGGCGTCCGCCGTGGTGGCAGTGAACGTGAGCGTGGTTGCAGCCAGCGCAGTGATGGCCAGTGTCTTCTTCACCATCGCCTCACACCGCCTGCAGGCCGGGCTGGCCCTCTTGGATGACGAACGACTTCAGCGTCGACGCCGCGGCGCCGTGCTCCGATACCTTCGCCACCGCACGGAAGTCGGCGTTCAGCTGCGTCGGGCTGACCGTCGCACGGATGTAGCCACGCCGGTTGCTGTAGAACTTCAGCCACGGGTTCGTCCCCACGTCGGGGATCGCGGTGGTCGTGTCGCCGTCGCCGCTGGACGTCACCGAGCTCGTCACCAACTCGCTGCCGATGATTGCCGAGTTCGCGTTGTTGTAGTCGGCCTTCAGGTCGTTGCCCCAGGCACGGTGTACGTCGCCCGTGAGTACGACGGGGTTGCGAACGGCGCGGTCCACCCAGCCCTGCTGGATCCGGGCCCGGGACGCGCGGTAGCCGTCCCAGGAGTCCATGCTCGCGCCGGTCGAGTTGAACCGCCGCGCGAAGAACACCTGCTGGCCGATGATGTCCCACGTGCCGAGGTGCTGCCCCAGACCGTCCAGCAGCCAGGTCTCCTGCGGATTGCCGGGCAGACTGCGCGACGCCAGATCCGCGTCGGAGCAGATCTTCCACCCATCACCACAGGCCTGATCGTTGCGGTACTGCCGGGTGTCGAGCATGTGGAACGTCGCGAGACTCCCCCACCGCAGCCGCCGGTAGAGCTGGATGCTGTTGCCGCTGTTCACCTGTGCGGGCCGCAGCGGCATGTTCTCGTAGTACGCCTGGTACGCCGCTGATCGACGGGCAGTCCATTGCGCGGCGGTCAGCGCTGGCGTGTTGTTCTCGCGGATCGTGCCGGCGTAGTTGTTCTCCACCTCATGGTCGTCCGGTACGACGATCCACGGCGCGGCCGCGTGCGCGGCCTGAAGATCCGGGTCGGTCTTGTACTGCGCGTACCGACGGCGGTAGTCCGCGAGCGCCACGACCTCGTTGCCCAGGTGCAACCGCGGGCGCCCGGTCGTGGGTCCGTACTCGTAGATGTAGTCACCCAGGTGCAGGATGACACCCGGATTCTCCTCGGCCATCCGCCGGTAGACGGTGAAGTAGCCCTCCTCGTAGTGGGAGCAGGACGTGAAGGCCATCACCAGGTCGCGGCCGTTCGTGCCGACCGCCGGGGTGGTGCGGGTGCGGCCGACCGGTGAGAGATGGCCCTGCGCGCGGAAGCGGTAGTAGTAGTCGGAGTCCGGGTTGAGGCCGCCCGCGACGACGTGCACCGAGTGGGCGGCGGCGTACTGCGCGGTGACCGAACCGAACGCGACGAGGGTGCTGAAGGTGTCGGTGGTCGACACCTGCCAGTCGACGACGACGTCGGTGGTCGCCATCCCGCCCTGGCCGTCGGCGTTCAGGGGCGACGGGGCCAGCCGGGTCCAGAGGACGACGCTGTTCGCGTCGGGTTCGCCGGAGGCGATCCCGAGCTGGAACGGGTACGGAACTGCCGCGGTCGCCGCGATCACGGCCGAGCGGACCGGGACGGCGCTGACGCCGGCCGCGGCAAGTCCGCCGAAGACAAGGGTCCTGCGACTGATTGGGCTCATGGGCCTCACCTTCACTGCTACTCAGGGCGGCAGGCACCCGGACCGTGGAAACTGTCGGTGACATTCCGGGAACCTTGAGTGTGCGTGGCGCTCGATGCCCATGGTGGCGCAACCTGTGTAACTTTCCTACGGTTGGCGCCGTTCTGCTCAGTTAAGGGCGAGGATGAGCAACGCAGCCGCGGCGAGCTGGTCGCCACGCTTCGGCCCGACGACCTGATGGTCAGGCGAGGGTGAGCTGCCGGCGGTAGGTCCCGGGCGGGATGCCGAAGTCTCGTTTGAAGGCCTTCGCGAAAGCGAACTCCGACGTGTACCCGATCTCCTTCGCGACCGTCGCGAGCGGCCGATCGTGATCTCGCAGCAGCCGGGCCGCCGTCGTCATCCGCCACCGCGACAGATAGGTCAGCGGCGGCTCGCCAACAGCCTCGGTGAATCGCCTGGCGAAGGCAGCCCGCGACAGACCGACTCTCGACGCGAGCTCAGCGACGGTCCACGCCGCGCCGGGCTCGGCGTGGATCAGCTCGAGGGACCGCGCCACGGCGGGATCGGTCAAGGCCCGGGACCAGTCGCTCTCGGTCGGGCAGTTGCGATCCTCGAACCAGGCTCGCAGGATCAGCACCAGCAGCGCATCGACAAGCGGCGGTACGACGGCCGCGGCGCCGGGGCGCTGGGCGTCGAGCTCCTCGCCGAGAATGCCGATCGCGGTGTGCAGCGTGCGATGCCGGCCCGGGTCCGCGGGGACGTGGACGACATCGGGCAGCCTGCTCAGCACCGGATGCGGCCGCTCACGATCGAGTCGGTAGGTGCCGCACAGCAGCAGCGAGCGCGCGCCGTCGCCTTGGACGGGCTTCTCGACCGCTGGATCGAAGTCGACCAACGGAGACCCGGGATGATCCGCCAGCGCGTGCTCGAGGCCGCGGGGCATCAGCACCACGTCGCCTGGACCCATGGCAACCGGCGTCCCGCCCGGTGGCAGCAGCCACGCCGTGCCCTGCAGGACCAGATGGAAGGTCGCGCCGAACGAGTGCGCGAAGCGCAGGCCCCACGGCCCGCGGACATCGGTCCGGCCGGACGTGGCCGGCCCGGTCCGGAGCGCGGAGACGACGTCGGCAAGAACATCCATGGGTGGAATCATACGCTACGCACTTGAGACGATTAGACATAGATCAGCGCTTCGCTGACATAGATCCGCTCGCGACCGCTGCCTAGGCTCGGTGACACAAACCAACGACAAGGAGTACGGATGAGCATCGTCGTCACCGCCGCCACCGGTCATCTGGGCCAGCTCGTCATCGACGAGTTGCTGGAACGCGTACCGGCCGACCAGGTCGTCGCGGTCGCCCGGAACGCGGCGAAGGCTGCGCCCCTCGCGGCTCGCGGCGTCGAGGTCCGGGTTGCCGACTACAACGACCCGGCCGCGCTGGCCAAGGCATTCGGCGCCGGCGACACGGTTCTGCTGATCTCCGGTCTCGAGGCCAGCCGGGTCGCCCAGCACCAGGCAGTGATCGACGCGGCCAAGGCGGCCGGCGTCGAGCGGATCGCCTACACCAGCGTGCTCGGCGGTCCGGAGGCCGACTTCGACCTGGCCGCCGACCACATCACCACCGAGCAGGCGATCCTCGACTCCGGCCTGCCGTTCACCTTCCTCCGCAACGGCTGGTACCACGAGGTCTACACCGAGCAGATCGCCGTACAGCTCGAGCACGGTGTGATCGGTAGCGCGGGTGACGGCAGGATCGGGTCGGCCAGCCGGCGCGACTACGCCGCCGCGGCCGCCGTCGTGCTGACTGGTGCGGGCCACGAGAAGACGGCGTACGAGCTGAACGGCGACACGGCGTGGACGCTGACCGAGTACGCCGCGGAGCTGTCGAAGCAGTCCGGCAAGGATGTTGCCTACAACAACGTTCCGGCCGAGACGCACGTCGGCGTCCTGACCGGCGCCGGGCTTCCCGAGCCGCTGGCCCGCATCTTCGTCGACGTCGACAACGCGATCGAACGCGGCCGTCTGGCCGGCCGCGGCTCGGACCTCACCCGCCTGATCGGCCGCCCGACCACACCCCTACCCGAGGCCATCGCCACCGCCCTGCAGAAGTAACGGCTTGTCCGGTACGACGTACGCGCGTACGTCGTACCGGCATCCCTCTGCTCAGCGGAACGACAGCGTCCGATCCCCCGGCTGCCAGTCGAAGGTGATCACGTCCGAGATCCGAGTCCCCGGCTGAATCTGCTCGGCAACTGGGATCATCCGCGTGGAGTTGATGATGCGCGCGGGGTTGATCGTCGCCATCGTGAGTGCGTCGGCCAACGAGAACGCTCCGGCCGCCCAGGCGACCCCGTCCGCGAGTGGCGCCGCCGCCCCCGCGAGGTACGGCGTACCCCGCACGAGTAGCCGTCCGTCGTCTGTGAGCTCCACATCTCCGCCGATGGTCGACGAATAGTTGCCCGGCGCCTGCCCGCCGACCGCCACCGAATCGGACACCAGGAACGACCGCTCGATGCCCTTCGCCCGGACCATCGCGACGAATGTATCCACCGGCAGATGGTGGCCATCAGCAATGAACCCGGCCTGCAGCCGATCCTCCGCCAACTGTGCCCACAGATAGTTGGGATGCCGCGGCAACTGAGCATGCGCACCGTTCCCAAGATGCGTAGACAAGCTCGCACCCGCATCGACCGCGGCACGCAACTGCGCCGCGTCAGCATGCGTATGCCCGATCGCCACCCGGGTGCCGGAGGCAACCACCGCCGCAATGAACTCTGCACTCCCGGCCCAATGCGGCGACACCGTGATCAACCCGACCAGCCCACCCGACACCTGCTGACACAGCTCGAACTCCGCCAGATCAGGCGCCCGAACCTCAGCCACATCGTGACACCCTCGCGGCCCCTCCTGATCCGAGATGTGCGGCCCCTCAAGATGCACAAACGGAATCGCCGCCGCGACCTCCGCAGACCGCCGCCGAGCCTCAGCGACAACGCTCACGGCCCGCCGCATCCGCTCCCCGCTCGCGGTAATCACCGTCGGCACGAACGTCGTAACCCCAACCCCCCGCAACGCCTCCCGCAACCCCACAACGGTCTCAACCGACACCCCATCCCCATTGAGGTCAAACCCCCCAAACCCATTGACCTGCAGATCAACAAGCCCCGCACTGATCCACCGCACGCCAGCCCGATGGGCGACCACCTCAGAGGGGCCGGGCTCGCGGTGGACGGTGGTGATACGGCCGTCACCGTGTTCGACGTGCAGGATGTCGCCCGACCACGGGTCGCGTCCCGTCAGCCTGCCTACAGCCACCGGACTCGCCCCCGGAATCGGCGCAGCACGGTGATCGCAGCCAGGCACTCACTCATCGCCGAACGCCTCCCGATCGACGAACAACCGAGCCTGCGAATGCGTACGGAGCACGCTCGCCGGTACGTCCGGATCCACGGGCCCACGCAGAGTTCGCCGTACGGCGTCCCGCTTCGCGACCCCGGACACCATGCAGAAGATCTCCCGCGCCGACAGCAGACAAGGCACGGTCAACGTCCAGGCATGCGTGGGTACGTCGTCGAGTCGCGCGAACAACCCTTCGTCCACCTGCTGCCGCCGACTCATCTGGTCCAGCGCGACGACCTGCACAATGTCGGTCGTACCGAAGTCTGCCGGCGGATCGTTGAACGCCAAATGCCCGTTCACTCCGATCCCCGCCAGCACCACATCGATCGGCTCGGCCGAGACCAAACCCGCATACCGAGCAGCCTCGGCCTCCGGATCGGCACCACCCTCCGGATCGAACACCGTCAACGACGCCGGCGTCGTGACGTGCCGACGCAACCACAGGCCAAACCGTTGCTCCGCATCAACCGGCAGGCCGACGTACTCGTCCATGTGAAACGCCTGGACCTTCGACCAATCGATGCCCTCAGCAACGGACAGTGCGGCAAGGGTCTGCGTCTGGCTCGGTGCGGCAGCCAGGACGAGCCGAGCCGCGCCTCGCTCCTCGATCGTCCGGCGCAGGGAGTCCGCCGCCGCAGCCGCAGCCGCGGCACCCAAGGCAACCGGGTCAGGAAAGACCTCGACAGCAAGCTGATCGACGATCATCAGACCAGCCTCGAGTGCTGCTCGCCCAGGCCGTCGGCCCAGACTCGGAGGACGTCGCCCGTGCGAAGGAAGCGCGGCGGCGTCTGCCCGGAGCCAACTCCGGCCGGCGTGCCGGTGCTGATCACGTCGCCCGGATAGAGCGTCATGAACTGGGAGATGTAGTGCACCAGATGCGCGACCGAGAAGATCATCTGCGCGGTCGAACTCTCCTGCACTGCATCCCCGTTCACCTCGAGCCCGAGCTTGATCGCCTGCGGATCAGGAACCTCATCGGCGGTCAGCACCCACGGACCGAGCGGGCAGAACGTCGCCGAGTTCTTCCCCTTGTCCCACTGACCGCCGCGCTCCAGCTGGAAATGCCGCTCCGACACGTCGTTGACCAAGACATAGCCCGCGACATGCTCCAGTGCAACCGCCTCGCTCTCGAGATAGGCCGCCGTACGCCCGATCACCACCCCGAGCTCGACCTCCCAGTCGGTCTTCTCGCTGCCCCGCGGAATGACGATGTCGTCGCGCGCACCGACCACCGTGTCCGGCGCCTTCAGGAACAGAATCGGCTCGGTCGGCGCCTCATGACCACCCTCGGCCGCGTGGTCGGCGTAGTTCAACCCGACACACACGATCTTCCCGGGACTGAGCGGCGCGGCCAGTCGCACGTCCTCGAACGCGGCAGCCGTCTCCACATCCGCGCCGGCGGCACGCTCGCGCCATCGGACGGGGTCGAATGCCTCGGCCTCCCCCGGCAGCGTCACCACTCGCCCATCGTCGGCCAGTACGGCGTCGCGGAGCCCGGCGTCGGTGTGAACACGCAGCAATCTCACTTGTTCCTCCAGGGAGCTTGTAGGCCCAATTCAAGTACGCGATACCCACCTCGCGGTGCGTCTACCACGAGAAGGAGGCCGGGAATCCGCGTACTGCGGATCCCGGCCTCCTTCTGTGGACTGCGTCAGGCGGTCTTCTCGCGCCGGTCGCGCTTGCGGTCGATCTGGTCGCGCGGGATCAGCGTGGGATTCACGTTCTCCAGCACGACCTTGCCGGTGACGACGACCTTGGCGACGTCCTCACGGCTCGGCACCTCGTACATCACGTTGAGGAGGACCTCTTCCATGATCGCCCGCAGGCCGCGGGCGCCGGTGCCGCGCAGCAGCGCCTGGTCCGCGATCGCCTCGACCGCGTCGTCGCTGAACTCCAGCTCGACGTTGTCGATCTCGAACAGCCGCCGGTACTGCTTGACCAGCGCGTTCTTCGGCTCGGACAGGATCTTGATCAGCGCGTCACGGTCCAGCGGGGACACCGTCGTGATGACCGGGAGCCGGCCGATGAACTCGGGGATCAGGCCGAACTTCAGCAGATCCTCCGGCATCACATCCGCGTACCCGCCGGCTTCCTTCGGCTTCTCCGGCTCGCGCGAGGCGTTGAAGCCGAGCGTCTTCTTGCCGACCCGCTGCTCGACCATGTGGTCCAGGCCGGCGAACGCGCCGCCGACGATGAACAGCACGTTGGTCGTGTCGATCTGGATGAACTCCTGGTGCGGGTGCTTCCGGCCACCCTGCGGCGGCACCGAAGCCGTCGTACCTTCCAGGATCTTCAGCAGAGCCTGCTGCACACCCTCGCCGGAGACATCGCGGGTGATCGACGGGTTCTCGCTCTTGCGGGCGATCTTGTCGACCTCGTCGATGTAGATGATCCCGGTCTCGGCCTTCTTGACGTCGTAGTCGGCCGCCTGGATCAGCTTGAGCAGGATGTTCTCGACGTCCTCACCGACGTACCCGGCCTCGGTCAGCGCGGTGGCGTCGGCGATGGCGAACGGGACGTTCAGCATCCGGGCCAGCGTCTGGGCGAGGTAGGTCTTGCCGCAGCCGGTCGGGCCGATCAGCAGGATGTTCGACTTGGCCAGCTCGACGGCCTCGTCCTTGGCATGCCGACCGGCGGTCGACCCGCCCTGACCGTCCCGGACCCGCTTGTAGTGGTTGTACACCGCCACCGCGAGAGCCTTCTTGGCCACGTCCTGTCCGACGACGTACGCGTTGAGGAAGTCGTAGATCTCCCGCGGCTTCGGCAGCTCGGTGAGTCCGACCTCGGAGCCCTCGTTCAGCTCCTCCTCGATGATCTCGTTGCAGAGATCGATGCATTCGTCGCAGATGTAGACGCCGGGACCGGCGATGAGCTTCTTGACCTGCTTCTGGCTCTTTCCGCAGAACGAGCACTTCAACAGGTCGCCGCCGTCACCTATGCGTGCCACCGGGACAGATCCCTTCTATGCGAAGTCGAACCAAGGGCCGAGGGGGCGTGGGCCGCTCGGGCCGGGGCGCCGAGGCTACCCCGATCCCGATTTCGACGGTACCCCGTCCGGGGG
Source organism: Kribbella sp. CWNU-51 (assembly GCF_054073265.1). Classification (NCBI taxonomy): domain Bacteria; kingdom Bacillati; phylum Actinomycetota; class Actinomycetes; order Propionibacteriales; family Kribbellaceae; genus Kribbella; species Kribbella sp. CWNU-51. Next base: position 138,633 of record NZ_JBSXMZ010000039.1, read on the forward strand.
CGAAACGCCGCGCCCGCCGCCGGGTTGTGACTACGCCGGTGGCGAACGCGCCTCGCCCTTGACAGCCCCATCTCAGCCACACCGTCACCCCGCCGGAGCGGGGCAGCGACGTCAGACGCCGGCCGGGACCGGGGTCTTGAGCGTCTCCAGGACGTCGTCGATCAGGCCGTACTCGATGGCCTGGTCGGCAGTCAGGAACTTGTCCCGCTCGATGTCACGCGAGACCTCCTCCAGCGACTTGCCGCTGGCCTCGGAGATCATCTTCTCCAGCAGAGCGCGCAGGCGGAGGATCTCGTTCGCCTGGATCTCGATGTCGCTGGACTGCCCGTAGGTGCCCTCGGTGGCCGGCTGGTGAATGATGATCCGGCTGTTCGGCAGCGCCAGCCGCTTGCCCGGCGTACCGGCCGCGAGCAGCACCGCGGCGGCCGACGCGGCCTGACCGAGGCAGACCGTCTGGACGTCCGGCTTGATGTAGCGAACCGTGTCGTAGATCGCGGTCAGCGCGGTGAACGAGCCGCCCGGGGAGTTGATGTAGATGCTGATGTCGCGGTCGGAGTCCATCGACTGCAGGCACAGCAGCTGGGCCATCACCGCGTTCGCGATCTCGTCGGTGATCGGCGTACCGAGGAAGATGATCCGGTCCTCGAACAGCTTGGTGTAGGGGTCGATCCGGCGCATGCCGTACGACGTGCGCTCCTCCCACTGCGGGATGAAGTAGTTCATAGGTGCGTCCTTTGACTGACGGAGTGGGAGATCAGGAGTTCGGGCTGCCGGAGGTGAGCTGCGCGGCGCTGGCGACCACGTGGTCGATGAAGCCGTAGTCCTTGGCCGCGTCGGCGGTGAACCAGCGGTCGCGGTCCGCGTCGTTCTCGACCTGCTCGAGCGGCTGGCCGGTGTGCTCGGCGATCAGCTTGAACAGCTGCGCCTTGATGTGCAGCGACTGCTCGGCCTGGATCTTGATGTCCGACGCCGTGCCGCCCATGCCGCCGGAGGGCTGGTGCATCATGATCCGCGCGTGCGGCAGCGCGAACCGCTTGTCCTTCGCGCCGGCGCAGAGCAGGAACTGGCCCATCGAGGCGGCCAGGCCCATCCCGACGGTGGCCACGTCGTTGGAGATCCACTGCATCGTGTCGTAGATCGCCATGCCGGAGTCCACCGAGCCACCCGGCGAGTTGATGTACAGCCAGATGTCCTTGTTGGGGTCCTCGGCGTTGAGGAGCAGCATCTGCGCGCAGATCGCGTTCGCGTTGTCGTCGCGAACCTCGGACCCCAGGAAGATGATCCGGTTCTGCAGCAGGCGCTGGTAGATGTGGTCGTCGAGTCCGCCGGATCCGTTGCCGCCCGCGGCGGTGGGGCTGGCTGCAAATGTCTCGTTCACGAAGCCGACATTACTGGGCGGCGGCGACAGACCTAAGGCTGGGCCACAGGTGTTCGCTCACGGCGCACCCCACAGCGCATTTCATCTGCTCTGAGCGAATTCCGTGGCTGTGATTCGGACCGCCCGCCACACGCTTCCTGGTCAGGTACTTCGCATCCCCGCCACGAATCACGACCGGCCGGAAACGCGCGAGCGGCCCGGAACCACAGTGGTTCCGGGCCGCTCGTCGTACCACTCAAGCTTTGGCGGGCTCCTCGGCCGGCGTCTCCTCGGCGGCGGTCTCCGCCTCGGCGTCGGCGTAGCTGCCGTCCGGCTGCAGGGTCTTCAGCTCGACCTCGTTGCCGGAAGCGTCGGTGACCTTGGCGTTCTCGACCAGGTGGGCCAGCGCCTTGCCGCGGACGACCTCGGAGACCAGGCTCGGGACCAGGTTGTTCTCCACCGCGTGCTGGGCGAACTGGTCCGGGCTGACGCCGGAGCGCTGCGCGTGCCGGACGATGTGCTCGGTCAGCTCCTGGTCGTTGACGCTCAGCTCCTGCTGCTCGGCCACGAGGTCGAGCACGAACTGCGCCTTGATCGCGTCCTCGGAGCGCTTCTTCAGGTCCTCGTCGAACTCTTCCTGGGTCTGCTCCTCGCCCTCCAGGAACTGCTCGAACGTCATCCCGGAGTACCCGAGCTGCTGCTCCAGGTTCTCCTTGCGGGCGGCGAGCTCGTCGGTCAGCAGACCCTCCGGCACCGGTACGTCGACCAGCGTCAGGATCTTCTCGAGTACGGCGTCCCGCGCCTCGCCGGCCTGCTCGAGCCGCTTGCCGCGCTCCAGCCGGCTGGTGACGTCGGCCTTCAGCTCCTCGGCGGTGTCGAACTCCGACGCGGTCTGCGCGAACTCGTCGTCGAACTCCGGCAGCTCCTGCTCCTTGACCGCCGTCACGGTCACCTCGACGTCGACGTCCTCGCCCTTCAGCCCGCCGCCGACGAGCTGGGTGACGAAGGTCTTGCTCTCACCGGCGTTGAGCCCGGTGACGGCCTCGTCCAGGCCGTCCAGGAGCTGGCCGCTGCCGACCTGGTAGGACAGGCCGGTCGCCTGCCCCTCCTCGACCTTCTCGCCGTCCTTGCTGGCCGACAGGTCGAGGGTGATGAAGTCCTTGTCCTGCACCGCGCGCTCGACCGGGTTCAGCGAGCCGAACCGCTGCCGCAGCGCCTCGATCTGCTCGGTCACGTCGTCGTCGCTGACGGCGATGTCCTCGACCTCGGCCTCCAGGCCCTCCAGATCGGGCAGCGTGATCTCCGGGCGCACCTCGACCTCGGCGGAGAACTGCAGGCTCTCCTTGTCGTTGAACTCGGTCACGTCGACCTCGGGCCGGCCGATCGCCTTGACCTGGTTGTCACTGACCGCCTGCGAATAGAGCTTCGGGAGGGCGTCGTTGATCGCCTCCTCGAGCACCGGCCCGCGACCGACCCGCTGGTCGATCACCTGCGGCGGGACCTTGCCCTTGCGGAACCCCGGAACGGTGATCTGCGAGGCGATGCTCTGGTACGCCGCGTCGAGGCTGGGCTTGAGTTCCTCGAACGGCACCTCGACGATGAGCTTGACCTTGGTCGGGCTCACGGACTCGACGGTGCTCTTCACGGTGGCGGTTCTCCTTGAATCGATGACATTCACAGCACGGTGACAGCCCGCACTGCACCGGTGCTGCAGGGGGTTTGTCGGGGCGACAGGACTCGAACCTGCGGTCTCCTGCTCCCAAAGCAGGCGCGCTAGCCACTACGCTACGCCCCGCAGTGACCGGACGAGTCTAGTCGACCGGAACCAGTGCTCGCGCCACCACCCCGGTCACCTACCGTTTTGAGTCCAGCCCAGGGAATGTGGAATCATGTCCGAGCACCGCGGGTGTAGCTCAATGGTAGAGCCCCAGTCTTCCAAACTGGCTACGCGAGTTCGATTCTCGTCACCCGCTCGGCACCCGAAAGGCCCCCAGCCACAGAGATTCTGAGGCTGGGGGCCTTCGTCATGCCGAGATGGGTTTCCGGCGGCGTGCCCTCCACGTGCGTTGGTCTGTCGTTCAACTACCTCGTTCAGCCGGTCGGCGATCTCCCGCGCGCGCTCGTCCGTGGCGTGCCGCTCCCCTCGATCGGACGTCGTTGGGATGTCACCCCCGCCTGGCAACCTCGCGGAGCAGCGCGTCTGTTTCGGGGTCGGGCATGAGCTCCCGCACCTCTTGCGCGCAGCGACAAGCGGCGGCGATCTTGGCAGCCCATGCCAGCGCCTCCTCGCGTGTGGCCACGTTGACGACCGAGAACCCGCCAACGACCTCCTTGGTCTCCGGGTAAGGCCCGTCGGTGACCACCCCGTCCGTGGCTACGACGCTCGCCCGCTGCCTCTCGAGCCCACCGCCGTACACCCACACGCCGGCGTGCACGGCCTCCTCGACCACCTCGTGCGAGGCCTTGCCCACGTCGGGCCAATCCTCGGCGGGGATGTGGTCCATCGCGCCGTCATTGAACGAGATCAAGTACTCCGGCATCCCATGACTCCCTTGTCCCGGCGGCCTCTCAGACCGCCTCTTGCCTGTTCTACGAACGACCCATCCCGGATCCGACGCTATGCCAGAAGAAATTTGCGGTGACATGCCCTAACTGCTTGGACCAGCACACCGACCGCCCCGTTCAGGCGGTCTCGGGGGTCTGCACGTCGGTGGTTGCGTACTGGAAACGTCGTACCTCCTGCGGCCAACCGCAGGCCACCGCGATCTTTCCCGCCCACAGCCGCGCAGCCTCCTCGTCGGCCACGTCGACGACGGCGAATCCGCCGAGATGCTCCTTGGACTCGACGTACGGGCCGTCTGTGAATACCGGAGGGCCGCTCGACGCATCGACACTGAACACAGGGGCAGCGTCGTCCAGGCCGCCGGTGAAGATGAGGACCCCGGCCGCTGTCATCTCTGCCCTCAGCGCGCGGACAGCCTTGGAGGCATTGCGCAGATCCTCGTCCGTGAGATCCGGCAACCACTCTTCGTTGAATGCGATGAGGTACTCGGCCATGTCTCCTCCTCTGCGGGGTGACCCCTGCGGCCACCCTCCACCTTCTCCACGAACAGCAGCACCCCAATCCGACACCGAGTCCGGATCTCCCGGCATCGGTGACTGCCCAACTGGTGCCTCCGAGCCATCCATGTCAACGGGAGCGTGGCGCCCGATCCGTACGGCGACCACCCACCTCAACCGCGCTCCGCGGACGTTCGCCGGCGGGTTACTCCTCGCCGGAGAAGCGTTCCCAGGCTGATTGGCGGCTGATGCCGAGGGCTTCGCCGATTCTGGCCCACGTGACGGAGCGGGAGCGGAGACGGAGAACGCGATCCTGCACAGCTGTTTCGACCTGGCCTCGGGTCGCGGAGAGCCGCGCCATATCGGCGAGTAGTTCGTCGTCGCTCTTTCCGTCCAGGGGCGGGAATGACGGCATGGGCCGGCCGCTGAGCAGCTGTTCGCAGAGGCGACGCAGCTCAAGACCGTTGGTCAGCGAAGGTTTGGGAGCCAGGGGTGGTTGGGGTAGCGCGGGGCGATGCGGTCGTGGAGCCAGCGGCGGCGACCTGGGTCGAGTAGGTCCGCGACGTCGTCGAAGTCGGCGTGGTCCTTCGGGCGGCCGCCGCGTGACTTGAAGAGGAGCACGACCTCCGGTGCGAGGTACGGGATGCCGTCGGGCGACCTGAGCGTGATCTCGGCGAGTGGCTTCCGGATCGTGCCTCGGCCGCGGTGATAGACCCATTCGTCGGCGTCGGCGTCGGACGCGGCGAACAGGATCTGGATCGGGGACGGACGCGGGTCGTCGGGAAAGACCAGAGCATTCGGACCCGGCGTCAGTACCTCGCCGGGCGCCCAGGAACGGCGTACGCCCGTCTCAGGAAGCTCGACCATGGGTCGCGGGCCGGTGAACGTCTTGGCGATCTCGTCGAGATCACGGGCGAGCACCAGGACATCCACGTCGCCATGAGGTCGCCTCAGGCGATCGGCGAACAGGTCGAGCGCCCAGCCGCCGGCCACCCAGTACGGACACGGATAGGCGTGGAACAGAGTGCGAACTGCTGTCAGGGCCGGGGATCGATCGATCGGACTCAAGGGGACTCCTCGCAAGGGTTCGATGCGGTGAGCCCCGAGGAGGGTCAGAGCGGCTGGAAGAACCAGCGAGGCGGCACCACGCGGAAACGACGCATGTGGACCACCTCCCTTGTGCTCTGACGCAAACCGCAGCCTAACAAGACGGGGGAGCGTGTGAGGTGGAGACGCTGGTTGGGTTGTACTGCGATTAGGAGTCGCTTGGAGGGACGACGGCCAGGGTGGATCGTCTACTCGGCGGCACGTCATCATCGTCATCCGCATCTGCGAAGACGATGGTGAAGTGGCCGCGGTGGATGGCGTCTGATTCGACTTCGCTTTCGAAGGTGACCGCTATGACCTTGTCCATGCTGAGGGGAGCGTCCTCGGCGAGGGTGTTGGCGACGTGCTGGAAGAGAGCCGTGAGCGACTGGTCTTTGGCGGTGGTGGGGAGGCCGATCGAGAAGTGCTTGCAGTCCCAGCCTGTAGACATTCGCTCGTCCTCTCAGTTCACGCGGAGGAAGGCTATGCCGTCGATGGTGGCGGGGGCGGTGCTGGTGGAGACGATTTTGACGGCGCCGGTGCGGAGGGGCGTGACGGGGAGGTAGGTGACGACGCGAGACGTGGTGGTGGCGGCGAGGTTGACCGTGCCGATCTTGATGTTGGCGTGGTAGATGTCCACGCGGCCTTGGCCCGGGCCGTGGATGGCCACCAGGGCTATCCGGGCGGCGGCCTCGGTGGCCTTGGTGAGGTAGGCACCATTCGCGCCAAGGATCGTGGTGGTCCCCTGGAACGCCAGAGTGCTCGTCGAGCGGGTGACGGTGCCGGCTGAGGTGAGGGCCCGGTCGTCCTGCGGCGCTACGGAGCAGAGCTGTGCCGACCACGCGGACAGGTTGCCGAGGTAGTCGCGGGACCGGACCATGAAGCACTCGTCCCAGCCGAGCCGTGGAGCCCAGGAGATCGACGTGATCTTGGTGTTCTGCCACGTGGCCGGATAGATCCACTTGCCCAGGGCAACACCCGGTGCGGCGACCTTGTACACGACGTCGTACGACGCGATGTCCGTGTCGTCCTTGTACGCCCACCGCACGGTCGCCGGCGATCCCAGCTGTACCCGGTCCCCGATCCGCCAGGTCACGAGCGACGGCGCCGTACCGTCGACCTCACTGCAGTACGACGCGGTCCACGCACTCACGTTCGCCGCATAGTCGCGCGCCCGCACCTGCCAGCACGTATCCGTACCGATCGGAGCGTCCAGACTCGCACCGGTCGTCTTGAGCCCTTGCCAAGCGGCCGGCTGGATCCACGCGCCGTACGCCGCGGTCCGGTTGGGCCTCTGCTGATAGCGCAGGTCGTAGCTGTTGACGCCGGTCGCGGGCGAGTTCGGGTCCTGTGGGTCGGTGAAGGCCCACTCGAACGAGAGGCTCGTGTTGTCCCGGATCCGGGCGCCCGCGGACGCACTGGTCAGCACCGGAGCCACGGTGTCGGGATGCTGCTGCGGATCGGCGGTGAGCCAGCTCAGGCTGATCACTCGCGGCTTGCTGTCCGGATCGGCGTACACGATCTTCGTAGCGCCAGACCCGTCCGCACGGAAGCTGCCAGGCAAGCGGCTCGGGCCGTAGCGGCGCTGGCCGAGCGACTGGTAGTTGAGGTCGGTGACGAGCAGATCGGAGCCGGACGCCTGAACGGTGAAGCCGTTGCCGAGCTGAGCGTCCGCGGCCACCGTCAGATTCCGCGGAGCCTCTGGGCCTTTCACGTCGACCACCTGGTTGCAGCCGCTCAGCAGCGCCCAACGGCCGTTCACGCGATCCGGACCGACCAAGCACGCGCTGGCGACCAGGACTGTCTTCACAACACCTGTGGTCAGATCCTTGCCGTCCAGATGGCCGGGCTCGGTCACCTTCCACACCGTGCTGTCGGCCATCGCGAACGGCGGTGCGTAGTCGGCCAGCTTGGTCTTCGTCGCGACGTCGTACACCTCGGCGGTGGCCGCGCCAGTCGCGCGGTGGGATACCAGCTTGCCGCCCTTGCCCAGCACAACCTCATCCGCCGCGGGGAACGTCAGCCCGCCGACCTTCGCCGTACCACCCGAGAAGGTGAGCAGCGAGGCCCCCTCCACCTGCAGCGGTTTGGTGTCGTTGGTCCCAGCGGACGCGGTCCAGGTGGTGCCGTTGTTGCTCGTCTCGTAGACGGTGTGATCCTGCGGGTCCGACACGACCACCCGAGCCCCGGACATCCCCACGTCGGCCGCGGCGTGACCCGGGACCAGCGTGCCCTCCCCCAGGTGCACAGGCGGGTCGGCCGCCATCACTTGACTCGCCGCGAGCGGCACCAGTACGACGGCGCACGCAACCGCGGCCACCTTGACCCGAAGACCCAGCACAAGAACCCCCCATTACGCCCTTACGACACCGGCCGCACCCTAGCCAGTAACCACTGGTAACGGAAGCCGCCCCCGAAAACCACGTGACACGCCTGGCGCCCGAAGAGGACCCCGAAGGGCTGGCCACACCGGAAGGAACAGATACAGGCGGGGATCACGGCATCGGCGGCAGAGCTGCCCGAAGTGTGCTGCACGTGGCTGATCCCGAGTGGTGCGTCACTGCCCTTGACTGCGAAGCGTCCGGTGTTTCGCGGGCAGTGAACACGCTCCGCGGCGGGCGAACAGCCGTAGTCGAGTGACTCTGGTGAGTGACAGGTTGCTTGGCATGGCGTGGGTCGTGAGGGGTGAGTTCCGCAAGCTGTGGCTCGGGCAGCTGGTGTCAGCGTCCGGCAGCGCCATCACTACGGTCGCCCTGCCACTCGTAGCCGTCGTCACCTTGCAGGCATCGCCGGTGCAGATGGGCGCGTTGGCCGCGTTGACCATCGCACCGCATCTGGTCTTCGGACTGCTGGTCGGCGTCTGGGTGGACAGGTGGTCGCTGCGTCGCGTACTGATCTGGACGGACATCGGACGGCTGGTGTTGCTCAGCTCTGTCCCGGTGGCCGCGGCTCTCGACTCCTTGCGGATCGAGCAGCTGTACGTGGTCGCCGTACTGACCGGAGTGCTCACGTTGCTCTCCGACACGGCCTCCCAGACGCTCATCCCGTCGCTCGTGCCGCGGGAGGACCTTATGCGGGCGAACAGCGCGGCCCTGCTGAACCTCAACCTCGCCTCCACGGTCGGTCCGTCCATGGCCGGGTTTCTGGTGCAGGTGCTGAGTGCGCCGTTCGCGATCATCGTCGACGCGGCGTCGTACGTGGTGTCCGCGGTGGCGTCGTCCCTGATCCGTGAGCCGGCGCGAGCGCCGGTGCCTGAGCGGTCCGAGGTCCGGCTGTCGGCCGGGCTGCGGGTGATCTTCGGTGATCGGGTGCTGACGCCACTCGCGATCTCAGCCGCTGTCGCGGCCACGGCCGGGGCGATGCAGGGGCCGCTGATCGTGCTCGTCACTGCCACCTGGCACACCCTGGTCATCGGCGGCCAGGCCTTCGGCGCCGCCGCCTCCGGCCGCGATCGGCATCCGCCCGACCCTCCTGGTGGCCACCGCCGGCATGCTCCTCGGCGTCCTGATCGCCCTGCTCTCCCCGCTCCGCAGCTTCCACACCCTGCCGGCCGGTCCATCGAGCCGACGATCGATGGCGCGGGATTGATTGCGGAACGCAATGACTGCGACGCCGGTCGCCGCGTGGGCGTGGAGTTGGTCATTGCAACAAGTGGTAATTCATCGGCGGGGAATGGAATTCGGGGGACAAGCGCTTACCTAGTGAGCGATACTGGAAAGTGCGCCGTTTTCCGGTCGCGAGCCCCTTGAACCGAGCATGATGGGAAGTGCGCCCGTCCAGATGCCCTCAGAGCACCCTGCCCACGCGCCGTCGATCGCTGCCCCTACCACCCGAGCCCCCGAACGCAGCCGCAATCTGTGGCGGCTCCGTCCCTATCTCCGGCCACACCGTTGGCGCCTCGCGGTGATGTTCTCCACCGCCATGCTGGGCGTCGCGGTCAGCCTCACCGTTCCCCTTGTCACCCGGGCCATCATCGACGGTCCGGTCACCCGCCACGAGCTGAGCCTGCTGGTCCCGCTCGCCCTGCTGGCCCTCGGGCTGAGCATCGCCGAGGTCCTGCTGGTCTGGGCTCGCCGGTGGGCCCAGTCCCGTGCCGTCAGCGACCTCGAGGCGGCCCTCCGGCAAGACCTGTACATCCGGCTGCAGTCGCTGCCGATGGAGTTCCACACCCGCTGGCAGAGCGGTCAGTTGCTGTCCCGGGTCACCACCGACCTGTCCATCATCCGGCGCTTCATGGGCTTCGGCCTGCTGTTCCTGGTGATGAACATCCTCCAACTGGTGGTGGTGACGATCCTGCTGCTGCAGTTGTACTGGCCGCTCGGTGTGATCGTCCTGCTGGCCGCCGCGCCGATCATCCTGGTCTCGTTGAAGTTCGAGCGGAAGTACCTGCTGATCTCCCGCAAGGTCCAAGATCAGCAAGGCGACCTGGCCACCCGGATCGAGGAGTCGGCGCTCGGCTTCCGGGTGATCAAGGCCTTCGGCCGGCGGGCGCACGTCCAGGGTCAGTTCGACGACGAGGCGATCAATCTCTACGACACCTCGGTGGACAAGGTCCGGCTGTCATCCCGGTTCTGGAGCTTCCTCGGCGTGATCCCGAACCTGACGCTGGTGATCGTGCTGCTGCTCGGTGCGCTCGCAGTCGGCCGGGAGGCGATCACGCTCGGCACACTGGTCGCGTTCATCACCCTGATGCTGTCGCTGATCTGGCCGGTCACGTCACTCGGCGGGATCCTCGCGATGGCCCAGGAGGCGATGACGGCGGCCGACCGGATCAGCGAGATCCTCGACACCCACTCGGTCATCCAGTCCGGCTCCGAGGAACTGGTGAACTCCCGCGGCCACCTGCGCTTCGAGCACGTCGGCTTCCGGTTCTCACCCGACTCCCCGGAGATCCTGCACGACATCAACCTCGACCTCACCCCGGGTACGACGCTCGCCCTGGTCGGCGCGACCGGGTCCGGCAAGACCACCCTCACCGCTCTGGTCCCCCGCCTGTACGACGTGACCGCCGGGCGGATCACCATCGACGGGCACGACCTCCGGGACCTGAGCCTGACCTCGTTGCGGACCGCGGTCGCGTCCGCGTTCGACGACCCGACACTGTTCTCGATGAGTGTCCGGGAGAACCTGACCCTCGGTCGGCCGGACGCCAGCGAGGCCGACGTCCAGCAGGCCCTTCAGGTGGCCCAGGCCGAGTTCGCCAACGACCTGCCCTGGGGCCTGGAGACCCGGGTCGGTGAGCAGGGCATGTCACTGTCCGGTGGTCAACGGCAGCGGCTCGCACTCGCCCGGGCAGTACTCGCCAAGCCGGCCGTCCTCGTGCTCGACGACACGCTCTCCGCGCTCGACGTGCACACCGAGGCACTGGTCGAGGAGGCGCTGCGCAATGTGCTCGCCGACACCACCGGCATCGTCGTCGCGCACCGCGCGTCGACCGTGATGCTGGCCGACCAGGTGGCCCTGCTGCAGAACGGCACGGTCACCCACGTCGGTACCCATCAGGAGTTGCTCGCGAAAGTTCCGGCGTACCGGCAACTGCTCGCAGCCGAGGAAGAGGAGGTGCACGCATGACTGTGTCACGGCCACGCCTCCGACGCGGCGGGTCATGGGGCCTTGACTCCCGGTCTTCCCTCGTCGCTCCAGTCGCTTCGCTCCCTCCGCTCCTCAGTCCAGACCGGGAGGCCCCATGACCACGACCCAGCAAACACCTCCTGAAGAGGAGACGCGGGAGAACGAGCAGGAGACCCCGGAGCAGTCGTGGCGGGGAGTCTTCGAGGACGACCCCGACCGGGAGTTGTCGAGGGCAACGACCGTTCGGCTCAAGGAGGACTCCCGCAAGCTGCTCGGTGAGCTGCTCCGCCCGCACCAGAAGATGATCTGGCTGCTGGTGGTGATCGTCGTGGTCGAGAACGGCGCCCGCCTCGCGATCCCCTACCTGGTCCACCTCGGCATCGACAACGGCATTCCGCCGATCCTGGCCGGCGAGGGGTCGCGGCAACTGATCACGGTCGTGGCTGTCGTTCTGGCGATGGCCCTGCTGCAGGCGTGGGCACGGCAGCTGTTCCTGATGCGGTCCGGCAAGCTGGGCCAGACCATCCTGCTCGGTCTGCGCCGCCGGGTGTTCGACCACTTCCAGCGGCTCAGCCCGTCGTTCCACGACAAGTTCACGTCCGGCCGGGTGATCTCGCGGCTGACGTCCGACGTCGGTGTGATCGACGAGATGCTGGCGACCGGCTTCGACGGTCTGGTCACGGCTCTGCTGACCCTGATCGGTACGTCGATCCTGCTGCTCACGCTGGACGTCAAGCTCGGTCTGCTCGCGCTGCTGTCCTTCCCCGTGCTACTCGTGCTGACCGCATGGTTCCGGAAGCGGTCGGCCGTCGTGTACCGGCAGACCCGCGAGGCCGTCGTACTCGTGATCGTGCACTTCGTCGAGTCGATGACCGGGATCCGCGCGGTGCAGGCGTTCCGCCGCGAGCCGCGCAACGAGGAGATCTTCCACGGCGTCAACGACAAGTACCGGAAGGCGAACCTGGAGTCGTTCCAGCTGAACGCGATCTTCATGCCGTCGATCAAGGGCGTCGGCAACATCACCATCGTCGCGATCCTGGCGTACGGCGGTTACCAGGCCTACCACGGTCACGTCACGGTCGGCGTACTGACCGCGTTCCTGCTCTACCTGCGGCAGTTCTTCGAGCCGCTGCAGGACATCACGCAGTTCTACAACACCTTCCTGTCCGCGAGTGCGGCGCTGGAGAAGCTGTCCGGCGTCCTCAACGAGACGCCCGACGTACCGGAGCCGCTCGAGCCGGCCAAGCCGGGCCGCGCCCGGGGTCACCTGGAACTGCGGAACGTCGAGTTCCAGTACGTCGACGGCGTCAAGGTACTGCCCGGTCTCCAACTCGACGTCCCGGCCGGTCAGACCCTCGCCCTCGTCGGTACGACGGGAGCCGGCAAGACCACGATCGCCAAGCTGGTGGCGCGGTTCTACGACCCGACCGGCGGCCACGTGCTGCTCGACGGCGTGGACCTGCGGGACCTCACCGAGGACGACCTGCGCGAGCGGGTCGTGATGGTGACGCAGGAGAACTTCCTGTTCACCGGGTCGGTCGCCGACAACATCCGGTTCGGCAAGCCGGACGCGACGCTGGACGAGGTGGTCGAGGCGGCCAAGGTGATCGGCGCGCACGACTTCATCATGGCGCTGCCGAACGGGTACGAGACCGCGGTGGAGAAGCGCGGCAGCCGGTTGTCCGCGGGACAGCGGCAACTGGTCGCGTTCGCCCGGGCGTTCCTCGCGGATCCCGCCGTACTGATCCTGGACGAGGCGACGTCGAGCCTGGACATCCCCAGCGAGCGGCTGATCCAGCGCGCGCTGCGGACCATCCTGGCCGACCGTACGGCGATCGTCATCGCCCACCGGTTGTCCACGGTCGAGACGGCCGACCGGGTCATCGTCCTCGAATACGGCCGCATCATCGAGGACGGTGCCCCCGACAGCCTCGTCACCACCAACGGCCACTACGCCGGCCTGCACCAAGCCTGGGAAGACTCCCTGGCCTGACCTCGACGTGGTTTGCGGGCGCGTGGGGTTTGTTCTTCCCCACGCGCCCGCTCTGCGTCCCCGTCGCGTGCCAGTCTGATCTGGTCGGTTGTGTCCGACCAGGTCGGTAGCGTGGCCGTCATGCTGACCACGCTGGCGGTGGAGAACTACCGGTCGTTGCGACGGGTCGTGATGCCGCTGCGCGGGCTGAACGTGGTGACCGGAGCGAACGGGACCGGCAAATCCAGCCTGTATCGGGCGCTCCGGCTGCTCGCGGATGCCTCGCGGAACGGCGCGGTCGCCGCCCTGGCTCGCGAAGGCGGCCTGCAGTCGACGCTGTGGGCCGGCCCGGAACATGTCCGCAAAAACCGCCCGATCCAAGGCACCGTGCGGACTGGTCCGGTGACCCTGCGGATGGGGTTCGCGTCCGACGACTACGGCTACGCGGTGGACTTCGGGATGCCGGTGCCGACGCTCGGCGTGCGTGGTGAGCCCTCGGCGTTCAACCTCGACCCCGAGATCAAACGGGAGTCGCTCTGGGCCGGACCGTTCCTGCGACCTGCCGCTCTGTTGATGGAGCGAGGAGGCGGTGGGGCGCGCATCCGTGACGACGGCGGCCGGTGGCAGGACGGCGGGCATGTGCTGCAGCCGTTCGACAGCATGCTCAGCGAGTTCGCCGATCCGCAGCGCGCGCCCGAGTTGCTCGCTTTGCGCGAGCGGATGCGGGCGTGGCGGTTCTACGACCACCTACGCACCGACGCGGACGCTCCGGCTCGCCGAGCACAGATCGGCACCCGGACGCCCATCCTCGGCCCGGAGGGTGGCGATCTCGCCGCCGCACTCCAGACGATCTGGGAGATCGGCTCGAAGGGCGCCCTCGACGACGCGATCGAGCTCGCGTTCCCGGGCAGCAGGGTGGAGATCGTCAACGCCGGCGGCCGATTCGAGCTCGCGTTCCGGCAGCACGGTTTGCTCCGGCCGTTGTCGGGCGCCGAGTTGTCGGACGGGACGCTGCGATACCTGCTCTGGGTGGCGGCGCTGCTGACCCCACGACCGCCGGAGCTTCTGGTGCTCAACGAGCCCGAGACGAGCCTGCACCCGGATCTCCTGCCCGCGTTGGCCAACCTCGTCATCACCGCCGCCAAGGAGGCTCAAGTCATAGTCGTGACCCACTCCCGCCCGTTCGTCGCCTCCCTCGAAGCATTCGCCGATGACCTGCACACCATCGAGCTGATCAAAGACCACGGCGCCACGACGATCGCCGACCAGCGGCCCCTCGACGAACCACCCTGGAAGTGGGCTTCGCGTTAGACCGCGGGGGCTAGCTGGGTTGGGGGTCTTTGACTGATTCGAAGCGGACCAGGATCAGGGAGCCGACGGCTGAGAGGGCGAAGCCGGCCATTGCGCCGGGCCACCAGCCGGCGCGGACGGCGTCGTCGAGGACGAAGACGCCAACGACGGCGGGGGTGATGGTTTGGAGGGCGATCATCGGCGTGGTTGCCAGTGTCACCGAGCCGCGTTGCAGCGCCAGCGAGTACAAGAGGAAGGCCAGCGCGCCACTGATCGGCAGGGTGTACGTCGTGGGGCTGCTGAGCAATTCGCCGATCGAGCCGTCCTGCAGGAGCCGCGCCGAGATCGCGACGCCGGCGTACCCGAGTCCGGCGAGCATCCCCAGCAGAGCTGTAGAGACGCCGTGCTGGGAGCGGCTCGCGAGGGCGCCGAGGGTGGCGATGGTGATGAGGCCGATGATGAGGCCGACAGTCAGCCCGTGATGTTGGGCGCTGTCCCCCGCCGATCCCGCAGATACCGCCAGCAGCCCGAGGCCGACGCAGACTGCGATCACGGCAGACCATTCGAGCGCACTGAGCTGATCCGACATCAAGCGGGTGGCGAGCAGCGCGGTCACGACCAGGCTGGCCGCGATGCCGGCTTGGGCGAGGTAGAGCGGAAGGAGGCGCAGGGCAACGAAGTGCAGTCCGAAACCGGCCAGGTTCAGCACCAGGGCGCCGACGAACGCGGGCTGTCTGAGCAGCGCCGCCACGAACCCACCGAGTCGCCGCGGATCCAGTTCGGACTCGGTCGGGACCTTGCGCGAGCCGACCGCCTGCAGAATCGAGGCGACGCCGAACAGCACCGCGGCACCGAGCGCCGCGCCGAGACCTAGGACCACTCAGGCGACCTTGCGCCGAGGCACCCAGAACGTCAGGTACAAGCTGAGGACTCCGTAGTACAGGAGGTAGGCCAGCGAGACCGCGACCACGATCGCGTTCGGGTCGGGCATCTGCGCGAGCAGTACGGCGTACGACGCGAGCCAGATCGCGGTCGTGATCAGGTTCATCGTCCGGAACGCCTTGGTCCGCGAGGGGTAGACGTACTTCACCGGGATGAAGACCAGCACCGAGCAGACGACCAGGATCACGCCGGTGGTGAACGGGCTGAGGCCGAGGACCACGACGTAGAAGGCGACCACGTTCCAGTAGCTGGGGAAGCCCAGGAAGAAGTGGTCGTCGGTCTTCGCGTCGACCCGGCAGAACTGGTAGCTGGAGGCAAGCAACGGCAACGCCGCCAGCACCGCGCCCCAGCCGCCGTTGGGTAGGTAGTCCCCGGTCCAGAGCAGCACGATCGGGGCGAACGCGTAGGTCAGGTAGTCGACGATGTTGTCCAGCATCGCGCCGTCGAACCACGGGATGGTCTCCTTCACCCGCAGCCGGCGGGCGAGCATCCCGTCCGTCCCGTCGATCACCAGCGCCGCCAGGCCGAGCCAGAGTGCGCGGACGGCGTCCCCGTCGATGGCGGCGATGACGATCAGCAGCGCGAGCACCGTTCCGCTCGCGGTATAGGCATGCAGTGCCAGTCCGGCCAGACGCAACCGCGTCGACCCGACGAACGGTTCCTGCACCGCGTCGTGTGTGGTCAGGACGACTCCCAGAACTCCGTCGACGCAGCGCGCCGGGCCGGATCCATTCGACCCCGCCGTCGCCAGCGTCTCACAGGCCTGGGCCCGACCCCGCGACCGGTCGTCGTCCCACGCCGGATCTGTGCGCGGTCTTAACTCGGCCGCGCACCCATGGGTCGATCGTTTACTTGACCGGGTCCAGCAGGAACTGCGGGATCTTCCGGCTGGTCTTGGTCTGGTAGTCCGCGTACGGCGGGTAGGCGGCCACGGACCGCTGCCACCACTCGTCGTACTCCGCGCCCTCGATCTCCCGGGCGACGTACTCCTTGGTCACGTCACCGTCCTGAAGGGTGAGCTTCGGGTCGGCCTTCAGGTTGTAGTACCAGACCGGGCGCTTCGGCGCACCGCCGAGCGACGCGACCGCGGCGTACACACCGTGGTGCTCGACCCGCATCAGCGGGACCTTCCGGATCTTGCCGGACCTGGCACCACGCATGGTCAGCAGCACCACAGGGAGTCCGATGATGTCGGCGACGTCGGTGGTCCCGGCGTCCTCGATCTTGTCGACCATGGTGCGAACCCAGTCGGTCGGGCTCGGGGCGTACTCGTCAGCGTTCGAGGTCATATCACCAAGTGTAATGGTGACGCGTCAACATCAACAATTCATGGCGTGTCGGGAGTCGTCGCGATCTCCTGGATGATCTTGAGGCGGTGGTCCCAGGCGGCGGCGACGTCCGCCATCCAGGCCGCGGTCGCCGTCAGTGCTGTCGGCCGCAGCTCGAAGCGGACTTCGCGGCCCTCGCGGCGGCTGTCGACCAGGCCGGCTTCGCGCAGTACGGCGAGATGCTGCACGACGGCCTGTCTGGTGACCGGGAGCTCGCCCGCGAGCGACGTCGCGGTCCGCCCACCGCCGGCGGCCAGCAACTCGACCACGATCCGGCGGGTGGGATCGCCCAGCGCCTCGAGCACCCCGTCGACACGGACGACGGCGCTCCCGGCATCGGCAGATGAAGGCTCCCCGCCGGTTGTCACAGCGTCGGCGCCAACTCCGTCAGCGCCGCGAGCGCACCGTCCCACCCCTGCACGGACTCCTCGGCCCGCCTGACCTGCTCCTCCGGCGACACCTCCAGCCGCTCGAACCCGGACTCCACCACCCGCAACCGAGTCCCCTCGCCCTCGGGCGTCAGTGTGAACTCCACGAGGTTCGAGTTCCCCGGCGCGGGCTCCACGCCCGGCTCGACGGCGTACCGATAGGCGAACCGCCGCCCCGGCTCGACCTTCTCGACGAAGCCGAGATACTCCCCGTGCTCGTCCCACCGCATCACCAGCCGCCCACCCGGCCGCAGCTCGATCTCCGCCCCACCGAACGCGTACCACCGGGCGAGGCCCTCTGGCTGAGCCACCGCCGCCCACACGACCTCCGGCCGCGCCTCGACGTACACCTCACGCTCCACGCTCTCCATGCCCACCACCCTGTCAACTCCGGGATTGATGCGCAAGTCGCTGCTTGCACCTCAAGGAGCGCAGGACTGGAGCTGGGTGGCAGTGGCGATGGTGGCCTCGATCCAGCGGCGGCGGAGGAAATGGGCCTTGAGGAGCCGATGGACGCCGTCGAGGACGACCAGGCGGCCGCGGTAGGCGACCAGGTTGATCGGATGATCGAGATCGGCATCCATCACCCGCTGGTAGTGGGCGCGGAAGTTCATCGGGGTCTCGGCGACCTGGTTCGGGGTGACCTTGAAGCGTTCGCCGTCCAGCTGCCACAGCGGCAGGTCGAACATCCAGACCAGATCCGCGATCTCGACCGGTTCGACCTTCAGGTCGAGCGCCCACAGCTTCTGCAGTTGCCACCGGGCCGGCGGGAACACTTCGCGGATCGCGTCCGGCATCAGCGCGACCAGTTCCTCGAACGACACCTCCGGCGCCGCTCGATCCCCCTCCGCGGCCGCAGACACCGCCTGGTCGAGGGAGTCGCCCAACCGATCGATCGTCACGACCGAGCAGGCTACGCCATCGCGGGGACCAGCTCCGCTACCCGTGTGCCATGCGGTGGATGATGACGATCGCGGAGTCGTCGCCGGGGCCGCCGGCGGATGCGACGAGGTCGGCCGCAGCGCCCTGGAAGCCATGTGCCACAAGGCGTTCCGCGTGCCCGACGAGGCGGTCGGTGCCGCGTCCGATATCGCGGAGCGGGGTCTCGACCATGCCGTCGCTGTACAGGAAGAGCGCGTCGCCCAGCTTCAGCTGCCCGTGGTTCGCCGGGAACTCCGGCGCCTCCATCAACCCGAGCAACGGCCCGTCCGCGTCCCGCGTCTGCCACCGCCCCGACCACGCGTCGAACTGGATCGCCGGCGGATGTCCGGCCGTGCGTACGTCGAACTCCCCGGTCTGCATGTCGATCACGACATGGACGACCGTGGCGAAGTCGTCGTCCCAGTCCTGCCGGCGGATGTAACGGTTCGCCGACGGCAGGAACTCCTCGACCGGTACGACGCCGAGCAGTCCACCGAACGCACCGGACAACAACAGTGCCCGCGTCCCCGCGTCGATTCCCTTGCCCGAGACATCGACCAGCGCGACCTCGAGCAGATCACCGCGGGTCGTCGACACCACGAAGTCGCCGGAGAACGACGACCCACCGGCGGACTGGATCGCCACATCGAGCAGCCAGCCGGCCGGCAGGTCCGGCAACTCGCCCTGCGCGCTGAGGATGTCGCGCAACTCCATCAGCATCGACTCGCCACGGGTGCCCGGCACCCCGAGCCGGCTGCGCACCTTGGCGCTGGTGAGCATGATCCAGCCGACGATCGCGAGGACCAGCACGAAGCCGACCCGGGGCATCGTCGGTCCACGTGACAGCACGACGAACGCACCGAACGCCACCGTGATCACGGTGAGCGCCACCAACTCACGGAACCTCAGCAGCAGGCCGCCGACCACCAGCGGGATGATCAGCAAGGAGATCGGCGCGGAGGTCTGCCAGACGACACCGGAGACGGCAATCGCGATCGACGTCAGCGTCAGCACGACGAAGGCGACCCGATGCGACCGGCGGGCACGCCGCCCCAGCGACTCGACCCGGCGGCCGATTCGTCGTACCTCAGCGAGACCGCCGCTCCTCCTCATGGTGTGAAGAAGATAACGGCACTACCTGGTCCGCGCATCAATCCGTAACCCAACTGATGAATGTCAGCTCTTGCGAGTGAGACCGGTGCGCTGGCATTTGGGGCACCAGAACAAGTTGCGCCCGGCCAGGATCTCGGTCCGGATCACCGACTGGCAGACGTAGCACCGCTGTCCCTGCCGCCGGTACACGTAGACCTCGCCACCATGATCGTCGCGGCGCGGGTCACGGCCCATGGCCTCCGGGGTGTGGTCGTCCGTCACGGTGTCGATCCGGCCGGTCTCGACGCCGTACTTCATCAGCTGGAGCAGGTCGTCCCACATGCCCTGCCACTCACGTTTCTTGACCAGGTGCCCTGGCGTCATCGGGTGCAGCTTCGCCCGGAACAGCACTTCGGCCCGGTAGACGTTGCCGACGCCGCTCAGCACCTCCTGGTCCATCAGCAGCCGGCCGATCGGCAGCTTGCTGCGATGGATCCGCTTCCACGCCAGCTCGGGGTCCGCGTCGTCGCGCAGCGGGTCCGGACCGAGGCGGGCGATCAGACTCTCGCGTTCACCGTCGGTCAGCACCTCGACCACGGTCGCTCCGCGCAGATCAGCGTACGACGTGGCGTTCTGCAGGCGGAGGCGGACCTGGCCGACCGGTTCGGGCACCGGCGCCGGAAAGATGTCCATCTTGCCGATCAGGCCGAGGTGGATGTGCAGCCAGCCGGCGCCCTCGAAGTCGGCGAGGAAGTGCTTGCCGTGCGCCTCGGTCTGCCGCAGCACGTGTCCGTTCAGCAGGGCGGCGCCGTCGACGAACCGGCCCTGCGGACTGGTCGCCAGGACCGGACGGCCGCCGAACGCGTCCCAGACGTCGTTCGCCAGCCGGTGCAGGGTGTGACCTTCAGGCATGATTCCTCATATGGGGATAACTGGTGGAGCCAAGGGCCGGAGTGGTCCGCCCACTCCGGCGGTGGTCGGCATCGGCCGGTCGATGCGGGCCCGGGACGTCTCGCGCCCGCGCCAGCCGGTCAACCGCCGGCCGGTGCAACCGAAGAAGGACGCGGACACCGACAAGCCGGAGGGTCAGGAGACCGGCGGGAGCTCGCCGGTCGACTCGTAGGCCGACAGCATGTCGATCCGGCGGGTGTGCCGCTCCTCGCCGGAGTACTCGGTGGCCAGGAAGGTGTCGACGAACCCGGTCGCCTCCTCCGCGGAGTGCATCCGCGCCCCGACGCTGACCACGTTGGCATTGTTGTGCTCGCGGCCGAGCCGTGCGGTGTCGGTGCTCCAGGCCAGGATCGCCCGGACCCCCTCCACCTTGTTGGCGGCGATCTGCTCGCCGTTACCGGAGCCGCCGATCACGATGCCGAGGCTGCCCGGCTCCTGGATCACCGCCTCACCGGTCCGCAGACAGTACGGCGGGTAGTCGTCGACGGCGTCGTACACGGCCGGGCCGTGGTCCTCGACGTCGTGCCCGGCAGCTATGAGGTGCTGGACCAGGTGGTTCTTCAGTTCGAAGCCGGCATGGTCGGAGCCGATGTGCACTCGCATGGCCAGAAGTGTTGCATCTCCTACCGACGGTCCGGCACGCCGGGCACGGTCAGCGCCGCGGTCAGCCGCGTGACCTCCGCGTAGGCCTGCTCGTACTCCGTTCCCGCCGGATGCAGCGTGAACACGGCCACGATGCTCCGGTCGTCCGGCCCGACGGTCCCAGTGGTGTGCAGAGCCTCGCTGACGAGGTCCACCGACATGTCCGTCGGCTTGGCCCTGTCGGAGCGATAGCCACTCGAGCCTTGGAAACCGGACCAGCCCTGTTTGATGCTGAAGCCCGGTTCGAAGACCGATGCGATCCCGAAGTACTGGTCGAAGCCGTCTGTGCCGTGACGGGTCGGCCGGTGCAGCAGGTCCATCACGTACTCGCGCACCGGCGCCGGACCCTGGTCGAGGATGTATCGATAGATCTGGACCGTGTCGGCGGCCGTCATGGCGACGTACCCCCAGAAGCCCGGATGAGTGGCCGGTGGCCCGGCCGTGTGGGTCAGGCCGAGCCGGGCCACCATCCGGTCGACGATCGCCGCGCCGCCGAGGTGGTCCCAGTAATAGCTCGCGGCGTCGTCGTCGCTGCTGCGCAGCATCACCTCGAGCCGGGTCCGGTCCGCGGGCGGCACGGCGTACGCCGGACCGCGGTCCCAGAGGAAGTCGAGCACGATCAGCAGCTTCACCACGGATGCCGATCGGAACCGATGATCGGCATTCAACCGCTGCACGAACTGCCCGGTCCGGCGGTCGAAGACGGCGATGCCGGCCGTCACCCCCGGAGGTACGGCGACATCGTCCGCACCGAGTGCGGGCAGTTCATCACGCAGGGTCATCTGAAACCTACTCACCACTTGACGGATTCCTTGGCGAGCAACCTTCACCGGCCGGGACAGCGGAATTCAAGCCCTGAACCACGGACCGAATCAGTCGAAGATCGGTCCGCGATCCCGGGTGCGCTTGATCTCGAAGAAGCCCTCGGTGCCGGCGACCAGGCGGACGCCGTCCCAGAGCTTGCCGGCCGCCTCGCCCTTCGGTGCGGGCGTCACGACCGGACCGAAGAACGCCGTGCCCTCGACCGAAATGACCGGCGTGCCGACCTCCATACCGACCAGGTCCATGCCGGCGTGGTGCGACTTCTTCAGCGCGTCGTCGTACTTGTCGGACTCGGCGGCCTCGATCAGGGACGCCGGCAGACCGACCTCCTCGAGGGCCTCCTTGACCACGTCGCCCTTGCCGTCGCCGATGCCGCGGCCGGCGACATGGATCCGCTGACCGAGCGCGGTGTAGAGCGGCAGCAGCACCTCGTTGCCGTGCGCCTGCTCGGCCGCGATCAGCACCCGGACCGGACCCCACAGGTTGCGCAGGTTCTGCTTGTACTTCTCGTCCAGGTTGTCGCGCCCATCATTCAGGACGGCCAGGCTCATCACGTGCCAGGTCGTCTTCACATCCCTCACTTGCTCGACCTCGAGCATCCAGCGGGAAGTCATCCAGGCCCAGGGGCAGGCCGGGTCGAACCAGAAATCGGCAGAGGCAGTCATGTTCCCAATCATACAAAGTTGAAGAATCGTAGGTACCGGCTTGGTATCCAATACCCACTGTCGAGGGGAAACCCTCAGCCAAGCCGACTGCCAGGTGCATAGGATGCCGACATGCCTGGAACCAACCTGACGCGCGACGAGGCGCGTACCCGTGCCGGCGTGGTCAGCGACGTCAGCTACTCGATCGAGCTGGACCTGACCGCTGCCCCGAGCGGCGCGCCCACCTTTCCGTCCGTGACCACCGTCACGTTCGCGGCCGAGGCCGGCGCGAGCACCTTCGCCGACCTGATCGCGGACCGGATCCGCGAGGTGACGCTGAACGGCAGGGCGCTGGATCCGGACACGGTGTACGACGGCGCCCGCATCCAGCTGGACGGGCTGGCGGAGCGCAACGAGCTCCGGGTGGTCGCCGACTGCCTGTACTCGCGCACCGGCGAGGGACTGCACCGCTCGGTCGACCCGGCCGACAAGGAGACCTACCTCTACACGCAGTTCGAGGTGCCGGACGCCCGCCGGGTGTTCACCACCTTCGAGCAGCCGAACCTCAAGGCCCCTTTCACCTTCACCGTGTCCGCACCGGCCCGCTGGGTCGTCATCTCGAACGCACCGACTCCCGAGCCCACGCCGTACGCCGGTGAGGACGGTGAGGAGCTGGCCCGGTGGGAGTTCCCGCCGACCGAGCGGATCTCGACGTACATCACCGCTGTGGTGGCCGGGCCGTACCACGTGGTCACGGACACCTACGAAGGCGCGCACGGGTCCTACCCGCTGTCGCTGCTGTGCCGTCCGTCGCTGAAGGAGGCGCTGGACGTCGACGACCTGTTCGAGGTGACCAAGCAGGGCTTCGAGCTGTTCGAGAGCGCGTTCGGTACGCCGTACCCGTTCCACAAGTACGACCAGGCGTTCGTGCCCGAGTACAACATGGGCGCGATGGAGAACGCGGGCTGCGTGACGCTGCGGGACGAGTACCTGTTCCGCAGCCGCACCACCCACGCGGAGATGGAAGCTCGCGCCAACACGGTGCTGCACGAGCTGGCGCACATGTGGTTCGGCGACCTGGTCACGATGACCTGGTGGGACGACCTGTGGCTGAACGAGTCGTTCGCCGAGTGGGCCAGTCACTGGGCGCAGGCGGTCGCGACGACCAAGTACGCCGGTGCCTGGACGACGTTCTGCAACGCCCGGAAGAACTGGGCCTACCGGCAGGACCAGCTGCCCTCGACGCACCCGATCGCGGCCGACATGGTCGACTTCCACGCGGTCGAGGTGAACTTCGACGGCATCACCTACGCCAAGGGCGCCTCCACGCTCCGGCAGCTGGTCGCGTTCGTCGGTGAGGACACCTTCATCACGGCGTTGAAGGAGTACTTCGCCGACCACGCGTTCGGCAACACCGAGCTGACCGACCTGCTCAAGCCGCTGGAGAAAGCGTCCGGTCGCGACCTGGACGACTGGACCGAGCGCTGGCTGCGGACCGCCGGCGTCAACACGCTGCGGGCAGACTTCGCCGTCGACTCCTCCGGTGCCTTCACGTCGTTCGCGATCGAGCAGACCGCGACCGAGAAGTTCCCGGTGCTGCGGCCGCACCGGCTCGCCGTCGGGCTGTACCGCCGTACCGACGAGGGCCTGGTCCGGACCGAGCGGTTCGAGGTGGACATCGACGGGCCGCGCACCGAGCTGCCCGAGCTCATCGGCGCCTCCCAGCCGGACCTGGTGCTGCTGAACGACGACGACCTCACCTACGCCAAGATCCGGCTTGACGAGCGCTCCCGGGCGACCCTGGTCGAGTCGATCGACCAGCTGACCGAATCGTTGCCCAGGGCACTGGCCTGGGGCGCGGCCTGGGACATGACCCGGGACGCGGAGATGCCGGCCAGCCAGTACGTCGGCATCGTGCTGCGGGGGATCCGGGCCGAGACCGACCTGACCGGCGTACGGTCCTTGCTGGGGCAGGCGACCAGCGCGATCAACCTGTACTCCGCGCCCGCCAACCGGCCGGCCCTGCGGGCACAGTTCGAGGACGCGGTGGCGGGCCTGCTCGCCGACGCCGAGCCGGGCAGTGACCACCAGCTCGCGTTCGCCCGCGCGTACAGCTCGGCGGTGTTCTCCGCGGCCGGCGCCGACCGGCTCGTCGCCTGGCTGGACGACCGCGACCTGCCACCAGGTCTGGTCGTCGACACCGATCTGCGCTGGACGCTGATCGTGGCGCTCTCCCGGCTCGGCCGGATCGGCGCCGCCGAGATCGACGACGAGCTGACCCTGGACACCACGATCACCGGACAGGAGCGGGCCGCCCAAGCCCGCGCCGCCCGACCGACCGCCGAGGCCAAGGAAGAGGCCTGGCGGATCGCAGTGGAGTCCGAGGACACCCCGAACGAGACGCAGTTCCGGACCATCCTCGGCTTCCAGCAGCCCGGCCAGGAAGACCTGCTGCGGCCGTACGTCGGGAAGTACCTGAACGCGGCCAAGGACGTGTACACGCGCCTCGGCTCGTCGATGGGTGAGAACGTGCTGGTCTATCTGTCTCCGCGCAACCTCGCGGACCGGGCTGCACTGGACGCCCTGACCGAGTGGCTGGCCACGGAGTCCTCGTCGGTGGACGCACCGACCCTGCGTTATGTCACCGAGGCGCAGGCCGACCTCACCCGGGCGATCGCCGCCCAGGCGCAGGACACCGTCGCCTGACCTCGTCCTCAACCACTGCCGGTCTCAGCCACTGCTGAGACCGGCAGTGTCGCGTTGGGCCTCCGTACGGTAAGACTGGGTCGGTGCCTGCCTCTGATCCCGCCTTGGCCGGTGCGGCAGCTGTTGCGCTGACCGGACTGGCAGAGGCGTACCGACCCCGCCCTGTCACTCCGCTGATGCCATGGCGCGATCCGCACCGCCTGGTGAAGCCCTACATCATCACTGCCCGCGGACGGCACTGGGATGACCAGATGGTCGAGGTCGCGCGCGCCACCGCGACCCGGCAGCTCGAGTTCGACGACGCGATGGGTGCCGTCGGGCTGGCCGTCGTCGTACTGCATCTCGACGGCGACGGCATCTATCTGGTCGTGCAGAGCTGGGCGAAGGACTTCCAGTCCCGCCTCAGCATCTTCAGCGGGATGGACGTGGACGACCTGCGCCCGGCTCCGATCGGTGCGGCCCCCTGCGTGTGGGAACTCGAGGTGCTCAGCCACGAGCGGACGGCGTACGTCGGCCACATCCTCGGCGCGGACGTCGACGTCGACGCCTGGCTGGACGACGCCCTCGACACCCGGCCGCACCCCAAGTACGACGGCATCCCCTCCGGGACCTAGTCGTTGTGTCCGGCTGCGTCGAGCCGCTGCCGCTGATCCTCGCTCAACTCGAGCTCGGCCGCCGCCAGGCTCTCGTCGAGCTGGGCCACCGACGACGCACCGACCAGCGGGATGATCGGTAGCTCGCCGCCCATCAGCCACGCGAGGACTACCTGGTTCGCCGTGGCGTCCGTCTCCCGGACGACCTGGTCCAGCACGACCCGGCGGGCCCGGGTGCCGGCGTGATCGTAGAGATCCTCGAGGGGTTTGTCGGCGCGAACATAGCCACCACTGAGCAATGGCGTGTACGCGACCAGGGTCAGGCCAGGCTCCGCGCGCAGATAGCTCAGCAGCTGCCCGTCCACCACACCGATGCTCCCGTCGCGCGACCGGAGTCCGCCCTCGTCGGTCCGCGCCCGGAAGTAGGTGTGGTGATGCTGGAGCACCTCACACCCCGGCAAGCCGGCCGCAGCGGCCATCGTCCGGGCGCGTTCGATCTGCCAGGACCAGAAGTTGCTCAGGCCGACCATCCCGACCGTCCCTTCGGCCACCAGGGTGCCGAACGCCTCGACCTGTTCCTCCAGGGGTACGGCGGGATCCGGGACGTGGGCGTAGTACACGTCGATGCGGTCGCGGCCCAGTTGCTCCAGACTTCGGGCCACGGATTCCTTGATCACGCGGGGGGAAAGACCTTCGAGGTCCTCCGTGAGCTGGGTTGCCGGACGCGGCGGGCGTCCGCCGACCTTGGTCGCGATGGTGAGCTCGTCGCCGATCCCCCGGCTGCGGAGCCAGCGGCCGAGTAGCTGCTCGCTCTCCCCACCCTGGGTGCCGTTGATCCAGAAGGCGTAGTTGTTGGACGTGTCGATGAAGGTCCCGCCCGATTCGACGTACCGATCGAGGATCGCGTACGACGTCGACTCGTCGGTGACCGTGCCCATCAGCATCGCGCCGAGGGCGATCTGGCTCACCCGGCGGCGACGAATGGGGTCTGTTCCGATCGTCAGATAGCGCATGCAGTCAGCGAATCAACTAGAGCGCTGTCTAGGTCAAGGCCATCACCGCGGGCGTCGGACAGTGGTAGCGCGAATGCTGCCGGTGAGAGTCAAACGATTGCTGGTCTGCGCATGGTGATGGGGCGATTGCGGGCGGCGATTCCCTTGCAGGGAAGAGATTCTCACCACCTGAAAAGGACTCACTTACTCGTTCGTTCGGTTTAAGCTGCACGCGAACCATCCGCACAGGGAATCTTGGGGAGGGGCCCTTGCCGTGACTGTGGATCACCGAAGGCCGCCCGCCCGGGTCGCTCGGAGACAACAGAACTCTGCCGCCCGCCACGACGATGCCCCGCCGCGGCGCCCGCGGAAGGTTCAGCGCTCGCACAGCGCGGTCGGTGCGGCGATCGTGGCCGCCGCCGCGCTGGTGGCGGTTTTCGGGTTCATCCTGACCAACGGATCGTCGTCGGCGCCCACGGACGACGGCTTGCGGCTGGGCGACGTACCCGCGGATGGAGCGGCGGCCCCGGCCGCACCCGCGGCGGGTGACGACGCGAACACCACGAAGGCGGATCGCAAGCCGCCGGCCACGTCCACGGCGCCGAAGACGAGCGCACCGCCGGTGAACACCGGCGCGGAGTCGCCGGCGTTCAAGCGTGGCCAATGGATCGTGCAGATCGACAAGTACCCGACCGACGCCGGCATGGACGCGGACCAGGTCGCGAAGGCCCTCGCGGCCAGGCTGATCAAGGCGGGCATACCGGCCAAGGCGATGCTGGTCAACGGGCAGTACCCGGGGATCGCGAACAGCACCATGGAGCCCGTCACCAACACCTGGCTGGTTTACCTCGGTCCCGGCACCTCATCGGCCCAGATGCTCAACCTGTGCTCGGCGCCGAAGACACAGAGCGCCTACCAGAACTCGGCCTGCCCGACCTACGAGCCGGCGGCTGCTCCAGGCTGACCCATTGGGTCTGTCGCCAGCCGCGAGTGCAGGTGCGAGTCGTGCCGCTCGCCGGTCGGCTCGACGTAGTAGTCGCGCATGGTGCCCTCGAGCTGGAAGCCGGCCCGTACGGCGACGCGGCAGGAGCCCTCGTTGATCAGTGCGTGGTCCAGCGACAACCTGTGCAGTCTGAGACCATCCGGCGCGAAGGCCCAGCGGGCGGCCGCGTCGAGTGCGCGGGCTGCGAGCCTGCGACCGCGGGCGGCCGGGCTGACCCAGTACGCGACGACAGCCTGATCCGGGACTCGATTCACGTCGCGGACCGACACTGTGGCGAGGACGTAGTCGGTCGCGGCGTCGGCGACGGCGAAGACGGCGCTACCGCGAGCCCAGCCGTCGATGCGCGGCTCCAGCCACTTCCGTGCCCGCTGATCCGCGGGCGTGCGGATCACCGCCGTACCCGCGGTCCAGCGGAGGATGTCCGGATCCCGCAGCGCCTCGGCCACCGCAGCCTCGTCGGTGGCCACGAAGGGGCGCAGTACGACGTCGTCCAGCTCGATGCGGTGGGACTGCAGGATCTGGGTCACTGCTGGTGTGGCTCGTTGGCGTGCAGCAGCGGCGCCTGGTGCGCGTGCTCGCCCAGCTGCTGAACGCCGGTGACCAGACCGCCGGTGAGGTCACCGGTCGCGAACGAGGTCTGCATGGTCAACGCGGCCAGTCCGGCCGCGCTGTCCGAGAGCTGCCGCCGCGCCAGCGAGCCGGTGACGATCTCCAGCCGGCGTCCGGCCGGGTCGACGTACACCAGGACGCTGTGGTCGGGGTCGGCGAGCTCGTTCAGCAGCTCGATCGCGAACGGACGGGTCTCCTCGTCGGCACCACCGACGTACACCGAGAAGTGCAGGCCGGAGACCTCCTCGGCGTGCCGGACCGCGCGCTCGAGGTCGTAGAGCTGGTCCGGTGTGAATGCGTCACCAGCTGGCACTTGCGCCTCCGGTCGTGCGGGCGACGCCGGTGCCGGCGGTCGCGGTGGTCCCCGGCGCGCCGGGCAGCTCGGGCAGGTTGGCCGGGTCGGGCTTGGTCGCGACCGGACCGTTGATCCAGACCGGCGGAGCCCACCAGGACAGACCCGGACGATAACGCGGCCCGTGCGCGATCGACGGCGCGAACACCAGCAGCGCCACCACCGCGACGACCAGTACGGGGATACCGACGAACACCAGCACGGTGTGGCCGGACAACTCAGCAATCACACCGCGCAGCCTAGTACTTCGTGCCTGCGTCCACTCCAGTGCCTCACCCAGAGCGGACGCAGGCGCCGCGGCGCCTAGCAGCCGCCGCGGTTGCCTCTTCTTACCCGCGCGGAGCGCGGCTGTTGGTTAGCAGCCGCCGCGGTTGCCTCTCTCCTACCCGCGCGGAGCGCGTTCTTGTTCTTGTTAGCAGCCGCCGCAGTTGGTTCTCTTCCTACCCGCGCGGAGCGCGGCTGTTCTTGTTCTTGTCAGCAGCCGCCGCAGTTGTAGTAGGTGATGTCCCAGTGGTTGCCTTCGTTGGCGTAGATGTTGCCGGCGCCGGAGCGCCACTGGGGGTAGCCGTCGCCGCGGTCGGCGATGCGGGTGAAGTTGTTGTGCACGTAGTTGGTGACACAGGTCGTGATCGCGACGTCGACCTTGTAGCCGTTGCGGTGGCTGTAGGTGCCACTGGCGTGACCGACCTCCGTGCCGCCGGTGATCCGGATCGCGCACCCACTCGCCTGCTTCAGTGTGCGTACGCCGTACACGGTGGAGTCGTTGATGTTCGTGAAGGACGTGCAGGTGGGGTTGTTCCAGTCGGAGCAGTTGCCGCTGGACGACCAGGTGATGCCGGCGGCCGAGAAGATCGCGGTCGCCTGGGAGTGCGTCAGCTTGGTCAGGGCGGAGGCCTGGTCGACCATCACCACGCCGGGCAACAGGCCGGCGAGGACGGCGACGACGGGGATGAGGACACGTCGGAGGACGGATTTCATGGGAACACTCCTCGAAATAGGGGCGGTTATTTCAAGGAGTGCACTTCCCACGAAAGATATTTCCGAAACCTCCGGTTGAATCAGGAATTAACATCCGAACACTGATAGAAGGCCTTCCCCGTGTCATTGATCGTCCAGACGGCCAGGATCATGTGCCGCCCGCTCCGGCCGCTCGGCAGCGCGCCGGCGTGGGAGACGTCATTCGCCGGCCGGCGGACTGCCGGACCCCGCCTCCCTTTCAGGGGTCGGGCGCATACCCGCCCGGCGTTCGCCGCCGTTGCTCGACGCGGCGCTAGATGTTGAGCGCGCCGATCAACCGGCGCAGGCGGTGGTTGTTCGGCAGGTCCTCGATCAGCACCGGCTGGCCGTCCGGTCCGCCGAGCGGGATCCGCCAGTTCGGATACTCGTCCGTGGTGCCCGGCTGGTTCTGCGTACGACGCTCCCCCACGGCATCCGTCAGTGCCACGCCGACCAGCTTCGCCGGCGTGTGAGCGACGTACTGATGCAGGGACTCGACGATGCGCTCGACGTCGCCGTCGGTATTGCTGAGGAGGTGACGCTCCCGCAACGCGTTGAGCCAGGAGTCGCGCTCGGCCTCGTCCACCGCGAGTTCCTCGGCGACCGGCCGGGTGAGCAGGCCCAGCTGATTGCGCAGTTCGACGTGATCGCCTGCGAGGTAGCCGGCGGTCGGCGGCAGGTCGTGGGTGGTGACGGTGGCCAGGCAGAGTTCGCGCCAGCGCTCCGGCGCCAGCGGACGGCTCTGAGCATCGCGCTCGAACCACAGCACCGACGTGCCGAGGATGCCGCGCTCGGTCAGGTAGTCCCGCACCCATGGCTCGACCGTGCCCAGGTCCTCACCCACTACTGTCACCCCGGCCCGCGTGGCCTCGAGCACGAGGATGCCAACGAGCGCCTCGTGGTCGTAACGGACGTAGGTGCCTTCGGTCGGCCGCTCCGGCGACGTCACCCACCAGAGCCGGAACATGCCGAGGATGTGGTCGATCCGCAGCCCACCGCCGTGCCGCATGACTGCCTGGACCAGATCCCGCCAAGCGGCGTACCCGGTCTCGGCCAGCGCATTCGGCCTCCATGGCGGCTGCGACCAGTCCTGACCCTGCTGGTTGAACGCATCCGGCGGCGCACCGACGTGGATGCCGGGCGCCAGCACGCTCTGCAGGGCCCATGCGTCCGCACCGTCCGGGTGGACGCCGACCGCCAGGTCGTGGACGACGCCGAGTGACATGCCGGCCGCCTTCGCCCGGGCCTGGGTGCGGGCGAGTTGCTCGTCCAGCTGCCACTGCAGCCAGCAATGGAACTCCACCGCGTCCGGATTCTCGTTGCGGAAGGCAACAACCGCGGAAGACATCGGATCTCGCAGTTCCTCGGGCCACTTGCTCCACTCCGGCCCGTGGACGTCGGAGATCGCGGCCCAGGTGGCGAAGTCGATCAGCCCCTGGCTCTCCCGGTCGCAGTAGGCGCCGTACTCCGCGATCCGGCCGATCGACGGTCGCACTCCGAACAGCAACTGCAGTGCCTCGCGCTTGGCGGCCCAGACGGTGTCCCGGTCCAGTGCGGTCCAGTCCTCGCTCAGTGCGCGCGCCTGCAGGCTGAGGGCCCGGACCCGATCCCGCTCCGCCGGCGCGAGGTCGCCGTACTCGTCGATATCCTCGATGCGCAGGTAGATGGGGTTGCTGAAGCGCCGTGAGGCCGGGAGGTACGGCGAGGGCTCCATCCGGCCCGCGGTCTCCGCAGCGTGCATTGGGTTCACCAGGACGAACCCGGCGCCAAGGTCATGGGCTGACCACGCAGCCAGGTCAGCGAGGTCGTGCAGATCGCCGATGCCCCACGACCGGCGGGAGCGGACTGAGTACAGCTGCAGCACCCAGCCCCAGGTGCGGTGCAGCTTCTCAGGGTGCAGCTTGCGCGGCGTCACGATCAGCGTGCTGACCGAGATCTCCGGACTGCCGCCGATCCGCGCGCACAGCCGGTGGTAGCCGAGCGGCAGGTCACCCGGCAGCTGGAACGTCGCCTCACCGATCTGTACGCCGTCGACCCACTCCGGTTCGACCCAGTGCTCCTGCTGCGGAATGTCACGCCGCTGACCGCCGTCCTCCAGATCCACCCAGACCTCGGCGGTGGACCCGTGCGGCAGGTGTACGGCGAACCACGGCGTCCAGCCCTCGCGCATCACCACAGTGGCGGGCAACGTACGACGCCAGCGGTTCTGCTGGTGCTCCGCCAGCGCATCGGCGGCCTTGTCCGGTGTGGACGCGTCCACACCGAGCGCCGCGAGTACTGCGGACACCACCTCACTGGAGACGACCACATGCTCGCCCTGCCAGTTCCAGTACTCCGTCGCCACGCCATGGGCAACCGCTAGCTCGACAAGGGCCGGAGTAGGAGCAGTCACCTCAGCGAGTCTGCCGTATCAACGGCGCGAACGCCCAACGCCGCGCGCCGTATTACTCGTTCGAGCGGCGGCGACTGAGCATCAGTACGGCGAGCAGCAGTACGCCACTGGC
The DNA here is from genome assembly GCF_054073265.1 of Kribbella sp. CWNU-51. Classification (NCBI taxonomy): domain Bacteria; kingdom Bacillati; phylum Actinomycetota; class Actinomycetes; order Propionibacteriales; family Kribbellaceae; genus Kribbella; species Kribbella sp. CWNU-51. The sequence goes on from NZ_JBSXMZ010000039.1 coordinate 170,494, forward strand.
GACGACCAGGCCGATGGCCACGCCGGCCATGTCGTCGGTCAGCTGATAGAGCGCCGTCGGCCAGATGACCAGCAGGATCGAGCACGCGACCACCGCGTACGCCGAATGGCGCCGGCGACCGTACGCGACCAGGAGGGCCGCGGGTCCCGCCGTACCCACGGCCAGGGCCATGATCTCGCCGCGCTCCTGGACCAGCCAGCAGATCGACGAGCTGAACATCGCGGCGCCGGCCAGCGACCACGCGGTCACCTGATCCCGGACCAGGCCGAGCATCGCGAGCAGGAACGCCACCAGGATGAATCCGGTCCCGGCGATGCCCGCGCTGTTGACCGCCGAGCCCGCGTCCGGAGAGAGGACGTCCGACGTGATTACCAGCACACCCACTCCGAGGATGCCGAAAGTTGCCACCAGCAACGAAGAGCCGGACAGCCACCACAGCCCGACCCCGGCCAGCGCGAGCGCGACCGCCACCCCGGCAACGCGCCCGGTCTCTCCTTCGATCGCGACATACGTGGCGAAACCGGCCACACAGCAGCCTAGGGACGCAAGCGCCGAGCTCACCTGCTCACGGCGCCGCAGCAGCGCGAGGACGGAGGCTGCCCCGAGCAGGATGACCGCGGCACTGGTGCCGGTGGAAACCCGCGCGGCACGCCCCATCTCGCCCCAGTTGGCGAGGGTGAGCAGCGCGACCGCGCCGAGGAGCAGCGCACCGCCGATGTAGCCGAGCACCTCGATCAGAGCGTTCGTATGGGTCGCCGTCGGTGGTGTCCGCGGCTTGGCCGGCGGCTCACTGGGCGTGGGCTGCGGCCGCGGCCGCCCGGGGTCCGACAGCGCCGCGTCGATCTCCGCGTCAGCGGCGTCGCGGAGCGAGTCGGCCTGGTACTGGCGCAGCACGCCCGCGCTCACGAGCCTGGACAGCTCGTCGTCCAGCCGGCTGGGCATGCGATCGTCTCCCTTGCCTTCCTTCACTAAGATCGGGCGGCGAGATGCCTTATTTGACCAGCTACCTTACGTCCGCAGTCAGTCACCCCCTGTTTTCACGGCCCGAGACCTTTCCGACCTTCTTCCGGATGGGTAACGACGGCAAGCTGGAGGTGACCGACCAGATCATCGTCGTCCCGGCCCGGATCGCCGGGCTGATCATCGGCTTCCTCGTGCTCCGCTGGGTCCTGCACAAGGTGATCCGCAAGTTCGCCCGCCGGACCGGGAACGGCGCCGTCGCCGGCGTGCTGTCGAAGTCCAAGATCGGCCAGGGGTTCGTCGAGAACACGCTGGCCAACGAGCGCCGGACCCAGCGGGCCGAGACGATCGCCTCGCTGCTCTGCAGCACCGTGACGATCGTGCTGTCCGCCGTCCTGGTGGTGATGGTGCTTGCCGAGCTCGGCTTCAACGTCGTGCCGGTGGTCGCGTCGGCGAGCATCATCGGCGTGGTGCTCGGTTTCGGCGCGCAGACGCTGGTGAAGGACTTCCTGGCCGGCGTGTTCATGATCTTCGAGGACCAGTACGGCGTCGGCGACCTGATCGACATGGAGAAGGCGACCGGGGTCGTGGTGGAGGTCGGCCTGCGGATCACCACGCTCCGGGGCGAGGACGGCACCACCTGGTACGTCCGCAACGGCGAGGTCGTCCGGGTCGGCAACCTCGCCACCCGCGACCCGGGCAGCAGCGCCTCCTCGGGCGTCGGCAGCGCCACCGAGAAGGACGAGGAGATCAAGGACGCCGAAAGTGCGGCGACCGGAACGCCGCACGAAACCCAAGCTTGAGATAGAGCCGCTCGGCGTCCGACCCCTCCACCACCTGCAACGTGAGCCGCGGCGCGCCCTCGCTACCTGCGGCTCGTGCCGCCTCAGCGGCATCCCACCTCGCTTGCGCGAGCAGCGCTGAGGCAAGCCCCCGCCCTCGGTACGTCGGCTTCGTCGCGACCGCGTAGACCCCGAAGACGGCGCCGGTCCGCAGCACCAGCGTCACCGAGGCCGGGTCCCCGTCGACCCGGAGCAGGTAGAGCGACTGATCCGGAGCCCGGTAGTTCCGGACCGCCAGCTCCAGGAACTTCTTCCGCCACCAGTCGTAGTCCGGCTCGTCCTCGTCGAGAAACGCCGCACTCTGCACCTCGGCAAACCCCGCCGCATCCTCGTCCGTCTCGATCGCTGCCACCCCGGCCGGCGACGCGTCCGCGGTCGGCTCCACGAGCGCTTCCATGTGCACAAGCACCTCGGCCGGCTGGAAGCCCGCCGCGGTCAGCCGCTCCACCCAGCCGTCACCGCTCCACGGCACCAGCCGGACCGTCGCCGTACCGGCCGGGATCTCGGCTGACGAGGAGAGCGGGATCCACGCCGAGAACTCGGCTGACTCCCCGACCACCTCGATCCCGGCGGCAGAGCGGCGTACCTCACCGCGATGGGCGGCCAAGAACGCGAGGTGGTTGTCGAGCAAGGCGGCGTCGGGCATGAGAGCAGTCTGACCGGCGCCACCGACAGGAACGACCGCGTCCGGCGGCCCACAGGGCTCGCCGGACGCGGTGTGAAGCGGTCAGGTTCAGGCGGTGAAGGTGACGTCCAGGGTGATCGGGACGGCGGCCAGCGCCTGGGAGACCGGGCAGTTCTTCTTCGCGCCCTCGGCGAACTCGGCGAACTCGTCGGCGGTGATCCCGGGGACCTTGCCGTTGACGGACAGTTTGATGCCGGTGATGCCCTCACCCGGCTGGAAGGTCACGTCGGCCTGGGTGTCGATCGCCTCCGGCGCGTTGCCGGCACCGGCGAGGGCGTGCGACAGCGCCATCGAGAAACAGGTCGAGTGCGCGGCGGCGATCAGCTCTTCCGGGCTGGTCTTTCCGTTCGCGTCGTTCGCCCGGGAGGCCCAGGTCACGTCGTAGGTGCCGACGCCGGACGACTCCAGGGCGACCTGGCCGGCGCCCTCCATCAGCGAGCCTTCCCAGTGGGCCTTGGCCGTACGCGTGGTTGCCATGCTCGTGTTGTCTCCTTCGCGAGAGATTCAGCGGCCGGACACGTCGATCGCGCCCGGGTACTGCGGTTCGTCGGTGTTCACCATGCTGTGCGCCGCCATCACCATGTACTTCCAGATCTGCTCGTCCTGATCCGGCGGCAGGGCGATCTCGTCCAGTGCGGCACGCATGTGGCCGAGCCAGCGGTCCCGGGCGCTCGGCGTGACGGCGAACGGGGCGTGCCGCATCCGCAGCCGGGGGTGTCCGCGCTGCTCGGAGTACGTTTTGGGGCCGCCCCAGTACTGCTCCAGGAACATCCGGAAGCGCACTTCGGCCGGACCGAGGTCCTCCTCCGGGTACAGCGCGCGCAGTTCCGGGTCGACGGCCACGCCGCGGTAGAAAGCCGCCACCAGTTTGTGGAACGTCTCGGCCCCACCGACGGCGTCGTAGAAGCTCAGTTGCTCACTCATGTCGGTCCCAGTGTCTCAAGTGCTCGCAACGTGCTTCAGGAGGGCTGCCCGTTCGGACTCCGACAGCGGCCGCTTGGCGTGGGTCTCGGCGTCCGTGGTGACGATGACCGACACCGCCTTGGCGTAGACGTCCTCGGTCTCCTCACTGCGGTCGACGATCCGCGAGCCGAGCGTGTACGACGTCGTACCGACCGAGTCGATCCACACGTCCACGTCGTACGGCGGATGCCTCAGCAGGATCGGGCGCAGGTAGTCCACGGTCTGGCTGACCAGGGCACACGGGTGCTCGGCGAACAGATCCCCCGTCTCCAGGACCTCGGACAGGAACGCGATCCGGGCCTCCTGCAGATAGTCGAAGTACCGGACGTTGTTGACGTGGTCGTACGAGTCGATGTCCGACCAGCGAACCAGGACCGGGTGCGTGTACATCAAGCGCCCACCAGTTTCGACAGGGCCTCGCGTTCGACCGGGCTGATCCGGCGGAGGCGGTTGGCGGCGAAGTCGAAGGGGACCAGCCTGGTCCGGGCCTCGACATAGGTACGACGCGCGGGGTCGGCGTCGAGGATCTCGTAGTCCACGGTGAACGAAGCGGCCCTGATCTCGCTGATCCACAGCTCGATCCGGACCGGCTCCGGCCGGAAGTACAGCGGCGTCCGGTACTGCACCTCGTGCCGGGCCACCAGCAGACCCGTCTCCAGGTCGTCCGCGCCGAGCTCCTTGGCGGTCCGGAACAGGAAGTCGACCCGCGCGTCCTGCAGATAGTCGACGAACCGGCCGTTGTTCACGTGGCCGAGGGCGTCCAGGTCACCCCACCGCAACGGGCAGTAATAGACATGGCGGTTGTGATGATCCACACGGCGATCATCGCATCCTGGGTACTCCCGGCGTGACTGAGCGTGGGTAATGTCGTCCCCGGCAGCAGCATTGACCGAAGGAGCGCGGATGAGCGAGCAGCGGGTGGCGATTGTGACCGGGGCGGCCCGGGGAATCGGTGCGGCCGTGGCACAGCGGCTCGCCCAGGACGGGAACGCGGTTGCCGTGCTGGACCTCGACGAGGGCGCCTGCGCCGGGACCGTGAAGGCGATCACCGAGGCCGGCGGCCAGGCCATCGCGGTCGGCTGCGACGTCAGCAAGTCCGACCAGGTCACCGCCGCGGTCGACCGGGTGGTCGCCGAGCTGGGCGCGCCGACGATCCTGGTGAACAACGCCGGCGTGCTGCGCGACAACCTGCTGTTCAAGATGTCCGAGGACGACTGGGACACGGTCATGTCCGTGCACCTGCGCGGCAGCTTCCTGATGTCGAAGGCCTGCCAGGCGCATATGGTCGAGGCGGGCTACGGCCGGATGGTCTTCCTGTCCTCGACCTCGGCGCTGGGCAACCGCGGCCAGGCGAACTACGCGTCCGCGAAGGCCGGGCTGCAGGGGCTGGCCAAGACGCTGGCGATCGAGCTGGGCAAGTTCGGCGTCACCGCGAACGCGATCGCCCCCGGCTTCATCGAGACCGACATGACCGCCGCCACCGCGGCCCGGGTCGGGGTCGACTTCGAGGAGTTCAAGAAGGCCACCGCCGCCACCATCCCGGTGAACCGGACCGGCAAGCCGGAGGACATCGCCGCGGCGGCGTCGTTCTTCTGCAGCGAAGAGGCCGGCTTCGTCTCCGGTCAGGTCCTGTACGTCGCCGGCGGACCCCGGAACTGAGGGCAGACGGATGACGCAGTCGTTCAACGGCATCGACGAGGTCGTGCACGCGGTCGGCACCCACCTGGGTGAGACCGAGTGGCTGGAGATCACCCAGGAGCAGGTGAACACGTTCGCGGACGCGACCGGTGACCACCAGTGGATCCACGTCGACGTCGAGCGCGCGTCGAAAGGCCCGTACGGCGGGACGATCGCGCACGGGTACCTCACGCTGAGCCTGATCGCGCGCTTCGGTGACGAGCTGTTCTCCATCGACGGCGTCACCGCCAAGCTCAACTACGGCGTCAACAAGGTCCGCTTCCCTGCTCCCGTCCCGGTCGGCACCCGGATCCGCGCCGGCGCCTCGATCGCCAACGCCGTCGAGACCCCGGCCGGCGTCCAGGTCTCGCTCAACTGGGTCATCGAGCTCGAGAACTCCACCAAACCCGCCTGCGTTGCGGAGACCGTCGTACTGCTCGTCCCTTAGAGGGGGCAGATCAGGACGGCGTGGGTGGTCACGCGGTCGTAGCCGAGCCACTCGTTGACGGCGATCATCGGCGCGTTGCCGTCGTAATTGGCGGTGTAGGCGCCTCGCACTCCTGCGTCGGCGGCGCGGTGCAGGGCGGCGGACTTGACCAGCTTGGCCAGACCGCGGCCGCGGTACGGCGGCATCGTCGCGGTCATCTTGGACCAGATCCGGGTCCGGTCGCCGTGGCCGAGCGTGAACGCGACCACCTGGTCCTGGTACAGCGCGGCCATGCTCAGGTCGAGCACCATGTCCGGCGACCGCCAGATCGCGGCGAGCCAGTCGTCGTACGGGCGTGAGGTGATGTTCGCGTCGCCCGGTTTGGTGCGCTGGGCAACTTGATCAGACTCGTACAGCTGCCGCGGATCGACGTCGGTGAGCGCGACCAGTTCCACGCCGGTCGGGATCCCGGGCACCTCCGGCGCCTTGCGCGGGTCGATGCCCGCGTAGTGCACCTGCCGGGTCTGCCGGTAGCCGCGCCGCGCCGCCCACTCCACCGCGGCGGGATCGGCGAACACCCGCGCGCTGGTCGCGCCGGCCGACCGCAGATCCTCGTGCGTTGCCTCCAGCAACTTCGCACCGATGCCCCGGCCCCGGTGGTCCGGCCGGACCAGCAACCGCAACTGTCCGTCCAGCGGCTCCGACCCGGCGATCAGCTCGGTCGTTGCCCACCCGACCACTTCACCGGCATCCACCGCGGCGAACGTTCCGTTGCCCGCGACGGCGGGCGAGGCCAGTCTGCGCGTCACCGCGCCCCGCGTGACCACCAGGTACGGCGCCAACGCGTCATGCAACGCGATCGCGCCTTCGACGTCCCCCGTTCCGGCCGCCCTGATCTCCATGCGAACTCCTTGCGAACTCCTTCAACGAGTCCTCCGGAACATAGCGCGCAGTCAGGTGCAGACCAATTACGGCTCTGTTTCAGAGCCGCGGCGAGAGGATCAGCCGGGCACCGGAGACGTCGAAGGACAGGCGGTAGCGCTCGAGGTAGTCCGCGCCCACCAGCCCGTCGTGGATGATGTCCTGGAACTGCACCCGCGGCGCCTGCTGCGCGGTCTCCGGTGCGGCGGCCAGGTGAACGCTGCCGCCGATCGAGACCCAGTGCCGGGTCCATCCATAGCCGGTCTCGTCCGTACCGGTCCGCGTCGTCACGTCCGGGCTGTCGAGATCGACCCCGCAGTCGGACACGTAGCGGGTGTCGAGGATGAGGCTGTCCGACCCGGTATCCACCTCGACGCAGATCTCGCGACCACTCGGCAACACCAGCTGGACGAAGGGATCCACCGACACCGAATCCCGCCGGATCTCGAGCGGAATCTCGTACCCGTCGACGGCGAAGTCCGCCCGAGGTCGGACGGTCAGGGTCGACGCAACCGGGTCGGTAGTCACCACGTGCTGCTCGAAGAACGCCGGACCGAGGATCCCCGCGAATCCGTTCGGGCCGTGGATGTCGCCAAGGTCCGCGACTCCCGCGACGTGCGCGTCGACGGTGTAGTCGCCGAACGCGAGGGTCGGCAGCCGGACCAACGGCGTCTCGACGGACTGACCGGACATCCGCCGGCCGGTGAACGTCTCAGCGCTCGGCTGCACGTCGGCACGCGCCGCGAGCGCCGACGACACGACGGTGATCCCGATCCCGGTGTCGACCAGGAACCTGTACTCGTCCCCGCCCACCGTCACCGGCACCCGGACCAGGTGCTGAACGCGATCGAACCCGACGGTCGTCATTACCTAGCCGGCCAGTGTCCGGAGCAGGCCCAGCTCGGTCTGGACGCGCTGGTAGCCGAGCCAGTTGTTGACGGCAAGCATCGGGCCGTTCTCGTCGTCGTTGGACGTGTACGCCGCGGTGATGCCGGCCGCGGCGGCCCGGCGGAGGGCGACCGACTTGACCAGCTTGGCCAGCCCCCGGCCCCGGTACGCCGGGATCGTGCCGGTCATCCCCGACCAGGCCCGGTCGGCGTCGGTCTCGACCACGGTGAAGCCCACCATCTCGTCCCCCACCATCGCGGCGACGCTCAGCGACTTGTCCAGCGCGGGCCCCTGCCAGATCTCCTCGAGCCACTGCTCGTAGTCGATCGAGTCGATCGGCGAGTCGCTCGGTTCGTCCAGCGAGGCGATCGAGTCGGCGGCGTACGCCTGTAGCGGGTCGACCTGGTCGAACGTCACGAGCTCGATGCCGGCCGGGGTCGCCGGCTGCTCGGGCAGCGACCGTACGTCGACGCCGGAGTAGTGCATCTGCCGCGTCCCGTCGTACCCGAGGTTGCGGGCGAACTCGAGACCGTCCGGGTGCACGAACGCCCGCACGCGGATCGCGCCGACCTCGGTCAGGTGCTGGTGCAGCCGGTCGGCGAGCGCGGTGCCGATGCCCTGCTTGCGCTGGTCGGGATGCACGTAGATGGACAGGTGACTCTGGCCCGGTTCGCTGGTCCAGACATTCAGGCCGGCCGATCCCCAGGCAACCAGTTCGCCGTCGGCCTCCGCGACCAGTGGAAGGAACCGCTCCCCCGGTGCCTGCACGGTGATCATGTGCCGAGTGGCCGCCGGCGACATCACCTTGTACGAGTAGACCGCCCGGCGCACTGCCGCGATCGCGTCGGCGTCATCGCCGACGGCCGACCGGATCACCACCCCTGTCGTCATGCCGGGACCCTAACCACGACGCCTGCCACACGCCATGCATTAAGAACAGCAACGTGATCGCAACGGCTGCGCGCGTCTTGTGATTCTGCTGTGCGGTCGACTGGCACTACAGTTACCCGGTGCTGTCGGACTGATCGCCCCGACCACCGGAAGTGCCATCGTGCTGGGACACGACGGGGTCACCGGTGGCGGGGCGTCCGCATTTCTCTTGACGCACTGCCGACGTCAGGAGTAAACAGCCAGTATGCAGGTTACCGATGGCGCCTCCGCCGCACGCGTTCTGGCCGATCTGATGGTGTCCGACGGACCTCGTCCCGAGTACGCCGAAGCCTTCCGGCCCTTCGCCCCACTGATCGGCAGCTGGGATCTCGACGTCGCCTGGTACGACGACGACGGCAACGTCACCCGGCAGACCAAGGGCGAGTGGCACTTCGCCTGGGCCCTCGACGGCCGCGCGGTCGCCGACATCTGGATCACCCCGAGCCGCGCCGCCCGCGGCACCGACGGCGACGGTGAGTGGGGCCTGTCGATCCGCATCCACGACCCCGAGCTGAACGCCTTCCGCTCCACCTGGCTGGGCCCGAAGGCCGCGTTCGTCATGCCTTTCATCGCGCAGGCCGACGGCGACTCCATCACCCTCACGTCCCAGACCGCCAACACCCGCTGGGCGTTCACCGGCATCACCGAGACCAGCTTCCACTGGCGCAACGAGGACCAGGCGGACGACGGCCGTGTCATCCTCCGTCAGAAGTTCGAGGCCAAGCGTCAGCTGTAGACCGCCACAGCGGCCTCGGCAAGCCGCAACATCCTGGACCGTAGGTCGACCGGCTCCAGCACCTCGACATCGCCCGCGAAGCCGAGCAGCACACCACACGCGGCCTCCTGGACCCGGAAGTGCAGGCGCAGATGCGGCCACTCGTCATCCGCCGGCACGTCCCGGGCGATAGACCCTTTGGCCAGCATCGGTGTGGCGATCCGCCGTACCAGCTCGACCCGCTCGGGTCGCACCCGGACCAGTACGTCGACCCCGACCGGCATGTTCTGCTCGAGTCCGGACCGCAGCCGGTCCCACTCCGCGCGGACGTCCAGTCCGTCAGGCCGTACGGCGGCCGCCTCGAGCACATCCACCTGCTCTACCCGCGAGACCCGATACATCCGCGCCGTCCCGCGATGCGCTGCGACGAGATACCACCGGCCGGCCTGCTCGACCAGCCCCCACGGATCGACGGTACGACGCTGCAGCCCCGCACTCGCCGACGCATAACGCAGTCGCACCCGGCGCTGCGCCACCACCGCCTGCCGCAGCACCGGCAGTGCACCGTGGTCCTCGGGCTCCGCGAACCACCGCCGCCGATCCACCACGATCGCACCCGACAACGCATCCGCATCGTCCTGCAGTGCCAGCGGCAATGTCGACGACAACTTGCCCATCGCGGACTGCAGCGCATCCCGCAGCCCCAGCTCCTCCGACAACGCGGCCCGCCCCGACCACGCGAACAACGCCTGCGCCTCGCGCGGCGTCAGCCCACTCACGTCGGCCCGATACCCCGGCAGCAGCACACAGCCCCCGTTGCGCCCACGCTCGCTGTAGACCGGTACGCCGGCCGCCGACAGCGCCTCCATGTCGCGCAGGACCGTCCGCGTCGACACCTCCAGCCGCTCGGCCAGCTCCCGCGCACTCAGCCGCGCATGCCGCTGCAGCAACAGGATGATCTGCAACAACCGGTCGGCTCGCACGGTCTCCACAATATGCGACAGAAGATGTCGCATATACCCCGCGAGGCTGTCTCCATGAACAACCTCATGAACGACCCCCGTCCGATGCTCGGGCTCGCGCTCGACCAGACCCAGGCGATGATCGACACCATCGGCGCCGACGAACTGGCCCTGCCGACCCCGTGCCCGGAGTACGACGTACGCACTCTGCTCGGCCACCTGATCACCGTGATCGGCCGGATCGACCTCGCCCTCACCGGCGGCAACCCGTTGGACCTCCCAACGGTCACGACCGGTGTGGACGACGTCCCGGCCGCCTGGAAGGAACGCCGTACGACGCTCGACGGCACGCTGGCGAACGACGCCGTACTGACGCAGATCTGCACATTGCCGTGGGGAACGCTGCCCGGAGCCGCCGCGATCGGCGCCTACACCGGCGAGCTCACCACCCATTCCTGGGATCTCGCCAAGGCCACCCACCGCACCGACCTGCTGGACGACTCACTCGCCGTCTACTGTCTGCCGCTGGTCCAACGGGCCATCCCGGCCGAGCCGCGTGGCGGACATGTCCCGTTCGGCTCCGTCGTACCGGTTGGCGACGATGCGTCGCCGTACGACCGGCTGGCCGCCTGGCAGGGACGTCAGCCCTAGACGATCCCGCCGTTCAGGGTGAGACCGCCGTCGATCGTGATGGTCTGGCCGGTGATCCACGACGCCTCGTCGGACAGCAGGAACCACACCAGTGAGGCGACGTCCTCCGGCCGGCCCAACCGCTGCAGCGGGTACGTCGAAGCGACCTTGTCCTCACGCCCTTCGTAGAGAGCTCCGGCGAACTTGGTCTTCACCACCGCGGGAGCCACCGCGTTGACCCGGATCTCCGGAGCCAGCTCGACCGCCAGCTCCGCCGTCACCCGGGACAGCATCGCCTTGGTCGCGCCGTACCAGCCGATGCCGGGTGACGGCGCCAGGCCGGCCACCGAAGAAAGGTTCACCACGGCGCCACCGTGCTCACGCATCCACGCGTCCCGGCACGCCTTCACCCATGCGATCGCGGCGAGCACGTTCGTGTCGACCATCTTGGTCGCGACCGTCAGGTCGACGTCGAGCAACTTGCCGTAGATCGGGTTGATGCCGGTGTTGTTCACCAGCAGATCCACCGACCCGTACGTCGCCACCGCCGCGGCCACCACCGCACCACGATGCGTCGGATCGGCGGCATTGCCGGCGACGCCCAGCGCGTGCTCGCGGCCACCGAGGGACTCGACCGCCTGGTCGAGGGTCTCCTGGGTCCGGCCCGTGATGACCACGCGCGCGCCATCCGCGACGAGGCGCTGTGCGATCGCCAGCCCGATCCCCCGGGACGCTCCGGTGACGATCGCCGTACGGTTCTCCAGGCCCATCAGCTCAGGCGCTCGAGGACGATCGCCATGCCCTGCCCGCCGCCGACGCACATCGTCTCGAGCCCGAACTGCTTGTCCTCGAACTGCAGCCCGTTCACCAGCGTGGTCATGATCCGCGCGCCGGTCGAACCGAACGGGTGCCCGAGCGCGATCGCGCCGCCGTGCACGTTCAGCTTGTCCTCGTCGATACCGAGCTCGCGCGCCGAACCGATCACCTGGACCGCGAAGGCCTCGTTGATCTCGACCAGGTCGATGTCGTTGATGCTCATGCCCGCCCGCGCCAGCGCCTGCTTCGACGCCTCGACCGGACCGAGGCCCATGATCTCCGGCGACAGGCCGCTCACTCCTGTCGACACGATTCGGGCCAGCGGGGTGAGGCCGAGCTCGCGCGCCTTGGTGTCGCTCATGATCACGACTGCCGCGGCACCGTCGTTCAGCGGGCAGCAGTTGCCGGCCGTCACCGTCCCGTCCGGGCGGAATACCGGCTTGAGACCGCTCACACCTTCGAGCGTCGTACCCGGCCGGGGGCCGTCGTCCTTGTTGATCACAGTCCCGTCCGGCAACGTCACCGGAACGATCTCGCGCTCGAAGAAGCCGTTGCCGATCGCCTTCTCGGCGAGGTTCTGCGAGCGGACGCCGAACACATCCTGCTCGGCCCGGCTGATGCCCCTGAGCGTGGCCACGTTCTCCGCGGTCTGACCCATCGCGATGTAGATGTCGGGGATCTGGCCGTCCGCGCGCGGGTCGTGCCAGGTGTCGTTCGTCTCGGCGTACTTCTCGGTCCGCTGCACAGCGTCGGTGAAGACCGGGTTGAACGACGTCGGGTCGCCGACCCCGGCGGAGCCGAAGTTCTTGTACCGCGACACGCACTCGACCCCGGCGCTGACGAAGATGTCACCCTCGCCGGACTTGATCGCGTGGAAGGCCATCCGCGCGGTCTGCGTCGACGACGCGCAGAACCGGTTGACCGTCGTGGCCGGCGTGTTGTCCCAGCCGAGCTGCACCGCGACCCGGCGAGCCATGTTGCCACCGTGCTCGTCGTGCGGCTCCGCGCACCCCAGCGCGAGATCCTCGATCTGGTCGCCGGTCAGTCCGGCCTTGCCGACCGCCGCCTCGATCATCTGTACGGCGAGGTCGTCCGGCCGGATCGTGGTCAGCGACCCCTTGAACGCGCGGCCGATCGGCGAGCGCGCCGTGGACACGATGACTGCTTCAGGCACGACAAGTTCCCTTCTACAGGCCGAGGTCGCGGCCGATGAGTTCCTTCATGATCTCGTTCGAGCCGGCCCAGATCTTCGTCACCCGGGCGTCCCGCCAGGCACGCGCCACCCGGTACTCGTTCATGTACCCGTAGCCGCCGTGCAACTGGACACACGCGTCCAGGATCTCGTTCTGCACCTGGGCGCTCCACCATTTGGCCTTCGCCGCGTCGACCGCGGTCAGCCGGTCCTCGTCATGCGCGACGATCGCGTTGTCGACGTACGCCTGGGTGACCTCGGCCTTGGTGACCAGCTCGGCGATCACGAACTTGTTGTACTGGAACGAGCCGACCGGCTGGCCGAACGCCTTGCGCTGCTTCACGTAGTCGATCGTCTCGGCCAGGATCTGGGTCGCCTGCGCGAGGTTCGACACCGCGGCGCCGACCCGCTCCTGCGCCAGCCGCTCCATCATGTGGATGAAGCCGCGGTCCACCTCGCCGAGCACGTTGTCAGCACTGACGAACACGTCCTCGAAGAACAGCTCCGACGTACCCGACTCGCTCTGGCCGACCTTGTCCAGCTTGCGGCCGCGGGTGAAGCCCTCCATGCCCACCTCGATCACGAACAGCGTGATGCCCTTCGCGCCCTTGGCGGGATCCGTGCGCGCGGCAACGATGACCAGGTCGGCCATGTCGCCGTTGGTGATGAAGGTCTTCGACCCGTTCAGCACCCAGCCGCCGTCGGTCTTCTTCGCACTCGTCTTCAGCGCGGCCAGGTCCGACCCGCCGGAAGGCTCGGTCATCCCGATCGCGGCGACGTACTCACCGGAGCAGAACTTGGGCAGCCAGCGCTGCTTCTGCTCCTCGGTGCCCAGATCCACCAGGTACGGCGCGGCACAGTCGAAGTGGATGCCGAAGCAGCTGGACAGCGACGCGGAGACCTTCGAGACCTCCTCGGCGAACACCGCGTTGAACCGGTAGTCGCCGACGCTCGAACCGCCGTACTCCTCCGGCACGTCGAGGCCGAGGAAGCCCTGCTTGCCGGCCTCCAGCCAGGCGGCCCGGTCGATCGTCTTCTCGTCGAGGAACTGCTCCATCCGCGGCACCAGCGAGCGGTCGCAGTACTCCTTCGCGATGGCCCGGAAAGCGTGGTGGTCCTCGTTGAAGATGACGCGCTCCATGCGGCCTCCCCGAGACGTGAGATCAGTGGCGCTGTGTTGCATTTATCGCTTCGCTAAGCGCTTGCTTAGCTTCACGCTTTCGGTGCATGGTGTCAACGTGTCCGCAGTCACCAGTCCCCTGGTTTGGGAGCACGTCCAGCCGGCCGCCGCCCGCCGGCTGCTCACCGGCGCCGTCGACGCGTTCGCGGAGCGCGGCTTCCAGGCCACCACCACCCGCGACATCGCGTCCCGCGCCGGGATGAGCCCGGCCGCGCTCTACGTGCACTACCCGTCCAAGGAGCGCCTGCTCTTCGAGATCAGCCTGTACGGCCACAACGCGGCTCTCGACGTACTGCGCTCTGCCGACAGCGGACCGACTCCCGCGGACCGGCTGCGATCCCTCGTCTCGGCGTTCACGGCCTGGCACGCCCAGCACCACACGGTCGCGCGAGTCGTGCAGTACGAGCTGGCCGCCCTCACCTCGGAGCATCTGGCCGAGGTGGCGACGATCCGTCGAGCCATCTCCACGCAGATCGAGCAGGTGCTGGCCGACGGCGTACGCGACGGCTCCTTCGCCGTCTGCGATCTGCCCGGCACGACTCTCGCCGTACTCTCACTCGCCATCGATGTGGCCCGGTGGTACACGCCGCACCGCGGCGACCCGGAGGCCTTGGGCAAGCTGTACGCCGACCTCGCCCACCGGATGGTGCAGGCATAGCAAAGACCCCGCACCACCCGGTGCGGGGTCTTTCGCGTACTGGCGTCAGGCCTGGAGTGCGGCCTGGACGTCGAGGTGGATGTCCACCTTGTCACCGATCAGCAGCTTGCCACCCTCGAGCGGCACGTTGAAGTCGATGCCCCAGTCCTTGCGGCTGATCGAGGTGGAGGCCTCGAAGCCGATGATGGTCTGGCCGTAGGCGTTCTGGTCGACACCGAGGAACTCGACCGCGAGCTCGATGCTCTTGGTCACGTTCTTGATGGTCAGCTCGCCGGCCAGGACGTAGTCGTCGCCCTCCGGCTTGAAGGCGGTGCTGACGAAGGTCATCTTCGGGCTGTTCTCGGCGTCGAAGAAGTCACCGGAGCGCAGGTGCCCGTCGCGCTGCTCGCTGCGCGTGTGGACGGAGGCCAGCTCGACGGCGACGTTCGCGGTCGACTCCTCGAGGGAGTCCTTGACGACGATCTCGCCGGCGTACTCCTGGAAGGTGCCGCGGACCTTGGTCATCAGGTGACGTACAGTGAAGCCGATCTCGCTGTGCGCGGTGTCGATCGCATAAGTACCGGCGACCAGGCCGGGGATGGTGCTGGTCGGGGTCGTGCCAGTAATGGCAGTCTCGCTCATGGGTTCCTCTCGGGAAAGTGTTCCTACTGGTCGGGGGCGACGCAGCCGGGGACTGAAAGTTCAATTTTCAACCTCTGACCACGACAGTAGGCATCAACGGTTTAAAAGTCAACTACATTCCCGGTACACTGTTCCCGTGACGATGACGACTCAGACCCGGTGGCTGGACGCCGACCAGCAGGTGGCGTGGCGTGCGTACCTGCTAGGAACCGCACGCCTGATGGCCAAGCTGGACGACGACCTGCGCCGGTTCGGCATCGGTATCAATGACTACGAGATCCTGGTCCGGCTCTCCGAGGCGCCCGACCGGCGGCTCCGGATGGCCGATCTGGCCGACCGGCTGCACCAGAGCCGCTCCCGGCTGACCCACACTGTCGGCCGCCTCGAGGCCGCCGACCTGGTCCGCCGTACGTCGTGCACGAGCGACAAGCGGGGCGTCTGGGCCGAGCTGACCGAGTCCGGACTCGAGTTGCTCGAGCAAGCGGCGCCGTACCACGTCGAAGGCGTTCGGGAGAACCTCGTCGACGTCGCCACCCCGGAGGACTTCGCCGCCGTGGGCCGCGTATTCGATTCGGTGTCCGAACACATCGGCCAGCGCTGACGGCCGGACGCTCACTGCCCTGACCCCGCCGGGGTGATCTCCAGCGTCAGCTCCTCCCGGTCGGCGCCGCGGTAGGCGATCATCGAGTCGCGCATCCGCCGTTTGACCGGTGGCAGGTGGTTGACCGTGCGCATCGCGGTTCGCATCCCGGCCAGCGCCAGCCGCCCGATCACGGGCTTGTGCACCGGGTCGTCGGACGTCATCTGGGCCCGCGACTTGAGCACCGCGTCGAAGCCGTACTCGATCATCTTCGCCTCGTACTCGTGCACGGCCGGGATCAGTTCCTGCCGCCCGTCGCGCACCTCGATCAGCGTCCGGCACAGGTTCACCGCGTCGCGCAGCGCGGTGTTCGCGCCGACGCCACGGCCCGGCGTCATGGTGTGAATCGCGTCCCCGAGCAGGGTCACAGTCGTCGACTCCCAGGGCTCGAGCGGGACCGACGTCCAGATGTTCACCGGGAAGCAGGTGCCGGGATCGGTCAGCTCGAACAGGCGGCGCAGGTTCGGGTGCCAGCCCGGCGTGACCTCGAGAGCGGTGTCGATCAGTTCCTGGCCGCGCAGCTCCATGATGTTCGCCGGCAGCTTGTCCTTGGTTGCCGACAGCCCCCAGTTGATGTAGTCGCGAGTGTTGTCGAACTGCAGTCCCGGCCACTGCCGAATCAGCTCCTTGGTGTTGCCGCCGATCCCACTCTTCACCCGACCGTCGCGGTCCCACTGGAACTCCATCACGTGCAGGATGCAGGCGAGCCCACGCGGTGCGCTGACGATCGAGATCCCCTCGAACACCTTGGGCGAGACGAGCTTCGCGCTCTCCTCGGTGATCGGGAGCTTCCCGGCGATCGCGATGATGCCGGTCTCCTCGGTCTCCGCCTGCGGCAGGTACTGACGCCGTACCCGGGAACCCGAGCCGTCGGCGGCGACCAGCAGATCGCCGGTGGCGTGCGTACCGTCGGCGAAGTACGCCGTGACCTGGTCGCCGTGCTGCTCGAAGCGGGTGAACTCCTTGCCGAACTCGACCACGTCGTCGAGACCGGTCAGCAATACCTGGCGCAGCGTCATCCGGCTGATCGACTTCTCACTCTCGACCGGGTCCGTCGACTCCGGAAGGTCCATCGAGAGAACCTCCTTGAGGTCCTCGGTGAGCATGTTGAAGTACTTCGGGTCGCGAGCCTTCGTCGCCACGAACGTGTCGTAAAGCTCCTTCGGCAGCAGCGCGTGCAGCGCCCGGCTGCCATCGGGGTCGATGCCGACCCGGTAGCCGTGCAGGCCGTCCGTCCGCAGCGCGTCCCGCTCGAACACGGTCACGCCGATCCCGGCCCGCTTCAGGCCGTGCGCCAACGCCAGTCCGCCGGTCCCGCCACCGATCACCAGTACCTTCATCGCCGTCCCCTTTTATCTCGGATCTTCAAGTATCTCGGTAATCCGAGTATCTTGGATACCCGAGAGAAATGCAAGCCCTATGCTGAGGTGGACCATGACCAGTTCCCGAGACGAGCTCACCGGCGAGATCCAGCAGCGGATGATCCGGTTCATCGCCGGCGTGATCCTCTACAACCACGCGGTCTCCGCGAAGGTGGGACTGGGCGCCAGCGACTCACAGTTCATGACGCTCCTGCAGACCTACGGCCCGCTCACGCCGCGCCAGCTCGCCGAGCACACCGGCCTCACCTCCGGCACGATCACCGGCGTGATCGACCGCCTGGAATCCCACGGCTTCGTCACCCGCGAACCCGACCCGGCCGACCGCCGCAAGGTCGTCGTCACGCCGTCGGTGCAGGCGATCCAGGACAAGCTGGTCCCCCTGTACACCGAGCAGGGCCAGAGCATGCAGGCCGTCCTGGCCACCCGGAGCGAGGCCGAACTGCGAACGATCTCGGCCTTCCTCGCCGACGCGATCAGCAACGCTGTAGCTCCAAGCTAAAGCCTTTGAGTCCGCCGCCCCATTTCGGGGAACCTTGCGGCGTGACGGATTCTCACCAGGACGGCCGGGCCGGTATCGACGCGGCGCTCGTACGGCGATTGATCGCGCAGCAATTCCCGCAGTGGGCCGACCTGCCGGTCACACCGGTCAAGATCGACGGCTGGGACAACCGAACGTACCGGCTGGGCACCGAGCTGACAGCACGGTTGCCGACGCACGAGAGCTACACGGCTGCCATCGGCAAGGAACACGAGTGGCTGCCGGTCCTCGCGCCGTACCTGCCGGTGGCGATCCCTGAGGCGGTGGCGAAGGGTTCGCCAGGTGAGGGGTATCCGTACCACTGGGCGATCCGCCGCTGGATCGACGGCGAGACGGCCACGGTGGAGAACATCGCCGACCTGGACGAATTCGCCCGGTCGATCGCCGAGTTCATCCTCGCCCTGCAGAGTGTCGACGCCACTGGCGGGCCGGTCGCCGGCGCGCACAGCTTCTACCGCGGCGGGCCACCGGAGTACTACCACGACGAGACCGTCGAGGCGCTCGCCGTACTGAAGGGGCGGATCGACGCCGACCCGGCCCGCGAGGTCTGGGACGCCGCACTCGCGACCTCGTGGGACCGGCCGCCGGTGTGGTTCCACGGCGATATTGCCTCCGGCAACCTCCTGGTCCGCGACGGCCGGCTCTCGGCGGTCATCGACTTCGGCACCTCCGGAGTCGGCGACCCGGCGTGCGACCTGGTGATCGCGTACACGTTCTTCGCCGGCGACGCCCGCGAGACCTTCCGCGCGGCGGTCGGCCAGGATCGCGACACGTGGGCCCGCGCCCGCGGCTGGGCCCTCTGGAAGGCCCTCATCACCACAGACCTTCCCGTCGTCGAACACGTCCTCGCCGACCACAAGCTCCACAGCTGACCTAGTGGCCGGCCGTCCGGACCCGCGGCAACCACCTGGCGACCTCCCGTGATCACGCTGCGTCCTCACCCCTGTGGGGTGAGGCGCTCCGCTCCGTGACGAGGTGAGATCAGTTGCGTACGCCGCTGCCGGACCGGTGGCGGCTTGTGCAGCGAGAAAGGGAGTAGCAGATGGCTGCAAAGGGAAGTGGGGCTTGGGCGGGCTGGGTCCTGTTCGCCGGCACGATACTTCTGGTCACCGGGCTGATCAACGTCTTCCAGGGGATCGTCGCGCTCGTCGACGACGAACGGCTAGCGCTGACGCCGAACAAGCTGGTCATCGTCGACGTGACCGGGTTGGGCTGGACGCTTCTGATCGCCGGCCTGCTGATGATCGGCGCCGGCGCCGGACTGCTGATGGCGCAGACCTGGGCCCGGATCACCTCGATCATCCTGGTCTCGCTGCACCTCATCATCCAGATTGCGTGGCTGGGCGCGTACCCCGTCTGGTCGTTGCTGATGATCGCGCTGGACATCGTCATCCTCTTCGCGCTCACCGCGCGCTGGAGCGACGCACGAGAGAGCCTCGGGATGGACGAGGTACCGACGAGTGCCCCGAAGGCAGCCGGGCACCGAGCCACCTCGGCAAACTGAGCGAGTAGGAACGCCGCCATCAACCTCGACCGGCAGCTCGGCCTCACCCGTCAGGCGTGAGGCCGGCTGCCGGAGTCGAGTCCAGGAGTCTCAGCTGGCGATCATCTCGCGCAGCACCGCCTCCTGCTCGTTCGACAGGTTGGACTGAATGAGTTCGGGTTTGAACTCGCCACCCTCCTCGAACGCGGGTGGTCAGAGGCAGCGTGCCCCGACCGTAGAGCCATTCACTCACCCCGGGTGCGTGAGAGTCGGCCGTGTGAGAGCGGGCTCGGTGAGTGTCAGCTGAGTGCGTCTCAGCAGGATGCGTGAGCCCACGCCGGCTGATGCCTGCGTGGGCTCCCGCTGCGTCTCCGGGGTCAGTCGCGGGTGAGCTTGCGGTAGGTGACCCGGTGCGGACGGGCCGCCTCCGGCCCCAGCCGCTCGACCTTGTTCGCCTCGTACGACGCGAAGTTGCCCTCGAACCAGAACCACTTGGCCGGGTCCTGCTCGGTGCCCTCCCAGGCCAGGATGTGCGTCGCCACGCGGTCCAGGAACCACCGGTCGTGGGACACGACCACCGCACAGCCGGGGAACTCCAGCAGCGCGTCCTCGAGCGACTGCAAGGTCTCCACGTCCAGGTCGTTGGTCGGCTCGTCGAGGAGCAGCAAGTTGCCGCCCATCTTCAGCGTCAGCGCCAGGTTCAGCCGGTTGCGCTCACCGCCGGACAGTACGCCGGTCGGCTTCTGCTGGTCCGGGCCCTTGAATCCGAACGAGGCGACGTACGCGCGGCTCGGCATCTCGAAGTTGGCGACCTTGATGTAATCGAGCTCGTCCGACACCTGCTGCCAGACGGTCTTCCTCGGGTCCAGGCCGCCGCGCGACTGGTCGACGTACGAGACCTTGACGGTGTCGCCGAGCTTGAGCGTGCCCGCGTCCGGCGTCTCCTCGCCGACGATCATCCGGAACAGCGTCGACTTGCCGACACCGTTCGGACCGACGACGCCGACGATGCCGGCCCGCGGCAGCGAGAAGCTCAGGCCGTCGATCAGCTTGCGGCCGCCGAAGCCCTTCTCCAGCTTGCTGACCTCGAGCACCGTGCTGCCCAGGCGCGGACCCGGCGGGATGTTGATCTCGTCGATGTCCAGCTTCTTGGCGCGCTCCGCCTCGGCCGCGAGCTCCTCGTACCGCTGCAGGCGCGCCTTGCTCTTGGATTGCCGGCCTTTCGCGTTCGACCGGACCCACTCGAGCTCGCGCTCCAGGATCTTCTGCCGCTTGGCGTCCTTGCGGCCTTCGACGACGAGCCGCTCCTGCTTCGTCTCCAGGTACTTCGAGTAGTTCCCCTCGTACCCGTAGGTCTTCCCGCGATCCATCTCCAGGATCCACTCGGCCACGTTGTCCAGGAAGTACCGGTCGTGGGTGATCGCCAGGACGGCGCCCGGGTACTTCTGCAGGTGCTGCTCGAGCCACATCACGGACTCCGCGTCCAGGTGGTTGGTGGGCTCGTCGAGCAGCAGCAGGTCGGGCTGCTGCAGCAGCAGCTTGCACAGCGCGACCCGGCGGCGCTCACCACCGGACAGCTTGTCGACGAGCGCGTCGGCCGGCGGGCACCGCAGCGCGTCCATCGCCTGCTCCAGCTGAGCGTCGACGTCCCAGGCGTTGCGGTGGTCGAGCTCGGTCTGCAGGTCACCCATCTCGGCCAGCAGCGCGTCGTAGTCCGCGTCCGGGTCGGCCAGCTCGGCGGTGACCTCGTTGAAGCGGTTCAGCTTCTGCTTGGTGTCGCCGACGCCTTCCTCGACGTTCTCCAGGACCGTCTTGCCCTCGGTCAGCGGCGGCTCCTGCAGCAGGATCCCGACCGTCGCGCCCTCGGCCAGCCGGGCCTCACCGTTGGAGGGCTGATCGAGCCCCGCCATGATCTTGAACAGCGAGGACTTACCGGTGCCGTTCGGCCCGACCACGCCGATCTTCGCGCCGGTCAGGAAGTTCAAGGTGACGTTGTCGAGAACGACCTTGTCGCCGTGCGCCTTCCGGACGTTGCGAAGCGTGTAGATGAATTCCGCCATACCCAGAGCCTATGTGCTCGGACCCACCTGTCCCAATCGGCCCTCTCGGTTGTCCACAGATCAGGAATCGATCCGGCGGAAGGCCTCTCCAGGCGTGCATCTTCTCCGGTGACAGCGGATTCGCGACCAAAGGAATGGCGACGATCATGAGCCTCAGCGAGACCTACGTGACGGTGCAGGGCTGGGTCGGCAGTGACCCGGACTTCAAGGAGATCGGTGGGCAGGTGCCGCACGCGACGTTCCGGATGGGTTCCACGCCACGACAGTTCGACCGCGCCCTCAATACGTACGTCTACAAACCGACGACCTGGTTCAGCGTCGAGTGCTGGCGCAACCTGGCCCAGAACGCCTTCGAATCGGTGCGTGTCGGGCAGCCCGTCATCGTCACCGGCCGGCTGCGCACGCACGAATGGACCGACGATGCCGGCGAGCCACGCAGCCGGGTCGTCCTCGAGGCGTTCTCCCTCGGTCACGATCTGAGCCGAGGCACGACCACGTTCACCAAGAGCTCACCTCGCTCCGGCTCGGCTCCCGGCGAGCTCGCGGCAGTCCCGTCCGCGGGGCCGGCCGAGGCACCCGCCTCGCCGTACCCGGCCGATGAGTACTCCGCGACCGCGCTGCCCCTCACCACAGACACCGAGGCACCGGAAGCGGCGGCGGCATGACTATCTCAGTATTGACTTATATAAGCCTCGCCCGGCATTCTAGGCCCCAGCCGACCAGCCCACGACGAGAGGGAACCACCCGTGATCGACATCCTCGAGCACATCAACGCCGTCCAGCGCGAGGTCAGCCGCACCGGGGAGACGGTGACCGTGCGGGTGCGCCGCTCGTACCAGGCCGAGCCGGAGGAGCTGTGGGACGCGCTCACGGATCCCGAGCGGATGCGCCGCTGGTTCTGGCCGGTCACCGGCGACTTCAAGGTCGGCGGCACCTTCCAGCTCCAGGACAACGCCGGCGGCGAGATCCTGGAGTGCGAGCCGCCCAAGCGCTTCAAAGTCACCTTCGGCGGTCCGACGAGTCTCCTCGAGCTGCGGTTGCTGCCAGGCTCGGGGGCTTCGACCGAGCTGGAGCTCGAGCACTCGATGGGCGAGCCACCGGCTCCCGGCGGTTCCGGCGCGCTCTGGGTCGGCCCCGGCTGGGACGGCGGCTTCCTCGCCCTCGCGCTGTACGTCTCCGGCGACCTCCCGGAGGGCACCAACCCGGTCGAGATGGCCGACTCCCCCGAGGTCGTCAGGTTCAACGAGCAGTCGGTCCGCGCCTGGATCGAAGCCGTCCGCTCCTCGGGGACTACCTCCGAGGCAGACCTCGCCGAAGCCGCCAAGATCTCCATGGCCCAGTTCTCCCCAGGCACCGAGGTCTGACCTACCCGCTTGGTCTCCCGAGCGCGCGCCCGGGCATCTCGCGGCACGCGCTTCGCATCGGGCGGCGGCTACTGACGAGCGGTGGCGAGGTTGTCGCGGCAGGTGGTGTAGGCGTCCAGCTCCTCGCGGGCGGGGGCTACAACGTGGCTTTCGGCAACTTTCTCGAGCTCCGTGCGCAGCGCCTTACCCACCAGGCGAGAGCGGCGGACGGCTCCACTGGCCGCGAAGAGGCGGCAGACGAAGGAGAGCGCGAGTCCGAGGACAGCACCGCCGACGAGCATGATCCAGGCGTACGGGATCCCGTTCCATTCCGGCAGCGGCGGGTCGTCCAAGCCTGCGATCCGGGCCACGAGCAGCGCGGCGAGCCACAGGCCGCCGCCAAGCATGATCAGGAAGAGCAGCCACTGGACGAAGCGAGCAGCGCCCCACCAGCCGGGGTTGTTGGTCGCACCGAGGTCGGTCCGCGCAACCGCCTGGTCGAGCTCGTCGCCGAGCGACTCCTCCCGGCGGCGGATCGCCGTCCGCACCGAGTCGGCCCACGGACGCGACAGCCCTTCCGCGGCCTTGGTGGTGATCGTGCGTACGGCGGTGTCCATCCGGGCCCGCTGCACAGGAGTTGCCGCAGGCAACGAAGAGCGGGCGATCGCGACCTCGTTCGACGCGGACTTGCGCAACGCCTTGCCCTGCTGGCGCGAGACCTGGTCGACGTGCAGCCGCCGCAACGGATCGGGCCGGAATCGTCCGAGCCACTTGGTGACCGGCCATCCCGTCGCCGCCCGGGCGCGCTGCAGGTACGAACGTCGTACGGCGTCGACCACGACCGGGAGACCGCTCGCGTCGGACAACGCTTCGACGAGCTCGGTGATGTCGCTCTGGGCGATCTCCGGGGTCTTGGCGTTACCGCACTGGCTCGCCATCCGGTCCGCGACCCGGTCGACGTCGGCGGAGAGGCGTTCGCGGGCGGAGCGTTTGTTGCTGACCCGCTTGACCAGCAGGGCCCGCACCTCGTCCAGCCCGTCACCGCTGACAGCGGAGGTCGCGACGACCGTCGGCGACTTGAGGCCGTCCGACTTGAGCAGCCGGTCGAGGTCGTTGAGACAGCTCTTCTGCTGGTCCGGTGTCAGTTTGTCGATGTGGTTCAGCGCGAACACCATGACCCCGGAATGCGAGGCGAACGGCTTGATGTACCGGTTGTGCAGCGCGGCATCGGCGTACTTCTGCGGATCCACCACCCACACGAGCAGGTCGACCAGCTCCACGAGCCGGTCGACGATCAGGCGATGCTCGACCTCGGTCGAGTCGTGGTCGGGGAGGTCCAGCAAGATCAGCCCGTCCAGATCCTCGGACTGCGCCTCCTCCAAGGAGCTGCGATGCTGCACCTGGTGCCGGCGCGGGATGCCCAGCCAGTTCAGCACTTCCCCGGCCGGCTCCTCGCCCCACACACACGCGAGCGGCATCGAGCTGGTCGGCCGGCGCGTGCCGATCGCGGCCAGGTCGAGCCCGGTCAACGCGTTGAACAGCGACGACTTGCCGGAGCCCGTCGCGCCTGCCAGCGCGACCAGCGTCAGCTCGCCGGACATCCGCAAGCGCTGCCCGGCCCGATCCACGATCTGTGTGGCCTCGGTGAGCACCACCGGATCCAACCGGCCCTGGCCGGCCTTCGCGGCCGCCTCGAGGGCGTCGATCTTCTTCAGGACATCAGTCGCACCCCGCACCGGGGTTTCGACCGTATCCACCGTTTCCGTCACGTGCAGTCCTCCACCGCGCGCGCGGCCTCCGTCAGTTGCCTGGCCGTCTCGGGGTCGACCGGATGCTGGTCAAGGACAGCCAGATAGCGGGCGAATTCGGCATCCATCAGGGCATGAACCTTACCGTCAAGGTCTTCACGCGCCTTGTCGACCAGGGTACGCACGGACGTGTCGCCGAAGACAGCCTCCAGCAACTTCTGCCCGACGACCGCACTTCCGGCGCCGGCGCTTGCCTCGGCCGCCTTCGGGATGCCCGTACCGCTGGCGAAGATCACCACCATCAGCGAGAGTCCCAGGCCGTTCACGCCGTACTCCAGGATGCGGGCGGTCGACCGCTTGTCGGCGCCTTCCTTGCGGACCAGGTCGAGCACATAGGCCTGCCACTCGCGGACCGTGCGGCCGGCCGCGGCCGGGAAGTCCTCGGACAGCGCGCCAAGCTCGGGGCCTCCGGTGGCGAGCAATTGGCGTCCGGCTGCACTCGCCTGCCAGGCCTTCTCGGCCCGTTCGGCAGCGTCCGCCGCCTGCTCGCGCAGCAGCGACTCCAGGCCGGACTCGATCGCGTCGCTGACGTCGCGGGTCTGCGCCGGCTGGTTGACGAGTGACTTCTTCACCTTGTCGCGCATCCGGCCGACGTTGGTCTGCAAGCCCTTCAGCAGTTCGCCCGTGCCGACGAACTCCTGCCACCGGGCGAGCACCTCGCCCCGCAACAGCGTTCCGTCCTGCGTGGCCTTTGCGATGTCCTTGACAGCCTGGTCGTACGCCGACTCGGCCGTCGACCGCAGTTCGATCGCGGTGTCGGCCTGAGCCCGGACCGCGGCCGCGAACGGCGGCGTCGTCTTCACCATCGCGCTGACCGCGCCCTGCAGGGTACGGCGGACAACGGCTGCCCGGGCCTCCGCGTCGGCGGCCAGGTCGATCAGCCAGTCCTTGATCGAGGCAACGGTCTCGGCCGGCAACATCCCGTTGCCGTCGACAACTGTCTCCTGGATCGAGAACAGCGGCGAGTCGCCGAGCCCGCGCTCGAGCAGCATCTGTGCGAGGTGCCCGGTGATGTCGTCGATCGTCTCCCCGGGAGCCCGGTCGAGGACGACGGCGATCGCGGTACTGCGGTCCGACGCACTCTGGAGGAAGTCCCACGGGACCGCGTCGGAGTACCGGGCGGCCGTGGTCACGAACAGCCAGAGGTCGGCCGCCGCGAGCAACTGGGTGGCGAGATCACGGTTCGCCTCGACGACCGAGTCGATGTCAGGCGCATCCAGGATCGCCAACCCTCGCGGAACGGTGTCAGCGGCAACCAACCGCAGCTGGCCCGCATCCTCAGTCCCACCCGGACTCTCGGAACTCGTCCGCGCCATCCCCGGCAGCACCCGGTCACCCACGAACCAGTCCGCATCGGCCGGGTGATGAATCAACACCGGCGATCGCGTAGTCGGCCGCAACACACCCGGCTCGCTGACAACCTTCCCAATGACAGTGTTGACCAGCGTCGACTTCCCCGCTCCGGTCGAGCCGCCAACCACCGCCAGCACCGGCGCTTCCAGCTGCACCAGCCGAGGCAGCAGGTAGTCATCCAGCTGATCCAACATCACCTTCTGCTGCTGCCGAGCCTCGTCAGCCCCCACCACATCCAACGGCAACTGACTACCAGCCAGCGCACCCCGCAACTTCATCAACGCCGTAATCAAAGCCATAGCAGCCTGCTCAGCCGCCAACCGCTCAGCCAACTCCTCCGCAGTCAGCTCCCGAACTTCCTCACCCTGACCACCGTCCGAAGCCTTGTCCGCGCCCTCTGCCGCCGCAGCGTCTTCCACCGCAGGTCCTCCAGCCTCCTCGGCGCTGTCGCCGGCCTTAGCCTGGCCACGCTCCGCAGCCTCGGCGCCGTCAGCCGCAGCTACCTCCGAGGCACCCTCGGCGTCCTCAGCTGCCGACGAGCTCTCTGCGTCCCCCGGAGACGCAGTCTCGCCAGCTTCAGCCCGCTGGGCAGGCGAATCCTCAGCCTGCTCGTCACCGGAGCCTTCACCCGCGTCCTCAGCCGCAGCGTCCCCAGCCCCGCCCGACTTCTCGGCCGCAGCAGCCTCGCCCGAGCCTTCAGTTGCGGCGCCCACACCCTCGCTCGAACCCTCCGCCACGGCGTCGGCAGCCTCGCTCGAGCCTTCGGCCCCGCGGGCGACAGCCTCGCGAGCAGCCTGACCGCCGGCAGCCGT
This sequence comes from Kribbella sp. CWNU-51, assembly GCF_054073265.1. Classification (NCBI taxonomy): domain Bacteria; kingdom Bacillati; phylum Actinomycetota; class Actinomycetes; order Propionibacteriales; family Kribbellaceae; genus Kribbella; species Kribbella sp. CWNU-51. The sequence goes on from NZ_JBSXMZ010000039.1 coordinate 196,980, forward strand.
GTCGGCAGCAGTCCCGGCGGACTCCTTCTGAGCTGCCGCACCATTCTCAGCGGCAGCGTCGGCCTCTGCCGCCGCCGCACGCTTCTTGTTCTTCTTTGGTGCGGACTTGGCACCCTCAGCCTGAGCGGTACCACCGGCCACGTCAGAGCCCTCAGCCTCAGCCGCGTCCACCTCGCCGGCATCCTCGGCTGCAGGGTTGGCATCCTCGGATGCAGGGTCGGCAGCCTCGTTGGAGGCCTCAGCTACAGCCTCGGCAGCGTCGCCGGCGCCGGAAACTCCATCGCCTGCCCCCGGCGTCTCCGCCGGGGTCCCAGTGGACTCCTCCGCGGCGTCCGCGTCGGCCTCGGCGGTCGGCGCGCTCTCGGAAGACTCCTCGGCGGGCTGTTCGCTCGCGGGCGCCTTCTCCGCGGCTGGGGTGTCTTCTGTGGACGGCTCCGAGGAGGTGCCGTCCGAGTCGGCGGCCGGGCCGTCTCCCGCAGGCTCGTTCGAGGACTGCTCGTCGGCGTCTTCCGCGGAGTGCCCGGGGGACGTCTCGGCTGCGTCGGTGGCGGGATTTTCGGGGGTTGCCTCGGTGGACTCGTCTGACTTCTCGGGTTTGGGGAGGCCGACGATGATGTTGCCGTATTCGAGGGGGAAGCCGTCCGGGGACTCGTCCGGCTCGTAGATGACGCCGACCCTGGGGCGTGCAGGTGCGGCGGGTGGGCCGTCGGTCGACCTGGCGGCAGGTGCGGCGGCTTCCTCGGCACGCGTCGCGTCGGCCGCATCCGACGCCGGCTCGTCAGCTGCCTTCGGCTGCTGCTCGTTGACCGCCTCAGACCCCGCGCTGTCGGCTGCCTCGGACACCTGGCCGTCAACTCCCTCGGCTGGCACCTTGCCGGCCGCTTCGGACGACAGGCCGTCGGCTGCCTCGGAGGAGTCGCCGCCAGCCGCCTCGGATGCCGTCTTATTGGCGGCCTCGGACGACTGGTCGTCGGCTGGCTCGGGTGCCGGGTCGTCGGTGGCTGGGGCCTGCGCGTCAGCGGCTGAAGTCGGCTCGTCGGTGGTTCGGGCGGGCGTCTCGTCGGAGGCGGGCTTCTCGGCTTCCGGCGTACTGGCCTTGGCGGCGGATTCAGACCGTGCCTCGGGCTGCTTCACGGCAGCGTCAGGGGTGGGGTCGGCCGCCGCCGGCTTGGCTGTCGAGTCCGGCGTGTTGGGGGGTTCGGGTGGGGTGGCGGACTTGCGGCGACGGCGGCGCCAGAAGCCTTTGCCTTTGGCATCGGACTGCGCGCTCGACTGGGCGATCAGGTTCGCCAGCTCCTGGGCAGGCTGATCCTGGTTCGGAACCCGCGGCTCCGAACCTTCACCAGCTGCTGACCTGATGTCAGCCACGGCGTCCGCCCACGAGCACAGAGTGCCCGGTCGGACAGCGCAGAAGCAAAGTCATCGTGTTCCCGTTTGGCGGCGTGGACGGGTGGCAGTCACTGCGATGGTGGATACGGACCGTATCCTCCCCGCGGTCCTTGCTGACCAGTGGGTCCCGGTGGGTAACCAGGTTGGCCCGCTGGGTAACCGGGTTGCCCCGAGGGATACCCCGGCTGAGCCGGAGGATACCCACCCTGCGGAGCCGGCTGCCCAGCACCGGGATACGGCCCACCCGGCACCGGCCTGCCAGGCAGAGGTCCACCCGGTCCCCCGGGCGGGCCCTGGAACTGCGGCGCCGCCTGGGCGAACGCCGGCATCGGCGGGAACGGCACGCTCGGGCGGCGTTCGCGCAGCTCGTCGAGCAGCTGCTTCTCGGTCTCCAGCGCGTCCGGGCCGATCACCTGCCGGACGATCTTGTCCCGCAGGTAGGCCAGCTCGGTCGCGTTCTGCTGGAACGCCTTCGCGGCCGCTTCGGCCTGCGGACCGTACCGTTTCGCATTCTGCCGGAGCGCCTTGCGCCCGCGCAGTGTCGCGATCAGCGGTACGTCCTGTGGAACCAGCCAGCCGAACCGCACATAGTCGTACAGCCGGGACGCGATCATCTGTCCCTCCCGGGACCGCATCACCAGGGCGAACACGACCATGCCGATGAAGATCGGCACCATCAGGAACAGGTAGACGGTGATGAAACCGCCACCCCCGGCCCAGCTGGCACCGCCGTTCCAGAGTCCATGGGCCAGCACCGCGGCCAGGTACCCGACGATCGGCGCGAGGAAACGGACCGCCGTACTTCGGCTCCGGATCGCGACGCCGATCCCGATCGCGGTGAACGATGTGAAGAGTGGATGGGCGAACGGCGAGATCAGCCCGCGGATCACGAACAGCACGAACGCGCCGCGCAGGCCCGCGTCGCTGCCGGACTCCTCGGACAGCGTGTTGAAGATGCGCCCGTAGTAGAGGATGTTCTCGGTGAAGGCGAACCCGACGCCGACCATCCCGGCGTACACGAGGCCGTCGATGATGCCGTCGAACTCCTTGCGCCGTACGAGCGCGAGCAGCAGGATCACGGATCCCTTGGCGAACTCCTCCACCGGCGGCGCGACGAACACAGCCGACCGGTCGCCGCCGACGCCGGTCTCGGCCAGCCGGTGCGACACCTCGGTGTTGATGAAGATCGCGACCAGGGTGGCGATGAAGGCGCCCCAGCACAGCGCGAACAGGATGTACTTGGTCGGCTCCGGCTCGTAACGGTCCAGCCACAGATACAGCGCGATCACCGGGATGACGGGGACGAACGCGAACACCAGCCCCCAGGTGAAGCCGCCCGCGCCGGTCGACTTGGCCACGATGCCGAAGATCACCAGGCCCGCGATCGCGAACACCACCGCGACCACGATGCCGATCAGGATGCCCTGGTTCCGCCGCTGACCCGGGATCGGGTGGGTGCCGCGCACGTTCGGCTGCGGGTAGGGACCGCCGGGCGAGTACGCCGACCCCGCCGCGGGTTGCGGCGAGCCGGCCGGGCCTGGTGAGGGGTAACTCATGCCCGAAGCCTAGTTGGGGAGCCCATCCCGCGGCAGAACCACCCACTCAGCGTTACCGGGATGGAACGACAACCCTGTATTTTTCGCCTCGTACGCCGCTCGTCGCCGCGACATACCCAGGAACCCAGAGGCGCGATCGCCCGCCCATCTGAGAGACTCTTCCGTGCCGTGTGCCCCCGTAGCTCAGCTGGATAGAGCGTCGGACTTCTAATCCGTTGGTCGCAGGTTCGAGTCCTGCCGGGGGCGCCACGCTGTGATCTGGCAATATGCCCTGAGAGTGATATACGAGCCGGGCTCTTGGGAATCCAGCTGGGAATCCCGGCGCTCTACACTCCGCTCTTATGGCGGTTCGAGCGGGGCAGCGAGGCCACATCGAGAACCACGGCACCAGCTTCAGAGCCGTCGTGTACGCCGGCCGAGATGCACTGACTGGCAAGAAGCGGTACCTCAAGAAAACATGCGAGACAGAGAAGCAAGCACAGGTCGAGCTGACCAAGCTCCTCCACCAGGTGGACGAACAACGGCAGCCCCGCAGCGGGATCACCGTCAGCCAGCTCATCGACAGGTGGTTCGAGGTCCAAGAACACGAGGAGAGCACACGTAAGACATACGTAGGCCTGGTCAAGAACTACATCGATCCGGTCTTCGGCTCGATGCAAGCCGCAAAGCTCGATGCCGAGCTACTCGAGACTTCTATGCCAGGCTGCGCACATGCCGGAAGCTCTGCGACGGCCAGAAGAGTCGAACAACGCACGAGTGCGAGCCGCTCTCGAACAGTTCCGTTCGAACCGACGCGATCCGGCAGAAGGAGATCGTCGGCAGATTCACGCGATCCTGCGAGGGTCACTCGACCGCGGCGTTCGCTGGACATACTTCGCTGTCAACGCTGCCGAGCTCGCCTCACCCCCACGAGCAAAGAAGAGCACGCCAGATCCACCATCCGCCGAGGAAGTCGCGGCAATCCTCAACGAAGCCTGGCGAGACCCGGACTGGGGCCTGCTGCTGTGGCTCGTCATGGTCACCGGCTGCCGGCGCGGTGAGCTATGCGCCGTGCGATGGTCGGACGTAGACCTAGACCGCAAGAAGATCGCTCTCGAACGCTCTGTGACCCGCAGCAACCAGAGCCCAACTGGCCTGAAGGAGAAGCGGCCGAAGGGCGACAAGGAACGCCGACTGACGCTCGACCCGTACACGATCGGCCTGCTACGAGCGCATCGACTCGCGACCGAAACTCAGTGCACGGAGCTCGGCACGAAGATGGCCCGCGATGCCTTCGTCTTCTCGTTAACACCCGACCATGCCGGACCCATCAGGCCAGACACTGTGACCCAGCGGTATCGGCGGCTCGCGATTCGTAACAAGCTGCGCAGCACCAGGTTCCACGCGCTAAGGCACTACTCGGCAACTGAGCTCCTAACCGGCGGAGTCGACCTCAAGACGGTCTCGGGTCGCCTTGGGCACCAGAGCGGCGCGACCACTCTTCGGTTCTGCGTGGCATGGCAAGAAGCCACCTACGGTGCCGCAGCTGACACCATCTCTAACCTCATCCCGCGACCAGAGATGACACCACGCTGGCCGCACGAGATCATCGCCCACGATCTCCGCAAAGCAATTGCCGATGGCACCTACCCCGTTGGGTCGTCTCTGCCGATGAACGAAGACATCCGGGTGAAGTACAAGGTTGCCACCGGCACAGTCAGCCGCGCAGTCCATCAGCTGCGTGACGAGGGGATTCTTCGCGTCGTTTCCGGCAAGAGACCCATGGTGATCGCTGTTCCTACACCAGCGACATAGCGGCTGTTGCCCACAGCACCCCGTACCGCTGGCGGGCGCTCCCAGCGGTGGAAGTCGCCAGCGTTCCGGGCCGTCGGGTCGCTCATCGGGCTCGTTGTCAGCCGAACTAGCTGCAGGTAATTCGCCCGCGCCGCCCGACCCGCGCTGCGGGGCCGGGAACTCGAGGTTCCCGGCCCGGAGCGGTGACTACTGCGTGCCGAAGACCTCCAGTTCCATCATGTCCATGAACTGGCAGCCGGCGAATGGGCCGTTCGGGCAGTTGTTGGTGATGTCCGGGACCTGCGGGCTGAGCATCCAGAACTTGACGAACTTCACGCCGGCGGTGTTGGCGGTCGGCGTGACCTCGTTGTACCGGCCGCGGTTGGCCGCGCCGAAGGTGCCCTCGGCCGCAGTGGCCCAGGTCGTACCATCAGCGGACGTCTCGATCCGGAAGCCGCCGGTGGACGCGCTGCCCGGATCGCCGCAGGTGGGCGACGGGTCGACCGCGAAGGTACTGATGTTCACCGTCGACGGCATCGCCACCACGATGAACTTCGGGATCGGTACGTTCGTCGGCGTGCCCTGGTCGTCGCCAGTGGTGCTGCCCCAGCCGGTGCCCTGGGACAGATCGATCGCGTACGGCGGCGTACAGGCCGGCGCGAAGTCCGGGCCGTTGAAGCTCGTGATCGAGCCTCCACCGGCAGCGGCCGCCCAGTCACGGCGTGGTGCGAAGTTGACCGTCGAGCCACCGGGCGCGACCGTCACGGACTGGTTCAGGACCTCGTACGAGCCACCGGCCACAACCAGCTTCGGATATGTTCCCGGCAGCACGCCGTCGATCGAGTACTTGCCCTGGGCATCGGTTACGTCGGCGTAGTCGCCGGAGTAGCCGGAGTCGTGTCCGGCGATGAACACCAGCAAGTTGGCTAGCGGCGCGCCGGTGAGCTTGTCCGTGACCGTGCCCTGGAGGGTGACCCCGGCACCGGTCGGTGGCACGTGGAAGTCCTCGGCCGGGGCCGTGTCGGCGGCGTCGACGACGCCGGCGAACCAGCCCATGCCGCGGGTCGCGAAGACCCGCCAGAGCGCGTCAGTGTCCTTGCCGCGGTTGACGACCTGGTCGGCCTGCAGGATCGCGTTGCGCATGTCCAGCAGCGACGGGTCGGGCGGAGACAGCTCCATCGCCCGCGTCACCAGCGACGTCGTCCTGGTGTGACCGAAACGCTCGCGGACATCCCACAGCACCTGCGCCCAGAACTCGCCGATGTCGTGCACTTCCGGTCCACGCAAGCCCAGGTTCGGGAAGTCCGCGAACGTGTAACCGCCCGGTGTGCCGTCGAGCGCGACACAGTTCGAGGCGGTCGACCCGACCCTGCAGTCCATCGCCTCCTTGCGGAACAGGCCACCGGCGACCGTGTACGTGCCCTCCCGGACCTCGCCGTCGGTCCGGCCGCTGTCCGGCTGGAAGCCGGTGGTGACCAGGTTGTCCATCGCGTAGAAGTCGCTCCAGCCCTCGCCCATGCCGCGGGCCTGGATGCTGTTCAGCGTGGAGTTGCCGGAGGCATCGACCACGAGCCGGTTGGACAGGCCGTGGGTGTACTCGTGGTAGAGAATGCTCGCGTCGTTCGCCGAACTGGTCGGCACGAACGGGTCACTGGGGTCGGCCGGGTCGTGGAACAGGTACATCTGCATGGTCGGCGGGGTGCCGTCCGGGGGAGTGTTCATGTTCGCGTTGTCGACGTGGCCGGCGTCGGGCAGGCCGCTCGCGGTGTTCGCGCCGTCGATCGCGTTCAGCAGCACCGGGTCACTGCCCTTGGCCTCGAAGTTCCCCGCTGCCGGGGTGAACCCGATCGGTGACCGCTGCAGGTAATCGTGGAAGTTGCTGGCCAGGTAGAACGCCTGGGTCACGTCCTGGTTCAGGTTCGTCCGCCAGGAGTTCGCCGTCGCCGGATCCCAGGTACAGACGAAGGCAGCCGAGCACTGCGGGTTGCTGGCGAACGGCACCAGCCGGTACTGCGCGGTGGTCTTCGTGCCGGGCACCTTGACGGTCTCACCGGTGTTGGCCAGGTCGTCGTCGTTGACGTCGGCGAACGCATAGACCGACGTACCGTCCTGGAGCGTCTGCGCGCCCTTCTGCAGGTAGCCGGCCTTGAAGAAGTTGACCTTCCGCTGGGTGCCGCCCTTGGCCGCGCCGGGGTAGTAGTCCGTCACCAGGCCGTCGCCATTAGCGTGGTCGACCAGCGGCCGGCGATACAGGACGCTGCCGGTCGACGCGTCGATCACGTGACTGTAGATCAGCGTGCCGCCGGCCTGGGTGTACGTCGCCCAGCCCGCGCGTAACCTGCTCGGTGTGTAGAACCAGACCCGCTTGGCATAGTCGCCGTTGCCCCACCGCTTGCCGTCGGCGACGATGCTCGAATCGGTCGCGGCCGCCTTGCCGCCGACGTCCTTGGCAGCCGCCGTACGGGCGCCGTCCGCGGACACCGAGGTGGCACTCGCGCGGGCGGCGAGCCCGGCCAGACCCGGCACCGGCGAACCCATGATGGCAACCAGCTCACCGCGCTTGGTGACGTGCCCGACGATGCCGTTGCCGAAGAGCGGGACGCCGTTCACCCACTGCTCCCAGGACAGGTGGTCGGACCCCTCGACGTCGCGATAGTCCCTGCGCAGGCGCAGCGTCCGCAGGTCGTTCTCGGACAGTCTGAAGATCTCCGGATGCGCCCGGATGTAGTCGAGCACGATCCGGGCCGGCGGCTTGCTGCTCGGTCCGGTGAGGAACCCATTCAGCTTGGCCACCTGCTTCGGCGTACCGGTGGCCGGGTCCACCGAGACGATGCCCTGCAGTCCCAGCGAGTCGCGGAACTTCTCCGTGGCAGCGCCTTCCTTGGCCATAGTCTTGGCGGCCTGTGCGTACGTCGTACGCGCGCTCGGCGTGCGTGCGTCGTAGAAGCCCTTCGCTTCTCGTTGGCTCGGTTCGGCCTGGACGGCTGGTGCGTCCGGATCAGCCTTGGCCGGCAAGCTGGCGGCATTGGCGCCTGAACCCATGGTCATGGCGAGAACGGTGGTCGTCACCGCGCCGATGGCCAGGAGCCCCCTCCCACTGTGTGTTGTTTTCATGGCAACGCTCCGTCGAGGATGTCGCGGGCCTAAAGACCCCTCGGGCGGACCATATGCCCGCACTCACCTCGCGATGAAGGGATCGCGACGCGGCGGCGAACGATCGGTGGGATCCCTTGCCGATCGGTTCCAGCGCTCGTTCAATTCAAGCGCCCGTTCAGTTCCAGGCGTCCACGGCGTTCGCCGGGTCGCGCGTGTTGCGATCAAGCGACCGATTCGGCGATCACCGCACCGGCCGACAGCCACGGCCCGGCAGGTCAGGCGATTCTGGCTGGCGCAAGAGCGAGGGCGTACGTCGACGACTCGGCTGTTCCGTAAACGACCGTTTACAGAACAGCAGGCAGCACCTAGCGCGCTCAACTGACGGGTACCGCCGCGGACCAGGGCGCGATCTTCCGTGTCTGAACCGATAGGCAATCGGTCAACGGCGACGGCGGTCGAAGCCCAGAACGCGCAGATCGTCCTCATCCACGCCGCGCAGCAGCTCGCGGAGGTCCACCTCGAGGACCCGGCAGAGCTTCATCATGTCCGCCATCGTCACTCGCCGGCGCCCATTTTCCAGGTCGCCCACCACGGGCGGCGACCAGCCGAGATCAGCCGCGAGGTCCGCCTGGCGCTCCTGCCTGCGCGCTCGAATGGCACGCACATTGGCCGCGATCACCGCATCGATCGGATCGGGCTTGGCGGGCACAGCGTCATGGTTCACAATCCTCTTCCCGTTGGCGACTCGCCAATCTCGCTGTGTTACAGCTAATAGCATGTACTGAAAGCTTGAAGATCTTCTAGGCATGGAAAATCCGCTCTCCTCTCGAGAGACGAAGTTGAAACGCGGAGTCGAGTGGGCATGAGTCCGGACGATGTCGCCTACGAGTACTACTCGAACGCCGAGTGGGAGGCGAGGTGGATCGAGGAGCATCGCCGCCACATGGTCTGCGCGGGATCCGGCAGCTGGCTCGTGTGTCGGACCCTGCAATTCGGTTCTGCACGTGGCAACGCAACCCTCGTTCGGGGTGCTCAAGACATTCCGCCCATAGTTGGCGGGCGTGCATACCTTCTCTGCTGCTGGCCTGCACGCCCCCTCTCCCCCTGCCTCACCTGCCCAGTGTTCATCACCACTCCCGACTTCCTGGCCGAGCACCTGGCGCAACTGCGCACCACCAAAGAACTGATCATCACAGCCCAGACCAAGGGCAACACCCGGCTGGCGGAGATGAACCAGCGCGTCGCCGCGAACCTCGAAAACATCATCGACACCATCCAGGCACCCGACGTCGCGGAGGCCGACGATGCGAGCTGACAACACCAGCTACCTGGCTGCAGCCACCCAGCAGCGCACCGAGCAAGCCCGAACTAGGGCCGAAGCCGCCCTCACGCAGCTCATCGCCACCCGACAGCCGATCACCGTCGCCGGCTTGGCCCGAGCCGCCGCCGTCTCCCGCTCCTGGCTCTACACCCAACCCGACCTACTCGAACAACTCCGGCAACGCTCCGCCGACCAGACGACCCACAGCACCACCATCACGCGCGCCTCCGACTCGTCCCTGCAACGCCGCCTCGAGCTCGCCCATCAGCGCATCACCCAGCAGACCGAGGAAATCCACAAACTCCGCGACCAGCTCGCTCGCGCCCACGGCGATCTCCGCATGGCCACCATGCCCGCACCCCACAGCAACGGCTGATACCCGGACGCAATCGCCACCGACACTGACAGAAGCCCACTGCTTGCGCCCTGGCCTGTTGCCCTCTCTGCGAGCCATGCTCAACCCTTGGCAGACAAGTTGGACGAGTGGAGGCTCACGTGGAAGACGAAACCGGATCCGACCACAAGGCGATCGAGACAACGGCCGACGCACTCTTCAGTCGGCTCGCACCTGTTCTCAATGTCACCGACCTCGCCGCAGAACGGGAGTTCTACGAACGCCTCGGCTTCCCGGTGATCTACGAGGGCCCTGAGTACCCCATGTTCATCGCGTTCGGCACCGACAGAATCCACTTCGGTATCCAAGAGGCATCCGCCCACAACGACCCTCCAAGCGTGCTCACCTGGCAAATCGCCGTCACCGACGTGGACGTCGCGATGGAGCGCTGCCGAGCCGCCGCAGTCGACTTCGAGCTCGAGCAGAACGATCCGGCACCAGGCTGGAGCTATCGGCGGTTGATTCTGCGAACCCCAAGCGGCTTTCGACTTGTACTGGAAGGGGAATCCGAGCCTCCGCCGACCGAAGACCGCACCTGAGCAGGGCGCCCGTCGAGGACACCGTCCACAACGCAGGACCTCCTGTCGCGCGGGCAGTGACGATCTTTGGGAGTCCACACAACACCGGCGATCATGCGCGGGTCGTTCGGGGTAGTGGCTCCCACCTCGTGTCAGGTTGATGCTGACCCGTCCCAGTCGGGCTGTCTGCGTGCGCTGGGCGGCAGACGCAGCCAGCGCGCCGGGACCTCTGCCCCGGTGACAACCCTGCGCGCTCCACTCGACAATTCGAATCTGAGCTAGCGATCCTGAGGCAAGCGGGCACCGCCGTCTTGGCAAGTTGTCCGGCCCAAGGATGTGAGCAGGATGAGGCCGCCGCGTTGGCCAGGCGTCGATGGCTTCATCCTCGTTGGGTTCATGCTCGTTGGCGCGGTGCTCCTCGGGCTCGGCGTCACAGAGATCGTGACCACCCGGCAGTTCCTGGCCACGGCCTCTGCCGCCGACGACGTGGTCGTCAGGGTCGACACCACCACCGACAAGGAGGGAGACAGCTACTACCACCCGGTCGTGCGGTTCATCACCGCCGGCGGGCGGGTCGTTCAATACACGGACTCCGTGGGCGACGGTAGCCCGCGGGCACACCGCGTTGGCGAGTCGGTCCGCGTGCTCTACGACCCGGCGAACCCCCAAGAGGCCCAGCTGGATACGTGGTCGAACCGGTGGCTCGGCCCCACGATAGAGATCGGCCTCGCCGTGGCGTTCCTGTCCATCAGCATCGTGTTCCTGGTGCCCATGCTGGTCTCTCGCAAGTCCCCTCGTGACAGAACACGCCAAAGCGGCAAGGCATCGGGCCGCGGACGTCGCCGGCCGCGCCCGGCCCCACCTCGATCAGGCGCAAAGCCCAAGCAGCCTTCGGACCAAGAGCCCCCAGAGGACCGGCCCCAGGACTCGAAGGCTCAAGACGAGTAGCCCACGCATCCAGTCACGTACAGCCCCGGACGCGTCTCCTCGCGTCGTCTGGAGTCATCGAGTACGCCGTCGGCCTCGTGGGCGCGGTGCAGCAACGAATACTGCGCCTGGTTGGAGGCGACCGGCAGTGCAGGGCATCCCGGGCACGCCGGCGGCCACAACGTCAATGCGCCTCCGATCGGTCAGACCGCTGGGTCGCCGCCACCGAGTTCGGGCCCGGGGGCGGAACGAAGGAGCCCGAGCGCGAGAGCTAGGCCCCCTGACCTGGGGTTCGAGCGGAGCGATCCGCCGGGATCGAACCGACGACCTTCTCATTACGAGGAGGAATGACATCGCCTCATCTGGCCTCTGCCAGCGACTTTGCCCTCGCCGTGTTCGCACCACGACCACATATCCCGCATTGGTTGACACCACTTCGCACCACGACCGGCACCACGAACGCAACCTGGCCGGCGGAGGCGGCAACCGATGTCCTACCACTACAACGGGCGCCGGCCAGCATATCCGCACGGGCCAGGACTGCGCCGCGATCTTCACCATTGCCCAAGAGCCAGGGAGTCAGGGTGCGCTGCTTCACCCGCCGACCGACTCACAGTTGTGCGGTCAGTTTCGCATCCGGCGTATCGGCCCTTGATCTGGCGGACGTTCGCGAAGAGGGACCGACTTCGACGCTGACCCGTTCGCCGTTGTCAATGAAGAACACCAGGCCACGGCTCACCCCTCCGCGCGCCAGGAAGAACTCCCCGACCTCGGCCGCAACGCCGGGTCGGCTGCGGGTCGACCGGTCACGTCGACCACGGTGCGGCGCTAGCAGCGCTGGGTGCGCTAGCGCCAACACTCGGAATAGGTCATCGTGCTAGTCATGTGGTTCAACATCATCGCCGTGGTGATCGCCGTGGCCGCGCTCGTCGTCTCCTGCCTGTCCTGGCTCGCCACCCACAAGCAGGCGAGGGCGGCCGAGCACGCCAACGCGATTGCCGCCGAGGCGAACCAGATCGTCCGTGATGTCCAGGCAGAGCAGAACCATCAGCAGGCCAAGCCTGAGGTGAAGTTGACGATCGGGGATCCTCCCCCGCAGGGCTGGATTCCTGTCGAGCTGTGGTGCCCGGTGTCCTTCGACTCGGCGACGATCACCGTGCCGCGCGAGTACCTCACCAGCCACCTGTTCGCCGGCCTCGGACCAGGCCCGGCCGACCCGCATCGCCAGGAGTTCAGCCCGACGTTCGATCTGCCGGCCACCGAAGCAGGTGCGACCGCCACGTGCGGCCTGTGGGTCTACAACGCCGACGAGATCTCCGAGCGCACCGTACGACTCCTGTGCGAGATCAGATCCAACGGCAAACCCTGGAACTACGCCATCGAGCACACCTTCCCCGACGCCACTGGCCCAACCATGTGGTCAGGGAGGCTCGGCTAGACGGTAGTGACCATGAGGGTTGTTGCGGACAGCGCCTAAGCCAATCGACCACGCCCATCTACTGGCTTGCAACAAAGTGCAGCCAGTAGATCGCTGGTTGATCCTGCGTACGATGCAACGAATGAACGATGCCCAAAGCAACTACTGCCCTCAGGGCACCAGACAGAGCGAGCGTCGCCGGCCCGGACCGATGCCATGGCGGCAAGGGGCACCGCCAGTTGGGCGGCCGCCGCTACAGTCGGCTATGCAGGGGCTGTACGACCCAACCCACTACCGCGACGGCCAGCGTCGATGGTGCCGCCTTCCAGCTTCGGGCTCCCGCCAGCTCCTACTGGCCGACGGTGGGAGCTGTCTGGGCTGACCGAGCTGGTGCTGGCGTTGCCATGGCTGTGGTGGTCAGTTAACTGCACTAACTGCTCGTCGGAGTTGGCTGGGCGGGCCTTCGTGATGATCTGCGACGTGAATACTGGGGAGCCTCGTTCGTATGAGGAGGTGATGGAGGGGCGTGTCACTCTTCCTCGGGTGGGTGCTGTGTCGGCTGGTGGCCTTTGCCGTGGCTGGTTATCTATGCAGCCGGTCGCGAGCTCGAGCCGGTGAGCCGGTATCTGCGAGATCTTGCGTAGGCGATGCCAGCCCCGCGACGCTACCCGCTCCTGCGAGCAGTGCCGCGGTCAGTGAAAGCCAAAGCCGGGACAACTGCACCGGATCCCGGAGAGTCACGACCGGCTCCTGTGTGTGCTCGGTGAAGCTAATCATCGTCGAGCTCGGACCGCTCCCGGCCGTCTCGGGTCAGATTGCTGCGGTCATCGGCGGCCGAGAGCCGGTCGTCTTTCGAATCCACCCGGTCCATACCGGCTGACATCCTTGCCTTGTGTCCAGGGCTGTAGTCGGCGTCACGAAGAAATGAGTCCAGGCTGGCAGCCCTGTCGCGCTCATCGGCGTCCGCGTCGCGGACGTCAGCCGCCTTGTCGCGCTCATCGGCGTCCGCAAGGATGGCTTGATTCTCCTGGTCACGGTCCGCCTGCGCGGACTCCCTGGCCTCGGCGGCTCTCTCGCGCGTGTCCAACGCCGCCTCTCTCGAGTCGGCGTCGTGCTCGCGCTCATCGGCTCTACCTGAATCATCAGGCGGCGCTGAAGGTGTGGGTAGCTCGTCCATCGGCTTCCCTCTCATCGGCAATGCGCGCTGCCTGCAGGCCACGAACTCGCCGCTCACGGTCACTGCCACTCACACACTGCCCTCTGAGACTACGCCTGCAGCGCTCTCGGCGCTGGGCGGCATTCCCGAATGCCTCACCCAACTCGCCCAGCCGACCACCAAGATCGTCAGCCGACCTCGGGCCGCCATGCCGTTAGTCGACCGTCTTGATTAGTTCAGTGAAGGAGCTGGCTGTCGATCCAGTTCATCGGCACCCCGAGCACCACCGTGTACGTCATTGCCATGATCGCGTGGGGTGCGTTAGCGGTCGGCTCGCTGCACCCGCGTGTCGAGGATGCGATGGCGTGGAAGGTGTGGCGCCTGCGCCCGCCGAATGCGCTGGAGTCACAGCAGGTCGGTCCGGCTTGGTTCGGAGCGCCGCGGCAGGCGTCGACCCGAACGAGTCCCGCGTATGGATCCACGAGGGACCGGAGGCGACCGCGCCGGCGACCGCCGGATCAACCGTGGCGGTGACCAGCTGGGCCGCACTGGTCTTGCCGCGCCGCAACCTCGAGGCTGTCCTGGCGCACGAACTGGCGCACCGTTTGGCACTCCCGCGGCCGGTGTCGCTGATCGTCCACGCGCTGTCGCTGCCAGCCCGCGCGATGGCCAAGGCGATCCGGGTCGGGTGGAGACAACCGATCCTCGGATTCGTGTTGAAGTTCTTCGTCGGTTTCCTCATGATCGGCGTCATCGGCGTGTGGGCGCTGTGGGGGTTCAGCTTCTACATCGTGTTAATGCTGTCGCCGCTGGTCGCGCCGTTCGTCGTACGGGCCGCCAACCGGGCGTCGGAGAAATGGACTGGCCCGACATCCGGGAAGATCTTGAGGGCATGACGCTCACCGAGTTCGACCCATTGCCGGTTCCGGACATCGACCTCGGCCAAGCTGCGGCGGCCCACCCAAGCGGGGGCGTCACGACAGAGCTGGCATGGTCACAGCTCGATGACGACCGATTCGAGCGTCTACTGTATGACCTCCTCCGCGGTTTGCCCAACTATCAAAACGTTCAATGGCTGATGAAGACCCGAGCGCCGGACCGTGGGCGCGATCTGTCGCTTGAACGCGTTACTCGAGACGCTGCGGGTCCAGTTCGGACCGAACGGGTCATCGTGCAGGCAAAGCATTGGCGGAGCAAGTCAATCTCTCCGCTTGAGATCCAGCAGTCCCTCGCGAGCCTCAGTATGTGGGAGCCACCGGCAATCAGGAATTTGATCATCATCACTAGTGGACGATTCACGACTGACGCAGTGTCAATCGCTGAGAAGCACAACAACGACGGCAAGACACCGCTCCTCGAACTCTGGCCCGACAGTCAACTCGAAGCCATGCTGGCTCGTCGGCCAGATCTGGTGGAGGCTCACCACCTCCGCAGGCAGGCATGAGATCGCTGGTTCTCGACGTAGGGGACCCGACCTCGGCCGCAGGGCATTAGCAAGCGTCGATCTTGCGCACAACGGCTGATGGGGTCGGAAGGGCGGCGGGAAGGATTTGATCCACTTCCTTTGGCTCCGATAGAGATGAGTTAAAAGTCGTCGAGTATCCGAAAGTTCCTGTGCGATGCCGCAACCTCCCGTTGGTATCCCAGAACTGAATCGTTGTGCCGACCCCACTCTCTCCTACGCCATCATGGTCACGATCTTCAATATGGCGTAGCTCGCCATAGGGGGACACATCAATCTCAGAGCAGGCAGGCAAGGAGCCTTGCCAGCTCTTGAGCCCGGGTGGTCTTACCGGCGCCGGGAAGCCCGACCATCAAGAACAGCGTGGCGACACTTCTCCGAGGGGCCGTTCCACGGCCTCGCAGAACGGATCACCTTCGTTCAAGACCCAGGTGGAACGATCCGAGTTGACCGTCAGGAGCTCTTCGAAGGCGTCGACTGCTCCGCGGTCACGTCGTGATCGGAGTCGAGCCTGCCAGCAGAACCGACGCCGGACGACGTGGCCGGGCCGGGATGCATCCGAGCCGGCTCGACGCTGGCCGCCAGAACGGGATCGCACCAGCGGTGACCCACAACTGCCAGGTCAGCTGGATGACCGTCGCCAGCACCAGCCAGACCTGGCGAGTCACTGCCGCGCCCGCACACACCGCGAGGGTGCCTGGCTCAAAGCCGTGGGAGCGGCTCAATCGTCGCCACCTGCGAGCAACAACCACTTGGACGCCCCCGCAGACGTCACCCCGGTAGACAGGTAGTCATGTCAGCGGATGACACCAGCCTGTTCTGAGGACACGAAGGGGCGCATTTCAGCGAGAACTCGACCATGGTCACGTAGGACATCAGAGCGTGTCGAGCGGCAGCAGACGTTCGAACCTTGCCGCTCGCCACCGCCTCCATAACCGGGTCGATGGTGCGGACGATGCGAGTCCTCATCTCTGGCTCGCTCTCAAGGGACTGCATAGGCGAATCCTGGTGGAGCGAGGCGGTCAGTTTCGAGAGCAGGTGCTGGGCTAGATAGCTGAAGCTCCGCTATCGTTGCTCGCGAAAGGCGAACTTCCGGAGCCTGGAGTTGGCCAGTGTGGCAAGTGGCGTGGCTTTCATAATCCCTGGGTCGCGGGTTCGAGTCCCGCCCGCCCTACATGAAGCACATGCCGGCCTGAGCCTGGGCTGGGGTCTATGGGTCCAGGGTCGCGAAGACGCCGTGGGGCCGCCCGTGGTGTGTCCCGCCGCGCCAGCCGCATGAGATCTCTGCCCTTGTCCTGACTCTGTCGTGGCCTACAGCAAAGTCGCCGTCACCCGCCGTGGACAATGAAGGCAAGGAGACGTACAAACGCACCATGGATACCGTGCCAAGCGCCGGTCCGAGCCGACGCACCCTCCTGTCCACCGCACTCGTTGCCGCATCCGCCGGGGCAGCGACACCGCTGATCGGCACGGCGCTGGCCTTGCCCGCCCACGCGGAAGTAAAACCACCGGCCCTACCTCCCCCGCCGACGGCGCAGCCGCCGGACGCGGAGCTCAAGTCACTGCTCGCGCAGGTCGACCCAGCCAGGCTCAAGGCGACCGTCCAGAAGCTGGTGTCGTTCGGGACGCGGCACACGCTGTCCTCGCAGGACGACCCCAACCGCGGCATCGGGGCCGCGCGGGACTGGCTGTTCGCCACAATGCAGGGGTACGCCGCCGCCTCGGCCGGTCGGCTCACCGTCGAGAAGCAGTCATTCGTCCAACCGGCCGGCCCCCGAATCCCGGTGCCGACCGTCATCACCAACGTCATCGCCACGCTGCAGGGCACCAGCGACCCGAACCGCACGTACGTCGTGACCGGGCACTATGACTCACGTGTCACCGACGTTCTGAACTCCAGCAGCGACGCCCCGGGAGCCGACGACGACGGATCAGGAGTCGCCGTCGTCCTGGAACTGGCCCGCATCCTGTCTGCTGCCCGCCAGCCGGAAGCAACGATCGTCTTGGCCGCTGTTGCCGGCGAGGAGCAGGGACTCTTCGGGTCGGCGTTCATGGCGGCACAGATGAAGGCCGCCGGCACCGACGTCCAGGGCATGATCAGCAACGACATCGTCGGCAGTAGCACCGCGGACGACGGCACCCGCTACAAGCACCTCGTGCGGCTTTTCGCTGAGGGCGTCCCGACCTCGGAGACGGCCTCGCAGGCCTCGATCCGCCAGTCCATCGGAGGCGAGAACGACGGGCAGTCGAGACAACTGGCCAGGTTCATCCGCGAGGTCTCCGACAACAGCGTCACGGGCATGAACGTCCGGACGATCTACCGGCGCGACAGGTACCTCCGGTCTAGCGACCACGTCTCGTTCCTGCAACAGGGCTACCCCGCCGTGCGGCTGACCGAGGAGGCCGAGAACTTCGCGCACGAACACCAAGACGTCCGCGTCGAGAACGGCGTGCAATTCGGCGACCTGATCCAGTTCTGCGATTTCGACTACATCGCGGGAGTGACACGGGTCAATCTGGCGACGTTCTGGTCCCTAGCCAACGCACCCGGCACGCCCAAGAACGTGCGCATCGACACCACCCAGCTCACCAACGACTCGACGTTGCGCTGGGTTGCCGACAGTTCTGCCGACCTTTCCGGCTACCACGTGGTGTGGCGGGAGAGCACAGCACCGGAGTGGGAGCGCGCGATCCCGATCGGCAACGCCACCGAAGTGACACTCGACATCTCCAAGGACAACGTGCAGTTCGGGGTACGCGCCGTCGACACAAACGGCCACCACAGCCCGGCCGGCTTCCCCGCGCCCGGCTAGCGACATCGGCCGCCGGCGCTCGCATAGCGGGTTGCCAAGACCGCACAACGCGATCTGGAAGTCGCGGACGCCGGGCGCCGGCGCGTCAATCAGCGCCGGCGACTGGAGGACGAATCGGTGACTTGGGCGTGAGGGGCGGGCTTTCTCACGCCCGCGCCTCGTCGAATGCGATCGCGGCGATCGTCGCCGGGTCGGTCTCGGCGATCTGTTGCAGAAGGGTGCGGGCGGTCTCGACCTGGGTCGCGTCGAAGAGGCTGAACACCCGACGGGTGGCCGTGCCGATCCGGTCACCGACCGACGCGTAGCGCTCAGCTCCCGCGGGCGTGAGGCGGAGTAGCTCGTTGCCGTCCTCGATGAGTCCAACGGTGGCGAGGCGCGCGAGCAGCGCGTCGACGCTCGCGTCGTCGTACCCACTGCTGGAGAGCAGCTCTCTGACGGTCGTTGTCGGGATAGCCCCTCGCAGGCCGAGGGCGTTGAGCGTGAACCACGCGCCGGGCTCGAGGTCCTCCTCGGTCAGGATCTGGGCCAGCGGACCGCGCAGGTTGCGCTCAGCAAGTGCTATCGCGGTGCCGAACGGGAGTGTCGGTGCGTCCACGGTCTTCCTTCCTAAGATAGACAGGTAGCTGTCTATCTACCGTAAGCGAAAGACAGGAGGCTGTCTATATGCCCGGGCATCCCCAACCACTCATCGGGCTGCTGTTGCGCCTGGCGAACCAGCGCTGGTCCACGGAGATGGATTCAGAGCTCGAGAAGCTCGGTGTCCGCGGCCTCACCGCCGCACACGCACGGGTGATCCCGTTCGTACCGCCTCAGGGCGTCAGCGTCCAGGCGCTCGCCGCCAAGGCCAACGTGCGCAAGCAGACCATGGCCCGCAGCGTCGAGCAGCTGATCGCCGCCGGCCTGGCCGAGCGCCGTCCGGACCCCAACGACCGGCGCGCATCGCTCGTCGTACTCACCGAAGCCGGGCTTGCGATCCGACCGATGTCCCGCAAAGCCGGAGGCAGTGTCGAGCGCACCTGGGCCGACCAGCTCGGCGAGGACCGACTGGAGGCTCTCCGGGCGGCGCTGATCGAATTGGTCGGGTACGACGCAGAGATCTAACTGGGTATGCCGCAAGGAAGGGCCTGCCCCAGCAGGCACCTCGCCACGCGACCTACCCAGTTCGCCGGCACCCTCGACTCGATGCCCAGGCTGACCGGGCCAGGTGCCCGAGGATTAGTACGACGCAACGCTGCGCGGGTCGAGAGCGTCGGCCGGAGACAGTCCAGCGCGGGTGCGAGTCAGAACAAGCTTCAGGACGGTTGGACGAGCGGATTAAGGTGATGGACCAGGAGACCGCTCGGGAGTGGCTCGACCGGTACGTCTACATCCGCCGCCCATGAACGGCACGGGCATCGACCGCTCGGCAACTCGGCGAAGGAGTCCGGCTGGGAGGGAGCCTCGTGATTGAGCAGGCCAAAGCGGTGATCGTCGGACCGGAGGATCCGCGCTATGCCGATCTCGTCGGTAGGGGTAGCCGGAGATTCGCGGGCAAGCCGGACTACGTGCGACTGGTGTGCTCCACCGAGCAGGTGGTGGATGCCGTGCAAGACGCGGTGGGCCAGGGCTTGCGGGTCGCGGCACGCAGTGGCGGGCATTGTCTGGAGAACTTCGTGGCCGACCCGGCGGTGCGGGTCGTCATCGACACCTCGTTGATGACAGCCGTCTCTTACGACTCACAGATGGGCGCGTTCGCGATCGAGCCGGGCGTGCGGCTGGGCGAGGTGTACCGGCGGCTGTTTCTGGGCTGGGGCGTGACGATCCCGGCGGGCGTCTCGCCGAACCTCGGTATGGGCGGGCACGTGCTGGGCGGCGGCTTCGGTTACCTGTGCCGCCAGCACGGACTGGCCGCAGATCATCTGTACGGCGTCGAGGTGGTCGTGGTGGACGAGACCGGCACCGCGAGAAGCGTGACGGCGACCCGCGAGCCGTCCGATCCCAACCGCGACTTGTGGTGGGCGCATACCGGTGGCGGGGGTGGCAACTTCGGCATCGTCACCCGATACTGGTTCAGGTCACCTGATGCCGCGAGCAACGATCCTGCCCGGCTGCTTCCGCAGGCGCCGACCTCGGTACTGACGTTCCAGGCTGAATGGAGTTGGCGCGACATCGACCGGGCCACGTTCGGGCGGCTGGTCCGCAACTACGGCGATTGGACCGAGCGCAACAGCGACGCGGCCTCGCGCTTCGCACAGCTGTACAGCACCCTCGTCCTGAACCGCCGCCAACAGGGCACGCTCGAGCTCACCGGCCTGGCAACGGCCGGGACAGACGCTGACCAACTGGTGAGGGAGCATCTGGACGCCGTCAACGACGGGGTCGGCGCACCGTGCACCTGGTCGACGAAGCGGAAGTCGTGGTTGGAGTTCGCGCTCAACCCGGCGCCCGGCCTGGCCGGGGTCGATCTGGAGAACGCGGTCTTCAAACTCAAGGACGCCCTGCTGCGCAAGGGCTTCTCCGACCAGCAGATCGAGACCGCCTACCACCACCTCACCCGCACGGATCACGACATCAACGTGAACCTCGGCATGACGACGTACGGCGGCAGAGTCAACACCGTGGCCACCGACGCGACGGCATCGGCGCACCGCGATGCGATCTTCACCACCGCGGTCACCGCCGGCTGGCAGGAGCCGCGGGACGAGGCGCCTACCATGCTGTGGGTACGCCGGTTCTATCGAGACCTGTTCGCCGACACCGGCGGCGTCCCCGTTCCAGGCGACGTCACCAGCGGAGCGTCCATCAACCATCCGGACAGAGACCTGGCCGATCCAGAGTGGAACACCTCCGACTGTGCCTGGTACACGATGTACTACCGCGGCAACTATCCCCGCCTCCAAGGCGTCAAGCTGCGCTGGGACCCCCGCGATGTGTTCCACCACGCCCTGTCCATCCGCCCGACCCCATCGACCACAGCCGAAGACATCCAGGGCTAGAGCGCAGACCCAGCGAGGGCTACTGATCAGCACACGCTCATCGGCAGACCTGTGCCATGTGTCGCACATCAGTTGGCGGAGATCTGTCGCGGTTCTGTTGTCGGATTACAGCAGGTTACGGTTGCAGTCCTGTGACGGCTGATGCTTGACAGTCGCGCGCCAGCTGATGATTGTCATCGGCATGACCGCGCGGAATGCGGCATGCGTGGAGCGCTGGACCGGTTCAGTCGCGCGTGCTCGGGGCCACCTCGCGCACCATCACGCAGTTGCCCTGGCCCTTGGGCCGGTCGTAGGTGAAGCCCTCGCGCTCGTACATCGTGCGGGTGCCGTTGTAGAGGAACGACGAGTTCTTCTTCCGGACCTCGCCGGTGTCGTGCGGGTAGCCCTCGACCAGGCCCAGGATCGCTCCTGAGACATCGACGAAGTTAGCCTTGGCTTGTGACGGACGGGCATCGCGTCGAGGTCGAGGGGCTCTCCAAGTCTTTCGGCGACGTCCGCGCGGTCGATGCGCTCTCCTTCACCGCTGAGCCGGGTGAGATCACCGCGTTCCTCGGGCCGAACGGCGCGGGCAAGACCACGACGCTGCGGATGCTGCTCGGGTTGGTCGAACCGACCGGCGGTACGGCGACCATCGGCGGTACAGCCTACGCAGATCTCGACCATCCGGCGGACGTCGTCGGGGCCGCACTCGAGGCCAGCAGCTTCCACCCGGGTCGCAGCGGCCGTGACCACTTGCGGGTCTACTGCGCCGTGAACGGCTATCGCGATATCCGCGCCGACGAGGTGCTGGCGTTGGTCGGCCTGACGGACGCAGCCCGCAGGCCGGTCCGTGGCTACTCGCTCGGCATGCGGCAGCGCCTCGGTCTGGCGACGACGCTTCTCGGCGACCCGGGCGTGCTGGTGCTCGACGAGCCGGCCAACGGGCTGGATCCGGCGGGCATCGCCTGGCTGCGAGGGTTCCTGAAGCGGCTCGCCGGCGAGGGTCGCACGATGCTGGTCTCCAGCCACGCCCTGTCGGAGGTACAGCAGATCGCCGACCGAGTGGTGATCATCGACCAGGGCCGCCTGGTCCGTGAGGGGAGGCTCGGCGAGCTCACCGCCGGTGGCCGGGTCTTCGTCGCGACTCCCGATGCGGAGCGCTTCGCCCATGTCCTGGAGGCGGCGGGGGCAGCCGTGAGCAGGGACTCCGGGTACACGTTGGAAGCGAGCCGCATGAGCGCGCGGGACGTCGGCCGTCTCGCGTTCGAGAACCGGGTAGAGCTGCACGCCCTCGAGACCCGGCAGGACGGCCTCGAGCAGATCTTCTTCTCGCTCACCGGCGTGGAGGAGCAGCCGTGACCGCGCTCGTCCGAGCCGAGCTCCGCAAGCTCACAACCACGAGGCTCTGGCTGTGGATGCTGGTCCTCGGCCTGGCCATGGTCGGCGGGACCACGAGCGCCGCGATCGGTTTCGCCGAGCCGGGTCCGCTCGGCCTCGACACCGCCGCCGGGCAACGCACCGTCTTCGCGCAGGCCACCGCGACGCTGGTCGTGGTCGGGATCCTCGGCATCATCGCGGTCACCGGCGAGTTCGCGCACCAGACGGCCACGCCGACGTTCCTGGCGACGCCTCGCCGGGGGCGGGTGGTCGTCGCGAAGCTCGTCACCTACGCCGTGGCGGGGCTCGGGTACGCCGCGGCCTGCACCGTCGTCCTCCTCGCGGTGGCCCTCCCGTGGTTCGCCGCCAAGCACGTCGACATCGTGCTCTCCGGCACCGACCTCGCCCGGACCCTCGGCGGGGTCGGCATCGAGGTGGCGCTGTACGCCGTGCTCGGGGTCGGCGTGGGCTGCCTGATGCGCAACCAGATCGCAGCGATCGTCGGGTTCGTCGTCTACATCTTCGTCGTGGGCCCGATCCTGAGCGGGGTCGAGGGTACCTCGGAGGTGGCGCAGTACCTGCCCTACCAGGCCGGCAACGCGCTGGGCCGGCTCACCTCCTCGGTCGCCGCGGCGATGCTTGGCCAGGCCGCTGGCGGGCTGGTGCTGCTTGCCTGGGCGCTCGCCTTCGCCATTCTCGGCACCCGCGTGGCCATCCGCCGCGACATCACATAGCCAAACAGGTATGCGTGGCCGCAGCAAAGAATGGGCGCGAACACGGCGATCAGCCGCGCTCGCTCTTCGGCAGGGTCGCGCCTTCGCTATCTGGGCATGAGCGGAAGTGGCCGGAAGGTCTGCCTAATCGATGATGAAGACGTTCTCAGCGGCGGTCGGCCTGCACGGGGACGGAAGGTGCCCGGTGATCTCGCGATCTGCGGACTGATCGCCGACCACGGCGGTTCATCTCCGATCGAAGCGACGTTTTTGGGCGGGGTTGTCGAATTCTGGGTGGCGGGTTCGTGGATAGAGCAACCGGACCGAACAAGGTCCCAGACTCAAGGAGAACCACGATGAACGACCAGACCAGCCGAGCAACCAGACCATTCCGATTCGGGGTCGTTGCACCGATCGGTTCTGACCTGCCGACGTGGCGAGACCGCGTACGCCGCATCGCCGACAGCGGGTACTCAACGTTGCTGATGCCCGACGTTCCTACGTGGCAACCAGCAATCGGCCCCACGCTGGCAACCGCGGCCGCGCTCGCTGACCTGCGGATCGGCTCGTGGGTCTATGCCGCCGCGCTGCGCGAACCATGGAGCACAGCATGGGAGGCCCACTCACTATCAGTACTCACGGAAGGCCGCTTCGAAATGGGCATTGGCGCCGGCCGACCCGGGATCGAAGTCGAGCTGGGGCTGCCTGTCGTCTCCCCAGCTGAGCGTCGTGCCAGGATGCGCGAGACCGTGGTCGCCCTGCGTACGTTCGACGGCCCCGATCTGCACACGCCGGTTGTCATGGCGGTGAGCGGACCGAAGTCTCAGGCGCTGGCGCTCGAAGTCGCAGACGCAGTCACGTTCGTACTCTCACCTGAAGATGATCGGGTCGAAACCACGAACCGGGTACGCGACTTTCCTGGAGGCCGGGACATCGAACTCGCCCAACACGTCGCCGCCGTCGGTGACGGCGTCGCTCCGTTCATGGCGCCGCCCAACCTCGACACCGCGGCGCTCCGCGCGGCCGACTCGCTCGTCATACTTCCGAGTGACCCCGCGGCAGCCGCCGAAGAAATCCAACGACGTCGCGAGGAGATCGGCTTCTCCTACTTCGTCATCGGCGCCGACTTTGCCGACGCACTCGCGCCGGTCGTGGCCAAGCTGGCCGGACAGTAGGCGGCGCACGCCTCGCAGCTCAACTAGGCGACAGCGATCGCATCGCCGCTCCCGAACCGGTCTCGTCCGCCTCAGCTAAGCCGGTGCGGACATCCGTTGGTTCTGCTACCCCTGTCGTCCACCCTGCTCCCCGGACATGCCGACGACGTCCTCCGTGCTCATGTCGCGGTCCGCGGGATCGCGGTCGACGGCAGCCACATCTACTGGACCAACAGCGGCGACGGGACCATCTGGCGAGCCAACCTCGACGGCACCAACGCCCAGTCCATCGTCCAGGGCGAGGGCCAGCAGAGCCTCTTTGCCGTGACGGTCGACGCCAACCACCTGTATTGGACCAACCGCAGCCAGAACACGGTCAAGCGGGCCAACCTGGATGGCACCAACCCCCAGACCCTCCTCAGCGGCCAGAGCCTCCCGCAGGCGATAGCGGTCGACGCCCTTTACGTGTACTGGGCCAACCTCGGGGACGCAAACTGGTGCGATCCGCCGGGCCAACTTGGCGGACGGCACCAACGCGCAAGTCTTCATCGCCAACACCGCCAGCCCCCAACTGATGGCGTTCACCCCGCCCCCAGCGCCGGCGCTAGGGTTCACACCCTCCTCGCACGACTTCGGGGAGGTGGCGACCAAGCAGGCGGCCTCTCAGAGCTTCACCCTGGCCAACTCGGTCGGGCACGCCACTACCGGCCCACTCACGGTGACGGTGACCGGCTCGGCCGCCTTCACCACCGGCAGCGACACCTGCACCGGTACCAGCCTGGTCCCGGGGGCGTCCTGCACGGTCACGGTGAGCTTTGCGCCCACCAGCCTCGGCATCGTCACCGCCAACCTGACCGCGGCCAGCCAGACCCCCGCCGCCAGCACCACCGCCGCGCTCACCGGTACCGGGGTGGGCCACATCTACTGGGTCAATCAGGGGCAGACCATCGAGGACGGCTCGGTCAACGTGGCCAGTTCCAACGGCAGCAACGCCCAGGTCATCGACGGGCCCGGCCTCCCCAGTTTCCCGGTGGGCGTGGCTGTCGCCAACACTGCCCTCTATGTGGCCAATCTGGGGGACTTGGCCACCGACCCTGACGTAGGGCCTGCCATCATTGACTACAACAGCCCAGCACAATCCTGCGATCTTGCGGCCAGCGAAGCTCCGGACAAGTTGGCGATCAACCCCACCAACCCCAATGACCTCTACTTCCGGGGTCCTGCGACGGCGTCAGACCGACCGACGATCTGGCGAGGCACCTGGCCCGATTGCACCAGCTTCCACCCCGTCGTCACCACCCAGGGCCTCCCGCAGGCGGGTGGGCTGGCGGTCGACGCCAACTACCTGTACTGGGCCAACGACGGCACCACGATCGTGCGCGCCAGCCTCCACGACGTTCCCTTCACGCCCGAGCCAATCGTCACCAACCAGACCGGCATCCCGGTGGCGCTGGCGGTCGACGCCACTCACCTCTACTGGACCAACTTCAACGGAACGATCTGGCGGGCCAACCTGGACGGCACCAAACCCCAACAAATCATCGCCGGCCAGAACAAGCCGGTCGCCATCGCGACCAGCCCATAATACGTGGCGCTGTCGGGGTCGCCCCGGATGATCTGACGAAGCATCTTCTGACCTTTCCTGAGTTTGTGGTGCTGAATTATCTCGTCCCGGCACTGACAAACCGTGACCCGCCTGTTCCCTCGATTGGTGCCGCGGCAGTGTGTCGATGGGTCGACGTGGAGCGCGCGCAGCGAGCGAGCATGTACGAGGTTGACGCTGACCTCGCAGAGCGGAGCCACGTGGGATGCGATGGCCGCGAACTTCGGCGTCACCAGACAGTCCTTGAATCGCCGCCTTGGCCGGCGGATCACGAAGTGGCTCGCCGATACAACACGAGAGCTGTCGAACGATGAGGCTGCAGGTCTCCTCAGGAGGTGGCGCTACGAACTGCGGCGCCTGAAGTTGGCTCAAGACCCACTGTTTGACCACATCACGTTCACTAACAGCCGCGAGGCCCGGGACCGAATATGTCAACGCGTAGACGGATCTCGTCCGCCTCCTTCACTCACGGCCAACCTTCTGATCCGTACGAGCGAGATCGGTGGTCTGTCTCGGCTCGCCGAGTAAC
The DNA here is from genome assembly GCF_054073265.1 of Kribbella sp. CWNU-51. Taxonomy (NCBI): domain Bacteria; kingdom Bacillati; phylum Actinomycetota; class Actinomycetes; order Propionibacteriales; family Kribbellaceae; genus Kribbella; species Kribbella sp. CWNU-51. The sequence goes on from NZ_JBSXMZ010000039.1 coordinate 223,132, forward strand.
CGTCGTTGACCACATCTGATTGCACGTTAATGCACGGCATCTACCGGGCTGAGCAGTCTGTTCGCGTGTGGGGTGGGTGCGCTGCTTGCTGTGCGCGGGCGGGGTTGAGCTTAGGCGGGTTGCCCTGGTCGGCCGGGGCGACGCTGCGCGCACCGAGCACGAATGACTACCGCCGAACTCAGATCGCGCATTGATCAGTTTCCTGCGCCGAGCCGATCTAGACTCCCGAGACCGACTGTTCGGTGAGAATTTCTGCGCCGGCTGTCGGATCCGAGGTGGGGCGTTCGTAGTAGTCGTGAGCGGCGGCCCGGACGCGGCCGCCGGGACAAGGAGTGATGAGATGCGACCCCTTGGACAGAAAGGCATGGCGCCATGCGGAAACTGATCTACGGCATGAACCTGACCCTGGACGGCTACGTCGCCGCGCCCGGCGACGACATCGGCTGGGGCAGGCCGAGCGACGAGCTGTTTCAGTGGTGGCTCGACCAGGAGTTGGCGATCGGGCTGTTGATGTACGGGCGCAAGCTGTGGGAGGCGATGAGTTCCCACTGGCCGACCGGCGACCAGCAGCCCGACGCCACCCCGGTGCAGGTCGAGTTCGCGCGGAACTGGCGGGACACGCCGAAGGTGGTGTTCTCCTCGACGATCGACAAGGTCGACTGGAACACCCGCCTGGTCACCGGCGACGCTGTAGCGGAGATCACCCGACTCAAGGCCGACGACGGCGAGCCGATGAGGGTCGGTGGCGCCACGCTCGCTGGGGCGGCCATGCGGGCCGGGCTGGTCGACGAGTACGAGATCGTCACCCATCCGGTGCTGGTGGGCGGCGGCACACCGTTCTTCACCGCGCTGGACAGCTGGGTGAACCTGAACCTGGTGGAGACGCGGACGTTTCCCGGCGGCGTGGTCCTGACCAGGTACGAGACGAAGCGTTGAGCGCGATTCCTTTGCTGCTTGTCTGAGGGAGTGGCAGCATGCCCCGGAGCAAGGTCGAGCTGTTCGCTGCGACAAGGCAGGGCTCGCCATTCCTGGCCCTCACCCGATAGATGCCGGTACTGGTCGAGACGGCGGCGGGGTCCAGGGATCAGCGGCAAGATGTCTTCGGCTCCGGGAGTCCTTGCGCGAGTAGAACGGTCCGGTGGACGGGTGAGGTGGCGGCCGAAGCGGTCTTGCTGCCGCTGGACGCCGACGGTGGCTCGGCGCACACTCCCTGGCATCGGGTGAGGGGTTCCACCGGTACATGCCGTGGTGGGGTGTCGTGTGATCTGCGACTGGCGCTCTTGGCCGGCTGGTGGGCGTGGTTGTCGTGGCTCTCAGGATCAGGCAGCTAATGGGCCTGACCCGTTAGGCCCACATCGACTGTGCCGGTGTACGCGTTGACCTCTTCCGCGAGCCGCGCCCAGGCGCGCAGTTCTCGAGCCAGACTGGTGTGATCTGCCCAGCCCTCGTCGTGAAGTACCGCCTCGATGCGCTGCACCTCGTCTTCGTCCGTCATGCACAGCAGTCTGTCGTAACCGCACATCGGTATGACAGCACGCGGCTCACGATTCTTGACTGGCTCACTGAGATACTCGCTGGGTGAAGGACGGGCGCGTCGAATATCTGCTCTTGTCGGACGGTCTGGACGCTGGGAAAAGAGGCGAGGCCGTCCACCAGGCCCTGGCCCTTGTGGCAGCCGAGATGGGCCGTGCCGAGACGGACATACCGTGGTCAATGCGCAATGGCTGGCCGTCGGAGGTCGTTGATGCGGCGGCCAGACTTTGCGATCGCTTCGTCCCCGACTCGAAACGTGACGATCACTACATGCAGACAGGCGTCCGGTCCACCAGTGACCCCGGGGCGCGGGACGACTTCATCAGCGTCGCGCCACACGCCTACGACGCGACATTCTGGCGGCAAGATTACGCAGAGGTCGCCAGCCTCAGCGATGAAGGAACCTCCTGCACCATCTGGCTCACGGACGACCAGCGGAACATCCTTGCCGACGTCGTCGGTGCCGACCGGGTGGTGAGCTACCAGGACTGGCGTCGCGCGCACCCCTCGTGGTGGCGTCGGCACTTACGTCGCCACAAAACCAGACTGCCGTAGCGCACCTTGCGCTACGGCAGAGGCTGTCTCCGCATACTGGAGTCGGGCGCTGAGGAACACGAGTCGCGCGCGGAACTCGGCATGACTGTGCGCTGACAGCGCCATGAGCGGACGTTCGCGGCGCTGGCCCTGGACAATGCTGGTATGGGATCGCAAGTGTCGCGGGCGCTCGACGCAACTGAGCGCGCAGTGCTCGATCAGCTCCTCAACAGTGACTGTGCCCCCGCGTCCCATCGGCGAGAGGTGCATAAAGCATTCATATAAATTTGCTATGCTTCAAGCATGAGCCGTCAAGACCCCCACCGTCGCGCTTCCACTGCAATCGGGGCAGTCCTCTACGGACTGGCCACCAGGGCCGTGAGGCGCAGTCCACGTGACCTGACCCTCACGTCCTCTGCCACCCTGGCCACCCTGGACAGGACCGGCCCACGACGAATCACCGATTTGGCCGTGATCGAGGGTGTCACCCAGCCCGCGATGACGGTCCTGGTTCGGGTGATGGAGGAATCCGGGCTGGTCGAGCGGAGGGGCGACACGTCCGACAAGCGGGTCACGCTGGTGTCGCTGACCGAGGCCGGCGCGTCTTACGTCCGCGCGCGGCGCCGGGCGGGCGTCGATGCGTTCGTGCGCTTGATCGACGAACTCACTGACGACGAGGTCGAAGCCTTGGCGGCAGCCCTTCCGGCACTGCAACATCTCGATGCGCTCGACAGCCAAGATCGAGAAGGGCCGAAGCAGTGACCCGGGACCAACCGATGAGCACTACTCCGGAGCACTCCGAGGCGCGGTTGCTGGTCCCCTCCCTGATGTTCATTGCCCTGGTCGTCGCGGCAGTCGCCAGCCTCGGAACGCCGCTCATCACCAGCGTGGCGACCACGTTCCACGTCTCACTCGACAGCGCGCAGTGGACGCTGACCATCGCGCTGCTGAGCGGCGCCGTCGCCACGCCCGTCCTCGGCCGGCTCGGAGCCGGCCCACACCGACGGGCCACGATTCTCGCCACGCTAGCGGTCGTCGTCGCCGGCAGCGCGCTCACCGTGCTACCGCTGCCGTTCGCATGGCTGCTCATCGGTAGAGCCGCCCAAGGCGTCGGGCTCGGTCTGACTGCGCTGATGATGGGCGTGGCCCGCGACCATCTCCCCGAGGAGCGCAGCGCGGCCACCATCGCCCTGATCTCGGTGGTCTCGATCATCGGTGTCGGTGTCGGCTACCCCCTCGCAGGACTGCTCGTCGAGTTCGGCGGCGTACGCACCGCCTACGGCCTCGGCCTGTTCGTCACCGCCATCGCCTTCCTGACCGCCTGGCGCTCTATGCCCGAAGCCCCCGAAGGCCGCTCCACCCACCTGGACATACCGGGCGCGCTCCTCCTGGCGGGTGGACTGTTCCTCGTCCTGTTCCTGGCGAGCGAGACGAGTCTCTGGAGCCATCACCTCGCCGTGGCGGTGGTCCTCGCCATCGTTGCCGTGCTCCTGCTCTGTGTCTGGACCGCCTCCGAGCTGCGCAGCAAGACGCCCCTGGTCGATATCCGGGCGGTACGGCACCCGGCGGTCGCCGGGGCGAATATCGCCATGTTCGTCGGCGGGATCGGCATGTACCTCCTCCTCACGCTCATCACCCGGTACGCGCAGACGTCACACAGCGCCGGCTACGGCTTCGGGCTGACCACCTTCGTCGCCGGGCTGGTCCTCGTCCCGTTCTCTGTGCTGGGGTTCGTCGCCGGCAAGCTCACGCCTCGGGTGCGCAAACGGATCGACGCCCCCTTGCTCTTGGCCGGCAGCGCCGTCGTTGTCGGTGGCGGGTTCGTCCTCTTTGCGACGGCTCGGTCGAACCTGGCCGAACTGTTCGTAGCAATGGGCGTGCTTGGCTTCGGTGTCGGCAGTTTCTCGGCCGCCATGCCCGGCGTCATCCTGTCCGTCACCCCCAAGAGCGAGACCTCCAGCGCCATGAGTTTCAACTACATCGTCCGTAGCGTCGGGTACTCCCTGGGCAGCGCCATCGGCGGCCTGGTCCTGGCCGCCGGCACCGACACCGGCCATCTCTTCCCGAACGACGGCGCCTACACCACGGCAGCGCTGGTCGGCGTCGCCGCGATGGCGATCACGACGATGACCAGCCTCGCTCTCGCCCGCCAACGCTCGCCCGAGACCAAACCGACCGCAGCCCCGACCGGCGCGCCGAGCCAGGGCCGGTCGAGTCGATGACCGGCTTGCCGGAAGGGCGGCGTCTGCGAACAGGGCCTGCACAGCTCTGCGCGTCGAGGTCCATCCAGCAGCTGTGGGTCTGACGACGTACTCACGCCCGGCAGGGTTTCAGTAGCGTGGTGGCATGAGCGCAGATGGGCGGACGCGGGCGTGGCGGTTCCGGCATGTCGCCACGCGGTACGTGAATCCTGTGTCGCGACATGTCGCGGGGTGGCTGCCGGGGTTCGGGATCGTGACTTACAGCGGACGGCGCAGCGGGCGGATCTACAGCACACCGCTGAATGTGTTCCGGCGGGACGACAGGTACTTCTTCTTTCTGACGTACGGGTCCGAGGCGCAGTGGGTGAAGAACATCCTCGCGGCCGGTTCGTGCTCGCTGAAGACCCGTGGTCAGGTCGTGCAGCTGGTTGACCCCGAGCTGGTCACCGACCCCGAACTCCGCCCGGCACCGCTCCCGGTCCGGCTCATCGAACGCCATGTTGCCGGAGTCACGCAGTACCTGACGATGCGGCCGGCGCCGAGCATCTGAGCGTGTGTCACAGGACAGCGATCGGGTTGATCGGCGACCCGGTCGCGGTCGGCAGCCGGAGCGGCGCGATGACGCACAGGAAGGTCCAGTGCGCCGTTTCCTCGCATATCCGCACGAGGTCATCGAACTGGAGGTAGTCCAGCAGCATCACGCCGAGCGCGTTGATGGCGAGGACGTGGATGGGGAAGGCCACCCCGTCCGTCAGGCTCGGCGCGGTGTCGTTGTTCCCATCACTGCCCAGAACCGCGATCTGCCGCTCGGCCAGCAGTGGCATCACCTCCGGGTGCAGCCCGGCCCGGACCGCGGCCGCATCCCAGGGCCCGCGCACCTCCCGCCGCTGCCGGTGACCCACCCGCACCAGCAGAATGTCGCCACGGCCGACGTGGACGCCTTGGTCCCGCTCCGCGGCCAGCAGGTCGTCGACGGTCACGTGGTCGCCGGGGTCCAGCCAGGCCACCCCGCGAGACCGTGGTACATCGAGGAGCACCCCGCGGCCGACGATCCCGTCGGCGGCCACTCCGACGGACAGCTCGCTCGCGCCGCTCTCGGTGATGGTGTCCGCCGGCACCCCGTTGTACAGCTCGCCGTCGAAGATCACGTGGCACAGGGCGTCGAGGTGGCTGTCGGCGTTGCCGTGAATGTTCATCTCGATCCGGTCCATGCCGAACGCGACGCCTCGGCCCGCCTCCGCGGCCGGTGGCCCTTTCATCTGGTGCCGGGCGGGTTCGGGGTCGTCAAGCGTCACCCGTCCCTCCACCGGTGCGGCGAGCGACACCGCGCGCCCCAGCCTGACTTCACCTGCGCCGGCCATGGTTCCGGCGGAGGTGAGGTAGTTCAACGCCCCTCGCCGGTCGTCAGGCCCCCAAGGCCGCTGGTTGCGCAGCTGCTCGTACAGCAAGCGGAACTCTGCCTCGGTCATCCGGCCTGGCGGGAGTCTGGCCTCCCCGGTGCCCGTACGTTCCCTACCGGTCATGTCGTCAGCCTCCCCGTTTTGCGCGCCTATGGGTAGCCCGCCGTCAGATGGCCGACTGCGCACCGAGTCCGGCGATCGCATGCAGGGCGGTTCGACGTACGCCCCGACGCGATGGGGATCGAGGTCCGTACCAGGAAGTCCTCCAAAGGATTCCGGACGCGGTGTCGGATCCGGCCAAGGGTGTTCGTAGAAGGGGTGAGCGGCCGCCACGAGGGCGCCACAGTCACAGGAGACGAAACCATGTTCGGGACACCGTTGACGCCACACTTGATCAAGGCGGAGACGGCGTACAGGCTGGAGCGGACCAAGCGTGCGTTCGGGTCCGGGCGCCGCCGGGAGCGCCCGGAGCAGGCCGGTCCGGCCCAGCCGCGACGGTCAGGAGTAGGCGGCGCTAAAGGGTGGCCAGCACGCTTCTTGCCTCGTTGACACGGTCCAATTCGCGCTGCAAGAGGACGCGGCGATCACCGGCCGCCTCCCGCTGCTCGGTCACTGCCCGCGCGGCCAGGACTGCCAGTTCCAACGTCATCCAGTCGGCGCACGCGTCGAGGACCGCCTGGCCGTCTCGCCGCCACACGTCGGCTTCGGCTTCGAGTTCGGCCAGGTTCGACCGGCTCGCGGCCAGGCTGCTCCGGTATTCCGCCGACAAGATGGCATAGACCCGATCGGCGACGTCGCCGGCGTTGTGGGCGCCATCGAGTCGATCCAGGTAGGTCTGGTGGGCGAGCACGCGCTGCCGGGCGGTGGCAAGCCGCCGGCCGAGTTCCGGCAGGGTTACACCGGCCGCCACCCTCAGGCCGACGACCCGGACCTCGGTGGTCGGGATCTCGCCCAGGCAGGCGCGGATCTCGGCGACCTCGAGCTCGAGCAGGACCTCCAGCAACGCGACCTCCTGGGCGAGCCGCTCGGTCTGGCTGGGCAGCCGCTTGACGCTGTCGCGGATCTCGACGAAGGGCTGGAGCACCCACTCGCGCAGATCACCCGACTTCTCGACTGTCCGGCTCTGCACGTCCTTGATCCGCTTCTGCAGGGAACCGGACAAACTGGACGACCTGTCCGAACGGTCGGCGTCAGGTAGTCCTGGCTCGCCGGTCAGGCTCACCTTCAGGATCGTGTCCACGAGCCGGCCAAGCTGCGCCACACGGCCCAGGACCTGCTTCCAGGCCTGCGTCCGCCAGCGGGTCTCGCGGAGGATCTTCTGGTCCTCGCGGGCTTCGTCCGGATCCAGCTGGCTCACCGCTGCGGTGTGGTAGCGCTGCGAGAGCGCGGCGACGGTCTCCAGCTGGGACAGGTAGGCGTCGAACTGCGCTGACGAGCTGGCGACGAGATCGGTCCAGGTGGTGAGCGAGACCCCGGTTTGCTGTTTGACGTACTGACTGGTGATGCCCTGGGCGGCACGCATCGCGCCGATAATGGGCAAGCCGATCATGCCGAATCCACCCCACTGCTGGGACACTCCGCCGCTCTGCGTGACCACTTGGAGTGCGGCGCCCAAGGCGTCCAGCGTCTGGGAGATGCTCCGGCACTCCGCGCCGACCGAGGCAACCGTGCGATCCAGCGCGGTGAAGGTCGTGCGGACGTCCTGGAGCGATGGTGCGGTGAGGGCTTCGATGCGCTCGATGCCCTCGGCAAGCGCTTGGTCGTCGATCATTGTCGTTCCCCCTGCGGCCGCTACGTCGTGCAGCTGCCCATCTAGCGGAGCAGCACGGGATGTCCGCTGATACACAACCGCCGCAAGGGTCCGGGAGTCTGGAGGCTCAGGAATCGAACTGGGCGGGATCGTCGGGCGTCGATCAACCTGTCGATGAACCACAACACGCCCGAAGACCACCGGTTCGGACATCGTGCTTTGGTGATGCAACCGGATCCTGCCGCCAGGACTCGTGCAGGGAAAGGGTCCGATCTGGGGAGTGGTGATGGCTGACGGCGACACGGTGCGCGAGCTGTACGAGGGGTGTTACCGGCGGCTGGTCGGGCAACTGTTCGCGATCTGCGGGAACCTGGCCGAGGCCGAGGACGCCGTCCAGGAGGCGTTCGTCCGGGCGGTGGAGAAACCCCGGCGGTTCACCCAGCTCGACACCCCGGAGGCGTGGCTGCGCACAGTCGCGCTGAACGCCGTACGCCGGCGCTACCGCCGCGCGACCCGATTCCACGGGTTGCTCTCCCGCGCAGGTGTCCCTGAGACCACGATGACCGAGCTGTCCGCGGACCGGGTCGCGTTGGTCGAGGCCCTGCGGCAGCTCCCCTACGAGCAGCGCGAGGCGGTCGTACTGCACCACATCGTCGACCTGCCGGTACGTGAGATCGCCGTACAGCTGGGTGTTCCGGAGGGGACGGTCAAGGCTCGCCTCTCCCGGGGCAGGGCCCGCCTGGCCCCCCTGGTCCACGAGTTCGCCGACGACGCCGAGGAGGTCAACCATGTCTGAGCTGAAAGAACTGTCCTGGGAGGTCCAGGAGACCGTCCAGCCGTTGCCCTTCGAGGCTCTGGAGCGCCGTGGCATCCGCCGCCGTCACCGTCGGCAAGCGCTGACCGGCGCGGGAGTCGTCGCGGCGGTGACGATCGCAGTAGTGGCTACCATCCTGCCGCTCGGGAACCTGACCGGCACCGAGAAGCCGCCGACCGCCGGCACGCAGGCGTCGATCCCGGTCGACCACGCGGCCGAGAAGCTGATCCATGACAAGAAGTCGGGCGCTGCCGGTATCGCGTTCGCCACTCCGAGCCGGTGGGCCTCGGTCTGGTTGTTACCTCAGCCGGGATATACCTGGAACTACGCCGCGGTGCTCAGCCGTGACGGGGTGCGGACCACCGCGCCGGTGCGCAAGAACCAGTACGACGTGCTGCGGGTCGGTGACGAGGTGCTGGCACTGTCGATGCCGACGAGCATGAAGGGCAGCGATCCGACCTGGGCCCAGGCGGTGATGGTCGGCCTGACGGATCAGGGCCGGATCGAGAAGAAGCTGCACTGGGCCCCGCCGACCAGCGAGTTCGGCGACGGCGACGTGCTCCTGGCGTACGGCACCCTACGGGCGCTGAATCCGGAGACCGGCACTCTGCGGGAGGTGAAGATCCCCGGGATCGACAACGCCTACCAGCCCCAACGCGACACCACCGGACGGTGGTGGCTGGTCGGCGCCAAGAACAGCGGCGTCGGCAACATCTACTGGACCGATGACCGCGGCAAGACCTGGGGCCACTCCGTCATCAGCCCGGGTCGGATGGGCGGCCGGCTGGGTGTCAGCCCCGACGGCAAGACGATCGTGGCGATCCCAGGCAGCAAGCCCGGCACGACGGGTGACCTGGTGCCGCTGCGGCTGTCCATCGACCGGGGCGAACACTGGACGACAGTGGCCACCCGGAACTCCACCTACCTGTCGTCTCCCGTTGCCTTCGACAACGGGACGGGGCTCGCGCTCTATCAGGGCAAGAACCGCGAACTCCTCCGGCCCGGTGCCGGTGCGGCGTTCACACCGCCGGCCGACCTGGGCGGGCTGACGAGTGTCGGCGGGTTCGTCTACGGGATGCAGTACAACGGCAACCACGCCATCACCAGCACCGATAACGGCAAGACCTGGAAGTACTTCGAGCCTCGCTAGGGGTGCATGCGGGCCCTTGAGGATCTTGTCCACCGCATTCTTCGGTCCGTGCAGGGCCAGCCCGACCAGGTCGAGCTGGCTCTGCGGGACTGCCTTCACGGCGGCGCGGTTGTCGCGGTCGTTGCCGGTCGCGAACAGATCCTGGGTGAAGACGGAGATGGTCAGTCCGCGGCCAAGGGCGCGTTGGTGCGCCATCGGCATGAACTCCTCGGAGCCCTCGAAGACCAAGACGTCATGCGGCCTAGCCATCAGCCGACCGACCACCACCCGTCCACGACACCTGTCGCGTACCACCGCCCAGCAACGATCTGCGGCCCGACCTCGCATGATTCGGTCACGGCGACCAACCGAACACCGGCGTACGGTCCACCGCTGGGTGCGCAGGTCGAAGGACAGCCGGCCGCCGGTCCAGCTCGAGTCAGGCGCTGAGGTGTTCGTGGATCATCTGCAAGCGGCCCTTCTGTTTGATCATTGCGTTCGTGCCTCGTCCCTGGCCTTCGCGCCTCTCTCCGTTGGT
>NZ_JBSXMZ010000004.1:0-184834 GCF_054073265.1 Kribbella sp. CWNU-51
AGTCGGACGCCTTGTGCGGTGGTGAGCAGCGAACTGGTCTGCAGCCGGCCCTCGGCCGCTTCAACCGAGTGCTCCTCGGGCTGCTGTGCGGGTGCGGCCGGCGCTGCGCTGGATCGGCGAGGCGCACGGGAAGCTTTGGGCTTCGGGGGCATGGAACTCCTCAGGAACGATGCGGTCGGGTCCCGGTACCCGCGCTCACACGGATTGCCCCGGCACGGGACAGCTCTGGCTCAGGGCCGTCCTGGACGCCCGGCAGATCCCCATGGCTGGAGAGGCATGGGGCAGATCGGGTCGGTGGCGGCGTCGTTCAGGTCGTAGGCCACGAAGGGGCAGCGGGTGCAGTAGAGGTGACCGTCGGCCGGGTCGCTGACGAGGTCGTGACCGTGGGCCGGGCCGGCGGCGGGGCACGTCGTGTTCTCGATCTCGGGGCGGTCGGTGAAATGTGCGCCGCACAAGAGACAGACCGGGGTCGCGCCGGAGCGCCCCATCCGGGAGAGTTCCACCACTCGATGGCCGTTGATTTCAGCGAAGAAGTCGGTCACGACCCTCTTTCCCCGGAGAAGATGTGGGCGCTGTCTCCCCAGTGCCCCGCGCCGCGATTTCTACGCACTCCAGCAAACGGATGACCTAGGCCGGTTCGGGAATGTCGTCGCGGATGACCAGGAGACGGTGCAGCATCGTCAGCTTGATCGTCGACTCGAGCTGCGGCCGCAGCCGTGCCAGGCACAGGTTGCCGCCGGCGTCCTCGGCCAGTTTGTGGAGCCTGACGAAGACTCCGAGACCGCTCGAGTCACAGAACGCCAGCTCCGCCAGATCCAGGATGAGGGAGCGCCCGGCCTCAGCCAGCGGCTGCACGACCTTCAGGAAGCCGGCCGTGGTGCCGAAGTCCAGCTCGCCGGAGATCCTGACCACGACGTCCGCCCCGCGGTCCAGAACGTCGACGGACAGGTGCTCGTCACTCACCGTGCGTGCCTCGGAGCTTCCGGGTGTCGATCAGTTCCTGCGCGACATCGCGCAGTTTGGTGTTGTGCTGCTGGGAGTAGCGTTTCAGGATCTCGAACGCGTGGGTCTCGTCCAGGTCGAAGCGCTCCATCAGAATGCCCATCGCCTGTCCGACGAGCTTGCGCGCGTCCACCGCCGCGGCCATCGTCTCGTCGTCCCGCGCCGAGGCAACGGCCACCGAGGCATGCCGAGCCAGGATATGGGCGATCGCTTCGTCGTCCGCGGTGAACGCATTCGGCTGGGTGTTGAACAGGGACAGCACACCGATGAGCTGCTCGCTGGCCCACATCGGCACATGCAGGGCCGATCCGACCCGGTACTGCGCCACCCGTGCGGTCCACGCCGGCCACCGCGTCTCGGTCTTGACCTCGGCGACATAGACCGGGACTCCTTCGGTGAGCGCGGCCAGGACCGGGCCCTCGCCGATTTCGCACTGCAGTTGATAGAGCTCGCTGACCAGGGGGTCGGTGACCGCGGCGATCTCCCAGCTGCCCCGCAGCGTGAGCATGACACCGGCGTACGAACAGGCCTCCGCCTGGAGGGCGAACTGCACGACTGCCTCGACGGTCTCGGTCATTCCCTCCGCGTGGTGGAGTTCGACCGCGAGGCGGGCGAAGGCATCCGCTCCGAGCGCCGCACGGTCGTCCGTCGCAGCCGACTCGGACGGCGGGTTCGCGCTGTGGCTCCGTACGCCGGAGAGCCGAGCTGAATCGTCCATGCGCATATGATGCCTCGCCCCCGAATGCCGTTCGGACACGGCACGGAATCAGTTCACAGATCGTCGCCCGGGCGAATCGGGGCTCCGAGAGCGAGCAGAGCAGTGTCGTCGGCCAGCCGTGGCCCGAAGCCGGAGAGTACGTCGGAGAGTGCTCCGACGAGTGCATTCGGTGACGTTCCGGCGTACTGAATGGCGAGCGTTCGCAGGGATTCCGGGCCGTAGAAATCGCCGTTGACCCGCGCCTCGGTCAGTCCGTCGGTGTAGAGCAGCAACATGTCGCCCGGCTCGAGCGTGACGTCGGTCTGCGGGAACTTCGAGGACGGCAGGATGCCGATCAACGTGCCGTCTTGGCTGAGGAGGAACTCGCAACGTCCGTCAGCCCGCACCAACAGCGGTGGCGGGTGACCTCCCGACGCGAACCGTACGGCGACCTGGCCGGTCACGGGGTTGCTCCGCAGCGTCCCGAAGACCGCCGTGCAATACCGCAGGTCTCCGCCGGCATACCGCTCATGCAGTACGGCGTTCAGCGTCCCGAGCGCCGCAGCCGGGTCATGCATTGCCGCGGCTCGCAACGTGTAGCGAGCCACCGAGGTCACCGCGGCAGCGGCAGGCCCTTTGCCGCACACGTCGCCGAGGAAGAAGCCCCAGCGTTCACCGTCGATGGCGAACACGTCGTAGAAGTCGCCGCCGAGTTCGTCGGGTGACGCCGTGTGGTAGCACGCCGCGGTGGCCAGTCCCGGCACCGTCGGCATAGTGGCCGGGAGCAACGATTGCTGGAGGACGGCCAAGGCGTCCTGCAGCCGGGCACGATCCGCCTCCGCCTGGCGTCGTGCCTGCTCGGCCGCCTGGCGTTCTCGCAACAGTTCTTCCTCGTAGGCGCGCCGGATGTGCGCGTCGAAGATCGTCGTCCGGATCAGCACCGGCTGGTCGTTGTCGTCGTACCTGACGACCGACGACACCAGGATCGGCATCCGGGCACCGCCGGTCTGTTTCAGCTCGAGGGCGACGCCGCTGACCTCACCTTGCATCCGCAGCAGGGGAGCGAAGTGGGTCTCGTGGTAGAGCTTGCCGCCGACGGTCAGCAGGTCGGGGAACCGAAGCCGTCCGACCACTGCATCCTGGGGCAGGCCCAGCCAGCCCAGCAACGTGCTGTTGACCTTGACGATCGTGCCGTCCATCGACGTCGACAGGAGGCCGCAGGGCGCGGCGTCGTACGCCTCCTCGTCGGTCACCTCAGGTCCGCGAGGAAGTCCACGATGGCCTTGTTGGTGGCGTCGGGTGCCGACAGGTGCGGGCAGTGACCGGTGGCGTCCAAGGTGACGAGGGTCGAGCCCTCGACAGCGGCGTGCACGTACGCGCCGACCTGTCGCGGGGAGATGACGTCCTGGGCCGACTCGAGGATCAACGTCGGCACCCGGACTGTGGCCAGATCGGCACGGGAGTCGGACAGGAACGTCGTCCGCGCGAAGACGCGGGCCATCGCGGGATCGGTGGCGCAGAAGCTGTTCGTCAGTTCCTCGTTGAGCTCGGGACGGTCCGGCGTACCCATGATGACCGGAGCCATCGCGGCGGACCAGCCGAGGTAGTTCGACTCCAGCGAGCTCAGCAGCTCGTCGATGTCCTGGACGCTGAAGCCGCCCTGGTAGTCACCGTCATCGACGTAGCAGGGGGAGGGGGCGACCATGACCAAGGCGCCGAAACGTTTCGGATCCTTCTGCGCGGCCAGTACGCCGATCATCGCGCTGACCGAATGGCCGACGAACACCGCTTCGGTCAGGTCGAGCGCGGCAGACACCTCGACCACGTCCTCGGCGTACCCATCGAGCGTGGAGTAGCGCTCCTCGTTGAAGGCCGACAGATCGGACCGGCCGGAACCGACGTAGTCGAAGAGCACCACCCGGTGATCCGCGGCCAAGGCAGGAACAGTCAGCCGCCACATGTTCTGGTCACAGCCGAACCCGTGAGCCAGCACCACCGGCGGCCCGTCCTGATTGCCGGTGACGACGACGTTGTTCCTGCGCAGGATGTCCACCTGGCCATCCTCGCAGCCGGGTCCAGCCCGGAGAGGCCTCGACTGCCGGCGGCGAGATTCCCGCGACCTGACGTCATCCACAGACCGATCCTCCCTGGAGCTTCAAGTAGCGTGGGACAGGTTGGTTCGCGGTGGTGCTGGGTACGGGGGGCGAATGCTGGTTGCGAAGCGTTACAGACTGGGGCCTGCTCTCGGGCGGGGCGGTATGGGCGAGGTCTTCCGCGCCACCGATGAACAACTGGGACGTGTGGTCGCGGTCAAGTTGCTGCTGCCGTCCGGTCACGATGCGCGCGGCGCCGCGCGATTCCAGCGTGAGGCGCGAGCCGCCGCGAGGCTGAGCGACCCGCACGTCGTGTCCGTGTACGACTTCGGCCACCACGGCGACGGCTTCTTCCTAGTGATGGAGCTGGTCGAAGGGCGGACGGTCGCCGCGGAGCTCGCCGAGCGCGGACCGCTGCCGAAAGAGCGTGCGATCGACATCATCGAACAGGCCGCCGCGGGCCTGGCCGCCGCGCATCGCGAGGATGTCGTCCACCGGGACGTGAAGCCGGGCAACCTGCTGCTGGCGGCGGACGGGACCGTCAAGGTCGCGGACTTCGGTATCGCTCACGTTCCCGGTGACGGGTCGAGCACGCTGACGGCGACCGGCCAGATCATCGGCAGCACGCACTACCTCGCGCCCGAGCGAGCCAGGGGCGGGCAGGCCGGCAAGCCGTCGGACGTGTACGCGCTGGGTTGCGTGCTGTACCAGCTGGTCACCGGTGAGCCGCCGTTCACGGCCGAGCACCCGACAGCGATTCTTTACCAGCACGTCGACACTCCTCCGGCGCCGCCGAGTCTGACCCGCCCCGAACTCGGTGGACCGTTCGAGACCGTTCTGCTCCAGATGCTCGCCAAGGAGGCCGCTGACCGGCCGTCCGCCGCCGAGATCGCGGCCGGCGCCTTGCGCGCCGAGGCACTCGGAGCCGACATCGGTCCCGTCGTCGTCCCCGTTGCCGAGGTTCCGAGCGTCGCCACCAGCCCACTCGAGCCGGTGGAGCCGCCGAACCGGATGAGCAGGAAGACCGTGCTGGTCGGAGGGATCGCCCTTCTCGCGACGGCAGGGGCAGTGGTGGCGGGAGTCTTGCTCAACGGCAACGACACGAGATTGCCCCCGAGCACCGAGGTCGGCCCCCAACAGGGCACTACCTCCGCGACGCCGGGGTCGAACCCTGCCGCGACGAGCACCGCATCCACGACCGGCCCCACCCGCTCCGGTACGGCGAGCCGCGCGAACCCGACCACTCCGTCGCAAAGCGCCTCCCAGCCGGCGACGTCGAGCACGCCTACGGCCGGCACCACCACGACGTCGCCGAGCGCGTCCAGCCAGCCCAGCACCACTCCCAGCGCTCCCAAGCAGGGAACTCCGTCGACGGGAACCTCTCCCTCGAGCACGCCTCCGACCGACACCCCCACGCCGAGCGCCCCGGCGTCAGACACTCCATCTCCAAGCGCGACGGCGCCGGCAGCGGACTAGGCTCCTGCTCGGAGTCAGGAGGCATGGGTGAAGGAGCTTGTCGGTCGCGTCGCCCTCGGGGTGGCCGGCCTGTCATTCGCACCCCGCGATCGCTCCGCTGATCTGGCAACGATCCGAGCCGGCCTCGCCGCGGGTACGGCGATTCTCGACACCGCCCGCGCGTACGCCCACGTCGACAAACCCCTGTACGGCGAGGAGCTGGCCGCGGAAGCCGCCCGGGGTACGAGCGCGATCGTCGGGACCAAAGGTGGTCACTCGCGAACCGGGGCGACTACCTGGGACGCGGATATCAGCGCGCCCCGGATCCGGTCCGACGTCGAGACGAGCCTCCGGGTCTTCGGAGGCGAGCGCCTCGATCTCTACTACCTCCACAGAGTCGACCTGGCCGAGCAGCCTGTGGAGGAGGGGGTCGGTGCTCTCGCGTCGCTCCGTGATGAGGGCAAGCTGGCCCGGATCGGCCTGTCGAACGTCGGCGTGGCCGAGCTCGAGAGAGCGTCCACGGTCGCTCGCGTCGACGCCGTACAGAATCACCACAGCGCCATGGGACGCGAGTCGCT
Organism: Kribbella sp. CWNU-51; assembly: GCF_054073265.1. Lineage (NCBI taxonomy): Bacteria > Bacillati > Actinomycetota > Actinomycetes > Propionibacteriales > Kribbellaceae > Kribbella > Kribbella sp. CWNU-51. Next base: position 5,826 of record NZ_JBSXMZ010000004.1, read on the forward strand.
CGAGGTGCTGGCGTGGTGCGAGGCCAACGGGGTGCCGTTCTTTGCCTACTCACCCCTTCGACCTGCGGCCGCGGCACCCCGGCTGACCGCCCTGGCCGACGCCCGTGGCGTCTCGCTGCAACGCCTCCAGCTCCGCGCCCTGCTGGCCTCGTCACCCGTGTTGTCGGTCATCTCGGGCGCAACCCGACCGCAAACCGTCCTCGATTCCCTCGCCGCAGAGACCGAGCCCTGGGACGAAGCCCTCGAGATCGCGTACGCCGAGGACCTCGCGTTGGTCGCGTCGGCACCGCCGACCTGACCCGGCGGAAACTGTATTTATGGCCCGCATTCCGCCTCTTGTTGACAGAGTAGGGGCGTCCAGGAGGGTTCGATGGGATCTGTGGTGAGGACTTCGGTCGTGGTCGGCGGCGGGATTGTCGGTCTGGCCGTGGCGAGGGCTTTGCAGCGGCTCGATCCCGGGACGCCGGTCGTCGTCCTCGAGAAGGAGGGGTCGGTCGCGGCGCACCAGACCGGCCACAACTCGGGGGTTGTCCACTCGGGGCTGTATTACAAGCCTGGATCCCTGAAGGCGCGGCTGGCGGTGGCCGGGGGAGCGGCGCTGAAGGAGTACTGCGACGAGAAGGGCATCCCGCTGGAGGTCCCCGGGAAGCTCGTCGTCGCGACCACGGACGCCGAGTTGCCGCAGCTCGACCGGCTCTTCGGCAACGGCCAGCAGAACGGCGTCCCGGTACGACGCCTCACCCTCGACGAGGTCGCGGAGCGCGAACCGCACCTGCGCGTGAAGGGTGCCCTGGCGGTCGACTCCACCGGTCGGGTGGACTTCAAGCTCGTCGCCGCCGCCCTGGCCGATGACGTCCGCGCGGCCGGAGGCGAGATCCGCACCGGGGTGACGGTGACATCGATCGAGAACGCGGGCTCGGTCGTCCGCGTGCGTACGACCGACGACGTGATCGAAGCGGATCGCGTCGCCGTCTGTGCCGGCCTGCACAGTGACCGGCTCGCGCGTGCCTCCGGCCTCGAGCCTGGTGTCCGCATCCTGCCGTTCCGCGGCGAGTTCAGCGAGATCGTCCCGGAGCGCGCCTCGCTGGTGAGGGGTCTGGTCTATCCGGTGCCCGACCCCGATCTGCCGTTCCTCGGCGTCCATCTCACACGGGGCATCGACGGCATCGTCCACGTCGGGCCGAACGCCGTACCCGCCCTGGCCCGGGAGGGCTATTCCTGGTCGAAGATCGTCCGTCGGGACCTCTGGGAGTCCATGACGTATCGGGGTACCTGGCGTCTCGCGCGGCGGTACGGGAAGACGGGTGCCAAGGAAGTGATGCGCTCACTCACCGGCCGGGCGCTCGTACGGGAGGCCCAGCGGATGCTGCCCGAGCTGCGAGTCTCCGACGTACGACGCTCTGGCGCCGGCGTGCGCGCACAGGCCGTCACCCGCGACGGCAAGCTCGTCGACGACTTCCTCTTCCTTCGCGACGGCCGGACCCTGCACGTCCTCAACGCCCCGTCCCCGGCCGCCACCGCCTGCCTGACGATCGCCGATCGCATCGCTGCGGAACTGTCAGCAGACCGAGCCTGAAGGAAAGACCGCGGTCACCTGCGTGCTGACGAAGCCCCGGTTGTTGTAGCCGGTGCCTTCGGACGGTTGGCCGGAGTGCCAGGTTCAGGCGGGTGGGGCGGTCGGGCGCCGGCGCTGCCAGGCCGACCGGATGTGATCGGCCATCGCCTGCGCCGCGCCGGGCGCGTCGCGGTCGAGGATGCGGTCCAGGATGATCCGGTGCTCGCCGTTGGTGACGGTCACGGCCTCGATGCTGGGGTGACCCTGGTAGCGCAGGCTCGTGCGCGCCTGACTGTGCACGGAGCTGACGATCGAGCGGGCCAGCCGGTTGCCGGAGGCGGCCATGATCCGGTCGTGGAACTCCACATCCGTCTCGATGAAGATCTCCGGCCGGGCGGTGTCGACCTCGAGCCGGTGGTAGATCGCCTCGAGTTGCGCGCGGTCCTCGTCGGTCGCCAGCAGGGCGGCCTGGCCGGCGAGGTCGGACTCCAACGCGCTGCGGACGCTCACGAGCTCGTCGAGGATGGTGAGGTTCGAGTCGTGCCTGACCGCCGCGGCCAGCACGGCCGAGTCCAAAAGGTTCCAGTGCGAGTCGTCGCGGACCACGGCGCCGATGCCCCGGCGGACCTCGACCAGGCCCTTGGCCTCGAGCAGTTTGAGCGCCTCCCGGACGGTGATCCGGCTGACCTCGAACTGCTCGACCAGCGCGGCCTCGGGCGGCAGAGCGGCGTACGGCGGAATGTCGCCGGAGACGATCCCGTCCACGATGGAGTCCACCAGCAGATCGGCCAACCGGGCCGGACGTCGCGCGGCCGCGGCCGGGGCGAGTCGCACGGTTGCCTGCCGGCCTTCAGTGGCCACGCTTCCTCCAGGGAGCTGCTCGGGCGTCCACTGGATTGTCACCCGAAACCAAGCTGTCAACAAACCCTTGACAACAGACAACAGACAACTAACAATCGACGCCGAGACTGCACCCACGAACCGGGAGCAGGACGGCGTCATGCCGATCGCCTCAGATCCGACCACCCGGTGGACAGCGCCAGATCACCGCCGGCTCGACCAAGGGGTAGCGCATTCGCATCACGGGATATCGCACCGCCACGACGGTGCACGACTGGGGCAGACCCATCGGTGACGCCAACGGGGCAGTGGACTCCGGCAGGACGTCGGTGCCGGTCGTCATCCTCACCACCGACGTCGGCCTGGAGGGCATCGGGCTCGGATCGTACGACGGCATCGACAAGGTATTCCCGGCACTCGACGGGCAGGACCCGCGCGCCGTGGCCGCGTTGTACGACCGCATGCTCGCGTGGGTCTTCAAGCGTGGTCACGCCGGCGCGGTCTTCGGTGCGATCGGTGCGCTGGACATGGCGTTGTGGGACCTGAAGGCGAAGGCCGTCGAGCAGCCGTTGTGGCGACTGCTCGGCGCGCGCGATCACGTCGTACCGGCGTACGCCTCCGGTCTCGACGGACCCTTGGCGGACGAAGAGTTGGCGAGGCTGCACAAGCGGTTCGCCGAGCGCGGCCTGCAGGCGGTGAAGGTCAAGGGCGGTCTCGACGTGGCCGCGGACCTGCGTCGGCTCGGCCTGGTCGCGGAGCTCTACCGCGACACCACTGGTCAAACGCCAGCATTGATGCTCGATGCGAACGAGGCCTGGTCACGCAAGGAAGCAGTGCGGCACATCCGGCGGATCGAGGAGCATGTCGACCTGGCCTGGGTCGAGGAGCCGGTACGGCGCTGGGACGTCGACGGACTCGCCCTCGTCACGCAGTCGGTGAAGGCGGCCATCGCCACCGGCGAGAACCTCACCGGACTCGAGCAGTTCCGGCCGTTGGTGGCAGCCAACGCCGTGGACATCGTGCAGACCGGCAGCGTCTGGGGCATCACGCACTTTCTCCGGGTGGCGGCGCTGGCGCACGCGTTCGACCTGCCGATCAGCCCGGTCGGGTACAACGTGAACCCGCTGGGTCATGCGGCGGCCGTCGTACCCAACCATCTCGCGATCGAGATCCAGGACCTGGCGGCCCCGATCGGGATCACCGCGGACCAGGAGGTTGCCGACGGCCACCTTGTGCTGGGTGAGTCGCCCGGGCTCGGCTACACCGTCGACGAGGACGCGATCGCCCGGCTCGGCGGCGCCGCCGACTGGGGTGACAACGCCGGACCGCACGTGCGACCCGATCGGGCCGGCCGCCGGCTGATCGGCAAGCCCGCGATCCGGCGGGGTGACCAGGTTTGAACTCCACCGGTAGGTACGGAGTGGACGCAGCATGACAACACACGCGGTCGGTGATAGCAGCGCCGTGGTGACGGGCGCCGGGGGTTCGCTCGGGCGGGCCACCGCGCTACGCCTCGCGAGCGACGGTTATGCCGTCGCCCTACTCGATCTTCCTGGGGAAGGGCTGGCCGAGTCCGAGGCCGTGGTCAAGGCAGCTGGCGGGCGACCCGCCGTACTGCCGATCGATGTGCGCGACTCGACTGCACTCGTCACCGTGATCGGTGCGGTCGAGGATCGGCTCGGCCCGCTGCAAGTACTGGTGAACAACGCGGCCACGTCGCGGTCATCACCCTGAACCGGCCGGCCAAGCTGAACGCCGTCACCAGTGCGATGTCCGACGCACTGGTCGAACTGGCACAGCATTGCAACCAGGACGACGACATCCGCGTCGTCGTACTGACCGGCGCCGGCGAGCGGGCCTTCAGCGCCGGCTCGGACCTCCGCGAGCTGGACAAGTACGCGACACCGTGGGCGTTCCGGAACCGCGAGGACTACTGCGACTCGCTCAAGGTCCTGCGCAAGCCGGTGATTGCCGCCGTCAACGGTTACGCGCTCGGCGGCGGTCTCGAGACCGCGCTGATCTGCGACATCTGGATCGCCTCGACGACCGCGTCGTTCGCGGCGGCCGAGGTGACTGGGGTCTGGTGAGCGAGGTGGTGGAGGCCGCCGCGCTACTGCCTCGTGCGCTCGAGTTGGCGACGACCATCGCGGCCCGCGCTCCGATGGCCGTCGAGACGGCGAAGGCCAACTTGTCCGCGGCGTACAACCTGCCGCTCGATCAGGCGGTCCGGTACGAGCGCGACATCCAGACGGTCTGCTTCGCGACGCAGGACGCGGCCGAGGGCAGGGCCGCCTTCGCCGAGAAGCGCCCACCGAACTTCACCCGGGCGTGAGGTGGATCAGGCCTGGTCGGAACCCCCGCCGCTGATCGCCGGCCATCGGCTTGGGGTACGGTCGTGTTCCGGTTCGTTCGCTATCCCCAGGAGTGCACGTGGCTGGTGAAATCCGACTGATCGTTCAAGGCGACGACTTCGGCATGGTGCATGCCGTCAACGCCGGCACCCTGCAGGCGTTCCAGGAAGGGATCCTGACGCAGGCCTCCACGATGGCCGCGTGTCCGTGGTTCACCGAGGCCGCGGCGCTGGCGCGTGAGTCCGGGATTCCGCTCGGCGTCCATCAGACCCTGACCTGCGAGTGGGACTATCTGCGGTGGCGGCCGCTGACCGATGGACCGTCGCTCGTTGGTGCGGATGGCACGTTCCTCCGGACGGTGGCCGAGGCCAAGGCTTCGATCACCCATGCCGACGCCGTCCGCGAGTTGTCCGCTCAGGTGGCGAAGTTCGCCGCGGAGGGGCTCACTATCGACTACCTCGACGTCCACATGGGCCAGTCCGCGCCGGACGCGTACGACGAAGTCTCGGCCGCGGCCGGCAAGCCGTTCATCTACGGTCCGGTGGAGTCGCAACGGTTCGCCTCGATCGAGACGCTGAGCGACCGCGATGCGGCAGTCAAGAAGACCTGGGTGCTCGAGCACATCGCGGGCCTGACGCCGGGCGTGCACCTGCTGGTCACCCACTGCGCTCTCGCCGAGCCTGAACTTGGTGCGCTGCACGCGCCCGGCAGCGACACCTACCGCTGGGCCGAGGAGTACCGGCTCTCGGATCAGGCCATTGTGACCGACCCCGAGGTTCGCAAGGCGATCGAGGAGCGCGGCATCGAACTGGTGTCGATGCGCAACGCGTTCTCCGACTGACGCCGAATGGCCGGTCCGCCCAGCTCGAGTGCGGTCACACGAGTTGGGCAGGACCGGCTGCGGGGTCAGCCGTTGAGCGTGTCGTCTGTCGGCGCCCAGCGGAAGTACTGCGGGTCGGAGAATGTCAGCGGGACCTTGCCCAGGCTCTTGATCACGGTGCTGCTGCCGTTGGTGTGGCCAACGGCGTACAAGTAACCCGATTGCGTGTCCCGATCGATGCCGAGCAGCAGCGTCCCGTTCGTGCCGCACTTGGTCGCGATGAGTTGCTCGAAGCCCTGCCAGGTCGTGCCGCGGACCGTTGCGGCCTTCGGCACGCTCAGGTAGCTGGTCGGCCAGGTGACCGTGATCAGCGTGCCGGCCCGGGTGTTGGCGAGGAACGTCTCGGCCGTCGGCGTACGGCTGATCAGCGCCATCAACTTCACGGTGCTGAGTCCACCCACGCCGCCGGTCTTGCGCCACCCGTTGCCCTCGGCAATCCAGCGGTGCAGGGTGCCGTCGGTCTGCTGGCCGTAGAGCAGGGTCCGGTCGTAGTCGGCGGGACCCGACTGACGGTGTACGGACTCCTCGATCCAGCGGAAGTTGCCCCAGCCGCCGCCGACGAGGAGATTGTTGTGCGGGTAATGCGGGTCGATCTGGACCTGGCCGTCGACGACGTACGAACTGGAGTACAGGGCGCCGCCCATGACGGTCAGCCCGGAGCGAGTCTCCTCGTTCCCGTGCGGCCAGCCGACGAACGTGCTGGTGTGCTGGACCTGGTTCGGCTGGAACACCCCGGCCGTCCCGCGCACCCCGCCGATGGTGATCGGCGCCGTCGCGTTGATCATCCGGCTGGTGTGTGCCCCGGTCGCGGTCACCGAGCCGAGCCGCAGCGCACAGGCCGCGGTCGTCGTCGACGCTCCGGCCTGGGCGGGCGCGACTGCCGCGACCCCGAGCGCCAGTGCGAGTACCCCGGCCGAAGCCAGACCCACAGTCTTGCGAAGCATCTGGATCCTCCCCCTCAAGCGAAGGCCGTCCGGCCTTCGTCGTACGGGTTGGATTACGGCCGCCCCCGAAAAGTTCGCCGCACTTCGGCGCTCAGTCGCGCCAGCCGGTGAGTTCGACGGACTTGCCGGTGTCGACCCGGAAACCGAGCTTGATCAGGAGCTCCTGGCCGGCGGCCAGGTCGAGCTTCCAGGTGACGACGCCGAGCTCGGTGGTCTCGGCCGGCTCGGGTTCGGCGGTGACCGGCTTGACGGTGATCTCGTGGTCGCGCGACACCGGCAACTGATCGAGCACCGTCACCCGGGCCTTGCGTGGGGTGTGGTTCTCGATCCGGGTCTCGTACTCGACCTCACGCCGGCGGGTCGATCCGAGCGTGGCCTTGGTCGCGTTCCGGCGGACGAGCTTGCGCTCGACGCGGATGCGGTCGTCCAGGCCGAGGGCGAGCTCGACGTCCTCGCCGGGAGCCCAGATCGGCAGCGCGGCCGAGCCCACGAAGTCCGCCTCGTGGAAGACGGCGGCCTTCCCGGCGGGCAACGTGTGCGTGGACGAGTTGACGACCGTGGCGCGCAGGTGGACGTCGGTCGACCGGACCGGCGCGGTGATGTAGTCCAGCTCGGCGTCGAGGTCGATCGAGGCGATCGTCGCGCGGTGGGAGGCGCCGTCCGCGGGCACGGCGACCGGCCGGGGCGGCGTGTAGGTCGCCGCCGTGACGCCCTGCTCGACGGTCGCGGACTGCTCGACCCAGTCGGGCGCCTTGGCTGATTGGAGGCTCTCCCGTGCGGCGTTGGACGCCCGCCTGGAGTCGAGACTCAGCGGCACGCCGGCCGGCACCGGTGGGTGGAAGCGGTCGAGGTACCAGGGGTCGAGCTCAGGGACCTTCGCCGTCGCCGTCGGACGGGCGGTGGACAGAGTGAGGTCGCACTCGGGCCAGTCCTCGCCGGTGCCCTGGCTGACCAGGCCGTACCACGTCAGTGTCAGGCGTTCGCCGGTCAGGCGTACGTCGTACGAGCTCCCCCAGCCGGCGGCGGGTACGACGTACGACAGCTCGATCTCCACCTCCGCCTCGCTCTCCAGGGCCAACGTGACAGCGGCCGAAAGGCGGTCGGGCGTGCGTTGCTGCGCAATCGCGGCGAGCCTGCGGTCGGCGGCGGCGAGACGGTCGTCGGCATCGTGCCGCAGCTTCGCGAGCTCCCGTCGCTTCGACCGTACGGCGGACAGCCGGGTAGCCAGCGACTCGGTGAACCCGCTCAGCTCGGTGGCGGTCTCACCGGAGGCCAGCGATCGCGCGAAGCTGCCGCCGGCCCGACGAGCGAGCTGGGTCAGGAACGCGTCGAGCTGGGCCTGGACATCATCGTCGTCGGCGAGCTCCGCGACCTCGGCCTGGGCCTCGCGCCGCTGCCGCTCCAGCTCGGCCACGGTCTCGTCCGGCGCCTGCGGATTGTGCCGCATCGCCAGGTCCACCCCGAGCACGGTGGCCGGTCCGCGGCCGGCGACCCGGATCGAGTCCTTCTCCAGGATGAGCGGCAGCGGCTCGACGTACACCGTTTGGTCGCCGGCCGGCAGGATGACCTTGCCGCGCCGGGTGATCCGGGCCCTGTCCGGATAGACGGCGACGGCGACGATCGGAGCGTCCACCAAGAGTTCGGTCATGCCCCGACAGTAGCCCGCGACTCGGCCAGGCGACCTCCGCATCGACGGACCTGCGAGCGTCCAGTCAGGTGGTGTCCCGGTCGATGGCATATGACGATGCTAGGCCTGAGGTCAGCGGTCTGCCGCGACGAAGTCCAGCAGCAGTTCGCTCGTCGTCTCGGGAGCTTCGAGCATGGGGATGTGCCCGATCCCAGGCAGCAACTCGACCCGCGCGTTCGGTACGGCGTCATAGTCGTGCGCCGACGACGGATCCCAGCGGGGGTCGGCAGTACCGAACGCCGCCAGCACCGGTACGTCGAGGTCGGCCAGCCGGTCGGGCACACTTCGTGCGGCGATGTATTCGCCGTTGCAGCGCAGCACCGCCGCGAACGTGCTGTACGTGAGTCCTCGGAGCTCGGTGACGAGATCGTTCGGGATGTCCACCGGGCGGGCGCACGTCACGTTGATCCCCTTGCGGATCATCTTCTCGGAGCGCAGCGCCCAGACGAGTCGGCCGATGGGCGGCCACGCCAGGGCACGCATGAGGGGCGGCTGCGGTAGAAGTGCATCGGGTCTCGGGCCTGTGCTGAGCAGTGCGATCGCCTTCACCAGCTCGGGGCGTTGTTCCGTGAGTGAGGTCGCCACGTAGCCGCCGCTCGAATGTCCCACCACAGTGACAGAACCGAGGCCGAGGGCATCGATCACCCTCGCGACCCGGGCCGCCTGCGCCGGCACGTCGTACGACGCCGCGGGTTGGGAGTGGCCCATCCCCGGAAGGTCGACCCGGACGACGTGAAGGTGGCCGGCAAGCGCCGGGACCACTGGCGCCCAGCACGCCCCGGACGCGCCTGAACCGTGGATCAGCAGCAATGGAGGCGCCTTACGCGGGCCGTCGTGGACCACATGCATCCCGTCCGAGTACTCCCTCATGGACAACACGATGCCACGACTGCCAACGGTCGCACTTGTACAAATGTCAGCTCTCGAGTGCCGTGGCAAGGGTCAGCAGGGTCGCCTCCGACCCGGGACGCCCGATCAGTTGTACGGCGAGCGGGAGACCGTTCGCGAACCCGACCGGCACCGCGACGGCGGGATAACCGGCAAGGTTCCAGGCCTGACAGAACGGAACCGTGCGCGCCGACGCGAGGTAGGTCGCCAGATAGCCTTTGCCGTTCAGCGCCCCCGCTGCACCCGGCCGGCGAGCGGTTACCGGTGTGACGAGTACGTCGTACTCGGCGAAGAACGACTCGGCTCGCCGCAGCCAGCTGTCCGCATCATCCGGGCGTGGTTGCTTGCGGCCCCGTCGGACCATCGCCCGGGTTCGGCCTTCCAGCTGCGACGGGTCGAGGCCGAGCCGCTCGGCCTCCTCCGCGATGCCGGCCAACCAGGCGTGGCCCCACACGGTGAGCAGCGTCGCTGGATACTTCGGGTCCGCAGGGACCACCTCATGGCCCTGCTGGGTCAGCCGCTCGGTCGCGACCCTGGTCGCCGCCTGCTGGTGGGCGTCGGTCCGCGCCAGCGGGGAAGGGCTCTTGATGGAGGTGGCGACCCGGAGCCGGGTGTCGTCTGCCACCGGGATGGGTGTCGCGCACAGGACTTCGAGGACCAGCCGCGCGTCGCGGGCAGCTCGGGCGAGCGGCCCGGTGACGCTGAGGCCGTGCCAGTGTTCGGCAAGATCACCGGGCAGCGGTGCCAGCCCTCGAGTGGGCTTGACGCCAACTAGTCCGCAGTACGCCGCAGGCACTCTGACCGAACCGCCGCCGTCCGTACCGATGGCGACCGCAGCCATGCCGGACGCGACCGCTGCTGCTGCACCACCGGAGGAGCCGCCGGGGTCGAGCGCGTGGTCGATCGGGTTGCGGGTCACGCCGTACGCCAGCGATGAGGTGAACGCCCAGGCCGCCAGCTCCGGCATCCGGGTGGTACCGACGACGACGGCACCGGCCAGGCGGAGCCGCGTGACGAGCAGGTCGTCCTCGGGCGCGGCGTACGCCGAGGTGGCCGCCGACCCGTGTCGGACCGGTTCGCCGGCGATCGCCATGTTGTCCTTGAGCGCGATCGGTACGCCGGCGAGCGGCAGCTCGCCTCGACGCGGATCCTGGTCCACCGCGGCCGCGTCGGCCAGTGCGCCCGCCGACCGCACGGACTGGAAGGCGTTGAGGGATGGATCGAGCTGTCCGATCCGGGCGAGGTGTTCGCGGGCGACGTCGACTGCGTTGCGCCGACCGGAGCGGACGTCGTCTGCGAGCTGCACCGCGGTGTCGAAGGTGATGGTGTCCATACCTCGAGGGTCGGCGACCGGTGCTCCCGGTCGGTATCGGGCGTTCTCCCTACGGGTCGAGCCAGCCTCGCCTCTGAGCGTGTACCACCGCGGCGACGCGCGTCGAGACACCCAGCTTGGCGTAGGTGTGCTCGAGGTGCGCGTTGACGGTCTTCGGACTGACTCCGAGCCGGCTGGCGACGGCCTGGTTCGTCAGTCCCTGCGCGACCAGCGTGAGCACCTCCTGCTCGCGGCCGGTAAGTCCGCCAGGTGTCTGACGCTTCGACGAAGAGCCATCCGCGACTTCGAGGACCGCGTTCACAGCTGCCTGGTCCAGTCCGTCCTCCTCGAGCAGGTGGTCCCGTTGCCGGCCGGGTGACAGGGCGCTGCGGTGCGGACGGTCCTCGCCCGCCGTGGCGAAGCAGTCCGCGGCGGCGAGGATCGCGGCGGCCGGGGACAGGTTCGGCAGGCCGCGGTGGTAACCGCTTCCGTTCACCCGCTCGTGATGCGAGCAGGCGACGTCAACCAGGTCGGCGAGCACCGGTACCCGGGCCAGCACCCGCTGTGTGTAATAGGGATGGAGTCGCACCTGCTCGTACTCCGGGTCCGACAGCGGCCGGGGGTTGTTCCAGATCCGGGCCGAGACCGCCACCTTTCCGATGTCGTGCACGAGGCCGGCTCGACGTACCCGGGTCACGGTCGTTGCCGGCAGCCCAGATGCCCGCGCCGCATCGGCGGCCAGGGTGGCCACCCGGTGCGAGTGCCCACGGAAGTACGGCGACTTGCCGTCGGCAACTATCGCGAAGACGGCGAACGCCTGGTCGGGGTCGCGCACGACCTGCTGAGGTACCGGCTCACGGTCCAGGACGGCGGCCACTGTCGCGGCCTCGGGGACCAGGGCGGGGTCCCAGCTGTCGGCGACCGTCATCGCCGCCCACGGATCGAGTGCGCCGCCCGCGCGTCTTCGCAGCTCGCGAGCTGTGTCGGCGCCGGAGCGGTCGAGCAGGTCGGCGAGATGCACCGCCTGCCAGAACGCCAGCGGTGCAGCCAGTTCACCCTTCACAAGGCCGGGGTTGCCGTGCCCGTCGTACCTCTCGAAGACCTGGCCGAGCGCCGCGATGACGTCGTCGCCGAGCCCCACCTGCTCGGCCACCGACCGGGCGACCTCGCAACTCGTTGTTTCGTGGCCGTGGATCGTCGCCGGTGCCTTGGCCAGGAAGCCCAGCACCCGGTCGGGCCGCGACCCCACCACGGTCCGTGCCCGGCGTACGACGTCGCGGAGATCGCGCGTGTCGGCAGCGGCGAACGTTCTGCTCACGAGCAACTCGTCCCCGAGGGCCGAGAGCTCCGTGGCGGTCGTACTGCACCCGACGAACCGCAGCAACGACACCCAGAACAAGGTCTGCCGCTGTTCAGCCGGCAGCCCCGCGCGCTCGGCGAGCTCCATCGCCGTCACACACGACCGCAACCCCTGTCCGTCGTCAAGCCCCCGCGCCAGGTCGCTCGCCAGACATACCCCAGCAAGCAACTCGGCCAGCCGAAACTCCATACCCACAGGCTCGCACAGCGCAGAGCGCAACCTTTGGCGGCTTGGGTGCATCGAGCAGGTGTGGGGGATCGCGGTAGGGGGTGGTGGTTCTTGGTGAGAGAGCTTCGGCAGTCACGTTCGACCTGAGCTGCAGGTCGGACCTTCGTTAGCGGCGAGTGGATTCCGCGGGTGCCCGCGTGCTTGCCGATGGCAGGACAGATCTGGCAGGCAGTGCCTGAGCCCTGTCCAGTCGTGCATTCCGGCTCTGGCGCGCTCGCGACCCGAGCATCGACAGCGTCGCCGCGGTCCGGCGACGGTGGGGGAAGGACAAGTCATGCGATTCATGACCGCGGCCGGTGCGGCCGTCGGGATCGCCGTTCTGGTACTGGGGGCGGGAACGGCAACAGGAACAACTCGAACACCAGCGGCCACGCCGGGCATCACGATCGTGCCCGCGCCGCCGGGGCCGGACGAGGCGGAGTTCGTGCCGGGGCAGAGCAACGTCGTACCCCCGACCGCGCCGCCGGCCACGGACATCGGAACGGGCAAGGTGCAGTCGCTGGCGGCGCCGTTCTACGCGTGTCCCGGCTTCAGCGGGATCCAGACGACGAACCCGTTGGCGAATCTGTACGCGGACAAGTTCCAGTGGGGACCGTACGCGGCGTACAAGGTCGGTAATGGCGGCGGCAACATCAATTGGGCGTTGAACCCGTACAAGAACGCGAGCTGGTACATGTGGTTCCACTCGCTGCGCTGGCTCGGCCAGGGCATCGTCGCGGCCGGCCAGGGCAACCTGACCGCGCTGACCCGGGTGAACACCATCGCGTACGACTGGTACCGCGACAACCCGTATTCGTGGAAGGCGAACGTGGGTGCGTGGGAGTCCACGATGCACCGGACGAACGTGCTGATCTGCCTGCGGCAGGCCATCCTTTCCGGGCTGAAGGTGACCACGTTGCCGACCAGGTACGCCTGGGTCGACGCGGCCCTGCTGAGTCACGCGAGGTTCCTGACGAACTACTGGAGCGGTGCCTGGAACCACGGCACCGACGAGAGCATCGCGCTCTTCGGCGTCGGTTGCACCTTGAATCGGTCCGACTACAAGAAGCTGGCCCAGCAGCGGCTGGGGATCGGCATCACCACGTCGATCGACGCGCAGGGGTCGACGAACGAACAGTCGACCGGGTACGCCGCGTTCAACTACTCGCTCTGGGGCCGCGCGATGGCCGTGCTGACGAACTGTGGCGTCAGTCCCGGTACGACGATCGCGACCAGGCGAGCGCTCTTGGCCAAGTGGCTGACCCTGGCCACCAACTCGCTCGGCAAGTTGCACCAACTCGGTGACACCGAGGTCCAGGCGACGTACCCGTGGCCGGGAACTCCGTTGGAGTACGCCGGCTCCCTGGGGACGAAGGGTACGGCGCCACTGTGGCGGGTCGGGATCTACTCGAACGGCTACGTCTTCGGCCGGACCGGCTGGGGTACCGATGCCGCCCGAGGGTTCGCGGGCGAGTCGACGTACAGCATCAGGTTCGGTCCGGGGCGGGCGTTCCATGGGCACTTCGACCACACCAGCATCACCTACACGGCCCGTGGGCGGGACATCGTCATCGACGGCGGGTACGCGGCCTACAACGCCGGTGCGTATCGAACCTGGGCGGTGAGTCCCTCGGCTCACAGCGTGATGACGACGCCGCTGTCGACGTATCTGAACCCGGTCACCAAGCTGACCGCATCGTCGGTGAAGGCGAATGCCGAGTCCTATCAGTTCGTCGACGCACCGGGGAGCGGGATCAGCCGGGTCCGCTCGGTGCTGGTGCTGAAGGGCCCGGACTTGATGGTCACTTGGGACCGTGCGTCGGCGAAGACGGCGCAGGCGTTCCAGACGCTGTGGCATCTGCCGCCGGATCAGAAGGCGACCGTGATCTCGCGGACCACCGCGGTGGCGATGGCACCGGGTGACACGACCAAGACGGTCCTGTTCCAGATCCCGTTCAAGCAGGCGCTCCCCGCGGGCGCGACCTTGGTCAAGCAGGCCCAGACGAACCCGATCCAGGGCTGGTCCTACCCGAGCAGCTACGTCCGCAAGTCCGCCCCGACCCTGCTCCTGGCGCGCTCCGGCAAGACGGCGTCCATCCTGTCGTTCGTCGTACCCGTCCGGGCTTCCGGCTCGGTCAGTTACACCGTCCGCCAGTCCGGCACCACCTTCATCGTCAACCTCAACATCGGCGGCCAACGCGCCACCATCGGCATCTCCGGAGGCGGCTCGCTGTACCGTGCCGGCTAGCTCGCAGGACCCGAGCTAGTTGCCTCCAGCAAGTATCATGACCAGGGAAAGAGGGCAGGCGGCGCCATATCGGCGTCGCCTGTCCTCCGACTGTCAGTCGACGGTCGTGGACGTCAGGTCGACTCCGCCGCTGGATGCATGGTGCAGGGCCGTCCGGTCGCCGTGGTCGATGATGGTGAGGTCTCCGCTTGCCCCGTCCACCACGACCCGGCGGCCGCAGCCGTCAAGACACTCGAACAGCAGACCGGCAGGGCCGGCCGTGCACTCCATCCGATGCGTTCTGGCCATGCTTCATGACAGCACCCTGCATCCGCACGCGCAATCGCATCCGGCACGGCACGGTTCGCGAGGAGTGCCGCACACCTGGTGCGGCAGCAGCACCGGCCCGACGCCCGCCACCGCCTGGCTGCGGGCCAACCGCAACAACGCCTCTGCCGCCTGGGGAGCGTTTTCACCCTTCGCGGACATCCGTGCCGCGATCATCCCGGCCACCAGTGGCGTCGAGAACGACGTCCCACTCCAGTTCGCGAGCCCCGCGAAATGCCTCTGCTCATCGACATGGGGCTTTTCGACGCACGTGTAATCGCCGACCGCGAACGCGTTGACCAAGTCCTCGCCGGGCGCGAACACGTCAACCCAACCGCCGAAGTTGGAGAAGTCCGCGCGGCTGTTGCCGTCCGCGGACAGAGCGCCGACCCCGATCACCCACGAGTACGCCCCGGGGAACGTCGGCAGCTGTGTCGTGTCGTTTCCGGCCGGCGCGAGTACGACGGCGTTCAGATGGCGCAAACGCTTGTCATAGAAGGCAGTGAAGGTGTGCATCGGGCGATGGAACCGGGTGAAGCCGTCGAACTCGCAGACGATGATGTCCGCACCCAGGTCCAGCAGGTCGCTCATCTTCGCGATGATCTCGTGCTCGTACGCCATCCCCGCGTACGGCCGATGGTCGATGTACTCCGCCTTCTTGACGCACACTTTCGCCTTCGGTGCCGTGCAGCGCACGCAGCCGGCGACGAACGTGCCGTGGCAGGAGTACGGCTGGATGTGTCCTTTGGGTCCGCCGAACGGCACCTCGGGGTCGCCGCAAACGCCGGCCATCCACGGCCACCGCTTGGGTGCGTCCTCGAGCAGACCGCCGTCCACGACACCGACTATCACCTCATGGCCGTCCCATCCGTGCTTTCCGCAACAGATCCCGTTGCTGACCGGCGGTATTGGGCTCATCGAGTGGCTCGGTACTTCCGCCGGCTCCGTCGCCGGGCAGGGATGCCCGTTGCCGCACAACGAGAGCGCATGGTCCGGGGTCGCCTTCCCCACACCGAGGACCTCGTCCAGCCGGCGCAGTACCGTCGGCGTCGAGAGTGCATCGTGATCGTCGTGACGGCCGTCGTAGGTGCCACCGAGCTGGTCGCCTCCGTATTTCCCGGGCCTGCCCGCCGCTGCGAAGGTCCTGCCATAGCGCCAGACCAGCCCCGTGACACCGTCGATCACGGGCAACCGATCGATCGCCACGTCTCGGGGAATGATCGCTCCGACATCGTCACGACGCTTCGACGCTGTCTGGTCATCAGGCATCGGTTCTTCCCGCAGCGCGTCGAGCACCAGGTCCAGGTCCTCCGTGCGGACGAGGATGGTGTCCCGGCGGTAGAAGTACTGGACGTATCCGAGCTCTTCCCAGTTGTCCGGGTACGCGGCCGTGGTGCCGTGCCACCGTTCGTGTCCGTCACCTCGCTTCTTGCGACGGCTCGAACGCTCTGCGGCGTCAGGGTCGTCCAGAATGAGGCTCAATGCTTCGTTGAGGCGTTTCTGCGGTGGCATTTCGTCCCCTCCATCGTGAATATTTCGGAGAATACACAGGGGGCGGCGTATTACGATTCGAAGGTGTGTGGATAAGGGGAGGGCGGTTTTTGTCGTGGACGCCGACGAATTGCACGCGCTTGCACTCTCGCGGCCCGCTGACGCCCTGCGGATCGCCCGCGACGTTCTCGCGAACTCCCCATCCCACTCCGAGGCAGCGGCAGCCCATCAGGCGGCGGGTGTCGTCCACCGCGACTTCGGCGACATCCATGAGGCGGTGACCGAGCTCCGAGCGGCGTACCGGCATGCCCGCAAGGCGTCGGATCGAGACCACGAGGCGGACATCCTGGCCAGTCTCGGCGTGGCTCTGGTGATGGCCGGTCACACCGAACGGGGTGTGGCCGCGCTCAACTCGATCCCGCGCGGCCGCACCGGTGTGCTGGCCGGCCGCATCCTGATTCGGCGCGTCTGGGTGTGGGGCGCGGTGCTCGGCAAGTACGACGAGGCGCTGGCCGATGCCGAACAGGCGGTTGCGTTGCTGAGCGACACCGGCGACCTGGTCTGGGAGGCTCGGGCGCTGACCCACCGGGCGATGGTGCTGCTCGCGATGGGAGCGATCGACCGTGCCGACGAGGACTATGCCCACAGCGAAGAGTTGTTCGCGAAGTGCGGTCAGCAGGCCGAGTACGCAGACACCCGTCAGGCGCGTGGCGCCGCGGCGTTCGCTCGCGGTGACCTGCCGACAGCGCTGATGTACGTCGACGACGCACAACGGATGGACGAAGAGCTCGGCGTCCTCGAGCCGGACTTGTTCGCCAACAGGTGTCTGGTGCAGCTGGCCGCCGGCCTGACCCGAGAGGCACTGACCGAGATCAACAACGCGCTCGACCGGATCGAACAGCAGCGTGGCTCGGCGGCGCGACGCGCGGAGTTGCTGTATTGCGCCGGACTGGCAGCGCACGCCGCCGGCGCTCTGGATCTGGCCGGAAGCCGCAGCCGCGACGCGGTGAAGCTGTTCCGCCGCCAGCAGCGTCCGTGGTGGGCGGCGCGCGCGGAGCTTTCGCTGCTCCAGTCCCGCTATGTCAGCGGCGATCGGACGGCACGCCTGCTGCGCACCGGCCAGCGCGTCAGTGCCGAACTCGACGGCCTCGACCCAGACCTCGCGACAGAGGCGCACCTCCTGACCGGCCGCCTCGCTCTCGCGCGTACCGACCCGGCCGAGGCCCGACGCCACCTGAAAGTCGCAGCTGGAGCCAGGAACCGTGGCCTGCGGGCGCGCGGCGCCGGTTGGCTCGCCCAGGCCACACTCCACCAAGGCGACGGCCGGTCGCGCGCGATGCTGGCCGCCTGCCGGCAAGGTCTGAACCTGATCGAGATCTACATTCGCACCCTGGGCGCCACCGAACTGCGCGTACTGGCCACCGCACAGGGCGCCGAACTCGCCGCGATCGCGCTGCGGTACGCCGTCCAGCGCGGCAACGCCCGGCAAGTCCTGGACTGGAGCGAACGCTGGCGCGCCACGGTGCTCGCGATCCCGCCGGTCCGGCCCCAGGCCGACGACGACCTGGTCGCCAACCTTGCTGCGCTGCGCGACCTGACCCACCGACTCGAGGCCGGCCACGATCACCGGCTCGGATCCGGCCCGCTGCATCGCGAACGCCGCCGCCTCGAAAACGTCGTACGTCGCCGGGTCCTGCTGACGCCCGGCACCGCCGGCGACCGGTCCGCCCAGTTCCGCAGTGCCGACCTGCTCGATCACCTCGGGAACCGCACCCTGGTCGAGCTCACCGACGTCGACGACCAGTTGTACGCCGTGGTCGCAGCGCGCGGACGGGTCCACCTCATGCCGGTGGGCCCTACCGCGCTGGCGACTCATCGCCTGTCCCACGCATTGTTCGCGCTGCGACGGGAGGCGACCGGGCGCGGTACGCACCAGCTCGACCTCGACGCCATCGGAGCCCGGCTGGAGGCGGCTCTGCTGGGCGAGGTGGTCAAGCATTTCGACGACGGCCCAGTGGTCGTCATACCGACGGGGCGGCTGCACGCAGTGCCGTGGAGCCTGCTGCCGTCGTTGCGGAGCCGGCCGACGTCGGTGGCCCCGTCGGCCGCGGCATGGCTGCGCGCTCGGGACGCAGTACCGCCGTCGGCCGAGCGGGTGGTCCTGATCGGCGGTCCCCAGTTGTCGACAGGACTGGAAGAGGTGCGATCCCTTTCGGACCTGTATCCGGACGCGGTGGTGCTCACCGATGGCGATGCGAAGGCAGAAGCGGTGCTGGAGGCGATGGACGGGGCGTCCTTGGTGCATGTCGCGGCGCATGGCACGTTCCGCGCCGACAGCCCGCTGTTCTCGGCGCTCGAGCTGGATGATGGGCCTCTGACGGTGTACGACCTCGAACGGCTCGAACGGGCGCCGCACCGAGTGGTGCTGTCGAGTTGCAGCTCGGCGCTCGGCGGACCAAGTGGTGCGGACGAGTTGCTCGGTCTGGTCAGTGCGTTGGTCGCTCTCGGATCGTCCGGCGTGGTGGCGAGCGTCGTACCGGTCAACGACCCCGCGACCGTGCCGCTGATGCTCGGGCTGCACGGCAGGCTGCGCGCCGGGGACGATCTCGCCGGGGCACTCGCCCTGGCCCGGGCGTCGGCCGGCGTGGGCCGGCAGGCGCGCACGGCTGCACAGTCCTTCATCGCACTCGGAGCCTGACGGCCGGTCACAGCTGCACCCAGTCGGTGACCACTCGGCCGGTGGCCGTGTCGCATCGCAACCGGATCGCACCAGCAGGCAGCGACGGCAGTTCGAAGAAGCCTGACTCGCTGACACTGACGCGGTACTCGGCGCCGTCCGAGGTCTCGATGTGGATCTCGCCGGCGCTGGCCGGCAGGATCTGGCCGACTACTTCGTCGTGCAGCACCTCGAGCTCCAGCGACAGCGGAGCGGAGGTGAACACCAGCACTCGGGTCTCAGCGGAGTCGGACCGGGTCTCGGCAGCCGGTTCCAGCGAGGAGTCGAAGGTCAGGATCGCCTGCAGGAGGTCCTCGTCGATCGTCTGCCAGGACAGGGCGTCCTCGGCGTGCTCGGCGATCTCCCGGGCCAACGGTGCGGTGGCACGGAGAGCCTCGGCAAGATCCTCGAAGAGGAGATCGTCGTCATCCCAGCGTTCCGGCGCCATGCCGATCACCTCCTGACGATTCCGACCGCTCCGAGGCTGCGAGGTACGCCCTGACCGGCGGAGATCTGCGGAGCCGCTCGAGCGCGCGTGACCGGGTCGGTCCGATGCTGCCCACCGGGATACCGGTGCGCTTGCTGATCTCGGCGTACGACGGTTGCGGATCCTCCACCAGCAATAACAGCAACTCGCGCTGCCGGCCCGGCAGATCGGCCAGCCCGGACAGCAGCACCTCGTGCCGCTCGGCGCGGAACAGGCCTTCGCCGGGATCAGCGGTGTCGGCCGCGACCGACGCGTACTCGGGATCCAGCGGATCGCTGGGGCGCAGGCGCCGTGCGGATGACAGGTGCCGGATCGACTCGCGACGTGCGGTCGTGATGATCCACTGCGGGATGGCCTGCGGTTCCTGCAGGCTGTCCAGATGCTCGACCAGCCGCAGCCAAACGGTCTGCGCGACGTCCTCGGTCTCGCTCGGCGTCAGCCGGAACCTCCGGATGACAGACACCAGCAGGGGAGCGTACCGGGTGACGAGCTCGCTCCAGGCCTGCTGCTCGCCACCGGCGGCGGCGACGACCAGGGCTGTGACTGGTGAGATGTCATCTGCCATATCGGCTCCTGGGTTGGTCCGCATCTGCTTCCCGGAGCAGCTGGTGGACTACCCTGCGGGATCTCCACGCGTTGTCCGGGGCGGCCCGGCGACGACACGGCATCTCCTGCCAGGTCGCCGCCGGGCGGCGCCGATACGCAGCACCCGGCCCCTCCTCCGAGTCTGTGCATCCGCGACTGTCGGCTCCGCTGCCTCAGGGCCGGCGGAGCAGGAACATCGGCCCCTCGCTGAACGCGGCCATCTCCGTCAGGACGTTCAGCGTGGTCCGGTACGTGATCACCACGACGAGCTTGTACACGCCCGAGTCCGGCGGCACGTCGGACGGCAGCGTGCCGGCCGGGACGTTGATCGACGCGCTGTACGCCGGACCACCGGTCGCGGCCACGACGGCGGTGCCGATCAGCACCTCGGGACCAGGGCCCATCGATTCGGCGTACACCTTGACGGTCCACTGGCCGTCCAGCAGCGCGGCCGTGGCCGGTGGCTGGACGGTCCAGTCGATGGTCACATCGAAGGGAAGCTGGTCGTCGATGACCCGGTTCGGGTTACCGTCGTGATCGATGATCGCTACCGCGGTCACCGCGCCGTCGAGGGCCGGAAGGCCGTCGAAGTCGGAATCTGCCATGGTGGGTCCCCCAAAGTCGTGCCCCTGCTGTTAGAGGCTCTTATTGGTACGGACCGCACCGGGACACCCCCAGATACATGCAATCCATCGGGTCCACCTATGGGCCTGCGCCGTCGGAGGCCCGGATGGCATAAACGCGGTGGTCGAGGCTGCCCACGATCACGAAACCCGACGTCAGGACGGGCGACGAGTCGTCGATGGGGCCGCGAGCGGCGAACGTCCAGCGTTCCTCACCGGTGACGGTGTCGACGGCATGAAGGTTGCGGTCCCGGCTCCCGACATAGACCGTGTCGCCGTCGATTGCGGGGGACGAACGGATCGCGTTGCCGGTGGGATGCCGCCAGTTCAATCGGCCCGTCGAAGCGGAGACGGCGTACAGGTGCGAATCGTCGCTGCCGACGTAGAGCACGTCGTGGTCCAGCACCGGGCTGGAGACGATTCCGCCTTGCGCGCGGAGTTGCCAGATCCACGCGCCAGTCCGCGAGTCGAGTGCGTAGAGGCTCTGGTCGTCCGAACCGATCCACACAGTCGTACCGGACACGGCGGCCGAGCAGTCGACGGTGAGCGACGTCGTGTGATACCACTTTCGACGCCCGGTCACCGCATCCAGGGCGTAGACCTTGTGGTCGCGGCACCCGATATAGACAGTTCCATTGTCCACAGTAGGAGACGAATTGAACCAATCTCCTCCGGTGAACCGCCAGCGTTGTGTGCCGGTGGCTGCAGCGAGCGCGTAGACGTTGTGGTCCCGGCTGCCGACATAGACCGTGCCGCCCGACACTGCGGGAGACGAATGGATGACGGCATTGGTCGCGAACGTCCAGCGCTCCTGTCCACTGGAAGCGTCGACAGCGTGCACCTTGCCGTCATTGCTCCCGACGTAGACAACGCCGTCCACTACCGCGGGGGATGAGGTGATGGCCCCGCCGGCGCTGTAGTGCCAGCGCGGAGCGCCGGTCAACACATCGAGGGCATAGAGGTTCCGGTCATTGCTACCGATGAACACGGTGCCGTCGGCAACCGCGGGCGATGAGTAGATTTCCCCCTCGGTCTCGAAGAACCACGGCCGCGGCCGATCGTCGGAAATCAGGTGTCTCAGGCCCAGTCCTCCCGCTCCGGCTACGACTACTGCCGCACTTCCGGCGGCGCGCAAGAGCGTCCGGCGTGACAGGCGACGACGGGCGGGAGCTGGGGAGGTGACAATTGCGCTGGGCGGCCACGGGGTCGCATCGTCCGAGCGAGGATTGCGTGCGACGACGATGCGCCCTTGGACATCCCACTGCCATTTGCCGGCCTGCTGTTGAGGCGCCACCTCGCGCATTCGCTCGTCGACGTAGTCATAGAGTTCGTCGATGTCGACGTAGCCGTCTACGTTGCGGTCCGCGGCGCCAGTACGCAGCCCGGCAACGACGAGGTCGGTGAACACGGACAGCGGCCGGTCGCCGGCCGCTCTGTCACCTTCGAACGAAAACTGCATCGCGTCCGATGCCGTGAGCACAGCACGACCCCGCGCGGCGAAGCGCTCGGGAGTGTGTATTGCCGCATCGGACTTGGTGCTGCGGCTGGTCGCGAATGCGCCGCTGTAGCAACAGTCGAGTACGAGGACATTGCAGCGCGAACGGGAGCGCTCCATGGCCTCATGGAGGAACGTCGCGGCCAGTGACGTCGCGCGGAGGTAGCGGCGCTCCGTGTCGGCCGTGGCAAAGTACAGCTTGCCATGGTCGTCCTTGAGGCCGTGCCCGGTGAAATAGAACAGCAGCATGTCGTCGCGTCTGCGCTCGGAAAAGAACGCTTCCACAGTCCGGGCAACCGAGTGGGCGGACTGGTTCACACAGGTTTCGACCGCGAAGCAACCGATCGCCGGATCCGCTAGCACCTGCCTCAGCGCCTCGACATCCTCGGCTGGGGATGCGAGCTCCGCGAGGCCCGGATCGGTGAACTGATAGTTCGCTACCAGGAGAGCGAAACGGCCGCCGTTCATCCACTGTCCGAATGTCCGGCCACGAACGTATCGAGCAGGCGCAGGCGCTCCTCCGTCGTGGCGCCCTCGATGCGGAATTCGTCGTCGTCGATCTTGATATCGACAACGACAGGTTGTGGCTGCCGCAGCACCCAGTCGCGGACCGCGCTGATGATTGTTGTGAAGACTCCGCCGGACGCGGCGAATGTGAGCAATATCGTCGACAGTGTCAAGGCGTCGGCCTTCGAGCCGACCGGTGCCGCACCGCCATCGGCGAAACTCGCGCTGTCGACGTCGAGCTGTCCTAGCTCCAGATACAGCCGCTGTGCGAGCTCAGCGCGCTCGCCTTCATCCGTCTCGTCAGGTAGGTCGACGTCGAGCGTGAGCCGGCGTACCCCGGTCGGTGCAGTGGTCATGGTGTTCCTTTCTCACAGTGGTTTGGCGATGACGGTGAACCGCGCGTCCTGCCGTAGGCAGAGGAGGACTCCGCGGACCATTCCAATGCCCTCCCACAGCACGAACAGTGGGATGAGGACGAGGAGCCGGATCGCTTCGACGACCTGGGGCCGGGTGTCTTCCGAGGACTGCACATTGATCCGATACCCCTCCCAGTAGAGCCACCAGGTGAAGGCGCCGTTCACGGCCCAGATGGGTATGACTGCCGCCGCCACAGGGCAGGTCGCGCCGCTGCCGAGCGCCGTACCGAGCGCCAGCACGACGGCGGGGTGTTCGATCGGGCAGCAGAGCCACACCAGCACGTTGTGCAGGAGTGGCAGCCGCTGGCGTAGCGGGATCCCGCCGTTGCACGCGAGCCTGAGGAGTCCGGCCACCCATCGTTCGCGCTGGCGCAGGAAATCACGAGCGGTGGCGGGGGACGCACCGTAGGAGCGGCCCGTAAACCATCCGCTGCGCCTGGGATACCGTTCACTGAAGCGCAACGCGAACTCGGCATCCTCGACCGTCGAAGACGGCCCGAAGTCCCATCCGATCGCCGCCTCGATCGACGCCCGAACCAGCAGCAGTTCCCCATGGAGCCCGCATCGGGGGGTGCCGAGTCCCGTTCCGGCGGCGAAGAGGCTGACGTCGCAGGCAGGACGAATCGCATCGGCCAACCAGACCCAGCGGTTGCACGCATGCTCCCGCGGGAAGGCCAGCACTCCTTGGGCGAGATGCAGTCCGGCGCTCCCCGCCGCGTGCTGGTCATGCACGAACCGGGCGAGGTCGGCGGCGGTGTCCTCGCCGACACCGGTGTCGTCGTCCATGTGCAGCACCCAGATGTCGTCGCATGCCTCACCTGAGTTGATCCGCGCCAGGTTTGCGAACTGGTTGGCGCGAGCCTTGAACCGCGTTCCCCTTGCTGTGCGGAAGTCGGCCGGAATCTCGACGAGCCGTACGTTGTCGTGCCGTTCGGCGAGCAGCGAGATTGCAGTCCGCGCGGCGCAGCCCTCCTCGATGACGACGTCGATGCGTACCTGTGCGAAGGCGTTCGGAAGATACCGGCAGCATGATGTGACAACACGATCGAGCGCGGGAAGGACGTCGGTCCTCCCGATCGTCGGGATCGCGACGATCAGTCGGTTGCTGACGAGGTCCTGCAGCGGTGCGGCCGCTGTGCGGCGTCGCGTCAGCACCGCTCCGACAAGGCCTCGCATCGTGACTGCCGTTGGAAGTGACCAGACGACGGTCGTGTACCAGGCGAGGAATCCCGATCCGTCGTCGCTCTCCGACTTGATCAGGACGGCCACGATGATGCAGAAAGGCACCAGGAAGGAGACGATTCCTGGTCTCACGGCGCGGACGTGTCGGGTCCGCGTGGTAGCCAGCGCAGCGGACGACATCGGAGTACCCCCATCGCGAACGAACTTATCTATACGGACAGGTCCGAATCGGACGTTGATACGTGCATTCAGGGCCCGGCTTACCGGGACGGATTGTCTCCGGCCGCTTGCGAAGGGTGAGTTGGTGGCGGTGTGCGTCCGGGTGGTTGCTGTGGGCACCTGATCGTCGGGCGACGTGGGTATTTGGTGGTCGCATGTGCCGGGGTCTCGTCGTACATTCGTGTGCAGATCTGCTGCGGGGGAACTGGGGAGTGGAACGCAGGTGCCGAGGGGAGTGACGACGTTGCTGAACCAACACCGGGAGACATGGTCGGCGCTGCCGGACGGATCGATCCCGTTCTACGGCAGCTATCCGCTACCGGGGATGCCCGGCGGCGGTCCACCGCTCGCGGCCTTCGGTTGGGGCCCCGAGCTCGACGATGACCGGGAGTACTCCCTCGGCCACGGCGAGCCGCTGCGCCGAGGCCTTGTCATCGGCCTACTCGTCATCTGCAGCCTGGTCATCGCAGGCATGGCGACCGTCCTGGCCACCCGGCGAGACGATTCGCCCCCCGCGCCGCCCAGGGCTGCAGCCCAGCTATCCGTTGCTCACAGCAACTACCACCCGCCGGCGCCCCAGGGGTGAGCTACCAGTTGCCGCGGTGGTCGGGGACCAGGAAGGTGAGCGGGATCATCAGCAGCAGGATGGCGGCGAAGACGACGAAGCTGTAGGCCTGGGCGGTCCCGCTGTTCGCGGAGTGGGTGAGGATCGTCGTGGTGATCGAGACGGCCACGATCCCGCCCGACTGACGGAACATCCCGCGCAGCCCGGCGATCGCGGAGATCTGGTCCGGGGCCAGTTGCAGGCTGGCGTTGTTCGAAGCCGGGATCGACAGGCCCATCCCGATGCCGGTGATCCCCGCGGCCATCGCCAGCCACGCGTACGGCGTGAGTCCGTGCGGCGGCAGCGACATCACGGTCATCCCGACCGCGACCAGCATGAAGCCGCCGATCATCGGGGCCCGATAGCCGGTCCGGCGGAGCGCGAACACGGCCAGCCCGGCGACGCAGATCATCCCGACCGCCCGTGCGGTCAGCAACGTCCCGGCCTGGAGTGGCTGGATGCCGTAGCGGGATTCGGCGTACAGCGGGACGAGTGCGCCGAAACCCAGCATGGCCGCGCCGAAGAGGAAGTTGATCGTGTTCATCGCCCCGAAGCCGCGGCCGCGCAGCAGGCTGATCGGGATGAACGGCGCCGCGTGCCGGTTGGCGTGCCGGACGAACAGGACGCCGAGCGTGAGCGCGAGCGCCATCGACGCGATGAACAGTGGATCGGTCGGCTCCGCGCCGCTGCCGCCGAGCGAACTGATCCCGAACATGCCGAAGAGCAGCGTCAATGCCAGCAGTGCGGCGCCGGCGCCGTCGACCCGGGCGGCGGCCTTCGGGGTGCTGCTCGGGATGAACCGCAGGCCGAGCATGATCAGCAGCAGACCGATCGGGATGTTCACGACGAAGATCTCGCGCCAGGACCAGTAGGTGACGATGATGCCGCCGATGATCGGGCCGATGATGCCGCCGATCGGGAAGATCGAGGTGAACATGCCGATCGCCCGGTCCCGGTCGCGACCGAACTGTTCGGCGACGATGCCGGTGGCGGTCGGCATGAACGCGCCGCCGCCGATCGCCTGGAGAGCGCGGAACACCACCAGCAGGTAGATGTTGTCGGCCAGGCTGCAGGCCAGTGAGGCGATGGTGAAGAGCGCCGCGGCGCCGAGGAAGACCTTCTTGCGCCCGAACTGGTCTCCGAGCCGGCCGGCCAGTGGCATGACGATGATCTGGCCGAGCGCGTAGATGGTGATCGTCCAGCCGCTCCAGGTCAGCGGAGCGTTCAGGTCGCCGCGGATGGCATTGAGTGCGGTCGCCACTATGGTCTGATCGATCGAGGCCATCAGCAGAGCGATCGCGACGATGCCGAAGACGAGGCGCCGGTGGGCCAGTGGCTCGTCCGCGGCCGGCTCGGCGATCACTGTGGGTGTTCTCGACGGTTCCATCGATGAAGAGACTACATTGCTTGCTGGCAGGCAATAAAGGGGTGACATGACTGACACCGAGACGTTGAGCAAGCTCCGTGGGGTGATCTCCAAGCTGGCGCGGG
The DNA here is from genome assembly GCF_054073265.1 of Kribbella sp. CWNU-51. Taxonomy (NCBI): domain Bacteria; kingdom Bacillati; phylum Actinomycetota; class Actinomycetes; order Propionibacteriales; family Kribbellaceae; genus Kribbella; species Kribbella sp. CWNU-51. Next base: position 32,220 of record NZ_JBSXMZ010000004.1, read on the forward strand.
AACTCAACGCCACGGCGACCGACGAGGGCCTGACACCGACCCAGGCGTCCGTGCTCGGCCTGATCACGTTCCGCGGCCCGCTCGGCCTGACCGAGCTGGCGCAGCTCGAGGGCCTCAACCCCACCATGCTGTCCCGGGTGGTCGGCAGACTCACGGAGCTCGGCCTCATCCAGCGCGACCCGAACCCCGACGACCTCCGCGCCGTCCGGGTCGAAGCGACCGACGCCGGCCGTCAGCTGCACGAACGCGTCAAGCTCCTCCGCACGCAGGCGATCGGCGTCTGCCTCGACCAGCTCCCCGAGCAGTCCGCCCAAACCATCATCAACGCCCTCCCAGCCCTCGAAGAACTAGCCCAAACCCTCCGCACCAGCCGCTGACCCGCCCCACTCTCACGGACGCGGTCCTCAGCGCGGACCTGGTCATCAGTCGCGGTGAGCGGCGACTCCGGCCGTGCGTGTCAGCACGCATGCTTTCTCGGCGTCCGCACGTGATCATGGGATCGGGAACACATGACGCGCCCGGTCCGGGCGTGCGGTCCGAGGTTGTGGTGTGAGTTGGGCGTGGGGGCGTGGGGATGACAGGCTGGCAAGTCGCGCTGGCCGCCGCGGCGGGCGCGCCCGGCATCGTGCTCGGTCTGCTCCTGTTGCTCCGCGGACCACGGGTCGTCGGCGCGCTGCTCGTGGCGCTCGGTTTGCTCCCGCTGGCACTGCTCTCGCCCGACTCGACGGTGGCGGGCAGGTCGCCACCGCACGGTCTCGCCCTGCTCCTCGCAGTGGTCTCTGTCGCCGGATGGGTGTGGCTCTACGTCCCGCCTGCGCTGCTCGCTGCCTACTTCCCTGACGGTCGAGTCGGCGGCGGCTGGTGGGTGCTCCCGGCAGGCTGGGGGATCTTCTTGGTCGCGTTCCACGTGGCGGTCGCCCTGGATCCGGGCAACTACGGCAGCCGGCCCGGACAGATCCCGGGTAGTCCGCCGATGGAGGTCCCGCGCTGGGTCGACTCTGTTCTCGGCGTCGGCTCGCTCGGCCTACTGCTCGCGTTGCTGGTCGGATCGGTAGTCAGGGTTGTCGTGCGCTTCCGCCGAGGAGGCGAGGTGGTACGACGACAGCTGAAGTGGTTCGCGTTGAGCATCCTGCTGCTGCCGATCGTCCTGATCGTCACCTGGGCGGCGTACCTGCTCACCGACGTCGCCGGCATCGTGGTCCAGGTCGGACTGTTGCTGGTCTTCGTCAGCGTGCCGGTCAGCGTCGCCATCGCTGTCTTCCGGCACGACCTGTACGACGTCGACACGCTGCTCAGCCGCACGATGGCCTACATCGTGTTGACCGGCGGCCTGGTGGCGATGTTCGTCGCGGTCACGGTGGGGCTAGGGGTCGTGGCCGGACGTGGCTCCGGTCTCACGACCGCGACGGCGACGCTGGTGTGCGCCGCTGCGTTCGGATTGCTGCGGCGAAGGGTGCAGGCCGTCGTTGACGCCAGGTTCGACCGCGGCCGGCGCGACGCCCTCGCGCGGCTGGACCGGTTCCTCGACGAGGTTCGAGATGGTCGAGTCGGGCCGGACCAGGTCGAGTCGGCGTTGCGTTCGGCCCTGCACGATCCTGGAATACGCGTGGTGTATTGGCTTCCTTCCGACCCGGCGACGCCATGGCGAACCGGCGACGGCGAGCCGTCGGCCCGGCCCGGGGAACCTGCGCTGGACGTCACGGTGGCCGGCAGACTGCTGGGCTGCGTCGGTTACGACCTGGCCGCGCGACGCCCCCGGCTGCTCCGGGAGGCGCTGCGACAAGCGAACCTGCCGTTGGAGCTGGCGCACTCCCGGATCGCCCTGCGCCACGCGCTGGCCGAGATGCGTTCCTCACGGGCGCGCCTGGTCGAGGCCGGCGACGCCGAGCGTCGCCGGCTGGAGCGCGACCTGCACGACGGCGCCCAGCAGCGGCTGGTCGCGATCGGGATGTTCCTGCGGCTGGCGCAGCAGCGCGCGGACCCGGCCGATCCGCTGCAACAGGTGCTCGGAACCGCCGTACGGGACCTGCAGGAAGCCCTGGGCGAGCTGCGTCAACTGGCCGGTGGAGTGCGCCCACGCGGGCTGGACGAGGGCCTGTCGGCTGCGATCCGAGGGCTGGTCCGGACGAGCCCGGTCCCGGTGGAGGTCCACCTGACCGCTGATGCCGTACCTGACCTGGTCGCGACGACGGCGTACTACGTGGCCGCCGAGGCGTTGGCGAACGCGCTCAAGCACGCAGAGGCTCGGTCCGTGGTCATCGACGTGACCCAGCGCAACGGGGACCTGCGAGTGGTGGTGTCCGACGATGGTCGTGGCGGCGCCGCGGTGCGCGCCGGGTCGGGGCTCGCCGGGCTGCGCGACCGAGTGGCCGCGACTGGAGGTGAGCTCGCTGTGAACAGCAACCCCGGCTCTGGCACCAGGGTGGAGGCGAGGCTGCCGTGCGGATCGTGATCGGCGAGGACTCCGCCGTCGTCCGGGAGGGCCTGGCACTGCTACTCGCCCAGGCCGGCTACGAGGTCGTCGCACGCGTCGGTGACGCGCCCGCGGTGGTGGCGGCGGTGCTGGAGCACGACCCCGACCTGCTGATCACCGACATCCGGATGCCGCCCACCATGAGCGATGACGGTGCCCGCGCGGCGCGGGAACTCAGGACGATGAGGCCAGGGCTACCGGTAGTGCTGTTGTCCCAGCACGTCGAGACGACCCAGTCGACCGAACTGGTCGCGACTGGAGCATTCGGCTACTTACTCAAGGACCGGATCCTCGACCTCGAGGACTTCCTCGATTCCTTACGCCGGGTCGCCGCCGGAGGATCCGCGCTGGACCCCGAGGTGGTCGCTTCGCTGCTGGCGCCGATGCATCCCGAGCCTGCCTTCGCCCAGTTGACCGCCCGCGAGCGCGAGGTGCTGGGGCTGGTCGCGGAGGGCCGCTCGAACGCGGCTGTGGCACGTCGGCTCCACACCACCGAGCGCACGGTGGAGACACATGTCCGGCACATCTTCGTCAAACTCGGACTGTACGACTCCGACGACGACCACCGCCGCGTCCTGGCAGTTCTCGCCTACCTGCGCAACAGTTCGTAGGTTTCCGGCTTCGTCCCCGGGCGACGCCGGCGGAGCAGGGCCGTCGCGGCCAGTCCGAAGCCGATCGCCTGCGCGGCGGCTCCGATCACGTCCGAGAACGGGAAGCCGAGAGCGTGGAACACCGGCCACGCCATCAGCCCAAGTCCCGCGAGCCGGCTCGCGGTGCGCGCCCGTACCAGGGCCAGGCCGAGCAGGAACGTGCCCAGGAAGTTGCCCAGGACAAAGAGCAGATAGACCCAGCGCGTCAGCGGTTCGTCCAAGATGGCCTGCAGCACCTGGACGTCCTGGCTCGCCGAGCCGCCGACCTTCGCCATTGCGGCCGTGGTGAAGCCCTGGAACACCATCGCGAAATAGCAGACGTACCCCGCGGCGGTGAGCACGCCGCCGACGAGGCCCAGACGCGCGGCGCGGACGCGGACCAGTCGCATCACGCCGAGAACGGCGGGTACCAGCAGCAACGCACCGGCCATTGCGGCCAGGCTGGCCCAGCGGTTCAACATCAGGTGCGCACCGGCGAGAGCGAGGTCGTCGCTCGGTTCGAGGTCATCACCCCCGCGCAGGGTCATCACCGCGTTGCCCAACTCGGCGGCGACGATGAGCCAGGGGGCGAGAAGCATCGCGACAGCGAGTCCGATGCGGCGCGTCGTCGCGGTGCGCGCGTCCGGAGTGGACTCTGCGGTGGTGGTCATGGCGACTCCTTCGTGTCGAGCTGGAACTCATCACCTCGAGCGTCGTACGAGCGCCCTGCCGGACGCGTCGGCGCCAGCACGGCACCCGGGTACGGGCCAGCACGGACGTGCCTCCCCGCGCCATGGCGATGCTGGGGATGGCGCCGAGGTACCCCAGGAGAGGCGAATGCTGGGGTGAAGGGCAGTGCGGAGATCCATCTACGATGCTCTGGCAGCCGTGATGATGCTAGTCAGGGAGACCACTTGTCGCTCAACACCCGACGTCGTGCAGCAGGCGATGCCCTCATCGCTGCATCACGCCGCCAGGTCGTGCTGGACTGTGCCGGCGCGCAAGGCGAGGCCGCAGAACTTGCCGCAGGCAATCTACGAGACGTCCTCGTGAAGCGAGCCGATGAGGTAAGCCAGTTCGGAGTCCGGATCAGCAACGCGCGGATCACCGGGCAACTGGACCTGAGCGCATGTCGTGTCGACTTCCCGATCTACTTCAAAGACTGCCGGTTCACTGAGCCGATCGTGATCGAAGGAAGCGACCTTCATTCGCTCTTTCTTGTCGGTACCCCGCAGGCGGACGGCACCGACCCGGAGTCGTCGGTGCCAGGCATCCTCGGGAACGGCGTTCGAATCCGACGCGATCTCCTCCTGTCGCACACCTTGATCACCGGCGCGCATCAGACCACGTCGTCGCTGAGTCGGTCGGCTGCGGTCTGGCTGACCGAGGCCGAGATCGGCGGCCACATCATCGCGGTCGGCACGCTCATCGACGCGAGTGGCGATCGCGCGATCCAAGCAGACAGATGTCAGGTCACCGGTGACATCAGACTGATCCAAGGCTTCCGCGCCAACGCCGAAATCAGGCTCATCGGTGCCCAGCTGGGAGGCTCACTGGACCTGGCAGGCTGCCGATTGGTGCCGCGCAACGGTCGGGCTGTGGACCTCGCCGAGGCCACTGTGGGAGGCAGCCTGTTCATCAACGACAGCCCTGCACATGCGCCACTGATCGAAGGCCGCCTCGAAATGGGACGAGTCTCCATCAACGGTCGCGTGCTCATTCGCCGGGCCACACTGAACGCACCGGCAGCCGGCGTCGGGCGGCACCACTACAACGCCAAGGATCCCGCACAGCGACTTGCGATCGTGGCACAGGGCGCCAGCATTCAGGGCGGACTCAGCATCGATGAGAACACGTCGGTGGATGGCGGTATCACCTTGGCCGGAGCCGCGATCGGCGGCGGCATCCACATCGACGGCGCTACGATCCACAACGCGGGCGACATCGCGCTGGACTTTACGCACGCCCGAGTGGGATCGACGCTGTCCGCCCTGGGAGCGAACATTCAGGGGACGGTCGATCTGGACGGCGCCGAGGTGGCGGGCCCTCTCGGCCTGGCGAAGGCTGAAATCAGCAGACCGGCCGGCCGGTACTGCCTGACAGCTGTCCGCGCCGTCGTGCACGGTGATGTGAAGTTGTCGGACGCAAAGGTCGGAGGCACCTACCCGGTCGCGATCCCAGGAGCTAGCGGTGGCATCGGATTCAGGGGAGCTGAGCTCCGCGGAATGTTCGACGCCGAGCGGGCGGAAGTCATCAGTCCCGGCGATACGGCGGTGAACCTCCATCAAGCACGAATATCGGGCAACCTGCGGCTGTGCGACGGCTTCCGTTCCATCGGCTTCGTCGCCTTGAATCGAGCAGTGATCGAAGGCCGACTGCGGTGCGACGGTGGTCGCTTCGAATGGCGACCCAGAGAAGTGGGTGACACGCGCCCCGCCGAGCGTAACGAACGTGTAGTGGCGTTCGAGGCCATCTCAGCCACGTTCCGCGGCGGCGTGGGGCTCGGCTGGTCGATCGGGGGCGCGGTCGACTTCACCGACGCTCACACCACCTACCTGGCCGACCGGCCGACACAGGACTGGCCGGCGCGCCGCAGCTATCTGAGCGGCTTCAGCTATGAACGCTATGCGGCCATTTCGATGCAAGGATCCGGGGAGTGGGAATGGAAGGCTCGTGCGCGCTGGCTGGCCAACTGTGACCCAGCGACAAGTGACGAGCCAGGGGACGCCGGGCCTTGGGAGCAAGCCGCACAGACACTCAAGAACCATGGCGACTCCGCCGGCTCTGAGCAGATCCTGATGGCATATCTGCGGACGAAACGGCAGCGGCGGGTCGGATGGGCGCGCAGCCGCTTGCTTCGCGGGCTGGACAGAATTTTCAACGATTGGTTCCGGGGATACGGCTACAGGCCACTTCGCGCCCTCATCCCGCTCGCGCTGCTGGTCCTCGCTGTCGCCGGGCCACTGCTCCCGGCGCGCGCGAGCCACGTCATGCGCGCGACGGACCCAGCGGGTGTTGTCTACACGCCCCAGGGGGAGTTGAGCCTCATCGAGTCCGGTCAGGCACCACATGAGATCTGCGGCAAGGGCAAGGTGCGCTGCTTCAATCCCTGGCTTTACGCCGTCGACACCGTCGTACCCATTGTCGACCTGAAACAACGGAGTGCTTGGTCCCCCAGCAGCGACGCCGGTGGAGGTCTGATGCTTGCCTGGGTCAACATGGCCACACTTGCCGGGTGGGCGATCTCCAGCCTGCTCGTGGTCGGCCTGGCCCGAGCCGGAAGCCGCTCGCTGAACTGAGCATCGGGATACCGGCGCCCGGCGCCTCGATCTGTTTGAGCCGCTTGCTCGGGCGCCCGTGTCTCGGGTGGACTCGGGTTTGGGGGTCCGGGTTCGGCGTACGGTGGGGGGATGATCGCGCGGATGTGGCGGGGGTGGGTGCCGACTGAGAAGGCGGCTGAGTACGTCGAGATTGTGGAGCGGACCGGGATGGCGGGGTATCGGAGTACGCCGGGGAACGAGGGTGCTCAGTTGCTCAGCCGGGATCTCGGTGACGGACGGACCGAGATCGTCACGCTGAGCTGGTGGAGCGACCTCGATCAGATCCGGGCCTTCGCCGGTGACGACATCGACCATGCCAAGTACTACCCGGAAGACGACGAGTACCTGCTCGACCGGGAGGCCACGGTGTCGCACTTCGAGGTCGCGCCCCCATCGTCACCATGAGGTAGCCGTGGCTGGGAAGTTTTGCCTTCCTTTGATGTTGCCTCCGCCAGGTTCGAGGTATGCCGTCACCATCGCCAGTCCAGCCGAGTCAGCATGAAACCCCTCCGGGTCGCTCTGCTGGGAGGGCTGCTGATCGCCACCGCGTGCACCGGACATCCCAGCGCCACCACCGGTCCCACCACCGGTGGTCCGACGTCGATCGTCACGCAGGTCCCCACGGCAGGCCCTGCGAACGCGACCCCTCAACTCCTGCCGGGGATGCCATCTCCGCTGTCGCCCACCGATGTCTGGGCCGCCGACCGCCCCGGCCGGTTCGCCGCCTCGGTACGCCGGATCCCGGTGCGGATCTATGTCCCGAACAGTGGCAGCAACACGGTCACCGAGATCGATCCGCGGACCTACCGGGTGATCCGGACCTTCCCGACCGGCCGGCAGCCGCAGCACGTCGTACCGTCGTGGGATCTTCGCCTGCTGTGGGTGAACAACGACCTCGGCAACAGCCTGACCCCGATCAACCCGGCCACGGGACTGCCCGGCCGCGCGGTGGCGGTCCACGATCCCTACAACCTCTACTTCACGCCGGACGGGAAACACGCGGTGGTGATGGCCTCGGCCGACCAGCGGCTGGTGTTCCTCGATCCACACACGATGGCCGTGCAGAAGTCGGTTCCGGTGCCTTGTGCCGGGGTGAACCATGCCGACTTCGCCGCCGACGGCCGGACCTTCGTGGTGTCGTGCGAGTTCTCCGGACAGCTCCTGCTGGTCGACACCGCGGCCGAGAAGATCCTGCAGGTGCTCCGGCTCCCGCAACGACGCAGGATGGCCGCTCCGATGCCGCAGGACGTGAAGCTCGCACCTGACGGGCGGTTGTACTACGTCGCGGACATGATGAGCGACGGTGTCTGGCTGGTGACTCCCCAGCCGTTCGCAGTCCGCGCCTTCGTGCCGACCGGCAAGGGGGCACACGGTCTCTACGTGACCCGCGACTCGCGGCGGCTCATCGTCACCAACCGCGAGGAAGGCTCGATCTCCTTGCTCGACTTCACCACCCGGCGGATGGTCGCGAAGCGGCGCATTCCGGGTGGCGGCAGCCCGGACATGGGTGGTGTCTCGCCGGACGGGTCCGTGCTGTGGGTCTCGGGCCGCTACAACGCCGTCGTGTACGCGATCCGGCTCCGTGACGGCCGGCTGCTCGCCCGGATCACGGTGGTCGGTGGACCGCACGGACTAGCCGTCTTCCCGCAGCCCGGCAGGTACTCGCTCGGTCACACCGGCGTCTTCCGCTGACAGCCGGCGAAGGTGCCGCTCCCCGACCGGGGAACGGCACCTGGCCGGATCAGCCCATTGTCTTCACGAGTGCCTGGATCGCCTGCTTCTCGGCGGCTGGATCCTTGCTGTCCCGGACCGAGGTGAAGAGCGCGTCGTTCTGGCTGTCGATGAAGTCCCAGGCCTTCGCGTCGAGCGGCTTGAGCTTGGGGCGAGGCCGAGCCCGTGCCCGTCCGTACCGCTGTGACCGGGCGCGAAGACGCGTTCGAGATCGTCCGGTCCGAAGCCCGGCCCGTCGTCGAGGACATCGACGACGACACTGTCGCCCGCCATCGTTGCCTGGAGGGATGCAGCCGTCCTCGCGTGGCGGGTCGCGTTGTCGAGCAGGGGCGCCAGTACGGCGGTCACCACCTCGGCGGGGACGGCCACCTCGAGATCGGCCGGCGCGTCGATCTGTACGTCGCGGCCCTCGGAAACGTGGCGCAGAACCAAGGCGAGCCGGCAGGTCGCTTCTCCGCGCAGACGAGACCGCGCGGCATCGAGGATCGCACTCACCGCGGCGCTGAGCCGGTCCGTCTCGGCGAGGACGACGTGCGGTACGACGTGGGTTCCCGAGAGCTCGGCCAGTTGGGCTTCGCCGCGCAGTACGGTCATCGGCGTCCGCAGCTCGTGGGCGATCTCGTCGGTCAGCCGCCGCTCGTCGGCGATGGTGTCCGACACCCGGTCGAGGAGCCGGTCGAAGGTCTGGGCCAGCTCGCCGAACTCGTCGCGGGCCGGCCCCAGGCCGAAGCGGCGGCCGGGGTCATGGTCCCCCCACTCGTCGGCCAGCGCAGACATCTGATGGACGACACGCAACGCTCGGCTGACGCCGAGATAGGCGACGAAGCCTGCGAGTACGACGGCGAGACCGCCGAGCACGAGCGACGTCAGCAGGCTGCGCTGCTCCGAGTTCTCGTACGGCGCGAGGTCCACCGTCACGACGACGGTGACCGGATGCCCGTGCACCGGCAGCGGTTCGGCGTACAGGAGGTAGTGACCTGTCGTCTGGAACTCGGCTCGGTCGGAGCTGCCCAGCCGGTCGACGATCCCGACCATGGGGGAGTGGGCGGCTCCGTCGATCAGCCGGCCGTCGGCATAGACCCAGGCGACCGTGTCGAATGCGTCACCGGTGCCCTCGACGAGCCTGACTGTCCCGTTGTGAACCTGGACAGTCGATGCGACGGCTTCGGCTCGTGTGCGCGCCAGCGTTCGGGTATCGGCGTCGGTCGCCCGGGTGAGCAGGACATGGCTCAGCACTACGAGTACGGCGACGACCAGCGTCGCGGTCAGGACCGCGAGTGACACGATTCGTCCCCGGAAGCCGGTCAGTCCCATCGGTAGCCGACTCCACGCACGGTCGCGACGCGGCCGGCGACACCCAGCCGGTCGAGCTTCACGCGCAGTCGCCGCAGGTAGGAATCCAGGGTGTTCTCGCTGACATAGGCGCCATGCGGCCACCCGGCAGCGACCAGCGCGTGACGGCGTACGACCTCCCCGGGAACCGAGATCAGTCGGCCGAGCAGCCGGAACTCGGTCGGCGTGAGCGATGCACCGGCGTCGCCCCGGCGTACCTCGTGACTGGTCGGGTCGAGCACCACCTCGTCGACGGCGACAGCGACCGTGGTCCGGCGTAGCAGTGCGCGGATCCGCACCAGCAACTCCGGGACGTCGAAGGGCTTGGTGAGAAGATCGGAGCCTTTCGCCGTTGCGACGACCGAGTGGCCGTCGCCCTCCAGGGCGCGCCGCAGCAACCCGCGCAGCGCGTGGTCGTCCTCACAGACAGCGATCCTGGCCGTAGCCAGAACCGTATCCGGTCGGTTGCTGGAGGCAAATGTCGTTGCTCAGCGTTCTCTCAGCGCCGTCTCGCAAGGATGGCGAGGTGATCCTCGTGCGACCTCGGCGTACGCGAGGAGACACCGGACCCGGCGTCCGCGGTACGGCGGACGCCGGGTTGTGCGCTCAGAGGATGCTGAGCGTGATCGTGCCTCGTGCCAGCCCGCCGGTGGCCACGGTGTCGCGGCCGGCGAGCGTGTCGACGGTCAGGTGGTCGGTCGGTTCCGCGTTCTTCAGCCGTACGTCGGCCCGCAGTCCCGACACCCGCACGTTCCCGGCGGAACCGGAGACCTGGATGTGGTCCCGGCCGGCGGTGCCCGTGACGGTCACCGCGTCGACGGCCGAGTCGCCGCCGCTCGTGTTGAGCTGTGCGCCGAGGTCGACGTCGACCCTCTGAACATCGGTGCCGCGCAGATCCCCGACGGTGACCGTGTCGGCGCCGCCGAGTGCGTTGAGCGCGACCCGCTCGACGTCATCGGTGTCCATCACGATGTTGCCCACGTCCCGGGTGAACCGCAGTCGCGGACCGTTGGCGGAGGCAACGAACTTCTCCGCGCCGGCCGCACCGTTGAACACCATGGTGTCCTGGCCGCGACCGCCCTCGATCACGTCGCTGCCGTCGCCCGGATCCCAGATGAACTTGTCGTTGCCGTCGCCGAGCAGCGCCGTGTCGGTGCCACGGTTCCCGTCGACGACGTCGTTGCCGGCGCCGGTGCGGATCAGTTCGTTGCCGCTGCCACCGAAGACGGTGTCGTTGCCGTCACCGGTGTCGATGATCGTGAACGGCTGCACCTCGGCGCCGTAGTCGATCCGCACGGTGTCGTCACCGCCCCGGCCGGTGACCTGGATCTGGCCGAAGTCGCTCCGCTTCACGGTGCGCTTCGCCGTACCATCACCGAAGTCGACCTCGAGAACCGACGTGTCGGCAGCCGGCACGCTCAGTGTGATGTGGTCCGCGTGGTTCGTGCCGGTGACGATCAGCTGTCCGGTGTCGATCGCGACGCTCCCCGAGGGCGTCGCGGATGCCGGGCCGGCCAGACTCACGGCGATGCCTGCGCTGAGAGCCGCGGCAGCCGCCGCGCTGAGGCTCCGCCGGATACGTCTCGTCGTGCTGCTCATGATGTGGTCCCTCCCTGTTGGTCACGGCGGTCTCGGATCGGAACGCCGCGGTGCCGGTTTGTATGGGGCCTACACGGCCGTCATCGCCGGCCGGTTCACCCCAATATCTCCAGAGTTTTCGATGCACCCGTCCCAAGAAGTTGCCGAGGGCACCTAAAGACAGAAGTGTCCGGGGTGATCGGAATTCTCATCGATCGAAGGTCGAACCGGATCGGCCTGAGATCCGTATTGAGAGCACGAGAGGCGTATCAGGACCCGCAAAGGCAGGCGATCATGGCAACAGTCGCGGTGGACCCACCACCGACGGTCGTCGCGCCAGGGCACCTGGTGTCCGGCCGATATCGCTTGCGGGTGTTGCTCGGCCGCGGCGGCATGGGCCGAGTCTGGCTCGGAGACGACGAACTGCTGCGGCGGCGAGTCGCGCTCAAGCACATGATGCTCCCGGGCCACGCGTCCGAGCACGTCCGCGCCACCGCCCTGGCCGAGGCGCGCGCGGCGGCGCTACTGAATCACCACAACGCGGTGAAGGTGTACGACGTCATCGAGGACGCCGGCGATCAATGGATCGTCATGGAACTGCTGTCCGGGCGAACCATGGCCGACGCGCTCAGGTCGGATGGACCGCTCCCGACCGCGGACGTACGGCGGATCGCGCTGCACCTGGTCGACGCATTGCGGGCCGTCCATCGTGCGGGTCTGGTGCACTCCGACGTCAAGCCGGCGAACGTCCAACTGTGCGACGACGGGCGGGTCGTCCTGATGGACTTCGGCATCGCCGCTGCCATCGACGATCAGCACACCTCGTCGAGTGAGGCGCTGGCCGGCAGTCCGGCGTACATGTCACCGGAGCGAGCTCGTGGTGACGCGGTCGGCCCGGCGTCCGACCTGTTCTCCCTGGGCGCGACGCTGTTCGCGGCTGTCGAGGGGAACTCGCCCTTCGGCGCCGGCGACCCGTTCAGCACGCTGGTCGCCGTGGTCGAGGCCCCGCCGGGCCCGTTCGTGAACGCGGGCCCGCTGCGCCCGATCATCGAAGCCCTGCTCGCCAAAGACCCCGCCGATCGGCTGACCGTCGACCAAATCACCGCCGCCCTCCAGAGGCAGCGAGTCGAGTTGGAATCAGAACGGGAGTAGCCGGCCCGACGGGGACCGAAGGTCGAGGTCTCTCGGGCGTCTGCGTCTGACTGTTCGAATCCGCCTCGGCCGAATCAGGACCTGCTGCATCGACTGCACCTCCTCCGAAGGGCACGCCATCGTGCCGACGGTGTGTTGATCTCATTGGTAACGACGGCGCAGCCCGCCGGATTGTGACGTGGCTCGGCCGCTAGCCGTTCGGACTGGCGTCACAGCGAGCGTTCTCCGCATGATGGGTGGAACGACGAAGGAGGGAGGGAGTGACCTTGCCTCAGCCCCTGGCGCGCACCCTCGCGACTTCTGGTGACCTGCGGGAAGGTCCGAGTCGGAGCGCACACCCACCGATTGCGGACTATGCCTTCTTGTCGGATTGCGAGTCGAACTGCCTGATAGCGCCGAGTGGTGCGGTGGAGTGGATGTGCCTGCCGCGACATGACTCACCCAGTGTGTTCGGGGCGATTCTCGACCGGTCCGCGGGGAGCTTCCGGCTCGGTCCGTACGGCGTACAGGTGCCCGCTGCACGTCGCTATCTGCCAGGCAGCCTGATGCTCGAAACGACCTGGAAGGCACCGACGGGCTGGTTGATCGTCCGTGACGCCCTGCTCATGGGACCGTGGCACAACGTCGCCGAGCGGTCTGTGACCCACCGCCGCACACCGACCGATTACGACGCCGAACACTGTCTGCTGCGGACCGTCAAATGCGTCAGCGGCGCTGTGGATCTCTCGATGGTGTGCGAACCGATGTTCGGCTATGGCCGCAAGGAAGCAACTTGGCGGTATGACGGTCCCGGCTACGCCGAGGCGGTCGCGGACTGCCCTGACCTGGATCACGACGTCACTCTGAAGCTGACGACCGATCTACGCCTTGGTCTGGAGGGCCGCACGGCCCAGGCCCGGACCCGGATGTCGCAGGGCGATACGGCGTTCGTGGCGCTCTCGTGGTCGGTTCTGTCGCCGCCGCGGACCTGGGTGGAAGCCCTCGTGAGGATGGGGCGAACGGCCGAGTACTGGCGGCAGTGGATGAATGTCGGTGTGTTTCCGGATCACCCGTGGAGCAGTTACCTGGCGCGCAGCGCACTCACCCTGAAGGGACTCACCTTCGCTCCCACCGGGGCATTGCTCGCCGCCGCGACGACATCCCTGCCGGAGACGCCGCACGGCGAGCGGAACTGGGACTACCGCTACTCGTGGGTCCGGGACTCCACGTTCGCGCTCTGGGGGCTTTACACCATCGGGCTCGATCGCGAGGCGAACGACTTCTTCTCGTTCCTGACCGAGATGTGTGACGGCGAACACGACATCCAGATCATGTACGGCATCGGCGGCGAGCGCGAACTGCCCGAGCAGACCCTGGACCACCTGACCGGTTACGAAGGCGCGAGACCGATCCGGGTCGGCAATGCCGCCTACCTGCAGGGCCAGCACGACGTCTGGGGAGCCATCCTCGATTCGGTGTATCTGCATGCCAGGTCGCGCGACCAGGTGACCGAAAGCCTCTGGCCGTTCCTCAAGCGGCAGGCAGAGGCGGCCGCGAAGCACTGGCGCGAGCCCGACCAGGGGATCTGGGAGTCACGCGGTGAACCGCAGCACTTCACCTCGTCCAAGCTGATGTGCTGGGTCGCGATGGATCGTGGCGCCAAGCTGGCCCGGCTGCACGACGAGCCCGGATTCGCCGATGACTGGCAGGCGGTCGCCGACGAGATCCGTCACGATATCTGCACCAACGGTGTCGACGACAGAGGAGTCTTCGTCCAGCGGTACGGCGCCGGCACGCTCGACGCCTCACTGTTGCTCCTGCCGTTACTGCGGTTCCTGCCGGCTGACGATCCGCGGGTCCGCGCCACCGTGCGAGCGATTGCCGACGAACTCACCGAGGACGGCATGGTGCTGCGCTACCGCGTCGCGGAGACCGACGACGGGATGCACGGGGCCGAGGGAACGTTCACGATCTGCTCGTTCTGGCTGGTGTCCGCGCTCGTCGAGATCGGCGAACTGGACGAGGCCACCGCGCTCTGCGAGAAGCTGCTGTCCTACGCGAGCCCGCTGGGTCTGTACGCCGAGGAGCTCGACCCGCTCAGCGGACGCCACCTCGGCAACTTCCCGCAGGCGTTCACCCATCTGGCCATGATCAACGCCATCACGCACATCATTCGCGCTGAGGAAGCAGCCGGCCCGAACACCTTCGTCCCCGCCCACCAGCGCCTCTGATCCTCCGGGAATCCCGTTAGGCGGCCTGGGGCAGGAGGGTCCAGCGGGGGTCTTTGTCGGACCAGTGGTTGGTGAGGGCGTCGACGGCGAGACGGTGTGTCGCCGGGTCGAGGATGCCGTGGTCGGTGGCGGCTGTGAGTACCTCGAGGTAGGTGGCGATGGACTCGATCGGAAGCGTCTTGGCGATCGGAGCCACGGAAGTCGCGACGTCGCGCATGTCGACGAGGGTGAAGACGCCGACGAGGATCGCGCCTTCGGCCTGGAGTTCGTCGGCAAACGCTTCGAGCGCGGTACCTGACGAGACGGCGTCGTCGACCAGCAGCACGCGCCGGCCGGTGACCGATGCTCCGCGGACGCGCGGTTCATGGTCCTCGTGCCCGACGTACCCGGGCTTGCGGACGAACGCGAAGGGAAGGTCGCCGGCCAGCGCGACTGCGGTGGCGAGCGGGATCCCACCGGTCTCGGCGCCGACGATGACGTCCACGTCGAGCTGATGGGCGAAGGTCGCACCTGGTTCGGCGAGGTCGTGCAGCAGCCGCGGGTCGCCGTACGCGTTCTCGTTGGAGAGCGGCTGCAGGGGGAGACGGGTCTTCATGTCCCAGTGCGCGATACCGGGCCGGACCAGGCCGGGCACGGTGGCGAGCCGGGTGACGAGGTCGGTGCGCGGATTCGGTACGGCGGTGAGGCGGGCAATGTCGGCACGGTCGGCGAGCTGTGTCCGCCGGGGGTTCGCCAAGGTGATCTGGTTGGTGTTCATACCATTCACGGTCGCCCCGGACCGCGTCCGTCGCGCCCGTGGCTATCCCTAGTGATCACCCTGGAAGCCCCGCGGGGAGCGCGGCGTGTTCAGCTGGCGGCGACGTCGACCAGTACCTTGCCGACCGCTCCACTCTCGACGGCGGCGTGGGCCGCAGCTGTCTCCTCGAGGGGATAGCGGTGCAGGGGGAGACCGGCCTCCTCGCCGACCCGGAAGGCGCCGTCCGCGATTGCCCGGTTGATGTCCGCGGCGCCGGCGGAGATCCGGTCCCAGCCGACGGTGTAGAGCAGGACGAACTGGTAGCGCGTGTTCAGCCCCATGTTTCGCCGTACGTCGAGATCGACCGGGACGCCGCCGTCGTTCGCGTAGATCGAGATCGTCCCGCCCGGGCGGAGAACTGCCAGATCGAGCTCGGCATTGGCGCCGGCCGCGACTTCCACGACGAGATCGACCCCATCGGGCGCGATACCCCTGATCGCCTCGACCGCGTCCGGATCGCGGTAGTTGACGACATGATGCGCCCCGGCGGCCGTCGCGAGCCGCGCTTTGGCCTCCTGGCTGACGGTCGCGATCACCTCCGCGCCCGCCCAGCGGGCGAGCTGGATCGCCGCGTTGCCCACTGCTCCGGCACCGCCTGCGACCAGGATCGTCCGATCCGCCAGCGCATTGGGCGCCAGCCGGGCTGGGCCGCCCTCGCCGACCGTCAGCGCTCGATGAGCGGTGAGCGCCGGGATCCCGGTACTGGCGCCGAGGTCGAAGCCGGCCCCCGCGGGCAAGGGGAACACGCGCTCAGCGGGAACGACGGTGAACTCCTGGGCAGTGCCACTCGCGGGACGGCCGTCGCCGGCCAGCGTGACCCAGACGCGGTCGCCGACGCCGAGGCTGTCGACGCCGGCGCCGAGTTTGTCGACCACGCCCGCGCCGTCGTGGTTGGGGACGGTTGCGTCTTCGGGGCCGCCGCCGTACAGACCGCTGCGCTTCCAGTCCGTCGGGTTCACCCCCGACACCATCACGCGCAGCCGGACTTCGCCGTCCCCGGGTTCAGGGATGGGTGCGTCGACCAGTTCGAGCACGGCGGGATCGCCGGGGCGGGTGTACCTGATCGTTCTCATACAACGTCCTCCTCGACGTCGGCCGCTGCGGGCAGCGTCTCATGACCGGTGCGAGGGCGTCGCCCCTGGGCCGAAGGCCTCGGCGCCGGACACACACCAGGAGCCGCACCAGTGACTTCCACTGGGGTGACACGTCAACCAGAGACGCACTGTGGTCCTAACGGAACCTCCGATGATTGGAAGAACGATGCGAAACCTGATGTCGAATGCAAAGAACCTGCTGGTGGGCGCGGCCGGTGTGGCCGTCCTGCTGGCCGGGGCGACCACTGCCCAGGCCGCGGAGGCCGGACAGACCGCCCAGTCCGGGCAGGTGAAGCCGACGATCGTGCTGCTGCATGGTGCGTACGCCGACGGCTCGAGCTGGTCCGGAGTGACCAGCAGGCTCCAGCACGACGGCTACAACGTCGTGGCTCCCGCGGTACCGCTGCGGGGGATCGCCTCCGACACGTCGTACCTGAGCGGCGTGCTCGCGACCATCCCCGGGCCGAAGGTGCTCGTCGGTCACTCGTACGGCGGCGCGCTGGTCAGCGAGCTCGCGGACACATCCGGGGTGAAGTCGCTCGTGTACGTCGCGGCGTTCATCCCGAAGGCCGGCGAGACGCTGGGGGCACTCAACTCGCAGTTCCCCGGCAGTGAACTCGGTCCGGATGTGACCAACGTGATCAGCTACCCCGGTGGGGTGGACCTCGCGCTGAAGCCGGACAAGGCCGGCCCGATCCTGGCCGCGGACATCCCGGCCCGGCAGGGTGCTGTCTTCATTGCGGCGCAGCGGCCGGTTGCGGCTGCGGCGTTCAGCGAGCCGGTTGAGAAGACCGCCCCGGCGGCCCTTCCGAAGTACGCCGTGATTCCGACCGGTGACAAGGCGATCGCCCCGGCCGCCGAGCGGTTCATGGCCACTCGGGCCGGCGCGACAGAGGTTGAGGTCCCCGGTGCGTCGCACCTGGTCGCGGTGTCTCAGCCGTCGGTAGTAACTCAGGTGATCGAGCGAGCCGCCCGTTGATCGCGTCCTCGCCAGAGCCGGCCGGAGCATCCCGCTCCGGCCGGCTCTTGTCTGTCAGGCGTGTCAGCGGAACGGATCGCGGTCGGTTTCCTGCCGGACTGCGTGCAGGGCCTCGCGGAGGTCAGGAATGCTGACCGAGCCGAGTGCCAGGCGGAGAGCGTGCGGCACTGTGGGCGTGGTTGTGAACGGTTCGGCGGTGGAGACCGCGACCCGTCTGCCGGCCAGAGCTGCGGCGATCCGGTCCGGGCGCGCGTCCTGGGGCAGGGGCAGCCACAGGAAGTACGACGACGGGTGTGCGATGCAAGGCAATCCGGCCAGTACCTCCGAGGCGAGGGACTGGCGTAGGCGGGCGTCGTTCCGTTTCTCTGCCTCGAGGCGGTCGACGGTGCCGTCTTCCAGCCACCGGCAGGCGATCGCTGCGGTGAGGCCAGGGGTGTGCCAGGTCGTTGCCCGGATGACGCGCTCGAGCGCCGGCACGAGTGCCGCGGGTGCGGCGATGAAGCCGATCCGCAAACCGGTCGCCACGCTTTTCGACAGGCCTGACACATAGATGGTGAGGTCGGGGGCAAGCATCGCCAGTGGCGGTGGTGCGTCCTCGACGAGGTAGGCATACGAGGCATCCTCGATGATCGAAACGCCGTACCGATCGGCGATCGAAACGAGTCGTGCGCGCTGGGAGTCGTCGTACACCCAGCCGAGCGGGTTGTGCAGGGTCGGCATCGCATAGACGGCGCGGACGCGGCGTCGTCGGCACAATTGCTCGAGCGCCTCGAGATCGGGACCGGTCCCGGTCACCGGCAGGGGCGACAACAACTCCAGCCCCAGCGTGCGCGCGAGCACGATGAACCCGGGATAGGTGACAGCATCCACCGCGACCACGTCGCCCGGCTGCAACAGGGCCATCGCCGTCACCGCGAGACCGTGCTGGGCGCCGTTGACGATCAGGACTCTTTCGCGGCCGACGTCGAGTCCCTGGCGGCGCAAGTGCTGGGCGACCGCGGCCCGGTCCTGAATGCGCCCGCGATGTGGCTGGTAACGCAAGAGCGCATCGAGGTCGCCGGATCCGGCGAGGTCCCGCAAGGCGTGGCGCAGCAGTTCGGCCTGGCCGGGAACCGAGGGCGAGTTGAAGCTCAGATCGATGGCGTCGACGGCTACCGATCGTTGATCGATCTCATCGCCGGCTGCGGCAGCGAGGTCACGGACGAACGTGCCCCGGCCCTGCTCTGAGCTGACCAGTCCCATCGCTTCCAGTTCGCCGTACACCCGGGATGCCGTCACGAGCGCGATCCCCTCGTCAGCGGCGAGCCGACGGTGAGTGGGTAGGCGGTGGCCGGCGGGCCACCGGCCGTCGCGGATCTGCGCCGCCAGCGAATCGACCACGCCCTTGTACTTCGGCACCCTCACCGAAGCATTGTATGCATGACAATTCTTTGATCGTCATGCATCGGCGGCTCTAGCGTGCGATCCATGCACATCGCGATCCTGACCTTCGACGGCTACAACGAACTCGACAGCCTCATCGCCCTCGGCATTCTGAACCGCGTCAGCTCGCCCGGCTGGCGGGTGTCGATCGCGAGCCCGGCGCCGCGGGTCCACTCGATGAACGGCGTCACGATCGACGCCACGATTGATCTCGACGAGGCCTGCGCCGCGGACGCCGTCATCGTCGGTAGTGGCAGGAAGACCCGCGAGGTGGTGGAGGACCCCGCCATCATGAAGTCCCTGGGCCGGCTCGACCCCGCCCGGCAACTGTTGGCGGCACAGTGCTCCGGCACGTTGGTCCTGGCCAAGCTCGGGCATCTGAGCGACGTGCCCGCCTGCACCGATCTCGTGTCCAAGCCGTGGGTCGTCGCGGCCGGTGTCGATGTCCTCAACCAGCCGTTCTTCGCCCGCGGCAACCTCGCCACCGCCGGCGGCTGCCTGGCATCGACGTACCTCGCCACCTGGACCATCGCCCGCCTCCACAGCCTCGAGGCCGCCGAAGACGCCATGCACTACGTCGCCCCCGTCGGCGAGAAGGACGACTACGTCGCCCGAGCACTCCTCAACGTCACTCCCTACCTCGACCCGGCCCTGACCGAGCTCGCTCAGCCTTGTGGCGCCTGGGGCGAACTGTCGTGAGGTGCTGTCGGCGTCCGGGGTGGGTGCGATCCTGTGGCGGTGAGAACTGGGATGACGGCCGATGCTTGGGCCGAGCAGCAGGTCGCCGCGCTCCGCGACGATCCGTCCGGCCGGCTCGCCCTGATGCAGCGTTGCTACTACGGTCCGTTCGGGAAAGCGCCTCGGCATCTGCCGTATCGCCGGGCAGCGATGTCGGCGATGCAATGGGAGTTGCGGCGCGGTGTGCTGCAGCCACCCTTCAGTGATCGTCCGGGAAGTCCGTGGTGGCGGGCCGTGAATGAGCGCGTCCTCCGGGACGGCTGCGAGGCTGTGGCACTGAGCGGCGACCTGTCCGGCTCGGCCTCGTCGCGCACGGTCGAGTTCTGGCTGTCCTTCGCGCAGTACCCGACTGCCAGGGCGTGGTGGCGAGCGCACAACGGCAGCGTGATCGCCGGCTATCTGGAGCACCGCGCGCTGGCTGAGACGGAGACCGTCGCTGAGCGCTTCTTCATGAACGTCGTGCTGTGCCGGGTGCTCTACGCCCATGCCCTCGTCGCGGCGCCCCGGATCGCCTTGGGCCGGCTTCGTCCGCTCGCCCCGCTGCTCGGTGACCCGAGGCTCGGTATGGCCGGGATCTTCCTCCAGTTGTCCCGAGTGCTGCCGGACGAGTATCCGCTGCGCGAGGAGGTGCGGTTCTATCTGCGGAACGAGCTCGGATTCGGTCGGCTTCTGGACTACGGCGTGATCGTCCCGCGGCTGCAACAGATCTACGAGTGGTCAGCACACGAACTCGCCGACCCGGGCCTGCTCGACTGCATCGACAACGGAGCCCTGACCTACGCGCTGTCAGCCGACGACAACACCTTCTGGCAGCCACCAGAGTCCCTCATCCTCCACCTGGCCCGACGTCTGCTGCCCCCGTCGACGTAGCCTCGCCGTACGTCGAGGGACAAAGGGTCAGGGTGTGTAGCGGGCGACGAGCGTGTTCATCGCCTCGTCGATGGCGTTGTCGACGCGGCGCCGGCTGGGGTCCTCGTCGTACCAGGTGATGATCTCGCGGGCGCCTGTTTCGAAGGGGATCGTCGCGACGAAGTCCGGGACCACTTGGCGGAGCTTGCTGTTGTCGAAGACCGCCGAATGGGTCTTGTCGCCCAGCAGGCCGTCCCCCCACCCCTGATGTACGGCGGCGATGGCGTCCGAAGGAACGTGGACGATCTGTGCTGACGTCCCGGCTGCCGCGGCGAGCGTATGCGCGATCTGGTCCCAGGTCAGGACATCGTCGGAGGTGATCTGGAAGGTGTCGCCGAGCGTGCGTGGGTGGCCGAGCAGCGGGACCAGTCCGCGGGCGAAGTCGCGGTGGTGCGTCAGAGTCCACAGCGAGGTCCCGTCACCGTGCACCACGATGGGCTGGCTGCGGCGCATCCGTTCGACGATCGTCCAGCCGCCGTCGAACGGGACGAGAGTGCGGTCGTAGGTGTGTGAAGGCCGCACGATCGTGACCGGATAGCCCTCGTCCCGGTACAGCCCGGTCAGGAGGTCTTCGCAGGCGATCTTGTTGCGTGAGTACTGCCAGAACGGGTTGCGCAACGGCGTCGACTCGGTGATCGGCAGCCGAGCCGGTGGCGTCTGATACGCCGAGGCAGAGCTGATGAAGACGTACTGGCCGACGTGTCCGCGCAGTGCGTCGGTGCGGGTGCGTACCTGATCGGGCGTGAACGCAATCCAGTCGACCACGACATCGAAGTCCTGGCCGGCAACGGCGGCCAAGGACGCCGGGTCGCCGATATCGGCGGTGATCTGCTTCGCCTCCGGCGGGAGGGGGCGGATCGAGGTCTGGCCCCGGTTGACGACCGTGAGGTCGAGTCCCAGCTCGACTGCTCGCCAGGAGCAGGCCGAGCTGATGATGCCGGTTCCACCGAGAAAGAGAACACGCAGCCCACTCATTCGAACAACCTCTCCGTAAGATCACTCAGATCCCGAACTTGGAGAATGATAACAACTGAGCCATCCTGGGCTTACATCTGAAAGATCCAAGGAGGGCGGGTGGGTTGTGAGCAGCCTCATGGGGCGCGTTGTTCTGATCACCGGCGCCGGCGGTGGAATCGGCTCGGCGACCGCTCGCACCGTGGTGGCCCAAGGCGGGCATGCGCTGATTCACGACATCACCGGGTCCGCGCTCGATCCTCTCGCCAAGGAGCTCGGTGACAGCGCCACGGCCCTGGTCGCCGACCTCACCGACCTGGCGGCGGTCAAGAAGCTGTGGGACGACGCTTGGGCCGTCAAGGGGCACGTGGACGTCCTGGTCAACAACGCCGGCGCCTATCCGCCTGCTCCACTGGGCGCCCCGCTCGAGGAGTGGCTCAAGGTCTGGGACTTCTCGCTCGATCTGCATCTCAAGGCGCCCGCGGTCCTGTGTCGCGAGGCGGTGGCGGCGTACGCCGGATTGGACCGGGGCGGCATCATCATCAACCTGGCGTCGCGCGCTGCGTTTCGCGGCGAAGATCCGGAGTACTGGCACTACGCAGCAGCCAAGGCCGGTGTGGTTGCGATGACGCGCACGATCGCACGCCAGTACGGACGCAACGGCGTGACTGCCTTCGCTGTCGCTCCTGGGTATGTCGACACCGACTTGAACGAGCACTTCCGTGACACGGTCGGCGTCGAGGTCGCCGCGGAGCAGACCGGTCTGGGGGAGGTCGCACAACCGCAGGACGTTGCCAACATCATCGCGTTCCTGGCGAGTGGTCTGGCGAAGCACGCGACGGGCACCACCATCGACGTGAACGGAGCGTCGTATGTCCGTTGACACCGCCCTCGCGCGGATGAGTGCGGACCTGTTCGTCAACGGATCCTGGACCACGGGCAAGGCCGGGGCACTCGACAACGTTGACCCAGGCAACGGTCGTACGATCGGTGCCGTCTCGCTGGCCGGCACCGACCAGGTCGCCGAGGCGATCACCGCCGCCGAGAACGCCTTCCCGGCCTGGTCGGCGACGCCGGCCGCTGCTCGAGGAGACATCCTCCGGTGTGCGGCCGCACTGCTCGCGGATCGCGGCGAGGAGGCCGTGGCAACGATCCTGTTGGAGACCGGCAAGACGGAGGCTGACGCCCGCGGCGAGATCGGCCGTGCGGTGGAGACGCTGCGCTGGAACGGCGAGCAGGCCGGCCGAATCCCAGCAAGCGTGTTCCCCGGCGTTGCCGCCGGGTCGCGCCGCCTCTCGATTCCGACTCCGCTCGGTCCCGTCGCGGTGATCACGGCCTGGAACTTCCCGGCTGTCCTGGCGACGCGGAAGCTCGGCGCGGCCCTCGCCGCGGGCTGCACGGTGGTGTTCAAAGCATCGGAGTTCGCCCCGGCCACCGCACGACTCATCGTCGAACTGCTGGTGGAGGCGGGCCTTCCGGCCGGGGTGGTGAATCTGGTCTTCGGTGATCCGCAGGCGGTCTCCGAACAGCTCACTTCCTCCCCGGCGATCAAGGCTCTGTCCTTCACCGGATCCACCGCCGTCGGCAAGACGCTGGCCGCGCAGGCGGCTCCGAACCTCATCCGCACGGTCATGGAACTGGGCGGGCACGCGCCCGTACTGGTGATGGATGACGCCGACGTGGATCACGTGATCGCCACCACGGCGGCCGCCAAGTTCGGTTCCGCCGGTCAGTCGTGCGTCGCGCCCTCGAGGTACTTCGTTCACGAGTCTCTGTACCGCGAGTTCGTCGACAAGCTCACGGCCAAGGCGGCGTCCTACATCCTTGGGCACGGCACCGAGGATGGAGTGACGCTCGGTGCGGTCGCACACCAGGGACGGGTGGACGCGCTTGTCCGCCTCGCCCGCGATGCTGCCGATCATGGGGCCGTCATCACGACCGGGGGCCGGCAAGTGGACCGCGATGGCTTCTACTTCGAGCCGACCGTCGTCGCCGGACTCCCGCTGGACTCCAAGGCCGTGATCCTCTCGGAGGAGCCGTTCGGTCCGATCGCGGCAGTCTCCTCGTTCAGCACGTTGGACGAGGCGATCGACGCAGGCAACGCGACGCCCTATGCGTTCGCGGCGTACTTGTTCACGAACAGCATGGATGTGCGCGACGAGGTCGTCCAGCGGCTGAGCGCGTCGAACATCGGCGTCAACCAGCTGGCTCCGTCGCTGCCCGACGTACCCCTGGGTGGCCTGGGCGACTCCGGCTATGGCTACGAAGGCGGAATCGAGGGCATCCTCGCCTTCACCCAACTACGTCTCGTCTCCGAGACCGCGGGAGATCCTCATGCTCGCCGATAATCATTCCTCGTTGGCGCATGTCCGTGACGTGGCCGCGACGGCGCGCGAACCGTACGTGCTCGACGCGATCGACCTGGCCCTGCTGAAGATCCTGGTCGCGGACTGTCGTACGTCGCAGCGCCAGATCGCCACCATGCTCGGAGTCTCCGCCCCCACCGTCGGTGAGCGGATGGCACGGCTGGAGCGCAATGGCGTCGTCACGGGGTACAGCGCCCAGGTCGACTGGTCGGTCGTCGGCTACGGGCAGGTCGTGTTCCTCTCCATCGAAGCAGGCCCGGGATATGACGTCGGCGCGATCATGGCCGCCCTCTGGAAACTCGCGGAGGTCGAAGACGTCACTCTGGTCACCGGTGAGCTCGATCTCCTGATCCGGATGCGGGTCCGCGACTACGGCGAGCTGAGGACGATCCTGATGGACCAGGTCTGGCGGATCCCGGGCATTCAGAGGACGGCAACCCTGCTGTCCGTGGCCGACATGCCGGCGAAGGACTTCGGAGCCGCCCTCCTCGACAAGCTCGAGCAAGCAGCGGGCGACTGACCGACGACGGTTGGGTCAGCCCGCGAGCGCGACCGCGATCCGGGCCGCGATGTCAGCGTTGTTCCGGGCCAGCGCGAGGTTGGCTGGGACGCTCTCCCCGTCCGTCTCCTTCTCGATCCTCGCGAGGACGTACGGCGTAACGGCGGGACCTGCGACTCCGGCACGGGCACTCGCATCCAACGCGGCCGTGAGTACGGCGTCGATGCGCGACGCCGGGATCTCGTCGTCGACGGGAATCGGAACAGTCAGCAGGACGCCGGTAGCCGACCGCGCCCGGAAGCGGAGAACGTCACAGACGACTCGCTCGTCGTCGACCCGGTGCGGAATCGGCAGACCACTCGACCGCGTGTAGAACGCCGGGAACCAGTCGTGCTGCCAGCCCAGGACCGGGACGCCGGCGGTCTCGAGATACTCAAGTGTTCGCGGCAGGTCGAGGAAGGCCTTGGCGCCGGCGCAGACGGTGATGACGGGGTGGTTGGCGATTGCGTCGAGGTCGGCCGAGACGTCGCCGCTGAGCTCTGATCCGCGGTGGACACCGCCGATGCCGCCGGTGGCGAACACCGAGATCCCGGCGGCGTGGGCCAAGGCAACCGTCGCCGAGACGGTGGTGACGCCGACGTCCCATCCTTGTGCCAGCGCTACTGCCAGGTCGCGCTCGGCGACCTTGCGGGTGCCCTGCAGCACTCTCTTCTCTTCATCCGGCGAGAGACCGACATGTGGCCGGCCGTCGACGATCGCGGTGACGGCTGGCGTGGCGCCGTGGTCGAGGACTGCTCGCTTACACAGGCTGAGTGCGTCGGCGTTCGCCGGGGCGGGCAGGCCGAGATTCGAGAAGATCGTCGACTCGAGCGCGACGACCGCGCGACCTCTCTCCAGAGCTTGCGCCACTTCGTCGGACAAGATGGGCTCAATCACACACAGTTCCGTTCTCGTCAGCGGTCATGGACAGGGTGGCACCAGGTTCGCCGAGAACCCTCCTGGCAAGGCTATGGCCGACTTCGACCGCCTCGACGGCATCGGCATCCGCGAGTACGGCGGACAGGAAGCCCGCGGCGAAGGCGTCGCCGGCGCCAGTCGTGTCACGCACGTCGTCCACCGGGGGTACCTGGACGGTTGCTGACTTGTTGCCGCCGACATGTACCTCAGTGGGCTCCACGCCGTTCTTGACCACAACCGTCGTACCAGCGGTGGCGAGATCTCGCAGGGAGCCGACGTCGGCCTCGATCCCGTTCGCGAAGACGTACGTCGGTTGCAGTGCTGTGAGCAGGTCACGGAACCGCGTGGGTCCGACGGCATCGATGAGTGCGACCGAGGACGCATCGATGGTGAGGATTGCGCCTTCGGCACGGGCGATCCCGGACGCTTGGCGGAGGACGGACAGCGACGGCCCGACGAGGGAGTACGCCGAGAGATGGATCGCGTCCGCACCGGAGAGCCAGAGGTCGGGTACGTCGGCCAGCTGAGCCGCGGCCGCTCGGTCGGGGTACATCGTGCGTTCTCCGTCGTCATCCACCAGAATCACGATGGTGCCGGTTCGTCCTTGCCTCTGGACCCTGGCGTCGACACCGGCCCTGGCCAGGTCCCGCACCAGTGCCGCGCCGACAGGGTCGTCCCCGACCCGCCCGACGAACCGAACCGCCGTCCCAAGACTGCTCGCAAACGCAGCAACATTGGACGCCGCGCCGCCGCGTGCCCGGCGGATCCGGGCCGGGTTGTCCGTCCCCGCCCGCGTCGTAGCCGCCCAGACAACAACGTCCTCGACAAGGTCACCAACACACACAAGACTCCGTCGACCCTGCAACGGCCCCACCTCCCATCCCGGCTGAGGCGACGGTATGGGACGCGAGTCGGTCAGTCGACCACCGCGGGCGGTGCCTGGTCGTCGACGAGGCGTGCCACCTCGCGTTTGCGGGGGAGCATCAGGGCCGGCACCAGCGTGAGTACCACCAGCACCCAGGCGACCCAGAAGGTGTGCGCGAACGCGGCGGCGGCGTCGACCAACCCGCGCAGGACCGCGGCTGGGTCGAGGTGGAGCAGGGCGATGCCGCCCGGGCGGGTGTTGGCCGCGATGGCCGCCTGGGTCTCGCGGATGCCTCCGTCCTGCCCGGGGATGTTCTGCGTGCCGGGGATGATCGGCGAGTTGGCGAGCTGATTGGTGAGGATGACCGACATCGTCGCGACGCCGCAGGACGAGGCGATCTGCTGGCTGATGTTGAGCAGGGTGGAGCCGCGCGCGACCTGCGGACCGGGGAGCGTCTTCAGCGCCGAGGTGAACAACGGCATCATCGTGGCGCCCATCCCGAAGCCCATCACGACCAGCATGCCGATGATCAGCAGGTACGGCGTCGTCGCCGTGAGCTGAGTGAGGCCGAACATGCCGATGATGATCAGCACGAGCCCGAACGGCACGATCCGGCCGACCGGCACCTTGTCCACGAGCCTTCCGGCGATCGGCATCGTCACCATGGCGCCGAGACCCTGCGGCGCCACCAGGAGACCTGCCTGCAGGGTGGACTCGCCGCGGATCTGTTGGAAGTAGGTGGGCACCAGGAGGAGCCCGCCGAAGAACGCCGCGGCGAACAGGAACATCGTGATGATCGAGACGGTGAGGTTGCGGTTGCGGAACAGCCGAAGGTCGAGCAAGGGGTGCTCGGGCCGGAAGGAGTGCCAGACGAACGCCGCCATCAGCAGCACGCCGACCAGCATCGAGACCCACACCCGTGGCGCACCGAAATCACCGTTCTCGGCGGGCAGGGAGGACACGCCGAAGAGGAACAAGGCGAGACCGGGGGACATCAGCGCCACTCCGACGACGTCGAGCGACTCCGACCTGTGCGCGGTGTCCCTGGCCAGCGCGAACCAGGCGTAGACCAGTGCGATCACGCCGAGCGGCACGTTGATGAGGAAGATCCAGTGCCAGCTCGCCACCTCGATCAACCAGCCGCCCAGGATCGGTCCCAGGATCGGGCCGAGCAGCATGGGCACCCCGAGGATGGCCATCAGCCGCCCCATCCGGTGGGGCCCCGCGGCCCTGGTCATGATGGTCATGCCCAGCGGCATCAGCATGCCGCCGCCAAGGCCCTGCAGGACGCGGAAGCCGATCAGCATGTTGATGGTCGACGCGGTCGCGCACAGGGCGGACCCGGCGGTGAAGAGCAGAATCGCGGTCATGTAGAGCCGCTTGGTGCCGAACCGATCGGCCGCCCATCCGGTCAGCGGGATCACGGTCGCGAGCGCGAGCGTGTACGCCGTGACCGTCCAAGCGACATGTGAGTAGGCGACCGGGTTGCCGGGCGTACCGAACTCGACCTGGAAGGTCGGCAGAGCGACGTTGACCACCGTGATGTCCAGGATCGACATCACAGCGCCGAGCACCACGACGCCGGCGATCTTCAGTACGGCGGCATCGATGTGGTCGGGGTAGTCGGACTGCGTCGCTGGCTGGCTCATTTTGCCCCCTGAGCACGAATCAGATGAACCCGAGCGTACGCGCGAATCCTGCGCGGGCACGAGCCTTTTCCTGATCAGCCGAGTTTGAAGGGGTCGCGGGTGGCGCCGGTGAGTTCTACCCAGACGGCCTTGACCTCGGTGTACTCGTGGATCGCATCGAGCCCGTTCTCACGGCCGATTCCGCTCGCGCCGAAGCCACCGAACGGCACGTTGGGAGCGACGACGCGGTAGGCGTTGATCCAGACGTTGCCGGCCCGGAGCCGCGCGGCGACCCGATGCGCACGGTGCACGTCCTTCGTCCACACCGCACCGGCCAGACCGTACGGCGTGTCGTTGGCGAGACCGAGCGCATCGTTCTCGTCGCGGAACGTGTACACCGCGAGTACCGGCCCGAAGATCTCCTCCCGGACGACGGTGTGCGCCTTACTCACACCGGTGAGTACGGTCGGCCGGATGAAGAGGCCGCCGTGGTCCTGGTCGGGTCCGCCACCGCAGGCGATCACGGCCCCTTCCTCCCGCGCTGTCGCCAGGTAACCGAGCACCTTCTCGTACTGCGGTGTGTTCGCGGCCGGTCCCATCTCGGTGTCCTCGTCGTTGGGGTCGCCGAGCCGGATCCGGTCGGCACGCTCGACGATGAGACCGACCAGTTCGTCGTGGACACTCTCGTGCACGATGAGGCGTGATCCGGCCATGCAGGTCTGGCCGGTCGCCGCGAAGACACCGGCGATGACGCCATTGGCCACAGCGGCGAGGTCGGCGTCGGGGAACACCACCTGAGCGGACTTGCCGCCGAGTTCGAGTGTCACCCGGTTCAGATTCGCGCCGGCGGCCTGGGCCACGGCGGCACCGGTCGTGGTCGATCCTGTGAAGGCGACCTTGTCGACGCCGGGGTGCCCGGCCAGCGATGCGCCGACCGACCGGTCCAGCCCGCAGACGACGTTGAACACGCCAGGCGGGATCCCGGCTTGGTGAACGAGTTCGGCGAAGGCCAGGGTCGAGGCGGGGGAGTGTTCGGATGGCTTCACGACGAAGGTGCAGCCGGCCGCGAGTGCGGTGGCGAGTTTGAAGGTCATCAGCAGGAGTGGCGAGTTCCACGGCGTGATGGCCGCGACGACACCGACCGGCTCGCGTCGGGTGTAGACGAAGAAGTTGTCCCGGTCCGAGGGGATCGCGCGGCCCTCGATCTTGTCCGCCAACCCGGAGAAGTAGTAGTACCACTCCGGTAGGTACCGCATCTGGCCGATCATCTCGCGGTAGAGCTTGCCGGAGTCGGCGACCTCGAGCCGGGCCAGTCGCTCGGCGTTGGCGGCGATCACGTCCCCGAGCCGCTGGAGGAGCCGCGCCCGCTGGAAGCCGGTCATGCTGCCCCACGGACCGTCGAGAGCGTCCCTCGCCGCTCGGACCGCTCGGTCGACGTCGTCGACCGTCCCATCCGGAACAATCGCCCAGTCCTTGCCGGTGTAGGGATTGTTCGAGGCGAAGGTCGCGCCCGACAGGGCGTCGACGAACTCTCCGCCGATGTACATCTGGAACCGCTGCAGGTCCTCCCGGTCCGTCCGCGGCGTGAGCGTCGTACTGGTCATCGCTGCTCCTGGTCGTCGGAGGCGTCTCCCTACGGACGTTAGGTCACGCCCGTCCCGACGGCTAGCCAGGACGGCATCAGACCTGATCGAAGGGGAGGCTTGACAGTTCCAGCGGCGGGGGAGATCTTCGCTTGTGAGGGGTCGGGATGGTGGGTAGCGATGGTGTCGCGCGACGGCTCGCGCTGATCGTGGCGACGTCGGCGTACGAGGACGAGGGCCTCGCGCAGCTGGTGTCGCCCGCGTACGACGCGGCCGCGCTGGCCAGTGTGCTGGCGGATCCCGCGATCGGCGGGTTTGCGGTGTCTTCCGTGCTGGATGCGCCATACGGGCAGATCTCTCAGACCATCGAGGACTTCGCGGCCGAACGCGACCGTGGCGATCTGGTGCTGCTGTATCTGTCGTGCCACGGACTGAAGGATGAGCAGGGCAGGCTGTACTTCGCCGCGCGCGATACGCGACGCGATCGGTTGCGCTCGACAGCTGTCTCGGCTGGGTTCGTCAACGACGTTCTGTTCGCGTGTCGATCGCGCTGCAAGGTTCTGTTGCTGGACTGCTGCTACAGCGGCGCGTTCGCCAGGGGCTTGTCCGTCAAGGCCGATCCTTCGATTCATACCGCGGATCATTTCGACGCGCGCGGTCTGGTGGTGCTGACGGCATCCGATGCGACGCAGTACGCCTTCGAGGGCGACAAAGTGGTCGGAGGTGCCACGCCGTCGATCTTCACCTCCAGCGTGACCCGTGGGCTCCAGACCGGTGCCGCCGACATCGACGGAGACGGCCTGGTCTCGGTCGACGACATGTATGAGTACGCGCGCCGACAGCTTGCCGGGCAACCGCAGCTGCAGAATCCGCGCAAGTGGGAGTTCGACGTGGCCGGCACGATCGTCTTGGCCAGATCGCCGGCTGCGCCGGGGCCCGCAGTCGCGCCCGCAGCGGAGAGTCTTCCGGCGGTTCTGTCCCCCGACTGGGGGAACGCGGCGCCGGTATCGGCGCGGATCCGGCAGACCCAGTGGTGGCTCGGGCTGCTGCTCTTCCTGGCCACCGCGGTCGTCCTCAGCGTGTTGCTGATGGGATGGATCTTCGATTGGCTGTACTTCCTGGGTCTGACAGACCAACTGCCTTCTGATCATGCGGGGGTAGTCGCAGCAGCCTCGGGCGGCGCCTTGTGGGCCGTCGCCTACGGCGTGGTCGATGCGGCTCGGAGCTCGCCGGCCCGCTGGTACGACCTCCTCCTGCGCTGGCTGGCCACGCTACGCCAGGTGTTCCAGCCCTCAGGTTGGCGCCAGTTCGCGCAGGCGGTCCGCGCGGCGGTGCCACTGAACGTTGCACTCACACTCGTGGTATCCGTCCTCATCGGCGCCTTCGGCTACGACCACTGGGGCGGCTCGCAGGGCCGCGACAAATCCTTCCCACTCGCCTACACACTCCTCACCGCCCTCGCCGTCGCCACCTACCTGACCAGCGAACAACGCAAACGCGGAGAAGGCTCCTAACCGTCGGCCCTTGGTGAACAGCTAGCGATCCGCGTCAGGATCGCCGTACAGGAGCGAGGCGAGTCCTCTCCGGAGTCCTGTCTGGTCGGCGACCCGGCGAATCGCCAGGAGGGTTCCGGCGACGTACGGGTCCGCGGTCGAACCAGGATCGTGGCGCATCACAAGTCGTTCCCCTGCTCCACCGAACACCACCTCGGTCGTCACGACGAAACTGGGCAGCCTGATGGAATGGATCCGAGTGCCCGCAACCTCGGCACCTCGGGCCTCGACCGGACCGTGCAGATCCAGAAGCGGGATCGCCGCACCGGGCCGGCGCACATTGCCCAAGGTTTCGGCGAGCTCCCGGGATGTGCCGCTGGGGACATCGGACTTCTGGTCGCTGGCGTAGTCGAGCACTTCCCAGTGCTCCAGGTGCTCGGCGGCCATCGACGCGGCACGCAGTAGTACGGCCGCCATCACGGAGAAGTTTCCCGCCGCGATCACGCCGACGCCACGGTCACGCGCCGTACGATCGATCTCCGCATAGTCGGCGGCGGTCAGCCCGCTCGACCCCACCACGACATGGATCCCGGCCTCGATCGCCGTGACCACGTTCGTCTTGACCGCGGTGGCGCTGGTGAAGTCCACGACCACGTCCACCGGAGCCGATCGCAGGGCCGCGGCGACCGTCCCGTAGATCGACCCGCTGGCATTCGAGCCGGTGACCGTCGCGATGTCCTGACCGGCCGCCGATCTGGACACTCCGGCGGTGAGCGTCAGGTCGTCGGAGGCAGCGATGGCGGCGACGATCGGCGCCGCGGTCCACCCGGTGATACCGGCGAAACACACATTCGTCATACCAAGACCCTACGGCGCATGTCACTCGGTGAGCCTGCGACTCCGAAGGCACACGAAGTGGTCAGCGCACTCGCGGCGTGCGGTTGTTGCCATTGGCAACATATTGATCAGTTGGCCCGGATGTGAAGTCGGCTTGGCGATTCGGCAACTTTGATGGCCCTCGGAGCATCAAACAGGTGTCCAAGGGGGGCATCGTGAAGTCTTTTCACACCATTCGTTCTGTCAATCGTGTCCGACACCTCAGCACGCGGCCTTCGGTCGCGCGATGAGACGCCATTCGTTGGTCTGTGGTCTGTCGACCGCGACGCTGGCGACAGGTTTGCTCCTCGTGGGGAGTACGTCTGCGTCAGCCCAGGTCGCCGGCAGCACAGAGACCACCGCGGTCCTGCCACCGGTGTTGGGCAAGGCGCGGTTCACGTGCCATGACGAAGGCGCCAACGTCACCGCCAGGCTGCGCAACCCGAACGCGACGGTCCAGCACTACATGGTCGGGATCACCGCAGGCGATATCCACTACGACTACGTCGTGAGTCCGGCCGCAGGCGGGGCCGAGCTCGTCGAGTTCGGTGGTCTGCCCAACGGCACGTACTTGCTCCAGGTCCAGAACGCCGCCGGGGCTTTCGACGCCCAGACCCGGGTGCGTGTGCGGTGCAACGCCACGCCGCCAACCGGAACGCCTACGGGATCGCCGCCCGCATCGCAGACGCCGACTGCATCACCTCTGACAGGAACGTCCTACGTGGGTAGAAGCCGGATCGGTCACAGGCGGATCTGGACCTCTCCGTCGAGTTCCTGCACCTCGTAGACGCTCAATGGCTTGACGGCCGGCCCGTTGATCACGGCGCCGGTCGTGAGGTCGAATCGGGAACCGTGGCATTGGCACATGATCGTGCGTCCGGTGCGCAAACCGCTGGACAGCGGGCAGGGCTCGCTGCCGCACGTGCAGAGGTCGCCGAAGGCGTAGACGCGGCCGTCGACCCGCGCGAAGGAGACGCGCAGCTTTCGATCGCCCAGGGTGAGGTAGTACGGAGCGACGCCGTCGTCAGCGATCGCCGCAGCGGCGTCGACGGTGCGGAACGTGCCCGCTGAGAGTTCGGTCATCGGGTGCTCCTAGTAGGGATAGTCGGGGATGACGTCGGACTTCTTCGCATCGAGTCGCAGCTCGCCCAGAGCGCCGGCAGGTACGGCGGGACGGTGTGGCATCACCGGCGTCACGCGCTCGTACCCGGACCCCAGCGGCGGCCTCGGGTCGACATCTCCCTTGTTCGGCCACAGTGACAGCGCACGCTCGGCCAAGGCAGTGATCGAGAGCGAGGGGTTCACTCCAGTGTTGGCCGGCATCACGCTGCCATCGATGACGTGCAGGCCCGGCTGGCCGAACACGCGCTGGTAGGGGTCGACCGCGCCGCTCTCGCTGCTGTCGCCGAGCGGGATACCGCCGGTGAAATGGGCCGAGGCAGTCCGGTTGATGACCTCGAACGGCAGTGCTCCTTCGTGGCCGCCCATGGTGGCCGCCATTCGATCGACGAACTGCTCGACGACGGGGATGTGCACCGAGGGAGGCGTGCCGGTGTGGCGACTTCGCAGTACTCCGTCGTGCCAGTAGAGCTCGATCGACGTGTCGGTCGTCTGGGAGCAGAGCATGACGACCGTCCGCTCGGCCCAGTTGCGTGCGTCGTCGAAGCTGAGGACGGACGTCGGATGCTCGATCAGTTGCTTGACCCAAGCGGCCGTCGGGTGCTTCTGCTCGCCGTGCTGGTGATAGGTGACCAGAAACGCGAACAGGTCGTTCCCGACGCCCCAGTAGACGGGCTCGATGCTCGTGACGGGGTCGGGCCAGACGCCGGAGGTGATCGACACCGAACCGGGGGTGAGGCAGATCCGGTCGGGATCACGCTTCCATTCCTCGTGTGTGCGCGTGATCGCGAGGAGCTGTTCGGAGTTCGTCCGCGCACGCCGGCCGAGCTGGGTGGAGACGTCCCGTAGCCGCCCCTCATGCTGCATGTGCAGCAAGAGCTTCGACGAGCCGTACGCGTGGGCGGCGACGATGACCTGCTCGGCGGTGTAGGTGTGGTGCTGCACGTGCTCGGCTCGTTGCGCCCATCCCGGGTGCCGTGCGTGCACCTCGAACCCGCCTCCCTCGAGGGGGATGAGGTCGTAGACCTCTTGGAGTTCGTGCACCCGGGCGCCTAGCTTCTCCGCCAGATACAGGTAGTTCGTCGTCAGCTTGTTCTTCGCGTTGTGGCCACAGCCGATGTTGCACTTCCCGCACGAGATGCACCCGGTACGACGCGGTCCGGCGCCACCGAAGTACGGGTCGTCGGCCTCGACGCCCGGGCTGCCGAAGTACACGCCGACCGGCGCCTTGTTGAACGTTTCCCCGCGTCCCATCCCGGTCGCGACCTGGAGCATGACGCGGTCGACGTCGGTGGGCATGTACGGGTAGCGAACGGCACCGAGCATCCGGGTCGCCTGGTCGTAGTGGGGGGCCAGTTCGTCGGCCCAATCGGTAATGCTCGCCCACTCCGGCGCGTCGAAGAACTGCTTCGGGGGCACGTAGAGCGTGTTCGCGTAGACGTGAGATCCGCCGCCGACGCCCGCGCCGCACAAGACCAGCACGTCATCGAGGTATTCGACCCGCTGGATCCCGTACAGGTCCGCCGCGGGGAACCACAGGAACCCGGGCAGATGCCACTGGCTCTTCGGGATGTCCGCGTCGTTCCATCGCTTGCCGGACTCCAGGACGCCGACCCGATACCCCTTCTCCGCGGCACGAAGCGCGGAAACGCTGCCGCCGAACCCGGAGCCGACGATCAGCACGTCGTAGTCGAAGCTCTCCATCGGGATCTCCCTCCTAGGCCCACCTGTCATCGACACATTCGCGCTCAGGAGCTTCACATCGCACCCGTCGAACACCCTGGTTCTCAACGCTGCCGGCCGCCGGACCCCGGAGGACCGGTGATCTGGCACGTGGGGCGTACGGGTCCGATGGAGCTCGTGAGTGCGGAGTATCGGTGACATGACCAATTCAACTGTTCACATCGATGACGCGCTCGTCACTGAGGGGACGAAGCGCGGACGTTTGAGCCGGACCGCGGGCTTCTGGGCCGTGGCCGCGAGCATGTCGGTTCTGACCGCCTTCTCCACCGCGCCGAGCGCGCTGTATGGCATCTACCGACGACAGGACCACCTGTCGTCCATCACCGTCACGATCGTGTACGCCGTCTTCGCCGCCGGGATCGTGACAAGCCTGCTGCTCGTGGGTCACCTCTCGGACTGGTACGGACGACGGACACTGCTCATGCCCGCTCTGCTGACGGGCCTGGTGGCTGCAGTGATCCTCGCCAACTCCACTTCGCTTCCAGCCCTGTTCATCGGGCGAGTGCTCACCGGTCTCGCCCTGGGCGCGGCCACCGCGACCGCTACCGCCTACCTGACCGACCTGGACTCAGGTCCGAACGGGGTGCCCACGCGGCGCGCGCAGATAACGTCCACGGTCGCGAACGTCGGCGGCCTGGCAATCGGCCCCTTGGCGGCCGGGTTGCTCGCGACGTACGTTCCCAGCTTTCCCCGACTGATCTACGTCATCCTCGCGGTGTTGTTGGCGCTCGCGCTGGTCGCCACCTGGGCGGCTCCTGAGGTCAGGCCGCTGCCAAAGCCTCGCCCCCGCTACCGCCCGCAACGGCTGGCGCTTCCTGCTGGTGCGCGCACCCAGTTCGGTGCGGCGCTCACCGGCGACTTCCTGGTATTCACCGTGTACGGCGTGTTCGCCGGGCTGGCGTCCGCGTTCCTGTCCGGGGCGCTGCATCGGTCGTCGCCCGTACTGGCCGGTCTGACTGTCTTCATCGCCTTCGGCGTCGGGGCACTCACTCAGATCATCACCAGGACCTGGCCGCTCCGCCGGCTACTCGCCGTCGGCATCCCCGTGCTGCTTCTGGGTCTGGCCGTCATCGTGACCGCGGCCTGGTTGCGTCCGCCGAGCCTTACGTTCTTCCTGATCGGAGCGGCCCTGGTGGGTGTAGGGACCGGCAGCATCTTCCGAAGCACCTTGACAGTCGTCATCACGACCGCGCCGCCCAACGATCGCGCCGCTGCCTTGGCCCTGTTCTTCGTCGTGGGCTATCTGGGCCTCTCGCTGCCCGTCGTCGGGGCTGGGATCGCCTTGCAGTACGTGACCTTCAAGGTCATCCTCCTCACCTTCGCCATCATCGTGGCCACGGGAATCCTCGTCGCCTCGCCACTGCTGCTGCGCAGCCTCGCCGAGAAGAAGGGTTGAAGCCGATGGACTACGAGACACTCACCGTGCGGCAGGAGGGCGCCGTACTGTTCGCAGCGATCAACAGCCCGCCGATGAATCTTCTCGGGCCTGAGCTGGTCCGTGACCTGGTGTCGTTGATTCAGCAGGCCGAGGCCGACAGTTCCATCCAGGTGCTCGTGTTCAAGAGCGAGGACCCCGACTACTTCATCCCGCACGTGGACGTGACCCGGATCGCGGAGTACCGGGCCGAGGCAGCGAAGCTGGTGGGCGAGCCGTCGATTGCGCTGCTCTTCCGCCATCTGAGCGCGAGCCGTCTCGTGACGATCGCGCAGATCGAGGGACGGGTACGGGGTGCCGGCAGCGAGT
This sequence comes from Kribbella sp. CWNU-51, assembly GCF_054073265.1. Lineage (NCBI taxonomy): Bacteria > Bacillati > Actinomycetota > Actinomycetes > Propionibacteriales > Kribbellaceae > Kribbella > Kribbella sp. CWNU-51. The sequence continues at coordinate 68,410 of NZ_JBSXMZ010000004.1, forward strand.
TCGTCCTGGCGTGTGACATGCGGTTCGCCGCACGCGAGTCGGCGATCTTCGGTCAGTTCGAGCCCGCGTTCGGTCAGGTCCCCGGCGGGGGAGCGACCCAGCATCTGGTTCGTCTGATGGGTCGCGGCCGGGCACTCGAGGTCATGCTGAGTGCCCGGGACTACGACGCCGACCTCGCCGAGCGTTACGGCTGGATCAACCGTGCCCTCCCCGCCGAAGCACTCGACGACTTCGTCCGGGTTCTCGCCCACCGCATCGCCGGCTTCCCAGCCTCCGGCCAGATCGCAGTCAAGGACCGCGTCAACGCGATCGCCCTCGCACCGGCCGACGACTTCCGCCACGACTCCGACCTCTTCGGCGAGAGCGTACGCACCCCCGAAGCCCAATCCCGAATCCAGGCAGCGCTGTCCAACGGCTTCCAAACCCGCCTCGCAGAACTAAACCTCCCTCAACTGCTAGGAGGCCTGCCGGCCTCCTGACGACCCACGAGCCCTGGAGTTTCGCGAGTCCCCCCGGCGAGGACCAGCTCCCGACTGGCCGTGCTCACCTGAACGCGCTGGCCTGGGGTCTGCCCGTGGGTGTGACGGGTGCGATCAGGGTCCGCGGGCAGTGATAGTGGGTGGAGCGTCGGAGCAGGGAGCCGCTGATGACTCGATCTCGGCAATGTTGGCTCGGTGCGATCGGGAGCCTTGACGGGCTCTGGCACCGACGGACCGCGGCGCAGGAAGGCGTGATCGCTGTCTTGGTCGATGGCGGTTCGGTCGGCTTGCGGGCAGTGGACTGGGCCGCGCTGGAGGCATCCGCCCGCGGGGTCCCGTTGCGTGTCGTCCATGCCGTCGGGTATTCGCTGGACGCGTCGGCGGTGGATGGGGCCTCGACTGTGGTCGACGCTGCCTGCGCCCGGGCGCGGGCCGTCGCCGCCGATCTCGGGTGATCACTGACGTGCAGGCCGGTACGTCGCCGCTCCTGTGCGGCCTCGAGGAGCTGATCGTCGTCGGCCGGCGCGGTCGCCGGACCGGTCTGGTCCGGACGGATGGTGGTGGGTACGCGCGGTCGCCGGCGAGCGCATCACGCTGTCTGTTGCTCGTTGACGAACAAGATCCTTCGCTCGGCCCGCGGTCCGATGGCGATCGTCCCGACGTTGAGAGCGGACTGACGGATCGCTCCTGCCGCCGAGCGCTTCACAGCCAGGCGGAGGCGACGATCTGAGGTCTGTTAGCGGCCGGGTGTTCGCGGACGCCGTACTGCGCGCCGGCGCCGGCCCAGAGAATCAGCTGGCCTGCGTAGTCGGGGTGGAGGTCGATCATGCGGTTGAAGTATCCGAGGGCAGTGGTCGCGGTCTTCAGGGCTGCTTCGGCCTCGTCGAGGTACCGCCGGGTGGCGGCGATCTGGCGGCCGGCGTCGTCGTCACCGAGCCGGTTCAGGTGTCCGGCAACGATCGATCGCGGGGCGAGTGCCTCGACATTGTCGATCGCGGCCCGCCAGGGTGCGAGACCGTCGGGTCCCAGGGCGTCGCCGACGTACTGGTGGGCGCCGTTGTAGATCACGTCGCCGGCGACGACCAGCCCGAGGTCCGCGACGTGCAGGACACTCGAGTCGTCGGAGTCACCGTGGCCGACGTCGACGATCCGGAGTTGGTGGCCCTCCAGCGCGAAGCGATTGTCCGGCACCGTCACCGCGGTGACGGCTGACGGCGGAATGTCGGCGTACATCTTGTCCCACAGGAACGGCCGGGCGGCGACGCTGGCATGCATCTGCCGGATCACGCCCGCGGATGCGACGATGCGAGCGCCGAACCGGTCGGCGAGGAGCTGTGCCGCGAACCAGTGGTCCCCGTGGCCATGCGTGATGTAGATGTCGGTGAGCCTGCGTCGTTTGCCGGCCACCCAGTCGCCCAGGTCGCGCGCCGTGGAGGGATTGAAGCCAGGGTCTGACAGGACGGCGTTCTCTTCTCCGTAGATCAGGGTGCTTGCGATCGGGGAGAAACTCCTCGGCGCACCATTCGGCAGGGCACCGGGCTGCGCGGGCGCTTCACTGACGAACACCTCGTACGCGAGACCCTCGGCCGGCGTGCTGTTCATGGTCCTCTCCTCTGAGTCGATGGACGTCTACGACGATGCCCTTCGAATGCGCTGATCGCCCCTGGGCAAGTCCCTGGTCCACCGATCCGGCCACGCCGGCGACAGACAGACAGTTCCGCGGACCAGGGAATTACCCGGGCGCGACGCACGCGCATCCGGGCGATCCTGAGATTCGAAGGAGACTCGCAGAATGTTCGAAGGAGCAGGACGATGAAGAGCGATCGACTCACACCGCTGGGAGCCATCACTCGTGGGCTGGTCGCGGGCACGATCGGGACCCTGGCCATGGATGCGCTGTTGTACGCCGAGTACCGAAGCGGCGGCGGCAAGAGCGAGGTCGGCCGCTGGGAGTTCTCGGCCGACATCAAGACCTGGGAGCAGGCAGCGGCCCCAGCACAGGTCGGAAGACGGTTGTTCGAGGGCCTCTTCCAGCGCGAGCTGCCGGACAGCAGAGCCGCCCTGGTCAACAACATCATGCACTGGGGGTACGGGATCGCGAACGGTGCCGCGTACGGCGTCGTCGCCGGATCCGTACCCAAGCCCCGGGCCTGGTACGGCGCGATCTTCGGCGCCGGCGTCTGGGGGACCAGCTATGTCGTACTCCCGGCAGCAAAGCTCTACCAACCGATTTGGAAATACAACTACAAGGTCCTGGCCAAGGACCTCAGCGCGCACCTGGTCTACGGCCTGACCACCGCAACCGCCTTCAAACTGACAACCTTCGCGAGAAGGCGGCGCCGCTAATTGCCGTCCGGCGATCGGAGCGGCCCTGCGCAGCTCGTGCGTGCGCAGGGCCGCCGTGTTCAGCTACCGGCTGTCAGAGTCCGGAGCACTGGCCCGACTTCGGGCCGGACGCGGTGTTGGGTTGGCCTGCGTTGGTCGGCGCGGGAGAGTTGCCCGTGCAGGACAGCGGCCCGCTGATGTGGTTGCCGGAGACGATCGTCGAGCCGGTGTTGTTCTGCACGACGAGCGGGCCGGCGACGGTGGCGCCGTCGATCGTGACCTGACCCACCGAACCGCTGACCCGCACCGGACCCCTGACCGTCGCGGGCGAGCACTCGCCGTTGTGATTACCGAGCCAGACCCGGGTTCCACCGGTCACGCTTACCGGCCCGGACACGGTCGTACCGCACAGCAGAACGTTGTCTGCTCCGGACGCCGTCACCGGACCGCGGAATTCAGACCCGGATGCGTAGAGTCCGGCACCCGCAGCCACGGTTACAGGTCCCGAGACAGTCGCGCCGTCGAAGCACGCGACGCCCGCAGACACGGTCAACGGACCCTGGTGCGTCCCGGTGACCATCGTCGTACAGGACGGGACGCCGGTCGCGACGAACGGCACGGCCCAGGTCTGGCCCTGACGGCTGTAGGTGACGGTCCCGTGATAGACCCCGTCCACTGGGTAGGTGTGGCTCCCGCTGACGGTCATCAGGCTTCGGCCCTGGCGTTGGCTCGCCACGTAATCGCGTGCTGCGATACCGGCGGCCTCGGCCGGGGATCCGTCGCCCCAATCGATCATGGCGGTGAACTCACCAGGCGGAATCGAGCCGGCGGCCAGACGGCCCAGAGGTTGGTTGCTCACGGTCTTGTCCACGCCGAGGCGGGTGACCGTGCCCATTGCCTCCGGACTCCAGGTGACCTGGGCGATGGAGCCGAAGTTCACTCCTGCGAAGGCCCACCGGGCGCCGGCGACGCTGAGCCGTTGGCGGTACGCGTCGTAGTCCTGGGTGAGCACCTTGGGAGACCAGGCTTTCTCCAGGATGCCGGCCAGCCGCGGGAACACCATGAACTCGTTCGTGGCCAGCCCACGCATCTGCTCGCCCCAGATGGGCGCCTCGATGCCGATGATGTCCTCCGCTTTCGGTCCGCCGTACGCCGGTTGCGCCCAGACGGACCGGTACTTCTCGTACACCCACTCCGGGTCCCACGAGTAGGCCTTGTCGAGCTCGGTCCGCGGTGTCCGGCCGGGAGACCCGTCGTACCCGAAGTCGAGGTAGGCGTTCCACTCCGGGGTCGTGATGACGCTGCGGCCCTGGTTGAACCACTCCGGCTTGATGAGCGGGGGGCCACCGCCGGTGTAGTCGGACCAGTAGTGGTTGATGGAGGTCGAGCCCGGTGCGTATCCCTCCAGTGCGGGGTTCCAGCCCATCATTCGCTTGCCGGCGTTGTTGACGATGTTCTCCATCTGCCCGATCCACCACTTGTAATCCTCGTGGGGCATCCCGATGGCCTCGTCGCCGCCGATGTGGATGATCGGTGCCGGAGAGATCGCGGCGAGCTGTGCGATCGCGTCCCGCCAGAAGGCGAGCGCTCGCTCACTCGCCGGGTCGTTCGGGTTGGTGCAGAACCGGTCGGTCTGGGTCTGGCCCTGGCAGCCCACGACTGCGACGCCGCCCAGGGATCTGACCGCCGCCGTCGCGTGGGCCGGGCCCTCCAGCTCTGGGACGATCTCGATGAACCTGTCGGCGGCGTACTTGACCAGGCCCTTGAAGTCCTCTTGCGTGTAGAAGCCCGCGATACAGGCCGATCCGTTGCACCCGGTGCCGTCCAGAGCCGGGTAGCCCTTGATCTCCAGGCGCCAGGACTGGGAGTCGCTGAGGTGCAGGTGCAGCCGGTCGCCCTTCAACGCGGCCAGCTGGTCGATCATGGACCGGATCTCGGCCACCGATATGAAGTTGCGGGCGGGGTCGAGCTGAAGACCTCGATGCTCGTAGCGCGGGTAGTCCAGGACCGTGATGGGCTGCGCTGTCCACGGCCCGACGCCGGTAGTGGGGGAGTTGATTGCTGCTGGCAACAGCTGCCGAAGGCTCTCGAAGCCGTTGAACAGGCCATGTGCTTGCGGGGCGACGATCTTCGCGCCCGCACTCGACACCGTGAGGGAGTAGCCCTCGGCCGCCTTGTTCTGCGGGACGCCGGACACCGATCCGAGGGTCAGTGAGATGTCAGAGGCGGTAGCGGAACCTGTCACGACGGGGAGTACGAACCCGGTGGCGGGCCGCAGATAGCCGGCGAGGACCTCAGCCGTGGCGGTGAGGGCACCGGTGGAGACGACGATCCGGGATCTGTTCGTGAGCTCCCACGGCTGACCGGTGCCGGGCTGCTGCTGCACCGGCACAGGGATGATCTGTCCCACGGTCGGCGGAGGCTTGGGTCCGGACCAGATCTCGAACTCATTGATCGTGTAGCCGGTGGTGGACGTCGTGGCCAGCGCTTGCATCCGGACACACGAGATCGGGTCCTTGCGATCGATCACCTGGGAATCCTTGTCGCTCGGATTCACCACATGGGTGACCGTCGACCAGGTCTGGCAGTCGGCGTCCGTTGAGACCTGCAGGTCGTACTCCGTCGGCTTGGCCGGAGAAGTCCAGCGGCTGAACACCTCGTAGACCGGGGCGGGCGTGGCCAGCTTGACCTGGAACCAGTCCTGGGTCGGGTCGTAGCCGTTGCCGACCGACGCGTAGTTCGAGCTCCATCCGTTGTGCACGAACACGTCGACCGCGTTGGCGGGCGCGTACGTCGCCGCGGGCGGAGTCATGCGTTGGGACTTGGCGGAGGCGACCGCACCCGGCAGAAGGGCGAGGTTGACGCTCTCGGAGGCTGAGGGATCGGCGGACGTTGTTGGTGTGCCGGCGGAGGCCTGTCCCACTGTCAATGGGACAAGAGTTGCGGCCACAAGGGCACCGATTGTGAGAGCGGGGACAGCGCGAGGCCGAGACCGATGGCCTGCGGCCGGTCTCCCCTCGGGTTTCGACGACAAGAACGGGATTCTCACGTCACTCCTTACCGGTGCTGGGCGGTGTCACGCGGGCGTAGAGAGGACGACCGTACCGGCGATTTTCCCGCCCCACTGGCCAGACGTGCAACAACACCAGCGCGCCGACCCTGATCGGTCGTCGAACCTGTTGCGGGCGGGCGAGCTACCCCTCATCCGGCAGCGACTGATCTTCGGACGATGCTCCATGCCATGACTGCCAGAGTTTGCCGTAGACGCGTCCTGCGCTGACAAGTTCGTCGTGGGTGCCGAGCTCGACGAGTTCGCCGGCTTCCATGACTGCGATTCGGTCGGCGTCGTGCGCTGTCTGCAGGCGGTGGGCGATCGCGATCACGGTGCGACCGCGAAGGACGGCGGCCAGTGATCGTTCCGTTCGCCGTGCTGTTTTCGGGTCGAGTTGTGCGGTGGCTTCGTCCAGGATCAGGGTGTGGGGATTGGCGAGAACGACTCGGGCCAGAGAGAGCTGCTGGGCACTAGCGCCGTCGAGGTTGGTGTCGTGGCCGAGCTCGGTGTCCAGCCCGTGTGGTAGGTCGGCCAACCACGCGGCTCCGACGGCGTCCAGCGCGGCGTACAGCTCCTGCTCCGTCACGTTCGGTCGTGCGATGCGCAGGTTGTCGCGCACGGTGTCGTGGAACACGTGATGATCTTGGGTGATCAGTACGACGTGCTCGCGCAGGTGGTCGGGCGACAGGTCGGCAACTGGTGTCCCGCCGATCGTCACAGACCCGATGTGCGGGCGGTCGAGGCCGGCGAGGAGACGTGCGAGGGTTGATTTTCCTGCGCCGGAGGTGCCGACGATGGCCAGCCGTTCTCCGGGCTGTACGACGAGATCGATTCCGTGAAGTACGTCGCGAGCGCCCGTGTAGCTGTAATACGCGTTGTTCACTTGGATACGGTCACCGGCGAGGGCGTCGACGCCTTGGCCGTTCGGGGTCAGCTGGATGTCAGCCAACCCTTCGACGCGGGCGTAGGAGGCTCCGGCTCCTTGCAGCTGTTCGATCCAGAGCATCAGCGTGTCGAGTGGGCCGACGAGTTGGCGTAGGTAGATCGTCGCCGTCACCACAGTTCCCAAGCTGACCAGACCGTTGGCGTACAGGCCACCGCCGATGACCAGGACGCCGACCACTGGGAGTGCTAGCGCAACTTCCGACCACGGAAACAGCACCGTTCGCAGCCACAGTGCACCTAGGCGTGCGGACCGGGCTTGAGTGATGGCGGCTTCCGTGACCTGTGTCCGGCGGTGTTCCAACCCGAGCAGTTCGATCGTGCGAGCGCCTTTGGCGGTGCTGGCGACGACGTCGGCCAGCTCTGCACCAGATGCGGCGACTGCCAAATAGGCCGGCCTCGCACGTCGCAGATACCAGCGCACGGCCGCTCCAACGCCGATCAAGCACACGAGCCCGCACAGCCCGAGCCACGGATCCAGGACGAGCACCGCGACGATGAGGAACAGGGCGTGGACGACGGCCACGAGAACTTCGGGCACCGCCGACCGCAAGGTCGTGGCCACCAGCGAGGCATCGGTGCTGCCGCGGGCGATCAGATCGCCGGCCGGAAGATGGTCCGCCTCCCGTGGGGGCAGCGCCAAGGTCCGTTGCAAGAATCGCTCTCGAACGCGTGCGGCGGTGCGTTCGCCGAACCGATAGCCGATCTTGAGCGCCCACCACGTCAGCACCGTCTGCACGATCGTCAACACCAGCGCGCCGAAGGCAAGTCGGTCCACCGTGCTCAGCACGTCACCGGAGCCGGTTTGGATCGTGTCGATGATTCGGCCGAGCAGCCACGGACCGGTCAGAGCTGCCGCAGAGGCGAGCCCATTGACAAGGATGACCCCAACCACGGCTCGGCGGTCTGCGCCCAAGTCTCCTATCGCCGCGGCACGGACCTCGGCTGGGCCCGCGACCGGCATCTGCCTACTCACCGGCGACCCCATCGCCTTCGGTGTCAGCTTGGGCGCGGGAGACCAGGCCGCGATAGTAGGGGTCGCTGCGCAGAAGTTCCGCGTGCGTTCCGACTGTCGAAGCGTGGCCGTCTATCAGGACGATGACCTCGTCAGCACGATCGAGCACGAGTGGCGACGCCGTCGTGACGACTGTGGTCGTGCCGCGCCGGGCTTCGCGGAGCCGGTCGATCATGGCCGCTTCGGTGTTGGCATCGACTGCAGAGGTCGGGTCGACGGCAAGCAGTACGTCGGGTGTGGAATAGACGGCGCGGGCGAGTTGGAGGCGTTGCCGTTGCCCACCAGACAGGTCGCTCCCGCCGGCGGCGATCGCCGCATCCAGACCGCCGGGCAACGCCTCCACCACATCCTCGGCGACGGCGGTACGGATGGCCGCACGAATCCGGCCATCGTCAGGCTCAAGACGCCCCGCCACAACGTCCCGCACTGTGCCGGCGAACACCTCGGCATGGTTGTCAGCGACAACCAACCGATGCCGGAACTCTTCCCGGGCAACATCATGAATCCGCACACCGGCCCACGTCACACCTGCCTCCGAATCGGTGCTCAGGTGCCCGAGCCTCTCGATCACCGTGATCGCCTGCGCCGGCCGGGCAGCTACCAACGCTGTGAAAACGCCAGGACGAACGATCACGCCCGAGTCAGGATCGGCCAACGGGCCACAGCCGGTCGGGATCGTCGCAGGGTCGTCGTCGTTGTGACGTACGACCGGCAGGTTGAGCAGATCGATGATTCGTTGACCGGCCACCCGAGCGCGAGCGATATCGCCACCGCCCTCGATGAAGGACGCCACCGGAACGACCAGCACGGCAACGTAGCCGTAGACGGCGACAAGATCACCGATGGTGATATCGCCGACCGCAGCCATCCTCGCCGACAACCACACCACGGCGGCCAGGAACAGCGCCGGCAGGCCGCTCGACAATGCGCCAACCCAGCTCGAGGGTCCGGCGACCCGGTAGCCACGATCCACCAATCCCTGCGACTGCTGTTCATACCGCTCGGCCACAAACGCCTTCCCACCGAGGCCATTCAGCACGCGAAGTCCGGCCAACACATCGACCAGACGCGTCGTCAACCGCCCCTGGTACGCCCGGTACTCGCCGCCGGTGTGTTCGATGCGCCGCAGGAACGGACCAACTGCGATAGCGAGCAGCGGAACTCCGGCGAGGACCAGGGCGGCCAGCCACGGTGAAATGGTGAACAGCACGACCGCAACGACGGCGTAGGCCAGGACCGCGCCAACGCCAGGCCCCGTGACCGTCAACGCCTGCGCAACGGTGTTCACGTCGGCGATGCCGACGGTCACCACCTCCCCAGCGCTCACGCGACGCGCCAGAGAGGCACCCAAGCGGGACGTGTGCCACACCGTCGCCCGGACCGAGCGAAACGATGCGTCCATCCGGATCTTGGTCATCGTGCGGTGCCGAGCGATCCCCAGCAGCGCGTTGAGCACACTGACCACGAGCAGTACGAGCGCCCACCCGACGAGAGCGGCGGTATCGCCGGCGACAAGTCCATCATCCACCGCACGGGACAGCACCCAAGGTGGCACCGCCAAACCGACCATCCAGCAGCAGCCCAATGTCGCACCCATCGCGACACGTCGTGACTGCGATCGGGTAAGCCAGAGAAGGAAGCGGAAGGAGCTGGTCAGATCACCCGACGTCGGCGGTACCCAGGTCTCGGTCGTCCTGTCCAACCACCGGCGTACAGCAGCCATCCGCCACATCCGCCGACGTGCACTCTCGCGGGCCATGCCGCAGATCCTCGCAGCAACGCATCAAACGAGGAAAACCACTCGTGATGCATCAGCTGCGTGTGCTGTCATCTCAGCCGCCGAACCTGCTGATGCGGGCGCTGTCGCCGGCCAGGCCCCAGGAGTGGGACCTGGCCAGTGAGCTGCTCCGTCGACGTGGCGCGGAGTTGGCGGTCACCTCACCCGGGTTGAGCGGGCCGCGTGTTCGATGAGGGCGGTGAACCGAGGCGCCTGCCGGGTGATTCCGCCGACGTGGCTGGCGGTGGAGTATTCGACGATGGTGGCGCCGACGCGTGTTGCCATCCAGCGTTCCTGGGCCGGGTCGATCATGCGGTCCTGGCCGGACACGGCGTACCAGGCCGGAACGTTGTGCCAGCCGACCGGGCCGGAGGGCGTCGTGACGATGGGGAAGTTGAGCGGCCGCTGTGCGGCGTTCAACCCGGCTGCCTGCCGATTGCTGAGGTCTTGAGCGAAGTACTGATGGAAATAGGCCGGGTCGATGTACGCCGGCGACGCGAACGGCTCGCCGGTGAAGACCAGGTGCCCGAAGGCCTCGGACGGGGTGAAGTCGGCGCCGAGGCTGGCAATCGAGTCGCCCTCGTCAGGTACGAGCGCCGCCGCGTACACGAAGGCGGAGACGTCCGTGCGGCCGTGGGAGGCGCCGGCGGTGACGATGCCGCCGTACGAATGGGAGACCAGCACCTTCTTGCCCTGGATGCTGTCCAAGGCGGTGCGGACGATCGCGACATCGTCGGCGACGCTGTTCAGGCCGAGCTCGGGGGTCACGGTGCGGTAGCCGTCGTCCTTGAGTTGCCGGGCGACGTCGAGCCAGCTGGTGCTGTCGGCCCAGGCACCGTGGACGAGCACGATCGTCGGTTTGGTGGTGTGCGCCTCGGCGGGCACTGTCAGGGACACGGCGGCGGTCAGGACGGCCAGTACGGCGGCTCCGAGCGCGACGATCCTCCGGCGGCGGCCTGGGGGAGTGGCGGTCTCCGATGTGGAATGGGTGTGCATTTGGTCCTCCTAGTGCGGTGAGTCCGTTGCCGCCACTCTGGGCGGAAAGCGCGGACCTGGGCGCCCGCGTAGTCCCGGGTCAATGCCCGGGTCGGCCGCCCGTTACATCACCCGGTGCCGGGTCGGCCTCATCCACTCGCCGCTGCCCGCTGCCGTCCGGGGGACTCGGACCCGGGAGCGGCCGGGGAACTCACAGGCGCGTCCCCTCCTGCTCGGCTCCCACAGTTGAGCTGCCTGGACCAAACGCACTGACCGAAGTCCCGAAACCTGTCGACCGAGAAGGGTTGGTTCGCTGATGCCCTGGACCCCCACCATTCAGTCCTGCGACTCCTACCTGGACGATCGCACCGGCAAGTACGAGTTCCGCGCCGTCCGGTACCGCGCCGCCGCCGACTGGCTGACAGCGAGCGGACTCACCGATGACCTGACGATCGTGGACGTCGGCGCCGGCATGACCGAACTGGACTACTGCCTGCGCGCGGAGTACGGGTGGCGGGGACGATACATCCCCGTCGACGGCGGCATCGACGGTGTCAATCTGAACTACTGGACGCCACCTCGGGAGGCGCATTTCTTCGTCGCCCTGGAGATCATCGAGCACCTGTTCAACTGGCGCGCCCTGATCGAGCGGATGCAGCAGAAGGCGCTCATCGGAGTGGCGATGTCTACGCCCAATCCGCGCACCACGGACGTGATCGGGATGGACCCGACGCACATGGTCGAGGTGTACTCCAAAGATCTCGAGTCCTACGCGTTCAATGTCTCGGAGGAGACGTTCTACGGGGGCGTATTTTCAGACGGAGAGCCGGACGCGCTGTTCGCGACCTGGAGACGCTGACCAAGCTCCGCGACTGCCCCGCAAGCTGGACTTCCGTTTGGAGGACAAGTGATGCCGACCGACGATCGCCGGCCGCAGCCGATGCCCACGACGGCGAGCGCGATGCTGGCCACGCTGACAGACGAGCGGTTCTCCGATCCGGAGTGGTTGTTCGAGCGGAAGTGGGACGGCGTGCGATGCCTGGCGTTCCGTACGGCGTCAGGCGAGGTCCGACTGCGTACACGCAATGACAAGCCGCTGGAAGGCACCTACCCCGAGATCGCCGACGCGGTGGCGAGCGAGTGCGAGGTGGCCGCGGTGCTGGACGGTGAGGTCGTGGCGTTCGTCGGCCGCCGCACCAGCTTCGAGCGCCTGCAGGGCCGCTTGGGGCTGACCGATCCTGTCGCTGCGAGGGCGACCGGCATCGCTGTCTTCTACTACGTTTTCGATGTGCTGCATCTCGACGGGTACGACGTTCGGGGCTTGCCGTTGCGGGAACGCAAGCGCTTGCTCCGCGACGCCGTCCATTTCGCCGATCCGCTGCGGTTCACGGCGCACCGCAACACCACAGGCGAGGAGGACCTCCGCAAGGCGTGCGCGCGAGGTGATGAGGGCGTGATCGCCAAGCGGGCCGATTCGCCGTACGCCGCCGGTCGGTCGCACGACTGGCTGAAGTTCAAGTGCGTGCGTGACCAGGAACTGGTGATCGGCGGCTATACGGCACCGAAGGGCTCCCGGATCGACTTCGGCGCGTTGCTCGTCGGCTACTTCGACGGGGACGATTTCGTCTATGCCGGGAAGGTCGGTACGGGTTTCAACGCCTCGGTGCTCAACAACCTGTACGCGCGAATGCAGAGCCTGGAGCGGGAACAGTCCCCGTTCACTCGTGGACGAGTTCGTGAGCGGGACGTGCACTGGGTCGAACCGCGGCTCGTGGCGCAGATCGGCTTCACGGAATGGACCCGGGACGGGCTGCTCCGGCATCCGCGGTACACCGGGTTGCGGAACGACAAGAACGCGCGAGAGGTCGTGCGCGAAAGCTGATCGGTCCCGATCTAGCCTCTGGGTCGGCACATGGCCTGGTCGATCGCGGTCATCGCGGCCATCACCGCGACGTCCGGATCGGGATCGGCCAGGTTGTGCCAGACCTGGGGATCACACGGGCGGCCGCCGAGATCCGGAGGTGTGCTCGAGCTGTCCCAGACGTCTCGAGCAGTTGCGCCGCTGGAGGCCAGCGGGATGACGCTGACGCCGCGTTCGAGCGCCCAGCGGACCTCCTCGCTGGTGCCGCTTCCCCCGCAGATGACAAGCAGCGCGCGGCAGTCGTTGAGGACGCTGCCGACGAGTTCTTCCCGCTCCAGGTCGGTGAAGATCGCGGTGCCGACGTGCGCGTCCATCAGTGGTGCTTGTTCTCCGAGATTCTTCCGGAAGTAGATGCGGAACCGGTCAGGCTTGTAGCGGCCGTTGGCCCGGAGGAGTTCGGCGAAGCGGCTCGTGACGCCCCACCCCGCCGGTCCGCCGAGCGAGGCTAGCTGCCACGACGGAGGACGTGCGGTGAGCGCGACCGCGAGCTTGTCGTACCACGGTTTCAGTAAGGCCTTGTCGCCGCTCCCGCTGACGAACAAGCGCTCCGGGCGGGTTCGGGTGGTGATTGCCCGCAGCATCGGGGTGAGTTCGCTGAAGTCGTTGATCTCGCAGACGTGCACACCGCTGTTCTCCAAGTCGCGGACCCGCAGTTCATGGAGCTGGACCCCTTCGGGGTCGGCCGGTCGACGCAGGACGGTGAGGTGCCGGTCCGCGGCTGTGGTGCCGTACCGGCGAGCAAGTCGCAGCAGGACGTCGATGTTGGGGTCGGCGAAGCTGAAACCCAGGAAGAGCATGGTGCGGGTGAGGTACGACGCTCGCAGCAGGGCCCACATCCGCGGATGCGTGTCCTCGTACTGCTCGAAGTCGCTGCGGGTGATCACCGGCGGCGCGATCCAGGTCGGCGGGTTGTCGAGGCTGAGGCCGCCGTGCATCTTGATGATCGTCCGGCGCCCGGTGCCGATGTCCAGGGCATCGTTGTCCTGCGTGGCGACGCTGGCGTCGGGAGCTGCCGTTTCCAGCAGCGAATCGAAGTTGGTCGTCCAGATCTCGTCGATCGGGAGCTTCGCGATGAGGTCATGACTCAGTGCCGGTGTCCGGTACGCCGACAGTTCCTTGCGCAGGTGATTCTCCAACGCCGGGCGCCGGCCGGGACCGTTCTGCTCGTAGTACTCGGCGAGCAATGGCAGGTCCGCGAACGCGCCCGCTACGCCGATCTCGGCGGCGAGCGGGCTCAGGAGGTCGTTCCAGGTCGGCAGTCCGGCCGCCGCGGACAGGCCGGCGCCCACGAACAGCGAGGCGACTCCGGCATCGACGGCGCCGCCGAAGATCCCCACGAGTTCGTACCGGTCGATGGTCACCCGGACAGCGTGCCACGTCCGGCCCCCGCCCGTTCCCCTGGCGAGGATCTCAGAAGCGTCCGCTCTCAAAGTTGCGATGCTGCAGCTGTGAGAGAATCAGGCCGAGGTTTCCCGCCTGATCCGGCGCGTGTTGACCGACGCGATGACGTGAGTCGTCGAGGCCGCTGAGGCACACATCGACCTCACCTGGAGGCTCGATGGGCACGACAACCAGTGGTTTCTGGACGTCGTCGTGACCTCACCCCAGCTGCCCACGGAGCTCCGCGGCAGGCAGACCGAGTGTGCGACCCTTGACGCCCTCGTTGCCCGTGTGCGCGCCGGCGCGAGCCAGGTGCTGGTACTGCGCGGCGAGGCCGGCGTCGGCAAGACAGCGCTGCTGGACTACCTGGCGAGTGGACTGGGGCCGAGTTGCCGGCTGGCACGAGCGGCGGGCGTCGAGTCCGAGGTGGAACTGCCCTTCTCCGGCTTGCACCAGTTGTGCGCACCGATGCTGGACCATCTCGATGGCCTGCCCGGGCCGCAGCGTGACGCGCTGGCCACTGCTTTCGGGATGCACGCCGGACCACCGCCGGACCGATTCCTGGTCGGACTGGCAGTGCTGAGCCTGTTCGCGGACGTGGCGGAGGAGCAGCCCTTGGTGTGCGTGATCGATGACGCGCAGTGGTTCGACCCCATCTCGGCCCAGACACTCGCGTTCGTGGCACGTCGTCAGCTGGCCGATCCGATCGGGCTGGTCTTCGCGCTGCGAGGAGACCACGAGGACAAGGAACTGACCGGGCAACCGACGATGGTCGTTCGAGGACTGCGGGACGCCGACGCCCACGCGCTCCTCGACAGCGTCCTGCCCGGCGACGTCGACTATCGCGTGCGCGAGACGATTGTGGCCGAGACCCGGGGCAACCCGTTGGCGCTGCTGGAACTGCCTCGCGGTCTGTCGAGAGCCGAACTCAGTTTCGGGTTCGGTCTGGCGGCCACCGCGCCGTTGGACACTCAGCTGGAACAGGGTTTCTCCCAACGCCTGGCAGCACTTCCGGAACCGACGCGCCTGTTCCTGCTGGCAGCTGCCCTCGAACCCGTCGGGGACCTGAGTCTTCTGAGACGAGCCTTGCGGCGGCTCGAGGTCGACTTCGCCGCCTCGGTGCCGGCGGTGCGGGCGGGCCTGATCGAGCTGACCGTTCGAGTCCGATTCCGGCACCCGTTGGTGCGATCCGCCGTTGCCCGGGCCGCGGAGGTGACCGACCTGCGAGCCGTCCACCTCGCGCTGGCCGAGGAGACCGATCCGGAGCGCGATCCCGCCCGCCGGGCCTGGCACCGGGCGCACGCGGCAAGCGGGCCTGATGAGGAGGTCGCCGTCGCACTGGAAAGGTGCGCGGCTCGGGCGCGCTCCCGGGGTGGTCTGGCGGCGCAGGCGGCATTTCTCGAACGTGCCATCGAACTGACCGACGACCCGGCCCGGCGACCTGCCCGGGTTCTCGCCGCCGCCAGGGCCCGGCACCAATCCGGTTCGTCGGATGTGGCACTGGCGCTGCTCGCGGGCATCGAGACCGCGCCGCTCGACGAGCCGACGCACGCCGAGGTGGAGGTTCTCCGGGCGCAGATAGCGTTCTTCTCCAGCCGTGGCCGCGACGCGCCGCCACTGCTGCTGTCAGCCGCCCGGCGGATGGAAACGTTGGACGAAGCTGCCGCTCGCGGCGGCTACCTCGATGCGCTGGCGGCAGGGCTGCTGGTCGGACGCCTGGCCGACGACATCGGTGCCCGCGAAGTCGCCGTGGCAGCCCGCGCGGCACCTCCATCGACCGCTCGCCCGACCGATCTCCTGCTGGACGGCCTGGCGGTGCTGATGACCGAGGGCTACGGGGAAGGCGTCCCACTACTGCAGCGCGCCTTGACTGCCTGGCGCACCGAGGAGGTGTCGACCCCCGATGCCGTTCGCTGGCTGTGGCTCGCCACCCACGCTGCCCACGATATCTGGGACGACGAGAGCTGGGAGGTGTTCTGCACACGCCACCTCCGTCTTGCGCGCCAGGCCGGAGCCTTGGCGGTGCTGCCGATCGCACTCAACAGCCGGATGGGCCTGCACTTCCTCGCCGGCGAGTTCACAGCGGCGGGCGCCCTCGTCAACGAGTTCGCAACGGTCAACGAGGTCATGGGCAATCACCTGCTGCCGTACGGCGCTCTGGCGCTCGCGGCATGGCAGGGCCGGAGAGACATCGTCTCCGCGCTCACCCAAACCAGCCTCGCGGATGCCGCGGCGCGGGGTGAGGGCATGGGACTCACGATCGTCGATTACTCATCGGCAGTCCTGCACAACGGTCTGGGGCAGTACCAGGAAGCCATGACAGCGGCCGAGCAAGGCGCTGGATATCCCGACGAGCTCGGGTTCTCCACCTGGTCTCTGGTGGAGCTCGTCGAGGCCGCTGCGCGAAGCGGCCACCCCGACCGTGCAGCGGATGCACTCAAGTCGCTGAGTCGGACAACGATCGCCAGCGGCACCGACTGGGCACTGGGAATCGAAGCCCGGTCCCGCGCACAGGTGAGTCAGGGCGACACGGCCGAGGGCTACTACGCCGAGGCAGTGGAGCGACTCGGCCGGACTCGTCTGCGCGTCGAGCACGCTCGCGCCCTGCTGCTCTACGGCGAGTGGTTGCGGCGGGAGAACCGTCGTCGCGACGCCCGCAGCCACCTGAGGTCGGCGTACGAAATGCTGACTGACATGGGTGCCGACGCCTTCGCCGAACGGGCCCGTCGCGAACTGGTGGCGACCGGGGAGACGCTCCGCAGGCGATCCGTCGAGGCCCGGGAAGCATTCACTGCGCAAGAGGCGCAGATCGCGCGACTGGCGGCGGAGGGTCGTACGAACCCCGAGATCGGCGCTGAGTTGTTCCTCAGCCCCCGCACGGTCGAGTGGCACCTCCACAAGGTCTTCGCCAAGCTCGGCATCGGCTCTCGCCGAGAACTCACCGGCACCCTCCTCAACGCCTGAAGTGCCGGTGACCCGGGTGTTGACCCGGGACTACGCGGGCGCCTGGGGTGCGCCGTTCAGCCCAGAGTGGGGTTCACCGAACAGGACCGCACCTGGGCTGGGTCTTTGTTCCCAGGCCGCGGTAGCTGACTTGACTGCGCGATAGTCAGCTCCTTATATTCAGAATATCAAACCTGGATATTAGACATCCAGAATCATGTTGAGGAGTGGCGATGAGGATCTTTCTGGCCGGCGCGTCCGGAGTGATCGGGCAACGGTTGATTCCCCGGTTGGTTCAGCAGGGGCACGTGGTCGGCGCGATGACGCGCTCGGCCGGCAAGACTGGGCTGCTGCGCAACCTCGGCGCGCAAGCGATTCTCTGTGACGTCTTCGACCGGCAGGCGCTGATCCAGGCGGTGGTCGACTTCCAGCCGGACGTCATCCTGAACGAGCTGACCGACCTGCCGGACGACGTGACGAAGATCGGCGACCACGCGGACCTGAACGCCCGGATCCGGACCGAGGGCAACCAGAACCTGATCGAGGCCGCGCGGAAGAGCGGGTCGCCGAAGATCCTGGCTCAGAGCGTCGCCTGGCAACTGCCTGACGGGCCTGATGCTCTGGCCGTCGCAGAGCTGGAGGCTTCCGTTCTCGCCGAGGGTGGGGTCGTCCTGAGCTACGGACAGTTCTACGGTCCCGGCACTTACCACGAGCAAGGACAACCTGCGGAGCCCCGGGCCCACATCGACCGAGCTGCCGACCGGACGGTCGAGGCGCTGGGCGAACCATCCGGGGTGGTCATCATCACCGACTGAGGATCAGGTGTCCTGGGGCTCGGCCCAATCTCCGTTGGCCACGATCGCGAGGTCGTCGAAGTCGAGGTTCCGCCCGGATTCGGTGCGCGGACCGATGACCACAGGTTCGCCGGTACCTCGTTCCACCAGGCGCAGCGGCCCGCCCTCTTCCGCCTGCAGGTACTTGTTGCCCCACTGCATGAGTGCGAAGACGGCGGGCAGCAGGTCCCGTCCGCTGTCGGTCAGGTGGTACTCGTCGCGGGTGCGCCTGCCTGGCTCCCGGTAAGGCTGCTTGGTGAACAGTCCGAGATCGGTGAGTTCCTTGAGCCGCGCCGCCACGATCGCATCGGTGACTCTCGTGCGCCGGGCGAAGTCGTCGAACCGGGTGGTGCCGTAGAGGGCCTCGCGGAGGATCAGCATCGACGACCGGGTCCCGATGACATCCATCGCCAGCGCGATCGAGCAGTTCTCCAGCCGCCACGTACTCCGATCGGCCAGAACACCTTCGAACGTGATCGCCATGACTTCTTCACCTCACAACTTCAAGGAGCTTCTCTTGTCATCCTCCCAGGTCTCCACCAGGGCCTCCGCTACTCGGCGCCGCCCGCTCCTGCCGGCGGGAGTGGCTTTGGCGGGTGCGGCGGTCACGTTCACGAGCCTGTATCTCGCGGCGGGTGCGCTGACGCCGTTGCTCGTTGTCTACAAGGAGCGGTGGGACTTTCCTCCGTCGCTTCTCACGGTGGCGTTCGCCGTCTACGCGATCGGCTTCCTCGCCGCCGTTCTGACGGTCGGGTCGCTGTCCGACCATATCGGCCGGCGCCCGGTGCTGATCGGCGCACTGGTCGTTCAGGTCGCGTCGAACCTGCTGTTCCTCGCTGCCACCGACATCGACTGGGTGATCGCCGGCCGCATCGTGCAAGGAGTTGCCAGCGGCGCGGCGACGACCGCCTTCACCGCGGCGCTCGTCGAACTCGCTCCGCCCAACCGGAAGAGACTGGGCATGATCCTCGGCAGCGTCGGCCTGACCGGTGGCCTCGGATTCGGCTCCTTGCTGGCCGGCTTCGCGATCCAGTTCACGTCCGCGGCGAACACCATCATCTTCGTCGTCCTCACCATCGTCACGATCTTCGGCACCGTGATCGTTGCCCTGTCGCCCGAGAGCGTCACTCGCTCACCGGGTGCGCTCCGCTCGCTGATCCCGCGGGTCGCCTTCCCACCTGCGACCCGTAGAGAGTTCGCCGCGGCGGCTCCCGTCGTGGCCGCGGTCTGGATGCTCGCAGGACTCTCGGGCGGGATCGCGCCGAACATGGTGCGCAGCGTCTTCCATCTGAACAGCGGCCTGCTCAACGGCCTGGCCGGGTTCATCGCGCCGGCCACCTCCGCCGTCGTCGGACTCGTGTTCGCCCGCGTCGACTCCCGGCGCGCGATGACGATCGGCATCTACGCGTCCATCATCGGGGCCGTAGGCATCATCAGTGGCGTGTACGCCGGAAGCCTGGCCATCATGATCCTCGGCCAGGCGATCGCCGGTGTCGGCTTCGGTGCATCCTTCACCGCGGCCCTGCGCCTCATCTTCCCGCTCGCGGCGGAGCATCAGCGCGCGGGGGTCGTCGGTGGGATCTACCTCGTCTCGTACGTCGCGCTCGGACTGCCCATCGTCATCGAAGGTCAACTCACCGGCCCTCTCGGCGAGATCCCGGCAGTCTCCTGGTACACCGGATCGGCCATCCTCCTCGCCCTGATCAGCCTCATCGCCCAACTCCGCCTCAGGCGCCGTACTCCACATATCAGCGGCAGCCGCGGATCTCGCTTGACCACGACTATTCAAGATCTCTAATATCCAGAACTGTGAAGATGAGCGAGGGCGTCGAATGGGCGATGCACAGCTGCGTGAATCTCAGTTGGCTGCCCCATGAGGCCGTCACGGCCAAACGACTCGCCGCCTTCTACGACCTCCCCACGGCGTACCTCAACAAGCAGCTCCAGGCACTCACTCGCGCCGGGATTCTTTCCTCGGTCTCCGGACCGAAGGGTGGGTTCCAGCTCGCCCGGGACCCGCGCAACATCACCCTGCTCGACATCGTGATCGCGATCGACGGCGCCGATAACGCCTTCCGTTGTACGCAGATCCTGAAGGCCGGGCCAGGCGGCGACCCTCGCGCCAACTACCGCGACATCTGCGTGGTCTCCCAGACGATGCGCGCCGCGGAGCTCAACTACCGCCGCGAGTTGGCCGGCCAGACCATCGCCGATATCGTCGCCCGCGTCGAGGCGCAGGTGCCGGGAGTCCAGGACGACACCCGCACCCGTTTCGCCAACCTCAAATCCTGAACCCGGTCCATCACTTGCGGCGGGTTCGGCGTGGGGGTGCTGAGCTGGCGCGGAGGACGAGGTGGGTCGGGAGGACGATGTCGGTGTCGGGTTCGTGGTCCGACGGTGTCTCCAAGGCTTGCAGCAGTAGTTGGGCGGCGACCGCGCCCTGCTCGTGGGCGTCTTGTGCCACGGTGGTCAGGTCGAGGACCTGTGCCAGCTCGTGATCGTCGATGCCCACGACCGACATTCTTTCGGGCACCTGGAGGCCGGCCCGGCGTAGCGCCCACAGTGCCCCCAGGGCCAGTTCGTCGTACTCCGCGAACACCGCGGTCGGCAGTACCGGTCCGGAGAGCAGTTGCGTCATCGCGGCCGCGCCGCCTTCGATCCCGTAGCGACCGGTGACAGTGAGGTCCGGATCGACCGTGAGCCCAGCGGATCTCAGGGCCAGGTCGTAGCCCCGACGACGCTGCTCGGAGGAGGCGAAGCCGAAGCCGGGGTCGTCCGGTACGCCGGCGATGAGGCCGATCTTCTCGTGTCCCTGGTGCAGGAGATGGTTGATCGCGGTTCGGGCCGCGGCGACCTCGTCGATGCGTACCGATGGCGAGCCAGGCACGTGGGATCCCACACTGACGAGTGGGAGGTCGAGGGCGCGTAGCGCCAGTGTGTGCTGCTCGGTGAGTGGCATCGACAGCGAGAGGATGCCGTCGACCCGTCGGGCCAGCGGCATCCGTTCGAAGAACCTGTCGCGGTCGTTCGCGCTGCCGAGGTGGTAGAGGACGACGTCGTACCCGGACTCGCGCAGGACGTCCGTCACGCCGGCGACTACGGTGCTGAAGAACCAGCGGGTGATGAACGGGACGACTACTGCGATGGCACGGGTCCGGCCCGACGCCAGGCCGGACGCCTGGGGTGAGGCGACGTAGGAGAGCTGCTGCGCGGCGTCCAGCACGCGCCGGCGGGTCTGCGGAGCGACCTTGGACTGTCCGCGCAGGGATCGGGACACGGTGGCGGGGGATACGCCGGCCAGAGCGGCGACGTCGAGAATGCCGGGCCGGCCGGCCGTCGAGTCACGCCCCGGCTCAGTGCTCACGACTCACTCCAACTGGATTGCTTCATGGGTCTTCGGGTGAAAACGCTTCCATTGATCCTTTTCCGATCTTACCGCCAGTAAAGGCGTAAGAAATAAGGACTTGTGGAGTCAAGGCGACACGCCCTTGTTCATCGCCAGTGACTCATGTCACACTCACGGTGAAAACGCTTTTATCACTCCCGTCGGCCTCGCCTGATGCCTCCGCCCACGACCCGAGTGACGGCGCGGACGGAGGAGGAGCCTTGACAGCGAATGTGATCGTCACGGTGGAGCGCCAGTTCGACTACCCCCGCGAGCGAGTCTTCCGGGCATGGACCGAGCCGACGGAGCTGGCCCAGTGGCGCGGCTCCCCGGGCTGGCACGTCGAGACGGAGAGCCTGCGGGGCGAGCAAAGGCTCGGCGGCCACCACTATCACCTCAAGGTGCGCGACAACGATCCGAGCACCCGAGTGGGCACCGACGGCGTCTACACCGAGTACTTCGACCCCGACGTCTTCGTGTCGCGGGAGCGGATCACCGGCGATCCCGGCATCGACCCCGACGTACCGCTCGAACTGCGGGTCGAGTTCTCCAAGACCGGGCGTGACGGGACGCTGGTCCGGATCATCCAGGGCCCCTACGAACCCGACGTCGCCGGCTGGCACGGCGAGGGTTGGGAGAGGGAACTGAGCCGGCTTCAGGAGTTCCTCGTCAAGACGAGCCGGCAGGAGGCCACCTCATGAGTTCGACCGTGGAGCACTCCAGCCTGCAGCACACCGCCATCGTCCGGCAGAAGCCGCTGATGAACATGCGGCAGATCCTGCTGATGAATCTCGGGTTCTTCGGTATCCAGTACAGCTTCGGGATGCAGCAGACCGCCGTGAACCCGGTGTACGAGTTCCTCGGCGCCAATCCGGGCGACCTGCCGATCCTGAACCTGGCCGGACCGATCACCGGTCTTCTCATCCAGCCGCTCATCGGAGCTCTCTCGGACCGGACCTGGAGCCCTCGCTGGGGTCGCCGCAAGCCGTTCTTCCTCGCCGGTGCTCTCGGCTGCAGCATCTGCCTGTTCCTGTTCCCGTTCGTCACGGCGGTCTGGATGGCCGTACTGCTGCTGTGGCTCCTCGACGCCAGCAACAACACGGCGATGGAGCCCTACCGCGCGTTCATCGCGGACAAGTTGCCGCCGTCCCAGCTGGGCAAGGGCTTCCTGGCCCAGTCCTTCTTCACTGGTCTCGGCATCACACTCGCCAACATCTCGCTGTACGTCTTCCAGCAGTTGATCGACGGCGCCACCAAGGCCGGCATCCCGTACTGGGTGGTGGGATCGTTCATGCTCGGCGCGGTCTGCTCGATCGGGACGGTCCTGGTGTCGGTGCTGACCACTCCCGAGATCCCGCCGAGTGCGGAGGAGCTCGCCGCACTGCGGGCGAAGCGGGGCGGCTTCGGCTCGGCCATGCGGGAGATCGGCGAGGCGATCGTCGAGATGCCACCCCAGTTGCGCAAGCTGGGCCTGGTCTACCTGTTCCAGTGGTACGGCATGGTCTGCTACTGGCAGTTCGTCGCGTTGTCCATCTGGAAGTCTGTCTTCCCGCCGACCGATCAGGGCAAGGAGGACGCCGTCGCGTGGACCGGCCTCGTCAACGGCTGGTACAACATCGTCACCTTCAGCGTTGCCTTCTCGCTGGTCGCCTTCGCCCGCCGGCGTGGCGCCAAGGTGGTGCACTGCGTCTGTTTGATGCTGGCCGCCATCGGGTTGCTGATCTTCCCGTCGGTGGACAACAAGTACCTGCTCTTCATCCCGATCATCGGGCTCGGCATCGCGTGGGCCTCGATCATGGGTGTGCCGTACATCATGGCGGTCCGGATGATCCCGTCGACGCGGTACGGCGTGTACATGGGCATCATCAACATGATGATCGTCGTCCCAATGCTGATCCAGTCCGTCACCTTCGGGGCGATCTACGAGAACGTCCTCGGTGCGAACCCCAACAACGCCATCCGGTTCGCCGGCGTACTCCTCGGTCTGGCGGGGCTCACCATGCTGTGGATCAAGGAACCGCCGATCGTCCGTGACGTCGACGAGGTCAGCTACATGCCGTCGGCCGGGCACTGAGGAGGATCGCCATGACCATGAAGGACTACCGCACGATCGTTGTCGGCACCGACGGATCCGAGCTCGCGGGGCAGGTGGTCGCCCGGGCCGCTTGGCTCGCCGTCCGGGATGACGCCGACCTCGTCATCGTCTGCGCGTTCTCCCAGCTGCCCCGCCGGGCAGAGGCGAAGAACGTCGCCACCCTGGGCGGCGATCCGCGCACTGGACAGGTGCTGGGCCGCGAAGCCGCCGGCCTGGCCCTGGATGGGGCCATGACGACGGCGAGGAAGGAGGGGGCGACGGTCTCCGCCGCCCTCCTCGTCGATGGGGAGCCGTCCACTGCGCTGACCACCACTGCGGAGGAGCGTTCCGCGGACCTGATCGTGCTCGGTGCCGTCCACGACCGTTCACTCGCGGACAGACTGCTCGGAACGGTCGCTACCGAGGTGACCAAGCGGGCCGGCTGCGACGTACTCGTCGTCCGGCCGGTCGACGAGAAGGGTGATCTCGAGATACCCGAGGAGGCGTCCCGGGTCTGAGGGCAGGAGGGTCATGGCAGACAAGGTTGAGCTGATCGCCTACGCGGACCGCCTCGGCGGAGACCTGCCGGGACTGCATGAGGTACTGCGCGGGCCGCTCGCGGGACTGTTCGGCGGTGTCCATGTGCTGCCGTTCTTCCCGCCGTACGACGGCGCCGACGCCGGCTTCGACCCGGTGGACCACACCGAGGTCGACGAACGGCTCGGCAGCTGGTCGGACGTCGCGTGCCTCGCGAAGGACTTCGACCTGATGGTGGACGTCATCGTCAACCATGTCTCGGCCGACTCCCCGCCGTTCGTGGATTGGCTCGCGCACGGCGGGCGGTCCGAGTACGACGGTATGGTCCTCACCTTCGCCGGAGTCTTTCCCGACGGGGCGACCGAGGAGATGCTGCTGCGGCTGTACCGCCCGCGTCCCGGGCTGCCGTTCACGCCGTACCAGCTCGCGGACGGTACCAAGCGGCTGGTCTGGACGACGTTCACACCACAGCAGATCGATATCGACGTGCGGCACGCGGGGACGCGCGAGTACTTGGTCAAGGTGCTCGATCGGCTCGCCGCGGCCGGGGTGCGACGAGTGCGTCTGGACGCGGTCGGCTATGCCGTGAAAACGCCGGGGCTGACCTCGTTCATGACTCCTGAGACGTTCGAGTTCATCGACGACGTCACCGCCTGGTGCCGCGAGCGCGGGCTCGAGGTCCTCGTTGAGGTGCACTCGTACTACCGCCGGCAGATCGAGATCGCCCAGCGGGTCGACCGCGTCTACGACTTCGCCCTTCCACCGCTGGTGCTGCACGCGATCACCGCCAAGGACGCCGATCCGCTCCTGGCCTGGCTGGCCATCCGGCCGCCGGATGCGGTCACCGTGCTCGACACCCACGACGGAATCGGGGTGATCGACGTCGGCGCAGACGCCAGCGACCCATCTCAGCTCGGGCTGCTCACACCCGAGCAGATCGATCGGCTGGTCGAGGCGATCCACGACGGCAGCGGAGGCACCTCGCGCCAGGCGACCGGCGCCGCCGCCTCCAACGTCGACCTGTACCAGGTGAACTGCACCTTCTACGACGCCCTCGGCCGGGACGACGACCGCTACCTGCTGGCTCGGGCGGTGCAGTTCCTCACGCCCGGCATCCCGCAGGTGTACTACGTCGGGCTCCTTGCCGGTTCCAACGACATGGAGCTCCTGGCACGTTCCAACGTCGGACGCGATGTCAACCGCCACCACTACACACGCCCGGAGATCGAGCGCGAGCTGCGACGCCCAGTGGTGCAGGCATTGCTGCGACTCATCCGCTTTCGCAACTCCCACCCGGCTTTCGAGGGCGCGTTCTCAGCCGCGGGCGGCGGCCCTCACCTGACCATGACGTGGACCCACCACAACGACCAGGTAACCCTCGACGCGACCCTCGACACCTCGTCGGCCACCCTCACCTGGACCGAAGCAGGCACCCGCCGAACTGCGCCGCTCCACGAACTGCCCTTCTGACGCCTACCCGCATCGTCACCTCTCGGTGCCCGGCTGGCCGTCGGAGAGATGAGTCTAAATCTTGCAAAGATTGATTCAGATATTGCGTTGATGTGTCTGCCGCGTTACGGTCTGGCCACGCGCCGCAGTCCCTCGGGGCTGTGCGATCGACTATCCGCCCCTGTCGAGAGAGAGCAGCGCATGTTCCGGTCAATCAAACCCTGGAGGGCCCGCGTCGGCGTGCTCGCCGCGTGCGGCGCGTTGGTCGCCGCCAGTCTTGCCGTCATGGCCGCCGTACCGGCGTGGGCCGCTGCGTCCGGCGGTGTCGGCGCCACCTTGCCGTACGTCGAAGTACAGGCCGAGAACTCGTCGACCAACGGGACCGTCATCGGTCCGAGCGCCGCCTACAACACGCTTGCCGCCGAGTCGTCCTATCGCAAGGCGGTGACGTTGCAGGGCACCGGCAAGTTCGTCGAGTTCACGACTCCCGCGGCGACGAACTCCATCGTCTTCCGCTACAGCATCCCGGACACCGGCTCCGGGTCGGTCTACACGCCGCAACTGTCCCTCTACGTCAACGGGACCAAGCAGCCCAACGTCACCCTGACCAACGCGTACAGCTGGTACTACGGCGGCTACCCGTTCACGAACTCGCCGGGGAGCAACCCGCATCACTTCTACGATGAGGTCCACCGGCTGTTCTCGACCACCTACCCGGCCGGCACGAAGTTCCGGCTGCAGGTCGACTCCGAGGACACTGCTTCGTCGTACACGATCGACTTCGCCGACTTCGAGAACGTCGCGGGCGCTCTGACCCAGCCGGCCGGCTCGGTCTCGGTGACCAGTACGGGCGCGGACCCGACGGGCGCCGCGGACTCGACCGCCGCGTTCAACTCGGCGATGACCGCAGCCGGCGCCGGCGGCACCGTATGGATTCCGGAGGGGACGTTCAGGATCCCGGGTCACCTGATCCTGAACAACATCACCATCAAGGGTGCGGGCATGTGGCGCTCGACCGTCGTCGGTGCGGCGCCGGGCTTCTACGGCAACTACGCCCCCAACGGCAGCAGCGGCGTACACCTGTCGGACTTCGCCATCTTCGGCGATGTCCAGGAGCGCAACGACGGCGCCCAGGTGAACGGCATCGGTGGCGCGCTGAACAACTCCACTGTGGACCGGGTGTGGATCGAACACGAGAAGGTCGGCGCCTGGATGGACGGCCCGTTCACCAACCTGGTCTTCAACGGCATGCGCATCCGCAACGTGACGGCCGACGGGGTCAACTTCCACAACGGTGTCACCAACTCCAAGGTCACGAACAGCGATCTGCGCAACCTCGGCGATGACGGCCTGGCGACCTGGGCGGAGCAGAACGCCGACGTCAACGACTCGTTCGACCACAACACGGTGCAGTACCCGATCCTTGCCAACGGCATCGCCATCTACGGCGGCCACGACAACTTCGTCACCGACAACCGGGTGATCGACGCGGGCCTCACCCAGGGCGGTGGAATCCACGTCGCGCAGCGGTTCGCCTCGACGACGCTCGGGCGTACGGACGTTCTGCGCAACACGATCATCCGGTCCGGGAGCCTGGATCCCAACTGGCAGTTCGGGGTCGGGGCACTGTGGTTCGACGCGCGGGACGGCGCGATGTCCGGCCTGACCAACGTCGACAACATCCTGATCCAGCAGAGCCCGTACGAGGCCGTCCAATTCGTCTCGGGCTCGAACATCAGCAACGTCAAGATCAACAACGCGACGATCCAGAACACCGGAACCTGGGTGGTCCAGGAGCAGGTCGGCGGCTCGGCGACCATCACCAACAGCACCGCCACCGGTACCCAGGCGCCCGGACCGATCTACAGCTGTGGCGTCGGCTTCACCCTCACCGACGGCGGCGGCAACTCGGGCATCTTCGCTCCTGGACAGTGTCAGAACATCACCGCGCCGGCGTTCCCGCCGTACCTGCCGGACAATGGATCGCAGCTCTCGATCAGCCCGAGCGCGCTGAGCTTCGGCTCCGTCGCGACCGGTACGTCGAGTGCCCCGCAGGCCGTCACCGTCACGAACAGCGGTACGGCGGCGGCGCCGGTCAGCTCCGTCGCGGTCACCGGTGACTACGGTCAGACCAACAACTGCGGCACCAGCATCGCGGCCGGCGCCTCGTGCACGGTCAACGTCACCTTCAGTCCCACGACGGCGGGCAGTCGAGCCGGAAACCTGACCGTCAACGCCGCCGGGGTCACCAGCACCGTCCCGCTGTCGGGTACGGGCGTCGCACCCGGGCCGATTCTCACCCCGAACCCGGGCAGCCTGTCCTTCCCGGATACCCAAGTAGGAAGTTCTTCGCCGACTCAGACCGTTGCGGTGACCAACTCCGGTACGACGTCGGCGACGGTGTCGGCCGTGTCCGCCTCGGGCGACTTCAGTCAGACGAACAACTGCGCCACGGTCGCGGTCGGCGCGTCCTGCACGGTGACGGTCACGTTCCGGCCGACTGCGTCGGGAGCGCGTGCCGGCGGCGTGACCGTGACCAGCAACGCCAACAACAGCCCGACCTCGATCTCCCTGACGGGCAACGGCATCGGGACCGACACCAACCTCGCGTTCGGCAAGCCGGCGTCGGCGAGCAGCCAGGTCAACGGCACGCAGACCCCTGCGATGGCAACGGATGGCGACGCGAACACCTATTGGGAAAGTGCCAACAACGCCTTCCCGCAGTGGCTGCAGGCGGACCTCGGAGCGGCACGCAGCATTGGCAAGGTGACGCTGAAGCTTCCGCCGAGCTCGGCGTGGGGCACGCGCACGCAGACGTTGTCGGTCCAGACGAGCACCGATGGATCGAACTTCAGTACGGCGGTCGCGTCCGCGACGTACACGTTCACGTCACCTACCAACGTCGTGAACATCACCGTTCCGGCGACCAACGCTCGCTACGTGCGGGTCAACATCACGGCCAACAGCGGTTGGCCTGCCGGGCAGGTGTCGGAACTCGAGGTGTACCCGAGCGGTGGCAGCCCGATCAACGCTCCGGTGTTGAGCGCCAGCCCGTCCTCGCTCACCTTCGGATCGCAGACGCTCAACACGACAAGTGCCGCCCAGGCGATCACCGTGACCAACACGGGCAGTCTGGCCGCCTCGGTCTCGAGCGTGACGGCCTCGGGTGACTACACGCAGACCAACAACTGCAGCAGCATCGCGATCAACGCCTCGTGCACGGTCAACGTCAGCTTCCGGCCGACCGCATCGGGGACGCGGACCGGTACGTTGACGATCAACAGCAATGCGACCAACAGCCCGACCACCGTCGCTCTGTCCGGTACCGGCGCTGGTGCCACGAGCACCAACCTCGCCGCGGGCAAGCCCACCAGCGAGTCCAGCCACGCTGATGTCTACCCGTCGAGCAACGTGACCGACGGCAACCAGGCGACGTACTGGGAGAGCGCGAACAACGCCTTCCCGCAGTGGGTACAGGTCGACCTCGGCTCTGCAAGCAGCGCCAGCCGGATCGTCCTGCAGCTGCCCGCCGCATGGGGAGCGCGCACCGAGACGCTGTCTGTCCTCGGCAGTACCGACGGCACGACCTTCAGCACGGTCGTCGGATTCGCGGGCTACTCCTTCGCCCCGGCTAGCAACAACACGGTGACCATCACCTTCGCCCCGACGACCAAGCGCTACTTCCGGCTGAACATCACGGCGAACACAGGGTGGGCCGCGGGCCAGCTCTCCGAGTTCCAGGTCTGGAACTCCTAGTCAGGGACCTCCGGCCGGTACGACGAACCAGTCGTACCGGCCGGAGGTATGGACTCATCGTTGTGTATTGATGCGCGAATCTGCATCATAGGGTCCACAATCACGCAAAGGAGCGTGTCGTCCTGGCGTTGGAAGGAGTGGTCCGAAGTGACCGCGAAGTGGACGTTCGTACTCTGCGATGCGCTGGCGAAGGTGCACCCGGTTCGGGACCCGCGGCCCGTGGCCGCCGCAACCCGGTTCCAGGCGTTCCTCGGCGAGCCGGCGTCCTTCCAGCTCGCCTACCGCCCTCCGCTCGACCCGACGTTCCGCGACCCGCGCCCGCTCCAGGTGCGGATCGAGGGGGAAGCCGGCGACCTGGTCACGGTGTCGAGCGTGGACCTCGTGCCTTGCGCCTTCCTCGCTCTCCCGGGGCATGACGACGGCTATGAGTGGGACGAACCCGGGCTGTATCCGGACGTGCTGCGTCCCGTGCCGAACGGCGAAGCTCCCGTGCGGTTCGGCAGTTGGGGGGCGGTGTGGTTCGACCTGACCGCGACCGATCCGGTGCGGGCCGGCGTACACGAACTCACGATCGTGATGATCTCGCCGGACGGGTCTGAGCTCCATCGGGAGCCGGTCACCGTCGAAATCACCGGTATCGAGCTGCCGCCACTCGACATCGTGTCGAGCCACTGGATGCACCTCGACGCACTTGCCGATCACTACGGTGTCGAGGTGTTCAGCGAAGAGCACTGGACCCTCGTCGAGCGATTCATCGCATCGGCGGTGGAAATGGGTGTGACTTCGCTGCTCGCACCGGTCTGGACGCCACCGCTCGACACTGCGGTCGGTTCGTACCGCACCGTTGTGCAGCTCATCGACATCACGGCGACCACCGAGGGATACCGGTTCGGATTCGATCGGCTTCGGCGCTGGCTCGACCTGTGCCGACGCAGCGGGATCACCGGCGTCGAGGTCGCACATCTCTTCACCCAGTGGGGCGCGGAGGCAACGCCGGGCATCGTCGTGAACCAGGAGCGAGCGTTCGGCTGGGACGTCCCGGCGACCGACGCACGGTACCGAACCTTGATGGAAGCGCTGCTGCCGGCGCTGCAGGCGGTGCTCGACGAGGAATGGGACCGCGATCACGTGGTCTTCCACATCTCGGACGAGCCGTCCGGGGAGGGCGGACTCGCGAGCTACCTCGCCGCGAAAGCCGTCGTCGCCGATCTCCTGAAGGGCTGGACGGTCGTCGACGCCCTCAGCGAGCACTCCTTCTATACATCGGGTGCCGTTCCCGTGCCCGTCGTCGCGACCGATCACGTCGAACCGTTCCTGGCGGAGCGGCCGGAACACATGTGGGTGTACTACTGCGTCTCACAGGATCGCGATGTCGCGAACCGATTCATCGGGATGCCCTCGTCGCGCAACCGTGCGATCGGGCACCAGCTCTTCGCCTCCGGAGTGGACGGATTCCTTCACTGGGGATTCAACTTCTGGTACTCCTGGCACTCCATCCGGCAGGTGGACCCCTTCACGGACACCTCGGCCGGAGGTGCGTTCCCGTCCGGAGACCCCTTCGCCGTCTACCCCGGTCCAGACGGAACCCCCTGGCCGTCGATCCGCTTCCGCGTCTTCGCCCAAGCGATGTGGGACCACCGCGCACTACAGGCCGTACGCGCGGCCCACGGAACGACCGCGGCCCTGGACCTCATCGACCCCGACCGCACCCTCCACTTCAACCGACCGGTCCTCGACCCGAACCACTACTACCAAGCCCGCCAGCAGATAACCGCAGCACTGACCAACACCGGACCCGTGGCTTAGAGCAACTAGTGCTGAGCTGTCGGTTGCCGCGGTTGCTTGGCAGGAACCAGTTCAGGCGATTGCGCGAGTACCTGCGCCTCCAGTTCGCGGCCAGCGCGTCGGCCTGTCGATGGGCGCGGTACAACCCGAGCGCCAGCAGCCGCCACCGCTCCTCCCGCAACGGCTCCTCGGCGACCATCCCCTCCAGCTCGGCAGCGACGAGGGCCGCTTCCCCGAGATCGAGACGAGCGGCGAGCAGCCGTTCCCGGCCGACAGATCGCAGCTCGGTCAGGCGGGCGATCTCGGCAGCGGCCCACGGCTCGTCGGAGTACTCGGCCAGCGCCGGACCACGCCACAGCGCTAGCGCCTCGTGCAGCGCGGCCGCCGCCTCCGCAGGCGAGGTCGTGGCCTTCTGCAGCAGGGTCTCGAACCGCCAGGCATCAACCGCGTCGGAGGGGAGTCGGACGGCATACCCGGGACCCTCGCGGACGACGACCGCGGACCGCGCCCTAGCCGGTGACCCCGGCTCCAAGCTACGGCGCAGGTGCGAGACATAGGACTGCAGGGCGCCGGCGGTGTTGCCAGGCGCATGTTCTCCCCAGACCGCGTCGGCGAGCCGCTCGGCCGGGACGACCTCGCCGCGTGCGAGCACCAGCACGGCGAGTACGGCGCGCTGCCGCCGCCCACCCAGATCGAGCACGGCACCGTCGTACGACGCCGTGAACTCGCCGAGCAGGTTGATCCGCAGCTGGTCCGCCCCCACGCCACCACCCCCACCGCCACGGTAAACGAAGAAGACTCATTTCGACATCGCCTCCGCGGTCGGTGAGCGCCCTGCTACTACCAGTCGCGAGGCTGAGACGGCCGCCAACTCGTTGCGGGGGGCAACTGATGCGGTGATGGATGAGAGGACGCTGAGAGCGACGTGTCTGGTCTGGGATCGCGAACTAGCTTGGAGAGGTGCGCGCTGCCGGGCAGGGGTTTCGATCGCTGACGAGGTTCTTCGGCGTCAGTGCGCTGGCCGGTGCACTGCTGGCCGGGCTGCTGGTACCGCTTGCCGGGCTGGCGGGGATCGGCAGCGAGCAGGTGGTCGACTCGCTCCACGCGTTGCCGGAGAGATTGACGTCGCAGCCGCCCGAGGTGCGGACCCGGATTCTGGCAGCTGACGGGAGCTTGATCGCGAATCTGTACGAGGAGAACCGCGCGCCGGTCGGGCTGAACCAGATCGCCCCGACGATGCGGCAGGCGATCGTCGCGATCGAGGACTCGCGGTTCTACCAGCACGGCGCACTCGATCTCCAGGGCACGCTGCGGGCGATGATCCGCAACCGCGCCGACGGAACTGTCCAAGGCGGCTCAAGCATCACCCAGCAGTACGTCAAGCTGACCCTGCTCGAGAACGCCCGCACCCCGGCCGAGCAACGCGCCGCGACCGCGCTCACCTACCAGCGCAAGCTGACCGAGCTGCGGTACGCGATCGCGGTCGAGCA
This sequence comes from Kribbella sp. CWNU-51, assembly GCF_054073265.1. Lineage (NCBI taxonomy): Bacteria > Bacillati > Actinomycetota > Actinomycetes > Propionibacteriales > Kribbellaceae > Kribbella > Kribbella sp. CWNU-51. The sequence continues at coordinate 100,528 of NZ_JBSXMZ010000004.1, forward strand.
GGAGTACTCCAAGGACGAGATCCTGGCCAGGTACCTGAACCTGGCGAACTTCGGCGACGGGACGTACGGCGTCCAGGCCGCCGCCCAGCACTACTACGGCGTCAACGCCTCCGAGCTCACGCTTCCCGAGGCCGCGATGCTGGCCGGTATCGTCAAGAACCCGAGCGGCTACGACCCGGTGACCAATCCGGTGCAGGCCAGGAACCGCCGGGACACGGTGCTCGAGCGGATGCTCCAGCTCGGCCGGATCTCGGTCGCCGAGGCGAACTCGGCGCTGCGGACACCGGTGATCGACCTGTCCAAGGTGCGCCCGCTGCTCAACGGCTGCGCGAATTCGCCGTACCCCTTCTACTGTGAGTACGTCGTCTCCAAGCTGCTCCAGAACCCGGCGCTCGGCGACACCGTCCAGGAGCGCGACCAGTATCTGAAGACCGGTGGCCTGACGATCCGGACGTCGCTGGACCCGCGCATCCAGGCCGCCGCACAGCACTCGATCGACCAGCACAGCAACCCGACCGACAACACGATCGCAGCGGTCACCGTGGTCGAGCCGGGGACCGGACTGGTCAAGGCGATGGTGCAGAGCACGCCGTACGGCGAGGGCCGGGGCGAGACGGCGTACAACTACAACGTCGAGAAGTCCTACCCCGGTGGGTACGGCGGGTTCCAGAACGGCTCGACCATGAAGGCGTTCACCATCGCCGCGGCGATCCAGCAGGGGATCCCGATCGACTACCAGATCAACTCGCCGGCGCAGATCGACCTGAGCGGCGTCCCGTTCCGGACCTGCACGGGACGGACGCGGGACCTGAACTACCGGCCGGTGAACTCGACCAGGAGTGGTGACTTCACCATGGTCGACGCGGCCCGGTTCTCGGTGAACACCTACTTTCTGCAGCTGTCCGAGAAGACCGGCTGGTGCGCGCCCGCGACGGTCGCTGCCGAGCTCGGCATGTACAACGCGCAGACGCTGCAGCCGCTCGACCAAGTGGTGTCGTTCACCCTTGGAGTCGGCTACGTGACTCCGCTCATGCTGTCGAACGCGTATGCGACGTTCGCCGCCCGTGGTGTCTACTGCCAGCCCCTACTCGTCACCTCGATCACCGACCAGGCCGGCAAGTCGATCGCGACCCCGGGCCAGTCCTGCCAGCAGGTCCTCGAACCATGGGTCGCGGACGGCGTGAACCGGGTGCTGAGCGCGGTCATGCAACCCGGTGGGACCGGCGGGAACCTGACCTTCGGGAACTGGGATCTGGCCGGCAAGACCGGCACCATCAACCAGAATCTCGCCGTCTGGTTCTCCGGCTACACCCCGAACCTCGCCGCCGCGGCGGTGGTCGCCGACGCGACTCCGCCGTACACGAACCTGATGCACGGGCACCAGTTGGACGGTCAGGACATCACCGACCCGACCGGTTCGGGTACGGCGGGACCGATCTGGGAGACCGCGATGCGCGGTGCACTGGACGGGATGCCGCTGGAACACTTCGTCGCCCCACCGGACCGGGTCCTCGGCAGCCTGGCCGGCCAGAGCTCGAGTCAGACCGCCGGCCCGAACCAGAACCAGAACGGTGGTTGACCAGGGCAAACCGTACGGGCGATGGCGTGGTCAGTGGCTGGTGACGACGAGTGTCGGCGGGTCGTGGACGAGGCCCGGAAGGGCGTTCGTCTCGTACGGCTGCCGCAGTCCGGGCCGCCAGGCGAGGAGCCGGGTGCGGGATCCGGCGTTGAGGGCGATCACCAGCCAGTCATCACGGCCGGCGAAGGCCAGCCCGGGTTGCGACTTGGTGGGCAGTTCGATCCCTGGCACGATGCTCAGCCGGCCGGTGTCGAGTTGCAGGATCGCGATGTCCATGGGCGCGAGCGGATGGCCGTCGAAACGCGGGTCTGTCGATGCTCGTTGGATCAGGAAGGCGACCCTCGTCCCGTCCGGGCTGACGACACCGCAGCAGGCGGCGCGTGGAAGGGGCGATCCGAGGGTCTCCCCACCGGCGATCAACCGGCGGTGGAGCCTGCACGGTGACGCGTCGTCGTGACACCCGGTGGTCCAGAAGACTTGGCCTGCGCCGGCCGCGAGTGGCGCGACATATTGGTCGAGCTTGGCCTGTAACCGACCGGTCCGTGCGTCGACGAGGGCGAGCCACGTCGGTGAGATCCCCGGATCGGGCTGCATCAGCCCGACGATCGTGTCGCCCACGATCGCGGATGCGTAGAACCCGAGCGGCAGCCGGACCCGCTGCCCGCCGGCGACCGGAGCGATCGTCCCGTAGGGGTTGTCGATGTCACTGGCGAAGGAAGCGATCCAGACCCGATTGCCGTCGGTCAGCGCCCACTCGGTGGGACGGAGTGGGCGGATGACACTCACCCGGTGATCGACGCTGATGCGCAACATCGCGTAGGGAGCCGTCTCGCTGCACGACCCGGTTGTCGCGTACGCCGTGACCGGGTCACTGGCCAGCACAGCGGCGTACTCGCCCGGACGGACGACTGCGTCAGGCAACGTCGTCGCGCGGCCGCTGTCGAAGTCGACGAGTCGCAGCCGGTCTCCGCCGAGCAGCACCTGGATCCCGGTGTGCCCCGCGGGTGGCGCACTCGACACGATAGGCAGCAGCGTGTCCGCCCCACAGGCGCCGGGCGCCGTCGGCCACGCCGCGGCTGTCCGCCCGCCCGGGATCGCGTTGATCGCCTCGGACGGGGTGGGACTCGGCACCGCCTGATGGGGCGGACGATCCGTCGAGGCGCGAAGGACGATCAGGGTCAGCACCGCCACCAGGACCAGAATCCATCCGGCTCTTCGGCGCCCACGTCTCGAAGCCTTCCCGACTTCGAGGATCTCTTCCTGATCGTGCTCCACACCACCATGAAAACACCGCCCGTGCCGCTTCGGCCCTGAATCGCCCGGTGCTCGGCGCCACTGATCCGCGGAGCTGGGGCAACCTCGCCATCCCTTCCGTCTTGACGCGTCGCTGACATTCGCGTTTATCCTCCTCACGGTGTCTTCGCGATTTCTCGATGTTTCGCAGCAAATTCCTGACACCGTGGCCGACGCGGCGCCCATCATCGGGACAGCCCGCTCCCGACCTGCGGAGGCCAGAGAGGAAGACCATGCGTCCTGTCCCGCTCCGTCGACTGGCCGGCGCCGCGTGCGCTGCCGTCCTGACCACTGTTCCCATCGCCGTTGCGCTCGTCGTACCGGCGGTTGCCGACACGGCTGTCGGTGCCACTGTGCCGTTCACCTCCTACGAAGCCGAGGCCGGTTCGCTCGGCGGTGGCGCGACCTCGGTGTCGCTGACCGCTGCGCCGACGACGCAGTACTCCAGTGCTTCGCTGGAGGCATCCGGGCACGCTTACGCCCACCTCGCGAGCACCGGCCAGAGCGTGCAGTGGACCAACACGACCGGCCGCCCGATCAGCGCGATCACCGTCCGGCTGAGCATCCCCGACAGCAGCAACGGTGGCGGCCAGACCAGCACGCTGAACCTGTACGTCGACGGAGGTCTGCGCCAAGCGCTCAACGTCAACTCGAAGCAGACCTGGCTGTATGAGGGCAACAACAACGACAACGGCAACAGCCAGAATCCCTCCGACGGTGACCCGCGGGTGTTCTTCGACGAGACGCGCACCTTCGTCACCGGTACGCCGATCGCCGCGGGCAGCACGTTCATGGTGCGTAAGGACGCCGGCAACTCGGCCGCCTTCTATGACATCGACGTCGTCGACGTGGAGAACCCGCCGGCTCCCATTGCCCAGCCCGCCAACTCGATCTCCGTCACCGATTGCGGCGCGGTCGCCGACAACACGCCGACCAACGGTGCGGCCGACCCTGCCTCGGTCGACAGCCGGGCCGCGATCCAGAACTGCATCAACCAGGCGCAGTCGCAGGGGAGGATCTTGTGGATTCCAGCCGGCACCTTCTACGTGAAGGGGACGCAGGGTCTGCAGGCTCAGGGCATCACGATCGCCGGCGCGGGCGCGTGGTACAGCACGATCTACCGCGACGTACCGCTGCCGAACAGCACCCCGCTGCCCGCGTTGTGGGGCCTGACCTCGACCACGATCCAGAACCTGCACGTCGCCTCGAACGCGACCAGCCGCGCCACCATCGACGGCGCGGGCGGCTCGATGGACGTCACCGGAACGAACTGGGTGGCCGATGGGATCTGGACCCAGCACACGCTCTCCGGCTTCTGGGCCTCCGGCACCGGTGGCACCATCCGGAACAACCGCCTCACGACGATCTGGGCCGATGGCGCCAACATCAACAACGTCTCGATGGGCAACTCCGTCGGCAACAACCTGACCGTCACCAACAACTTCGTCCGTGGCACCGGTGACGACGCCCTGGCGATCAACTCCGTCAATTACAACGACATCGGCGGCACGCGGGTCTACTACACCCCGATGGCGAATGCGGTGGTGACGAACAATACGTCGATCGCTCCGTGGGGCGGCAAAGGCGTCGGCGTGTACGGCGGCAGTGGCCATCGGATCGAGAACAACTACGTTTCCGACACCGCCCGCTACATCGGCCTGGGTGTGGGGCGTTTCGGTGTCAACGGCAACGATCTGCTGTCGGCCACGGTCGCCGGCAACGTCGTCGTACGTTCCGGTGGGAATGCCTACAACCAGGGGCAGCCTGCGTTCCACATCGGGAACGGCGGTGACGGGCAGAACGTCGGTGTGGTCGACCGCGTCACCGCGACCAACAACACGGTCCTCAACTCGCTGTACGACGGCATCGGCTTCTCCACCTCGACCAACACCCAGCTCCAGAACAACACCGTCACCTCGCCATGGCGCAACGGCATCGTCATCGCGCCGCCGTTCTATCCTGCTCCCTCCGGATCCGCGACGATCACCGGTAACACAGTGACCGGCGGCGGTACGCCGTACCTCAACAACTCCGGCGGCTTCAGTGCGTCGCTCAGCGGCAACAGCTGGCAGAGCGGTACCCCGGAAGGCCCGTACGGCGGGACGCCCGCCGCGATCCCCGGCACCGTGCAGGCGGAGAACTACAACACCGGCGGGCAGGGCGTCGCGTACAACGTGAGCTCGATCAACGGCAGTGCGAACAACTATCGCACCGACGGCGTGGACCTCGAGTCCACTTCAGATACCGGCGGCGGCTACAATGTGGGCTGGACGGGTACCGGCCAGTGGTTCCATTACACCGTCAACGTTGCCACCGCCGGCACGTACAGCGTGGCGATGCGGATCGCGACGCCGGCCGCGGTGACCAACGCATTCCATCTGGCCAGCGCCTCCGGCACCAACCTCAGCGGCAACGTCAGCCTCCCATCGACCGGTGGCTGGCAGAACTGGTCAGCCGTCACCACCCAGGTGACCCTGCCGGCCGGGCTGCAGACCCTGACGGTCTACCAGGACAACGGCGGCTGGAACCTCAACAGCCTGCAGTTCACCGGCGGGTCGACGGCACCCGCGAACCTGGCGGCGGGCAAGCCCACCAGCGAGTCCTCGCACAACCAGGTCTACGCGTCGGCCAACCTGACTGACGGGAACCAGTCGTCCTATTGGGAGAGCGCGAACAACGTCTTTCCGCAGTGGGCGCAGGTAGATCTCGGCTCTGCTCAGGCCGCGAGCCGGGTCGTGCTGCAGTTGCCCGCTTCCTGGGGAGCGCGTGACCAAACCTTGTCGCTGCTCAGGTCGACCGACGGCAACACCTTCACGACTGTGAAGGCCTCCGCGGCGTACACCTTCTGGACCCAATAGACACCAACGCCGGACCTATTGCTGTAAGCAACTACCAGTGACCGCAGGGACATCCGAGCAGGCGGCACGACCTGTGCCGCCTGGGGGGTCAGATGACTTGGAAGCGGCCACGGCCGAGGTTGGCCAGGTCCTTCGGGCCTGGGATGCCATCGATGAACTTGGGGGCGCTGCCGATGGCCTTCTGATGCAACTTGTAGGCCCCACGGGTGAACTTGCCGGCCCGGCCGTCGACGGCCAGCCTCGTCTTGAGGCGGGCATTGAGTGCCAGCTGGATCGTCTTGACGTCGGGCAACACCTTGGTGCCGCCGGCCCTGAACTGCTGCTGAACCGTCACCAGATGTACCACCGGCCGACCCCCGACCGGTACCGCGCCGCCAGTTGGCATGGTCAACGGGAACACTGTGATCTTCACCCGTGGACCATCGAGCGGGCCGCCGTCCTTCAGCCCGTTCCTGCCGTTCCTGTAGGCCTCCACCTGCCTGGCCGCGGACGGATCCATACCAGGATCACCGATGGCCACCGCGTGGATGTGGTCGGCGAATCCCTGCTTCGTGGTGCGATGGAAGGCGGCGAAGGAGACCTTGCGGAGCTCGACGAGTGTTTGTGCCTGCTGTGCCGCGGTTTGGTCCTTCGTCCGGATATCCACGACCCCGGCGCGGTTGTGCGTCGGACCGGACCGCTTGGCTGCCTTTCCGGCCAGGAAAGAGCCTTGCACAATGACGAGTTTGCGCCCGAGTCTGCGTTCGACGGCCTCGAGCATCGCCTTGGTACGGCGGTTGATCACCAGCGGTCGTCCTGAGGAGTCCCTGCCGAGGGATATTTTCTCCAAGAACACATTGGCCATGATCTTTCGTCCCCCTTCAGGCCGGTTCGCGGGCCTCAGATCCGTGGCGCCGTTCGGTGGCTCGATCGTCGGCCCCGGCGCGTCCAGCGCGGCCCCCACGGCCAGCGGAATGCTGTCTAACCACAGTGAACGGCCGGGCAGGCTGGGACAAGGGGAAGCCGGGACTTCGACGGACGCGGTGCCTCGCAGCGCAACGGGTTGGCGGTCGTGGTCGTCGTCGATGTCGGCGCACCAGCCGCCGGCGGGGTAGGGTTTCGCTCTGATGTCTCCAGCCCGCGCCCGCCGTCCTCGTCCGGCCGACATGACAGTCCCCGTCGGCGCGCGCACGGTGTTCACCGACGGTGCCTGCTCGGGCAACCCTGGACCTGGAGGCTGGGCCTGGGCGCTGTCGACGACGGAGTATGCCGCTGGTCACGAGGCTGCCTCCACGAACCAGCGGATGGAGATCCGTGCCGCCCTCGAGGCCGTGCGGGCCAACGACGGTCCGCTCCTGGTCGTGTCGGATTCGACCTACGTTGTCAACTGCTTCCGCGACGGATGGCACAGAGGTTGGCTCGAGCGAGGCTGGCTGACCTCAGCAAAGAAGCCGGTTGCCAACAGGGACCTCTGGGAGCCCCTGGTGGCGTTGGTGATCAAGCGCGGGGATGTCGCCTTCCAGTGGGTAAAGGGCCATTCCGGTCACGAGATGAACGACTTCGTGGATGGCTTGGCCGTCGCTGCCTGCTTCCCACAGCACTGACCTGGATGGACGCGCGACATCCCATGTCTTGTGACGCTCCGGCGCGAGTGCTTTCCTGATCGTGGGGCTGCGGTGCGGACGGGCGAGGTGCCTGTGGTCGCCGCAGAAGACGATGAGCGATGGATCGAGTACGACGTACCTCGTGGTGGAAACCGGATCGCACGAGGGGCAGCGGATCAATCTGACCGGCGCCCGTCTGACGGTCGGCCGGTTGCCGACCTGCGAGGTGCGGTTCGAGGACCCGTACCTGAGCCGGACGCATGCGGCGCTGTGGCAACAGGGCGGTGTGGACTACGTCGAAGATCTAGGCTCGGCCGGCGGCACCTTCGTGAACGGCGAGGCGATCACGGTGCCACGGCGGCTGTACCCGGGGGACCGTGTTGCGTTCGCGGACCTGCAGCTTCGCTACGACACGGGCGAGGGCGCGCCGACCGCGGTTCGCTACGACATCGGCGATCAGCGAGCGCACACGATCAACAATGTCGGGCGGGACCAGTACGTGCAGCATGTGATCCAGCAGCGGGAGAACTTCTTCCGTGAGATCGCTGCGACGAAGACGAAGGCCCGGTGGCTGGTCTGGATCGGTGTTGTGGTGTTCCTGGTTGGGCTCGCCATCGCCGCCGTCGGTTGGTACTCGTACGCCGGTCAGATCCTGAACTTCTCGTCCGCATCCAGCATGCCCAGCCGTGACGACTTGAGCGGCTTCTTCGTGTTCGCGCTCGGGGGCCTGGTCAACCTGGTCGGCGTACTGCTGATCATCGCCGGGATCGTGCTGCACGTCGTCGCGACCGCGCGCCGCCGCCGGGTCGACCGGGAACTGCCGCCACCCCAGCTCATGAGATGAGTCGCGATGACCTTCAACATCGGCAACCAGAACGCCGCCAACATCAACAACGTCGGCCGCGACCAGCACATCACCGGCGGTCAGACCGGCATCGTGGTGACATCGGAGCAGGCCCTGCAGGCGCTCGCCGACCTGCGAGCGGGCGTCAAGGCCACGCGTCTCGACCCGGTGCCCTCGGTCGCGGTGGAGACGGAACTCGGCGAGATCGAGGCCGGTTTCCGCCAGCCGGAGCCAGATCGGACCCGGATCGCGCCGAGGCTCGAGCGGCTGACCCGCATCCTCCTCGCCGCGGGATCCTTGGCCTCGGCCGGATCGGCCCTCGTTGGACCCCTCGGCGTACTCGCGCACTGGCTGGGAGCTCTCGGAGCGCCCATCCTCGGCCTCCTGCCGGCTCTGCTGTGAGTTGTGTGTCCGAGGAGGAACACGCACCTTAACCACAGGCCTACAGCTCCACGTCTGAGCCCCACACCAGCCGCGGTCATCCAGTGACGATGTTGACCAGCCGCCCGGGCACCACGATCACCCGCTGGACGTCGACGTCGGCCAGCATGCGGACCACCTGAGCGTCGGCCAGCACCAGCGCCTCGGTGCTCGCCTTGTCGGCGTCGGCAGGTAGCACGGTCGTCGCCCGCACCTTGCCGTTCACCTGCACCGCGATCTCGACCGTGTCGGTCGTCAGCAGGGTCGGGTCGGCGATCGGGAAGGTCTCCCACGCCAGCGACTCTGCATGCCCGAGCCGCGACCACAACTCCTCGGCGACATGGGGTGCCAGGGGGGCCAGCATCAGCAGCAATGGCTCGACGACCTCCCGGGGTGCTCCTCCGGCCGCGCCCCATCGCGCGGTCAGGTGGTTGTTCAGCTCGGTGATGCGGGCGATCGCGGTGTTGAAGCGCAGCCCTTCCATACCCTCGCGCACGGCGGCGATGGTCCGGTGGAGCTGCCGCCGGGTCTCCTCGTCGGCCGCGTCCGAAGAGACCCGCGGCGAACCGGTCTCCTCGTCGACGACGTTGCGCCAGACCCGCTGCAGTAGCCGGTAGACACCGATGACCGCCTTGTTGTCCCATGGCCGGGATTGCTCCAGCGGACCGGTGAACATCTCGTACAGCCGCAGCGTGTCCGCGCCGTACTCGGCGTACATCTCGTCCGGGGCGATGGAGTTCTTCAGGCTCTTGCCCATCTTGCCGAACTCGCGGGTGACCGGCCGGCCCTCGTAGGTGAAGCTGCCGTCGACCTCGGTGACCTGCGCCGCCGGTACGTAGAAGCCGCGCTCGTCGGAGTACGCGGCGGCCTGGATGTAGCCCTGGTTGAACAGCCGGGCGAACGGCTCGGACGCCGACACGTGCCCCAAGTCGTACAGCACCTTCTGCCAGAAGCGCGCGTACAGCAGGTGCAGTACGGCGTGCTCGACGCCGCCGACGTACAGATCGACGCCGCCGGTCGGATTGTCGGCGGTCGGCCCCATCCAGTACCGCTCGACCTCCGGGTCGACGAAGCGGTCGTGGTTGGTCGGGTCCAGGTAGCGGATCTCGTACCAGCAGGAGCCGGCCCACTGCGGCATCGTGTTGGTCTCGCGGCGGTATGTCTTCAGCCCGTCGCCCAGGTCCAGTTCGACCTCGACCCAGTCCGGCAGCCGGGACAGCGGCGGCTCCGGCTCTGAGTCGGCCGCGTCCGGTCCGTCGTACGTACGCGGCGAGAAGTCCGTCATCTCAGGCAGCTCGACCGGCAGCATCGACTCGGGCAGCGGCACCGGCAGCCCGTGCTCGTCGTACACCATCGGGAACGGCTCGCCCCAGTACCGCTGTCTGCTGAACAGCCAGTCCCGCAGCTTGTACGTGATCGCCGCCTCGCCTCGGCCCTGCACCTGCAGCCAGGTCGTGATCCGGGCCTTCGCCTCCTCCTTACCCAGTCCGTTCAGCGATACGCCGGCGTTCGCAGAGGCGACCAGGACGCCGTCGCCGGTGTACGCCTCCGGCCACTCGGCCGGTGGGGTGTGCGGGCCGATCCGGTGCCGCTCGTTCCACTCGGCCGGCGGCTCGATCACCTTGACTACGGGCAGGTGGAACTTCTGCGCGAACTCCAGGTCCCGCTGGTCGTGCGCGGGCACCGCCATGATGGCGCCGCTGCCGTACCCCATCAGCACGTAGTCGGCGACGAAGATCGGCACCTGCTCCCCGTTGACCGGGTTGAGCGCTGATGACCCGGTGAAGACGCCGGTTTTGTCCCGGCCCTCGGTCTGCCGCTCCAGGTCTGAGCGCCGCGAGGCTGCATGACGGTAATCGGTGACGGCCTTGCCCGGCGTCGGGGCGTCACCGGTCCACTCCGGACGTGCGTCGTCCGGCCACCGGTCGGCCGTGACCTCGTCCACCAGCGGGTGCTCCGGGGCCAGAACCAGGTAGGTGGCGCCGAACAGTGTGTCCGGCCGGGTCGTGAAGACCTCGATGTCGCCAGCGGGCGAGCCGAAGCGGACCCGCGCGCCGCTGGATCGGCCGATCCAGTTGCGTTGCATCTGGGCCACCGACTCCGGCCAGTCGACCGAGTCCAGGTCGTCGATCAGCCTGTCCGCAAACGCGGTGATCCGCAGCATCCACTGAGTGAGCGGCCGCCGGTAGACCGGGAAGTTTCCGCGCTCGCTGCGGCCGTCGGGGGTGACCTCTTCGTTGGCTAGCACGGTGCCGAGGCCGGGGCACCAGTTGACGACCGCATCTGACCGGTACGCCAGCCGGTGTGCGTCCACCACATGCCGGCGCTCCACTGGGGACAGCTCGGGCCACGGTCGGCCGAACGGGTTGGTGCCCTGGGCCGGCTCCCGGACCCGGGCGTCCAAATCGGCCCACAGTTCCGCGACCGGGCGGGCCCTGCTCGCGGCCGCGTCGTACCAGGCGTCGAAGATCCGCAGGAAGATCCATTGGGTCCAGTGGTAGAAGTCGACGTCCGTGGTGGCAACGCTGCGGCGCAGGTCGTGGCCCAGGCCGAGCCGGCGCAGCTGCCGCCGGTAGGTCCGGATGTTGGCCTCGGTGGTGGCTCGGGGGTGTTGCCCGGTCTCCACCGCGTACTGCTCGGCGGGCAGGCCGAATGCGTCGAAGCCCATCGTGTGCAGCACGTTGGCCCCGGCCATCCGCAGGTAACGGGCGTACACGTCGGTACCGATGTAGCCCAGCGGGTGGCCGACGTGCAGGCCGGCGCCGCTCGGGTACGGGAACATGTCCAGCACGTAGCGGCGCGGCCGGCCGGCGACCTCGTCGAAGCCGTCGGACAGCGGGCCGGTCGGGTTGGAGGCATGGAAGGTGCCCTCCCGCTCCCACCGCTCCTGCCAGGCGGTCTCGATCCGCCTGGCCAGCGCCGCGGTGTAACGGTGCGAAGGGATACCGGCCGTCGGTGTCTCCGTGGTCCCGTCGACAACTTCGCTCATCGCCGTCGCTCCTTGCTCGGGTGCGGATACGAAAAGAGCCCCCGCAGTCACGAGGGCTCGCCGCACTGACTGAAATCTGTCAGCGCGGCCCGGTAAGGAGGAGGCGGATGGTCACCCGTAGATGGTAACGCGGACAACCACGCACGAACCGAGGTCGGCAAAGGCTCGACCGACCTCGGGTCGGGGGAGTCCTACACGTCCTCCCACGCCAGCGAGCTCATCCTCCACCCGGCCGGCGTCCGGACGAACTGGGTGAGCTTGCGGCCGGAGCCCTCGAACCACTCGCCGTCGCGGGACCCGGACTTGCGGTACTCGCTGAACCGGTGCGCGATCGATCCGAAGATCTCGGTCCGCTCGGCGACCTCCCATTCGGAGAACTCCGTCAGTGTCCCGTCGGTGAGGATCTTCTCCCGAGGTACGACGAATCCGTCGAGATCGTAGATCACCGGCTCGCCTCCGACGTGACTGATGATCATTCCTCGTGGAATGAACACCTCACGGACAACGCCCACGTTCGGTCGACGGCCGCCGGTATTGTCGAAGGCACCGAGAAACGCACGCATCAGTTCGTCAATCTCGGCCTTGTCACGCAGCGGGTCGTCGACCATCGGACTCCATTCACCTAGCTGATGTTGTGTGAGCGTGCCCAACAGCTCGCCTACCCAGGAACCACACTGGGCTGAGACAGCGAGCTCCGTGAACCTAAAGTACATAGCTTCTTGAGTTCGGCGGAGCCACTTGGTCTCGGGCGCCGCCACGCCACTGCGACTGGGGCGACCTCGCTGGTGGCGCAGGCTACTTCGACCAGGCCCACTTCGGCCACGAGTTCCGGGCGTTCACCGGGCTCACGCCGACCCGGTACGTCGAAGTCCGGCGGCGGTTCCTGCACGAACATCCCGGCCACGTGCTGGACAGCTGGCCGCTGCCGGCCGATTGATTTCTTACAAGAGCGACAGCTCACGACACGCTAATTTGGGGGCACCCCAATGCAGAGGAGGACCCCGTGGGCAAGGTGGTCATGTACAGCTCGGTGTCGGTGGACGGCTTCGTCGCGGACGAGGACGATCAGCCCGGGCCGCTGTTCGACTGGTTGTCCAGCGGTGACGTCGCGTTGGACGAGAGCGGCGTGCTGAAGGTGTCGCAGACGTCCTACGACTACACCCGGCCGTACTGGGACCAGATCGGGGTGACACTCGTCGGCCGCCACGTCTTCGACATGACGGACGGCTGGGACGGGAAGCCTCCGGGCGGGATCGACCACGTGGTCGTCGTGACGCACCGGCCGAAGCCCGAGGGCTGGGACCCCGAGGCGCCGTTTCACTTCGTCGACGGCGTCGAGGCAGCCATGGCCAAGGCGCAGGAGCTTGCCGGTGACCGCATAGTCGAGGTCGCCGCCGGCGACGTCGGTGGCCAGGTGCTTGCCGCGGGCCTGGTCGACGAGGTGCGCATGGACGTCGTACCCGTCGTGTTCGGGTCCGGCAAGCGCTACTTCGGGTCGGTCCACGCGCAGCACCTGTTGGAGGATCCTGACGTGGCGATTCAGGGCAACCGGGTGCTTCACCTGCGCTATCGGGTGCGCCGTTGACCGATCTGAGCGGGTAGGCGAAGAAGTCCACCTCATCCGCGGCAAGTTCAACTCAAGATCACTGGTTGCCGGTTTCCGTCGTATCTTTGGTACACCTGGCTCAGGTGCCCGACACGGTTAGCGGTGCGTCGGTCCGGTCGGCTGCGGGATCGGCTCGCCGCCTCGCCGCTTGCCGGATGCGATCGACAGGTCACGGCCGCGACCGCGGCGCGGGAACGCCACGAGTGTCACGAGCAACCCCAGGCCGGCTGCCGCGAAGACGACCCAGTACGCGCGGTGGAACGCGTGGACGTCCAAACCGCGGGACGCGAGGACCGTGGCCGCGACGGCGACGCTGATGCCTCCGCCGACCTCTCGCATCGTCTCGACGAGGCCGCCGGCAAGCCCGGCCATGTCGTGGTGCACCCCGGAGAGTGCGCTGATCTGAACCGCCGGTGCGGCCAGGCCCCCGGCGAACCCGGTCAGCATCAACATCGGCATCAGGCTGCTCGCATAGTGCGGATGTGCGGGGACTCGGGTCAACAGGTAGGCGGCGACGGCCAGCACTCCGAAGCCCGCTGTGATCAGGCGCCGCGGTCCGACGATTCCCACGAGTTTCGCGCCGCTCGTCGCCGCGGTCACGAAGGACATGACGGTGGTTGCCAGCCACGCCAGACCCGTGCGAGTGGGGGAGTAGCCAAGCGCCTGCTGCATGAGCAGCGACCCGAGGAAGATGGACGCGAAGATCGCGCCGAAGAGCAGAAACGCGGCCAGGTTCGCAGCAACGAGCGACCGGTTCCGTATTGCGGCCGCTGGTACCAGCGGCGCGGACGACCGGGCCTCGATGACCAGGAACACGACGAACGCCACGGCCGACGCGGCGAGCAGTCCCAGGGTGCCGGCCGATCGCCACCCGTGTGCGCTCGACCGGCTCACGGCGTACACCAGCAACAAGAGGCCGCCGGTTGCCGCGACCGCGCCGCCGAAGTCGAAGCGTTGCCGCACCGCGTGCCCCGGAGCTTGGTGTGGAAGCAGCAGTACTCCGAGCGCGATCAGCCCAACCCCCACCGGCGCGTTGATGAAGAAGATCCAACGCCAGCCCGGACCGGCGGTCAGCAGACCGCTTGCGAGCACTCCGATCGAGGCCGATATTCCAGTGGTGGCGCCGTAGACGCCGAGAGCTCGGTTGCGTTGGGCGCCTTCGGCGAAGGTCACGGCGAGGATCGCCAGCGCTGCCGGCGGGACCATGGCGGCACCCAGACCTTGTACGGCGCGCGCGGCAACGAGTACCCCGGTCGAGCCGGCGAACCCCGCGAGTACCGAGGCCGTGGTGAAGACCGCCAGCCCGGCGATGAGGGTACGGCGCCGTCCCCACAAGTCGGCGATTCTGCCGCCGAGCAACAGGAAGCCACCGAGCATCAGCCCGTACGCCGTGACGATCCACTGCACCGAGTCCTGCGTGATGTGCAGGTCCCGCTGGATCGTTGGCAGCGCGACATTCACGATCGCGACGTCGAGCACGACCATGAATTGCGCAAGGCAGCACAGCAGCAGAACGATGCCTGATCTGGGGCGCGTCCGCATCATGCGCTCCGCTCGTACGTCAGCTGGACGAGTCCCGCACCGACGGTCGCGACACCGGACAGTCGCAGCGCCCGCGGGATCGTGAGGTCGCTGAAAACCCGTGCGCCCGAGCCCACGATGTGCGGGAAGACGATCAGCCGCACCTCATCGATCAGGTCGTGCTCGGCGATCGTGCGCACGAGCTGGTAACTGGCATACACGACGATGTCGCCGTCGACCCGTTGCCGCAGGCTCGCGATCTCAGCGGCGATGTCACCGGTGAGGACGGTCGTCGGGCCCCAGTCCGCCCGTCCGGCGGTGGAACGGACGACGTACTTGGGTATCCGGTCCAGCGCGGCTGCCCAGTCGCCCGGACGTCCGACCCATCGCTGCGCGAACCACTCGTAGCTGCGGCCACCGACCAGCAGTGCTGCCGTGTTCAGTGCCTCCTCGAACTCCACCTTGGCCCAGGCCTCGCGGTCGGCGTCGGGGATCCGGAGGAACCACCCCCCGAACTCGAAACCCTCTTCGCCGGTCGGATCCTGGCTGATCCCGTCCAGAGTGGCGTTGGTGCTGATCACGATGCGTCCCATCGAAGTCTCCTGTCGTTTTCGGTACGGACGGTTGAGGTAGGCACCAGGCGGATCCGAAACTGGGCGGCGGGGCACCGCCCAGTTCTCGTCTCCGGCGGTGTCTGTATCGGCGAAGGAGGTGGTTGACGCATGCGACCGGTCGAGGACGACTTGTTGGTACGAGCGCAGGCCGGGGACGGTGATGCGTTCCGGGAGCTCAGCGAGCCGTATCGGCGGGAGCTCCTGGTGCACTGTTACCGGATGCTTGGCTCGCTGCAGGACGCCGAGGACACGGTGCAGGAGACCCTGCTGGCCGCCTGGCAGGCAATGCCCGGCTTCGAGGCCCGCTCGTCAGTCCGCACGTGGCTCTACACGATCGCAACCAACCGCTGCCTGAACGCGCGGCGGGCGATCCGCCGTCGGCCGGCAAAGGAGTGGGACGTGCCTGGAGTGCAACCACCGGCCGCGACGCGGATCGGCGAGGTCGTTTGGCTCGAACCGCTACCCGAACACTTGTCAGCTGGTGTCGGCATGGCGCCCGGCCCGGAGGCGCGGTACGAGCAGATCGAGTCGATCTCGCTCGCGTTCGTGACCGCCTTGCAGTTGCTGCCACCCCGCCAGCTCGCCGTACTCGTCCTCCGTGACGTCCTTGGCTATCGGGCTCATGACGTGGCCGACATGCTGCAGACCACGACAGAGTCGGTGACGAGCGCCCTCAAACGAGCGCGGGCGGCGCTGGTGAAGGAGCCCGGCGGCGTGGCCGAGCGGCAGGTGGCACCACAACCTGGATCACCCGCTGAAGCCAGGCTCGTCGCACAGTTCGTCCGGGCGTACGAGGCGAGCGACGTCGACGGGGTTATCGCGCTACTCACCGACGACGTGTTCCTCTCGATGCCGCCGATGCCGTTCGAGTACGAGGGCAAGCAGATCGTCGCCGAGTTCTGGCGGCTGCTGTTCACCGCGAATCGCCAGTACCGCGTGGTGCCCACCCGCGCCAACGGCCAGCCGGCGTTCGGTACCTATGTTCGCGGCGCCGACGGTAGCTTCCACGGCACCGGCCTGTTCGTGATCACACTGGTTGGCGAGCAGATCAGCGCCCTGACCCGGTTCGAGAAGATGTTCCTGGCCAGATGCGGGCTGCCCCGAACACTGCCCGCCGTACGTGGGTCAGAAGATGGAGAACCCGGTGACGACGGTTGGGACGATCCCTAACAGGAGCCAAGGATCGGTCACGACTGGCCGCGCAGGATGCGCTCGGCTGCATTGGGAAGGCTCGGACTGGGGTTGCGACGCAGGGCGGTGTCAGGCGACGAGAACGGCTCGTCGAGCAGTACGGCGGCCGGCTCGCTGGCCAGCGCCCGGGCGCCCCGAAACGGGCGGCCGTCCTTCGTCATCCCTCTTCCTCCGTAGCGAAGGGGCGCACCCGGGCGAGTCCGGGAAACTCACCGACTGCCAGACCCATTGATCAGGTGACGTGCGGCGTCCCGCTTGGTTCAGAGTCGAGGCGGCGCAGGGTTTCTGAGAAGCGACCGCCAGCCTGGAGACGCGCGGTGCCGGTACTGTAATCGGTCACCTGTTGCCACTCGTTGCCCGTCACGTAGTAGACGTGCGGACTCAACGATCCTGGCGAGTCGGCGAAGAAGCAATTGGCGAGTCTGGCGACCATACCGAATGCGTTGACCACCGCCTGATCTCGCACCACGTGAATGAGCAGCATGTCCCGGGCCGGAATGGCCACGAGGCAACCGAACGGAGGATTCTCGACTCGCAGCGATTCGCGCAGCACGGTGTCGAGAACCAGCGCCCGCGAGGCGGTGAACATGCCGCCGGTGAGCATGGCGACCTCGGCGCCGTTGTCACCGGGCTGTCGCACGAGCTCGACCGTGTCCTCGAGGCGGCGCAGGTTCGCCAGGCCCATCCGGGTGAGTTCCGCCCACGGTACGCCGAGGTTGTCGATGTCGAAATGCATTGCGACGGCTGTACCGGCGTAGGTCGCCGGCGCGGTGAGTACACCTGGCACGAACTCTGGCACCCGGTCTGTCCAGCCGGGCTCGATCGCTGATGCGCTGACCAGGCGAAGGTACAGCTCGTCCTCCAGGTTCTCCGGAAGCCTCGGCCGTCCGCCCGGAAAGAGCATCTGGTCGAAATGGGCAGCCACCGCGTAGCGCCACTGCTGTCGTGGCAACCCGCCGACGACGCGTGCGAGATTCACGAGCCCGGCGAATGCACCGTCGTCCACCGGAGCGCCGTCGTCTTCGATCGACACCAGCGCGGCTGCGCCGTCGTATCGCATCGGTAAACCGCGTTCGGCGACCGCAGCCTCGGCCAGGCGGACCAATCGGCCGGCCTGGGTCATAGTCAGCGGCCTCAGCTCCGGATGCGGCCGATCGCCGCCGATGTCATTGTGTCGACTTCTGTCTCCGCGGCCGCCCCGGCGGCCGTCTCTGTCCTTGCCAGCACTCATCGAGCACCTCCTTTGCCCAAGAACATATGGACTTTCGGGCACTGGAACGGCCGGTCTTCGCAATCTGTGGATAACTCTCGTCCATAAACTGACGAAGATTCACGTAGACCCGGTGTCACGGACACACCACGAGATAATGACGCCAGCGTCATCTCCGGCAGCTGCTGCGACTCAACCGCTCTGGTCGTCGCCTCGACCCTCGGGCCCGATGTCGCCCCGGCTGACCCCGCCGACGGTACGGCGTCCGGAATACGCATGTTCGTTCCGGACGATCGGCGACGCTCACTCTGAAGGTTGCCGCGAGCAACCAATCAGTTGCGGGTGGACTTGGCCGGGCGAAGTCTCAGCTGGGGGAGGCAACAATGGTGCCGGAGTCGATAGAGATCAAGGTCAGCTTGGCAGGCTCACAGGTCGTCGATGCCGTCGGAGGTCTGGATTTGCAGGTCGACCTTCCGAATCCTAGACGTTGAGCTATTCCGGTGGCCCGCCTGCGGTGCCATGCTGAGCTGGTATCAGAGACGCGAGGGGGGACTCGTGTACGGCACTCTGGATCTGCACGCACTCGCGCCGGCAACTCGTGGGTGCCACCGGGTGTGGGTCGGTGTTTTCGATGCCGAGGCGCCGGACAGTCTCGAGTGGACGCTGAACGGAAACCCGGTTCGAGCCGGTGATATCCGCCAGGTCAGGGCTTTGACCAAGGTTGCGCTGCCAGACGTGGTCACCCAGACCGGAGTGTTCGAGTTGCCTGTCTCGGATGACGACCAGCTGGATCATCCGCTCCCAGACACTGTTCAGGTGACAGCAGTTTGGCCGGGTCGTCGCGCCGAGAGTCCGCCGCTGACGACGCGGGCGGTTCCTGATCAACTGCCGACGGGACTCGGCGAGACGTTCAATGTCCTGGCGGTGTCGTGCTTCTACGAACCCGGCGACTCCGTCGGCAAGGCCGGCGCCCTGGTGGCGTCGTTGAGCAGGGACGATGCCACGCGACCAGACCTGGTGATCCCGATGGGGGATCAGGTGTACCTGGACAACCCGTACCTCAAGGCCCAGACCTTGTACACCCAGGCGGCACTCGCCCAAGCCTTCGAGGTCAAGTACCGGAAGAACTGGCAGGGCACGGGATTCGCGCAGATCCTGCGTGCGGCTCCGGTGGCGTCGGTCCCCGACGATCACGAGTACTGGAACAACTATCCGCAGCCGAGCATCGGCTGGCCGGCGACGATGTTCGATGCCAGCCGCAACAACTGGGAGCGGGCGGCGCGCGCGATGTTCGACGCATTCCAGCTTGCGGAGACCGGCAGGTACTCATATCGCATCGACGTGCCGCCGCTGTCGTTCTTCCTGCTCGACAATCGGACGTTCCGGACGGTCAGCAAACGCGGCGCCCCGGGGAGTAGTACCCTCGCCGACGATCTCCTCCGGTTCGATGCCTGGACGGATGAGGTCATCGCGAGCACGGACCTGCTACCGGTTCTGATCACCGGACCGTCGCTGTTCCAGCCGGCGAAGGGGCTGTTCGAGAAGTACATGGATCTGAATCTGGCGAACCTGACGGATTATCCCCACATCATGCGGGGTCTGCTCAAGCTGTCCAGCCATGGTCGCCAACCGCTGGCGCTGACCGGCGACGTCCACTACGGGCGCGTCATCTCCGCAACGCACTGGACCGGGAACCAGGATCGGCCGTGGAGCAAGTTGTACGAGGTGATCTCGTCTCCGACGTCCCTGGTCGCCCTGAGCTCGCGGTCCGAGGCCAACACGCCGGATCGCTACTTCCACGTGGAAGGTACGGCGGACCTGTTGGACACCGCTATGCAGTGGCCGATCAGAGACCCCGGCAAGATGGGGGATCACGTCGCATTGCTGAAGTTCAGCCGGACCCAGACAGGCCTGGACGTGGACACCCAGTACTGGATGATCAACGAACCAGGCCGATCCATGAACCCGATCCACGCGCCGCGCTTCAAGCTGCGCCGCATCTGATGCCAGGGAGACCCCATGCTTACTGTTCGCGGCTCCTCAGCCCTCGACCCGGTCGAGCAATTCCAGTGGGCGGCCCGCGCCGCGGACGAGGACAACCTCCAATGGGTGCAACATCAACTGGATGCCCTGGGCCACGATCCGAAGAAGGAGCCGAAGGCAACCTGGTTGCTACTCGTCGGTGGCACCAGCATCTACGACTTCCGGCTGAGAGTCGCCCAGTCCCACTTGCGGCACGACATGACCCCGAGTCACTGGTCGCACGCCGCGCTGATCTCCACGCTTCATGCGAAGATCGGCGACAGCCGCCTGCTGGAGACATCGCTGGACCCGCAAGAAGGATTCCACATGCCGTCGATGTACAACGGCGTACAAGGCGCGACGCTCGATCGGTACGGCGATCCCGAGCTGTACCCTAACGTCGCCCTGATCAGAGTCCCCGTGGATCCGAGCAAGTGGCGGGGCGATGTGGAGAACCAGAAGTCGATACTCGGTCAGTTCGCCGAGCAACGCGTCGTGGTCGACGTACCGAGCCTGATTCTGGAGTGGCTCGGGTTCGTCTGGGGCGCCGGCGCGTCCGGCAATCCGATCCTGAGCGGGCATGGAATCCCATCCGCGGCAGTGATCGAATCACTCATCGGCGCCGCTGGGTACGACTTGTGCCCCGGGCTGGACAGTGCTGCCAGTTCGCCGGAGGCATTCTGGCAGACAGCCAAGTGGTGGCAGGCCAGCGTCGAGGCGCTGAACCTCGAGGCGCTGCAAACCCGGTACTTCACCTACGGCCGCGACCTCGCGGAGTCGGAAGCCAAGCCACCGACTCGCAAGCGCGCTGCGGCGAAGAAGGGAACCGCGGCCAAGAAGGCCACGACGGCCAAGAAGGCAACAGCAAGCAAGAGAGCGACTTCCTCGCAGACCGAAGCTCCCGACATCTCGGATGTGATCCGTACCCCGGCACCGCCCTTGTTCGTCCAGGCATCCAACTTCACCCGAGACCTCTTCCGACGCCAATAGGCTACTCACGTCCTTCGCAACTGACCTCGCCTTCCAGCCATCGGCCGGATCAGTTGAAGAGGTCGTCGATAGTGATCATCGCGGTTACGCCGCAGGGTGGGATCTGGATCTGGATCTGTAGGCGGTCGTTGAGGTCGAGGTCGAGTGCGGCGAGTGCGGCCTTGGCGCGGGCGAGGCGGGCGTCGAGGGAATCGGTGCCGTCGCCGAGGTCCTGCGGGAGCAGAACGGTGGTCGCCAAAGACGCGGACCCCTTCCACCAGGTGCGCAGTTCCGTGGTGTTGTCCAAGGCATCGTCGGTGAAGTTCGCCGTGACGCCGTCCACTGCGATGTCCAGGCGGTTGATCAGCTCTTCGAGCGGGACACCTGGATCTG
Organism: Kribbella sp. CWNU-51; assembly: GCF_054073265.1. NCBI lineage: Bacteria > Bacillati > Actinomycetota > Actinomycetes > Propionibacteriales > Kribbellaceae > Kribbella > Kribbella sp. CWNU-51. Next base: position 121,620 of record NZ_JBSXMZ010000004.1, read on the forward strand.
CCTGCAAGGACCGCAGTGCCTTGATCAGCCGGGCCGCATTCGAGCGCTCCACGCGCAGCAGTCGGACGCAGGCGGTCTTGGCTTCGGGGGGCGTCACACCCGGCAACACCCCGGCGGTCAGCAGCACGCCATCGACGCCGATCGCGGTGAACTCGGGCGGAACGGCGGAGAGGAACCGCACCTCTGCCTTGTCGGTCGTGACGAGTCCGGACAACGCGGTACGCAACGCGTTGATCCGGGCCCCGGCGACGAGCTGACCTTCGCTGCCGCCGGCCGCGACGAGGAAGCCGAGGTCGGGTGGTCGCGATGTGGACTGCCACGCGATCCGCAACGCCGGAACCGAGGAGACGATCGATGCCGAGTTCTCGGTGAACGCGACGTCGATGACGGGAACGAAGCCGTCGTCGACGACCGGATCGCCGTTCGTCAACCGTTCGAGGATCACGTTCAGCTGGTCCTGTGACCCGACGTTGGCGTTGAACAACCGCAGGTTGCGCACGACCGGTGGCGCGACCTGGTCGCCTTGACAGGTGATTGTCGACCGGCGGTGGAACAGCACCCAGTCGCGGGTCGCCCGGATGGGAGCGACAGCGTTGCCGGGTGCGCCGTACAACAGTGTGCGGGCGCTGACGGCGAAGGCCGGATCTCGTCCCGCGGCGGCCAGCGCGGCGGCCAGGAGATCGATCGCTGTGTCGGCTTGCGTCCGGGTCGGCGACCCCGGTGTCGCCGCGCCGGCGGTGTCGGTGAGCTCGAGTGTGCCGATCGGTGTCACCGACGGTCCGCCGGCCGCGAGGATCGGCCCGGCCGACGAGAGTACGCCGGAGCCCAGCAGACCGGAGCTGGTGAGCCGATCGAAGATCCGGCCGAACACACCACGCACGCCCGACGTCCACTCCGGTCCCTTCGCGTCGGCCGGCGCGACCACGAACGGTAGGACCGGCGGCGCGGGGTGACCGGGAACGGGTGTAGCCAGGACGAGGATCGCGCTCAGCACAGCCTGGATCGTGCGCGGTACGCCGCCACTCGTTGCCGCGAGCAGCAAACCGGACCGGTCCTGGATGAAGCCGACCTGGAGCTGGTCGGCACCGTTGTCGTCGACACCGAAGAGCCAGTAGACGGTCAGGGACCGGATAGGAATCACATCGGACTTCGGCTTGCCGTTGTCGACGACGAACCTGTCTGTGAGTCCGTCCAGGATCGTGGTCAGCTGCACGGTCGGCGCACCGTTGGCTTCGCCGGTGACCCGCTCGACGACGCGCAACTCGCCGCTGAACCGGGCATCGAGGACCGAGACGTCGTCCACGGCTGCCGCATACGTCAGGCGGAACCGGAGATCGGTCGTGTCGCCGGGCCGCAGGGTGTCCACCCGGGCCGAGGTGATGATCTGCGCCCAGACCGAGATCGAGCGGTCGGTGCCGGCCGCTCGATCGTCCGGCGTGATCATCGCGCGGATCGCGGCGTCGACGGCGGCCAGCCGGCGCTGCCGTAGGGTCTGTCCGCGGGCGAGCCTCGTCAGCGGGTCCGGCATTCTTGCCGCAGGCAACTGGCCGGTGCCGGCGGCACACCACGTCCAGCCCAGGCTGCTGCCGTCCCGCGCCATCGTGGCGAGCGAGATCGCCGATCCACTCTCACCGTCGCGGACGGCCGGCAGCGTCTTCGCCGTACCGACGAGCGCACTCGCCTCGACCGGAGTCGGGTCCAGCTTCCCGTCGGGGACAAGAATGTCGACCTCTTCCTTCGCGCCTGGATCGTCGAGCCCTTGCGTCAGACTGATCCGGTCGCGGTGCCGTGCCTCGTCCACCAGCCCGGGGACGACGTCGGATCGTCCGACGCACAGGCGTAGGTCCACACCGGCCCCGAACCGCGCTCTGAGCTGAGCCTCGACGTCGCCGGCCGGGTCGACCTGCAGGTACCCGGCCGGTGGCAGTTCCACGATCCCGGCATCGAGCAACGTGCTGCCCGTGGCCGTCGACTTGGCGGCGAGGGACAGATCGGTGAGCTGGCACTGGAACTGCGAGAGCTGTGCGCTGGCAATGCTGACCGGACGCATCGCGATCCGTTGCTGCCAGTACCGACGCGGCGTCGTCTCCTGCAGTTCCCGGCGCGCGGTCCAGTCGTCGACCCACTGCGTCACCGACCCCTCGCGCTGCAGTACGGCGAGAGCCACCTCCTCGCCGCCGACCGCGTCCGCGCCTTGGCACCACACCGGCAGGTGCAGTCCGGCTCCGGACACGATCGAGGAGATCGCCTGACGTTCGGCCGCGAACCAGGCTGCGGCGACCCGCGACCGCAGGTGAGCGGCCGTCATCGCCACCGTGACCGAACTGGGTAGCTGCAATGTCACTGGGTGCAGCCGGAAGATCGCGCCTTCGACGAGTTGCGACCGGTCCGTCTCGGTGGCACACGCGTCGGCGCAGAGCTGGCCGAATCGCTCCTCCTCGCCGCACAGGGCCTCGGTCGCGGCAACCGTGAGTACCCACAACGTCGTGGCCGGCAGCACCGGTACGTCGCCGCTGAGGTCCTGGGGAGCGCAAGGCCCGAACGCGGTGTTGCCGGTTGGAGCGTTCGACGGGTCGAGTGCGCCCTGAGCCCGGGCGATCAGCGTGGCGGCCGGAAGCTCGATCTGCCGGGTGAGCAGCACCACCCGGCCCGACGGCGCCAGCGCGAGGCCTGCCTCCACCCGAAGCTGGTCGCCGGTCCCGAGCGCCACCTCGAGCCCGTGGACCACGCCAGTCCCGTTGCCTTGAGCAACAAGACTGGCCAATGACCGCTCGTACGCCTGGTCCGCGCGGAAACCGTCGGCGCGCAGGAACCGGCCGTCGAAGTACCAGGTACGGGTGAGTGGACCGGCCGGGTCGACGACAGTGATGCCCTCCTGAGTGAACCCCTGGTCGACAACGGTGGCGTTCTGCATGTTCTGCACGGTCATGGCTGGTTCCTCCCGGTGGCGGTCATGCGCCGTGGATCATCAGTGCGGCGTCGCTGCCGCCGTTGAGTGGCTGGTCGTCCGCGCCGAGGAGCGGTCGCGGGCCGGCGCCCTCGACGATCACCCGGACCGGCCGGGCCCGGACGGCGGATCCGAGCGTGACCGTCACCGTGCTGCCCGACGCCTCCGCGCCGGCGACCTGGACGGCCTCCCAACCGCTGGGCCGGAGGGCGGTCACCGTGAACGCCTCCGGTCGTACGGTCGCCGGTTTCACCTCGCCACTGAACTGCAGCGTCAGCGTCCGGCCGGAGAGTGTGGAGCTGTCGTCGTCCAGCCGTGGCCCTGGTACGTCGGCAGTCGTGCCGAGCCGGCCGGACAATCGTGCTGCCTGGCCCGCTGGTGGTACGAGCAGATCCTGGAGCAGGCCGGTCGGCGCGACGGCCGGACGGGCGAGATTGTCGATCCTGGTCGGATCGGTGCCGTCCTCGACCACGTGCCAGCCCGTCCCTTCCGGGGCCAGGTGCACTTTGAGGTTTGCCAAGGCGATGCAGGCGGGCTCGGGTTCGGGGAACCAGTCGCCCAACCCCGCGGCCGGGCGGCGGTCGATGGCGTCGGCTGCCAGCATCGCGGCGAGCTTCTGCCGCGAGAGGGCGAGCCGGTCCGCGGGGTCGGCGTCCGCGATGTCGGCCAGCGCTTGGACCACGAATGGGTCGGCGGCGTCCGCGAGGCCGAGCAACTGGTGGACCCGTGGGTAGAAGGTGGGTGGCGTCGTGGTGGGGTCGGGACGCGGACGCAGGACGGGGAGCCCTTGTTCGACGGCGCGCGAGTATGCGGTGTCCGTGGATGCGCCCTCGCAGCTGTCGGCGATCGCGGGCACGGGGCGGTCGAGGCAGCGCTGGGAACAGAGTGCCAGCTCGAGCTCGAAGATGACACCGCCGGCTCCGTCGTCGGTGACCACCAGATCGTCGGGCCGGTTGGCGTCGTACCACATGCCGAGGTCGACGCAGAGCGTATCGGCGACGTACAGCTCCCGGCCGCGCTGGTCGACCGCCAGGCCCGGCTGGACCGCAAGCTCATTGGTCCCCGTACGCAGTTCGGCCCGGAGCCCCCAGACCGTGCCGTAGCCGTGCAACCAGGCCGCGTGCAGCCAGGTCTTGCCGCGGTGATAGCCCTGATCTTGGTCCAGGTCGGCGACACCCAGGAGCATGCCGAAGTGGTAGCGGTTGGAGACGAACGGGTTGATCGGCAACGTCACGTCCTCGCAGGTGGGCGTTGTCAGGATCAGATCGGGACTGGCCACGGCACACTCCTCGGCGGCTTCGCGGGTGTCAGAGCTGGTCGGCCGTCCGGCCGGAAGGACCGTCGCCGCGGGCGTACTGGCTGGTGCGGTCGTCGGAGAGTTCGCCGAGCGCCCGCACGCGGGCACCCCGGTCGCCGGTCTCGAGGTTCGCCACCTGCAGCCGGCGCAGCTGGACGTCGGCTTCGTCGAGTGCATCGGCGTACGCGTCCTGCGCGGTGTCGAGGGTGGTGAGCAGCGCATCGCGGGTGGGCTGGGAGGCGAGCCGGTCGAGTACGTCGCCGGCGGCCTCGAACGACGTCAGTGCGTCCCACAGTTCGTCCGGAACCTCGACCTCCCACGCGTCGAGCGCGTCGCGAGCGGCCTGGTCGTACTTCGCCCGCGCATCGGTGAGGGCCTGCTGTGGAGCCTGCGCGTCCAGCGCCGCATGCGCCGCGATCACGTCGGCGTTCGTCTCCGGATCGGAGTCGGGATCGTCGATCCGGGCGTTGAGTACGGCGTCGTCCAGCGCTTGCTGCAGTACGGCGATCTCGGCGACCGCGTCCGCGAGCTCGTGCTCGGACTCGGCCGCGGCGATCGCGTCCGCCCGCCCCGCTGGGTCAAGTGCGGCGACCTGCGCTGGAGTCAGGTCGGGCGTGGCCTTGACCGCGTCGAGTCTGGCCCGGGCATCGGCCAGCTCGGAGGCGGCCGCCGCGACGTAGCCGGTGAGCGCGGCGAGCGCCGTCCGGAACGCTTGCTCGGTGGTGGTCACTGCGCTGATCGGAGTCAGCTCACCGAGCACGCGGTTCTCCGCTGCCCGGGCCGTGCCGAGGAACTCGGCCGCCTCGGCTGCGAGCGAGGTGGATTCGGCGTATCGCTGCCGGGCGCGGGTGAGCAGCGCATCGGGGATCAATGCGGCCAACCGGTCCCGTGCGTCGGTGAACGTCGTACTCGAGCGGAGCGCCGTGGCGTCGGCGACCATGGTGTCGAGTGGTGGCAGTAGCAGGGCGTCGCGCGCCGTACGGACTGCGGACTGGTCGGCGGTGCCTTGGGCAACGGCCGTGATGGAGGCCCCGACGCGTGCGCCGGCGGCGTCCATCACCTCGCCGAGGGCGCGCACGACCGCGGCACCGGTCAGTTCACGTTCGCGGCCCTGTCGCAGGCTGACCCGGATGTTCGCCTGACGCAGCATCGATGCGCGGAGCTCTGCCTGGTACGTCGCGGTGTCCGCCGGGCTGGTCACGTTGGCGAGCGCCGACCGGATCGTCGCCTGGGTGGCAAGCTCGGCGGCGAGCGCGACGCGGGCGAGTTCGGCATGCTGGTGTGCACCGACCGAGCCGGCCCACTGGTCGGGCGTGAGGCTTGACGGGTCTGTCACTCGCTGGTCGACCTCTGCGCGGGCGGCGACGAGGGCGGCCGCGGCTCCGGCGGCTGCCGCCTGGTTCAAGGTGAGTTGGTTTTCAGCTCGGGTCTTCAGGTCCTGTGCCATCTCAGCCTCGCATCTGCTGTCGGGTTCCGGCGGTTCGCCGGGGTGTGCCGGGGAAGGAGCGGCCGGCCTTCTCGTACTCGTGCCGGACGGCCTGCACCAAGGCGGCTTGGTCGATCGGGTGGCAGGCCGCCGCGGCCGCGAACGCCGCTGCCAGTACGGCGTTCCGGATCAGCCCGCCGGTGACCTCGTAGAGGGCCGCGAGTCCGGGCAGGTCGACGTCGTCGGCGAGCGGTGCCGTCGGCGGCAGGTGCCGTTGCCAGAGCAGCAGCCGCTGATCCCGGTCGGGCTCGTCGAACTCCACGATCACGTCCAGCCGGCGGACGAAAGCGTCGTCGATCGCGGAGCGCAAGTTCGTTGCCAGCAGCACTAAACCGTCGAACCGGTCCATCCGGGCCAGCACGTACGCCGTCTGCAGGTTGGCCCAGCGCGACTGCGCGTCGGAGATCTCGGTCCGCCGGCCGAACACCGCGTCCGCCTCGTCGAAGAACAGCACGGCGCGCGCCTGCCGGGCCGCGTCGAAGACCGCGCCGAGGTTCTTCTCCGTCTCGCCCAGCCACTTGCTCATCAGGGCACCGAGGTCGACCACCATCAGGTCCAGATCGAGCTCGGCCGCGATCACCCTGGCGGCCAGCGATTTCCCGGTCCCCGGCGGTCCGGTCAGAAGGGCTCGGACGCCTTGACCGCCGTGCACCGTTGCACCGAGACCCCAGTCGTGCAGCACCGTCACCTGTCCGGCCACGCGGCCTGTGATTGCCTGTAGCAACAAGCCTTGGGCCGGGGTCAGCACGAGGTCGTGCCATCGTGCGCCCGGCTTCTCCAGCCGCACGCTGAACGGGAGCTCGGCGTCGATCCGCTGCCGGAGGCCGGCGAGGACGCGGTCTGCGTCCGGCACGGCGGATCGGCTGCCCAGACGGGCGTCGGCCACGGCTCGTCGAGCGCTCAGCCAATCGACCCGGACCAGGCCCGCCAGACTTCTGGCGGTACCGTTCGAGCCGGGAAGCAGCGCCTCCCAGAGGGCCACGGATTCGGCGACGCCGGGGGAGTCGAGCCGGGCGGTCACGAGCGGGCGGGCGTCGTGTGGTGCGCGTTCGCCGGCGGCTGGGCACACGATCACTTGTCCGGGGTGCTGCGGGAGCGGTGCGGTGCCGGTGCCGCCGTACACCAGGGGGATCGCGTCGTGGACGACGGCATGCAACGACCAGGTCTGGGCCAGTCGCGGATCGAGCGGAGTGCGGACCGCGTCGATCGGTACGACGTTGCGCCCTGCCTGCCTCGCGAGTTGCATGACGAAGCCGGCGCGTTCCGGTGCCAGTCTGTCCTCGGAACCGGTCACCGCGATCAGGACTTGTCTGCGACGACTGCCGGACAGCACGTCGATGAGGCGTGCAGCGACTGCCGTGTCGATGGACAGCGCACCAGGCGTCAGGTCGAGATCGATGCGATCTGGCCAGGTGTCGATGCCACGTAACGCGCTCCACAGCCCGGTCGGAAGGAATAGGCTGCGGCCAGGAAGTGGTTCGGTCGGGTCACCGGTCACGAGTCCGGTGCTCCGGAGCGGTCCGCCGTCCAGTTCGGCGCGCAGGTGGCGCCTGCCGGTGGAGTCCAGCTCGAGGACGGCAGCGATGGCGGACGGCGTGACGTATGGCAGGCGGGTGGGGTGGGTCAAGCGGGCCCAGCGAGTGAGGAGTTCGTGCTCGTCCGGTAGGCCGGTCAGGATGAGCAGATCCACCGCGAACGGCGTCAGGTCAAGGGCATCGACGAGTCGCGTCAGCCGGTCGGTTGGGTCGCCGGGGTCGTGTGGGGCCTGGCCCGGCGTCGATCGGCGGCTTTCTGCCAGCAGTTCGTTCGAGAGGGTCGCGAGGTCGGTCCGTAGGTCGTCGTCCGTGCAGCGCACGGCGATCTTCGCAGTCAGGGCGCCGGCCCGGGCCGTCAGCAGGTCGCGGACGAGCTCAGACATAGCGGTACCTCAGGACTGCGCCACGCCACCAAAGCCACCCGGGATCCGCGTCCAGTAAGGCTCGCCGGATCCGCAGATCGACGTCGTCATGCGAGAACTCGACCTCGATGTATCCCGGCGAGATCTCGATACCGGCCCGACGCCTCCACACCCAGTCCAGGTCGTCGTCCGCCGGGTCGAGTTGGAGTGTTGCCTGAGTCCAGCTTCGGATCCGGTCCTCGACGAGGACGTCGAGTTCATCGTCGCGTGCAGCGGGCGACTTGGTTGGTTCGATGCCGGCGAGGGCCAGGACGACGGGATCCGAGGGCGGGACCGTGGTGAGTCGTCCGCACAGGCGGGCGAGTACGTCGGGTAGGTCGTCGACCACGATATCGGTGACCACCGGATCAATTGCGAGTGCGAGGAACACAAGGCCGCCGTACTCGGTGTAGTGCAGCTCACGGCTCTGAGGCTGAATGGGTGCGGTGGGCTGAAGGTTGGCGATGGTCGCCGGGGCGTCCGGGTCCATCGACAGGGCCTCGGCGACGACGTCGACCGCTGCGTCTCGGCTGTGGTGCGGAACCGCGGCGGCGAGCGCCAGGCGGGCGAGCAGTCGCCGCTCAGGTCGCGGCAGGCGCGCAACGGTCTCCTGGTGTGCGGCCAACGCGCGACCCACGGGAGATCGAAGTGCGGCGTGAACAATGGGGCTATCAGCAACGATTGTGCCCGCGGTCGCTGTCCGCTGGATCGATCCCTGCGATCGGGTCCAGGCGAGGGCGAGTGCCACCCACTGCATCGGTGTCAGTGGCAACGATGCGTCGACGCGTTCGAGGACAGTTGGGATCAGGTCCGGTGCGATGGTCAGCACGCGTGTGATGACCTCGGCCCGAGCTGCCGCGGATCGGGGGAGCGAACCGGAGTACAGACCGCACTGCTCCCACGCCCACGCCCGCTGGAGATCGAACGCTCGCTGGACAGCCCACGTCCGCTCGACATCCCGCCCGCGCCGCGTGTCCCACGCCGGCTCGCTGTCCCGGACTCGCTCGCCATCCCGCGTCCGCTCCAGGTCCCGCCGCAGACCCGGATCCCGCCTTCGATCCACCTCCCGCGCCCGATCCGCGTCCCAGGCCCGATCCACCTCCCAGGCCCGATCCACCTCCCAGGCCCGATCCACCTCCCAGGCCCGATCCGCGTCCCAGGCACGATCCGGGTCCTGCCCGAGACCGGTGTCCTGCGTGAGACCTGCAGGTGGCGCCTGCTCCACATCAAGCGCCCGCTCCAGGTCCTGTCCACGGGTCCGGCTGAGGGCGACGCCGGAGCCGGACAGGCTCACCACCAGGTCCGTGATCGCGTCGACGTGACGCTCGTAGATCACCACCTCGCCGTCCGCGCTGACGAGCACGCCGTCCCGGACGCGACGTACACCGGACGCCGGAAGCGAGCGGACCGCCTGGTGCGCGGCCGCCAGCCAGGCGCGCCGGATCCCGGAGACCCCGGTCGCCCGGGAAACCCGAAGGCGGAGTACGACGGCCAGTCGGCGAACGCAGATGTGTTCGGCCGAACCGAACAGCTCCGTCAACCTGTCGAACTCCGAAACCAGCAATCCGTTCGGCGCGGTCAACTCCATGCGCAGCGCACGGTCGACCTCCCACGCCGTGGCGATCCGGTCCGCCCGGCACCGCAGCTGGATCGTGTCGACCTTCGCCCGATACATCGTGACCCCTAACCGACCCGTGCACCGGCGTCGAGCCGAGAACCCTCGACCGCCAACCCGGTCGTCGGGCCGCCAAGGATCAGGTCACGGTCGGTCGCCCCGGCCCCGACGTACGCCGGCCGCAGTCCGCCGGTCGGACCGATCACGCTCGTCAGCGCGAGATGCAGCCCGCGACCGAGCCGCATCCCCGCGTCGACCGTGCAGAGTTCGTACGCCGTATGTGCCGGTCGCTCCGTGTCGAGCACCTGCCGGACGGCCGCCTGCTGTTCGGCATCGAGTGGACGCGGGATCACCACCGTGAAGCGGTGCGCGCTGGAGTCCGGAGCTGTTGTAGCGCCAGAGTCGTCCTGTGGCGCGCCGACTCGGAGACCGGCACCAAGGACCGACCGTCCACTGCCCACCGGATCGGCTCCGAGATCCGGGCCGAGTCCGCGCAGCCGGTAGTGCTCGATCAGAACCGGCGAGAGACCTGGGCGAGTCCGTCGGCCGGCCCGATCGCCGGCGAGATAGATTTCCAGGTAGCGCCGCAGCGACCCGAGAGTCCCGCGCCGCCGGTAGAGCGTCGCCACCTCCGCGATCAGCTGACGACGAGCGGCCTCGGCCCATCGGTCGTCGAGCAGCAGACCGACGAACGACGCCAGCCACGGCAGCGCCTCCACCGGCGTCGACGCCGGATCGACCAGCAGGTCGCGCCGATCGGAGCGAGCCTGGAGGTCGTACAGGAAACCGTCGAACAGAGCGAGGAATCGATCCAGGAACGCGGCTTGGGTGGAATCGCCGATCAATACGGCGGGCAACCGGCGGGCCAACGTGTGGGCCTGCCGCTCGATCCGTACCGCGCGCACCGACGGCGTACGGCGTGAGTTCCCGGCCAGCGCGAGTGCCACCCACAGGTAGCGCCCTGGTGCCGACACGACCGGCGCCTCGTGCACGGAGCATGTTGTACCGCCTGGAAGCCGCCACCACGGGGAAGGCTCGTCCGCACGCTGGTGGACCGGAGACGCGGCACTGACCGCGATCGTTGCCGGCGGAAGCGGCTGCGCACTGGTCGTTGCTATCGGCAAGCAGTCGGCCGGTTCCGGCAGGACCGGTGGCACTGCCGTCTCGTACTCGTCGTCACTGCTCAGGGTCGACACCCGGAGGTCCGTGCCGTCCGGAACGCAGGCGTCCAGGAAGATCCGGCCCCACCGGTTGCCGGGCTGCCCACTGTCGAAGCGGTAGCTCAGCCACCCACCCGTGTGCGCGTACCGAACCCGCCCGGGTACGGCGAGCCGGAAGCCGTGCTCGGTCCAGTACCCGATCCGGCCACCGACGAGCGCGACCAGCCCACGGCCGTCGTACCCGCGGGCATCCAGCGGCTGCGCCCGGATCCACCCGGTCTCGGTGACGATCACGCGGTGCAGGCTGGCCGCACCGTCCGGACCTGACCCGGCAGGCGCCAGTACGACGGTGTCGTCGAGGCTCACGAGCTCACACGCGCCGTCCGCCGGAAGTGGTGCACGCCTTCCGCCGACGAGCCACGAGTGACCCGCGGAGTCGTGCCACAAGGTGATCGCCTCGCCGGTCGGCATGACCGTCACCCGTGCCGGAGCACTGTCCGCGGGCGAGTCCGGCAGCGGAAGGTCGCGCGGCCCCCGATGCGCGCTGAGGGCGAGGAGTCCGGCGGGCTGAGCGACTACCGCGACCACGTCCCGCCCTCGAGCCCCGAGTGCGATGGGCCGCCGCTGAGGCGACGCGGATGCGCTGATCGGGATCCGCCGCAGCAACCGCCGGCTCCACAGATCGAGAACGACGATCTCCTGACGTCCAGAGTCGGCGAGGAAGAGCCGGTCGTCGTCATCGATCGCGATCCCCGCAGCGTCGAGCAGCGACGGCTCGGGCCGGGGCGTGAACGACCCACCGACACCACCGTCGTCACGGACCCCGATGATCTCGACCTCGGCCGGCAGCCTGGCGTAGTCCAATCCGGCTCGTGTATCGCCGACCGTCAACCGGGCTACGCTCTGGCGGTCGAGCCGATACACCCTGCACAGTCGATCGACGGCCGAGCCACGCGCCGAGCAGGCCGTGCCCGGATCCCACGGCCGTGGTACGGCGTCCTGCCAGGTCAGAGTGAGCGCGACGCCCGACCCGTCGTCGACGGTCTCCACCGCCGTGGCGTCATGCCGGCCTCGCACCCACTGGTCGCAGGTGCTGACTCCGCTGGCCGACCGCTCGGTCATCGGCATACCTCACGCGGTGAGCGGACCGGCACCGGCGGGCCGGCCGGCGGCGCCGGCGACTCGACGTTGCCGGGGGCAACGGGATCGCCAGTGGTGACGGTGAGCGCGGCGAGCTCCGGCACCTCCCACGCGGCGAGGTCGACGCGAACAGGCGTCGTACGCTCGACGAACTCGCCGTCGACGTCCTCCGACAGCCGTAGCCCGGTGAGGAACTCCAGGCCCTCGACCTGCAACGCGGCCGCTTCGAGTTCGGGTCCGAACACCGGCCGGCCGAGCGGCCACCCACGACCCTCCGGTCCGTACGGCGGCACGGGCGAGACGTACTGGCGCAACACCGTGTCGACCCACCGGCGGACCCCCTCGGCGCCGTACCCAGGACGTACGGCGATGCCCACCGACACAGCGATCCGTCGATAGGTCGGCGGGATGACGTACACCTCCGTGGTGATCAGACGCCGCGGATCCAGGTACCGGCAGACCTGTTCGAGTACGCCCCGATCCGGGCGCGGTGCGTCCGGGTTCAACCGGTCGTGCTCGGGCCAGACCACAACGCTGACGACCCCGGGTGATTCCTGCGCCGGTCGCTGTGGATCGAACAGGCGGAGAGCCTCGGCGCGGATGATGCCGGCGCCCGGTGTGGTCTCGGCCAGTTCGCGGAAATCGGACACGGTGACGGCACGATCTCGGCGAGCCAGTTCGGCCGGGATCTGGTCGATCGCCTCGGCGATGCTCTGCGGCTCGGCACCGCCAACAGCCGGCAGCGGATTGGTCAAGGTCACCTTGGCGACGTGTGGAGCGGCCGAGAGAGCGCCCGGGCCGACGTTGCCTGCGGCACCTCCGCCGTACGTGTAGCCGCGGACCCGGATGCGCTCACCGATCTGCGGCGCCCGACCGCGATGGACCTCGCCGAACCGGACCACGCCGGCCTCGGCATCGACGGTGAAGACCCGGTCGTCCGGCCCGGCGGAGCGGAAGTCGTCGACCTGTGTCCACGGTACCCAGCGCCCCTGGCCCTGCTCCTCGACGTCGAGGGTGATCGTGCCGATCACCTGACCGTGGACGAGCCGGTACTCCTGCCCGGGGTCCCCGGTGCCGGTGCCGAGGAACTCGGCCCGCGCCGCCTCCGTCTGCTCGACCCTGGCAGCGTTGACGCCGACCCATTCCATCGCGCCGATCGAGGTGCCGTCGGGACGGAACACCCGCAACCAGCCGATCAGTTGCGCGTCGAGTTCCTCGTCCTCGATCAACGGCGGTTGGTCACCGGAACCGAGCGCGTCGGGGTCCGGCGGGAGATACACGCCGATCCGGGCGAGCTGCGCGGGATCGGACGGGAACCTCAGCCGGACGACGCCGGAGGTGAGCAGGCCCGACGTCGTGTCACCGCCCACCGGGAGGTCGAGCCAGATCGGGTCGGCGCTGTCCGGCAGGGGCGCGTCCGGCACGGGGTCCGTCGTGCACACCTGCCACCGCATCGGTGGTGCTGGTGGGGCTTCGCCTTCGCCGGGACAAGGCTGCGCGTCGGCCATCGTCGGGACCTCGAGCGAGGGGACGAAACCGATGCTGAGCTCGCGGCCGGCGAGTGCCGTCGGATCCGGAGGTACTGGGGTGACGAGCGCGATGTACAGCGTGCCGTCGACGGATCCGGCCGGGTCGAGCCGGTCGCCGCCCGGCCGCCCCGGATCGGTCGCACCGAAGACCGTTCGGTAGCGCAGTACGTCGTCGATCGAGGCGCCCTGCGCGGCGCTGGAGCGGGCCAGGTACTCCAGTGTGTCGACGTCGAGCTGCTCGCTCACCCGGGCGCGGATCGCCGAGCGTGCGGTGAGCGGCCACACGCTGCACTCGTCGAGCATCGTGAACGGCACCTTGCCCGCGGTCAGGACCGTGCCGTCCGGCGCCAGCACGCCACCGGGCTGATCGGTGCTAAAGGCAACGATGGTCGACGCGGCCGCCGCCGGGCGCAGCGGGATCTGGAGCAGGTCGAGGAACGCCTGGCGGGTCGCGTCCGGGATCTGGTTGAACCGGTACAACAGGTTCTCACCGAGGAATGCGAACAGCTCGATGAGCGTGATCCCGGGATCGCTGGGCTGGTGATCGGTCCACTGCGGTGCGTAGACGGGAATCCGGGCGATCAGCTCGTCGCGCAACTGGGCGAACGAGCGGTCGTCGAGGATCGGCGTACGCAAGGGCATCGGCTCAACCTCCCAGCGGCAGGGCCTGGACGAGCAGGCCGAGAGTTCCGTCCCGGCGGTGCTCGTACCGGATGGAGATCACCGCCACCGCAGGATCCTCGGCCGGCGTCACAGACACGTCGAGCAGGCGTACGCGCGGCTCCCACGTCTCGATCGCGGTCGCGACGGCGCGCTGCAGCGAGGCGCGGACGGCGATCGTGTTCGGCTCCATCAGATACCTGCGCAGGCCGCAACCGAAGTCGGGCCGCATCACGCGTTCGCCGGGCTCGGTCAGCAGGATCACCTGGATCGCCTGCCGGACCTTCTCCGGTCCGGAGCGGTAGCCCAGGGCGCCGCGCACCGGGTCCGGCGCGAGCGACAGATCCCAGCCGGTGCCAAGCCGGTCGGTCGCGGTAGGAGAGGTCACACTCATGGGTGGATCACCTCGTCGCGGCCGACCTGGACGGTGTAGTTCAACGTCTGGTGGAAGTCCGGGCCGGATCCGACCGGGTCGGAGTATCCCTGCACAGCAAGGAGTTCCAGGATCGGGTCGTTGGTGAACTGCCCGGTCAGCACCGTGCCGAGGTCCACTCCGGACGGGAGCCCACCGGGTGGCACGGGTGGCGTGTCCAGGATGCCGTTCAGCCCGTCGCGCAACGAGTTCTTGATGGTGTTCTGGTCGAGTCCCGGGAGGATGTCGATGTCCAGACCGGCCGACGCGGAGATGCCGCCGGGGACGATCGAGAGCTCGGTCGACAGGTCACCGGCGAGCTCGATGCTGGGCGGCAGGCAGAACTTCAGCTTGAGCATCCACCACAAGCCGAGGGCGAACAGCAGGATTGGCAGGAAGAGGTTGAACAGGAAGAACGCCACGATCGTGAACAGCGAGATCGAGAAGAAGCAGATCTGCTCGTTCTCGTTGACCGATCCGCTGTCCTCGACCGGCAGGTCGCCGGTATGCGGGACCGACAGCCCGCTGCCCGGCGGGGACGAGACCCGGACCGAGGGCGTCGCGTTCGAGCCTTCGAGTTGACGCAGATCGGGCAGCCGGACCTCGATCGGGTGCTGGGCACAGCCGGCCGGATCGTGGAACGAGGCCAGACCGTAGCTCTCCGACGGCTCAGACCAGACCAGGTGCCCTGGGCAATCACCGCAGTCCTGCCGAACCCAGCCGCGGATCTCGTAGTCGTAGTTGTCGCTGAACCGTGCCGAGCCGTCGGCGGCCACCTCGTCACCACCGATCGGCACCGATCCCCAGTAGATCGTGCCCAGCGCGGCAGCATGCTCGGGCCGCCCGGGCGGCGCGGTCAGCAGCCGGAGCGGGTAGCTGCGCTCGATCAGTTCGTCCGGCGTGTCCTCGATCGGAATCCACGCGCCGAAGCGTCCTTCCGTCGGCACCCAGCCCTCGGTCTTTCGTTCGACTCCGTTCTGCTCCGCCCATACCCGCAGCTTGCGTCGTGCGAGCTCGACTCGCTGCAAGATCTCGGTACGACGCTCCGCCGCGTCGACCTGATGACCGTTCGAGAACCGGAACGGGTGCAGCCGCCGCCGTTGATCACGAGCCACCTCATACCCGGCCTTGGTCTGGGCGACCGCGCGCGCCGCAGCGAGTTCACGCAACAGCGTCGCCGCGGTCGCCTCTTGCCCGGGTGGCAGTACAACGCGATGTCGCCGTACGACGAAACCCGCCGTGGCAACGCGGTCTGGGTCGACCCGCGGGTAGCCAGGGGTGTCGCAGTGCAGTCCGAAGGCGACCAGGTAGTGGCGTTGGTGCGCGGGCAGGAACAGCTTGCGCGTCGGACCCGCGACGAGCTTGCGGCCGGACAGCAGACGCGATCGGCTGTCGCCGGGCAGCTTCGGCTTGCTCACCAGTTCTACGCGCTGTACCCGGTCGGTGTCGTCGAACACGACCGATAGTTGGGGATCGTCGAGGAAGCGTCGTACGAAGTCCGTCGTGCCGTACTTGTGCAATGCGGGCCGCAGCCCCCGCGCGGGCGCGTCGGGATCCGTCTCGCCGATCCGGGCCCAGCGGTACCACGGCGCCACCAGTTGCCAGTCCTTCGGCGGCGCGCACGTTCCGGTTTCGCCGGATACGACCTGCGTGCTCACCAGACGTTCCCCGCGCCAGGCGTGTACGACGGCGAGACGACGCCGCCGCCGGTCGCGATCAAGGTGTCGCACGTGACGATCCCGCTGAAGTCGCTCACCGCCGCGTCCACACTCACCGCCGCGGCGCTGATGTCGACCGTCGCGGCCGCCTCGATCCGTACGCCGCCCTCGGCCGTCAACGTGACCGTCGCTCCGCTGGCGGAGTGGATCGTGATCGTGCCACCCGCATCGTCGAGCACTATCGAGTGCTTCGACTGGTTGTCGGCGGTGCCCGCCGCGGAGAGCCGGACCGCTGCCGCGCCTTTGGTGTCATCGAACTCGAGCCGGCTGCCCGAGCGGGTCTGAACCAGCCGCAGGTTGTTGTCAGCGGTCGGATCCGCGGGCATCTTCGCGGAACCGTTCCACGTGCCGCCGAGCAGGTACGGGTGATCGGCGTGGCCACCCTGGAACCCCACCACCACGGTGGATCCGATCTCTGGCAGCATCTGCTGGCCGTGGTCGCTGTCCGCGTACGGGCTCACGACGACGGCCCAGGCCAGCGGCGGACCGCTGCCGTCCGCGCTGTCCAGCCAGTCCAGCGCGACCTGGACGCGTTGCAGGTGGAGCGGATCGCCGTCGAGTGCGTGCACTGTCGCGGGGTATAGGCCCGGCAGCAGCGGGCCCTCGGGTCCGGGGCTGGAGTGTTCGCCTGGAAGTGTCATGACCGTGTCCCTCGCCTCAGGCCGCAATCGCCGGCCGCTCGGCCCGGAAGCGAGTCCGGTAGCCGGTGGTCAGGTCGTAGCTGTGGTGGGCGTGGACGACGCGGTAGCCACTGCCCTCGAACGGCCGGCCCACTCGGCGAAGATCCAGCTTCGCGCCGGGGACCAGGTCCGGCGTTCCCGACGTCGTGCCGTTGACTGTCACGAAGGACCGCGCCCGGCGCAGCATCTCGGCGTCGGCGTAGGCGTCGGCGGTGGCTTGGTCCAGGACGTCCCGCCTCGCCCTGCTGATCGATGATCGGTTGAAGACGTTCGACACGATCTCGGCGCCGCTGCGGCCGGAGGTGATCTCGGCGGCGACGACCGCGCGGTCCGACGTATGCGCGACCGCCTTGACCGCGTCGTGGTCCCAGCCGCGCACCTCGACCGTCGGGCGCTGGTGAGCAGCGTCGGCACGGGCACTCAGGCCGATCAGTTCGTTGCCTTGGACAAGCGTCAGCTCGACGCCCGGCCGGCGTTCCCGTCCGGCCAGGTGGATGACGTCCTCGGAGTCGACCCACAGCTCGGCGTTGATCCGCTGCGCCCGGTCGCGGAGGAAGGCCAGATCCGACTGTTCCCACTGCTGGATCACGGCGTACGTCGGGCCGTCCACGTCCGTCTTGGCATCGAGACCGTGCTCTGCCGCGACGGCCGTGACCACGTCGGCGTCCGAGCTTTCGGCGTACGTCGCGGTCCGGGTGGTCATCCGCAGCCGCATCAGGGTGTCTTCGGCGAAGACGCTCACGTACGGAACCGCTCCCTCCTCGAAGCACACCTCGAGCGCGGACACGGTGCCGCGGAAGATCTTGCGCTCACCGGCGGCCGGCCCGATCGTCACGGTCAGCGCGGTACCGAGATCGACCACCTGGCCGTCGAGGTACGACAACTGTTCGGTCGAACCGTCGGCATCGGGCGCGATCGCGCTGAAGTGGGCGACCATCGTGCGCAGACCGAGGATGCCCTCGCGAACGTCCAGCCGGAGCAGGTCGCGCGCCAGCCGTCCCTCGGTCTGTCCGGCCACCGAGAACACCGGGGCCGCCGACGAGAACGGGTGCGCGGAGAAGTCACTCATCGCCGGTCGCCGTTCGGAGCCGGTCGGCGGCGAGCCGTTCCAGCATCGCGTCGATCCGGACCCGCTCCTGCCAGACGCTCGTCGTCGCCTCGGCAGCGGCCGGCTCAGCGGTCGTGGCGTCGACCTCGGACGTGATCTCGCCGATGTGGATACTCATCCGCAACACCCCTTCCGCGGCCGGGACCGGCCCCACATCCCGATCGGCTGCCGCCGCGGCGCCACAACCATCGAGGTCGATCCGGTGGATGGTTGCTTCGGCGCGCTCCGCGCACCACCGCATCCGCATCCGCAGTCGGTCCCGCTGGACGCTGCGGTGTACGCCGGTGCTCGCAGCGGCGCGATCACCGTCCACCCGAGGGCGCCTGGAAGCGCCGCGTCGGGCGTGACCCGGTCGCGCAGCGGAACCCCACGGCCGTAGGACGTTGCGCGGGGATCGGCCCGCGGTGGCAACGGGCGAGGTGCGGGTGTCTGCTGAGCGGACGGTGTGATCTGAGCTGCTGTTGCCGGACTGGTACTCGGGGCACTGACGCTCAGGGTTGCGACCGGTGTGCCGAAGGCTGCTCTGCTTTCGTTGGCCACGGCTGTCGTTTGGTCGATCGCGGTTTGCTCGATGGCGGCGCTGAGACCGCCGGCCGCGGCCAGCGCAATCCCTGCTGACACGCCCTGCGCCGCGGCGGAGTCGAGGCCCGCCTGCGCACCGACGGAGACGTCGAGACCGGCCTCGAACCCCACCGAGACGCCGATGCCCACGCCGACGTCGAGCGACGCGGAGAAGTCGATCGATGTGCCGGCCGCGAGCGCCAGCGCGTCACCGACGAGCCCCGCGATGGCCCGCCACGCCTCGGGTGGTTGGTCGTTGCGGGCGAGGAAATCGGCCGCACTCTCACCGTCGAGGGCCTCTGCCGTCCGGGCGTCCGGACCTGACGGCGGTCCGCTCGTGGTCGTCCCCGGACCGTTGCCGGTCGCATCCGAGGTCGACTCACCGGCCGCGTCCGCGCCGCTGTCCGGGTTCGCACCGGCACCCGCCGCCAGCGCCTCGAACTTGGGATCCTGCTGCTTGATGTCGATCGTCGCCTTCGCCCGCAGCGGTATGCCGTCCGCCGAGAAGAAGTCGAGCTCCTCGACCAGGCTTGTCATCACACCGGCGATCGCGATCGACCCCCAGCGGAACTGCACGCGCGGCGGCGCCTGTTTGGAGCCCTTGTCGCTGGGCAGCACGAACTGCTCGACCTCGGCGGTCCTCGTCCGGACGTCGACCGGTGCGTTCGTCGTACCCTCGTCGGCGGTGTCGAACTCGAGCTCGACGTGCAACTGCGTGCTGCCGCTTCCGTTGTACTGCTGGGCCTGCCGGCCCCGGGCGGTGCCGCCGTCGACGTTGTTGGACATGGTGAGCCGCAGCGACGCGGGGTTGAACTGCACCGGGATCGTCTTGGTGGTCTTGCCCTTCTTGTCGAGGACATCGAGGACCGCGCCCTTCGGGGCCTTGTCCTCGGCCGGCTGGGCGGTCATGTCGTACCCGCCAGCAGCAGCCCCTCGTGCGCGATCTGCAGCTCCTCGATTGCAACCTCACCGGTCTTGGCATTGAGTTGCGGTCCGACGATCTTCACCGGCAGGGCCCGGAAGAACTGCCAGCTCGCCATCGGCCGGCGGAGCTGGTCCTGCACGATCACGGTGCCGTCGTACCGCCGTACCGGACGCACCCCGGCCACGACGTCCTGGAACCATTGCCACAACTCGGGTACGGCGTCCCCGCCGGCCGGACCGAACATCCCCCGCTTGCAGATCAACCGCGAGTACTTCGCCCGCCCGACCCGGCGCACCACCGACGCGTTCTGCCCGCCGACATCGAGATCCTTGACATCCAGCTCGATCTCGAGCCCGTTGACCTCCTGAAACCCACCATCGCCAAGACTCTGCGGACCGTCCCCGGTCACCCGGTTGAACTCCACCTCGAACCGGAACGTCGTCAGCAACAGGTCCGCCATACCCCGAACTCTCAGCCACCCCCGTCACACGACCGTCACCACCGGAGCAGTCCGGCCACCTCGGGGTCGGGCTCGGTGCCGGCGAGAGTGCTGCGTTCTTCGGACGTCAAGCAGTTCAGGCTGATCAGGGCGTGGACGACGTGGTAGCGGACCAGTGGGGACTGGTCGGTCAGTCGGGTGCGGAGGATGGAGCAGTGGGACGGGTCCGCGGTGGTGGCTGCGGCGTCGGCGGCAGCGGCGGTGGCTTGGGGGGAGGGGGAGGAGAGGGCGCGCTCGATGGCCGGCTTCGTCTCCGGATCGTTGATCCGGCCCAGCGCGATGCCGGCGTAGCCGGGGATGTCGGGGTCTTCGCTGGTGAGCAAGGACTCGAGGACGCGGACGGTGTCGGAGCCGCCGAAGAAAGGCAGGACTTCGAGGATGGCGGGGACCTGGGGGCCCGTGGGATGGGAGCGGATGGCGTCGAGGAGGTCGGCGCGGGCGCGGTCCGGGTGGTCGCGCAGGAGCAGGGTCAGCGCGCGCTCGCGTTCCCGTCGGGCCGCGGGTTCGCCCAGGGGACTGAGTACGGCGTCGAGGAGGTGGGGGTAGTCGTCCGTCATTTCAGGATGTCCTTCGCGTCGGCGCCGAAGACCGTGGTCACCGAGCGTTTGAAGGCGGCGAGGGCGGCGGGAGTGAGTCGCGGGTCGAGCCGGAAGCGTTCGTACATGCCGCGGACCAGTGCCTTCGCGACCCGTGCCTCCCACTGCGACTGGATGAGCTGGAGCCGTCCGACCACGGTCGGCTCGGGATCGACGTACCCGGCCTGGAGCGCGGCGTCCTTCGCGGCCAGCGGCGTGTGGTACGGCAGGGACCGCAGCAACGAGTAGATCTCGGTCTCTTGGTAGCCGTAGGCATCGATCTCGCTGGTCCGCGCGGCGCCGGTCGGCTGGACGTACCCGGTCATCAGCCGGGCGGCCCGGTCGTACAGTTCCAGGCCGTACTCGGTCCCCGGCGTACCGTACGGCCCGTACTCCGGGTGCCCGTGCAACTCGTGGACCACCACACTCAGAGCGTAGGCCGGGTTCGCCTGGACGAACCTGGTGAACGTCCGGCCGACGACCGCGACGTTGCGGCCGGCCTCCACTTCGCCGTACGCGATCACGCCCGCGCCGCGGTTCTCCAGCCCCACCACGTCGACCTTGAAGTCGGCCGCGGTCAGGTGCAGGTCCGGGTGGTGCGCGGCGGCGTACGAGACCACGGAGGCGACCGCGGCGATCGCGGCGGCAGTGTGGGCGAGCACCTGCACCGGCGTGAGCACAGAGGTCGACGGCGGGATCGAGGTCTGTGCGACCTGGGTCGCCTGCTGCGCGCTCACCTGTGCTTGGGTCGGGGTTGCCACTCCGGTAGCGGCCTGAGCCAGAGCCAGATTCTCGGCTTCCATGTGAGCGGATTGAGCCACCACCATGTTGCTCTCGGTCGCAAGGCCCGACGCCTGAGCCGACGTGACTGCGGCGGCACGCTGCACCCGACGCAGAATGTCTTGAACGACGTCGTTGTAAGGGCCGGACGCATCGTCGGCAGGCAGTGCACCCATCAGGTTCTGGATCGCGCCGCTCGGGTAGTACTTGTCGACCGCACTTTGCCGGTCCGCGTCGCTGAGCGCCCGGTACTCCGACAGTGCGTCCCTGGCGAGGTCGGCCGTGAAGGGGATCTCTCCGTTGAGCGCCCGTTGTGCCTTGGATGGTCCTCGCGAACACGAGTGCAAGGCCAACGACCGGCTTGGCGAACCAGGTAGGACGGGAGCCGGCCCGCCACGTCCGTGCAAACGCGCCCGAGCCTCGGCCCCCGCTCGCTCGGCGCCTTCCTCGGTCCCGGCTCCCACTGCGTGCGCCAGTTCGTGGGCAAGCACAACCTCGCGGCCGAGATCACCCGCGGGGGTGTGGCCGAGGAACACGTCGCCGTCGGTGGTGACGCCGTACGCGTTGTTCGCGGTGGTCAGCGCGGCGGACTGTTGGTTGTCATGGACAACGACATGGCGCAGGTCGCGGGCGAAGCTCGCCTGCCACCGGGCAAAGTCGAACATCAGCGTGCCTCGACTCGCACCGACGCGTCCGGTTCGTGCATCAGCTGCAGGACGATGAACTCGAGCGGCTCGGCCGGTGCGACACCGATCAGGCAGATCAGCCGCCCGTTGTCGAGGTCGTTCTGGGACATCGTCGTACGGTCGCAGCGCACGAAGAACCCCTCGCTCGGTTTCGCGCCGGCGAACGCGCCGGCCAGGAAGAACCGGTTCAGCAGACCGGTCACAGCGCGCCTGATCCGGCCCCACAACTCCTCACCGTTGGGTTCGAACACGACCCAGGCGAGTTCACGTTCGAGCGTCAGCCGCAGGACCGTCAGCAGTCGCGCGACCGACAGCTGCCGCAGCTCCGGTCGCACGCTGAGCGTGCGGGCGGCCGACAGCCGGATGCCGTCCCGCTCGAGCAGGAACACGTTGATCCCGGCCGGGTGCAACTCGTCGTGCACCTCGTCCGGCACCTGCGTCGACACACGCACCGCGCCGACGGCCACCTGGTTGGCCGGGCCGCGGGGAATACCCAGCCGCCGTTCGCGGTCCGCGATGATCCCGGCAGCGAAGACCGCGGGATTCAACCGCACGAGGTCATCCCGGTCGTCGTCCGGCGCGGCCACGTCGAGCCATGGGTGGTACGACGCCGCGTACGGTGAGTCGAAAGCCGTGCGCCACTGGAGGATCCGGCTCGGCGGCAACCCCAGTGGTACGTCGAGCAGCACGGTGAACTCGCGTCGCTGATCCGCGAAGCGCACCAGTTCGGACTGCGCTGTGGTGATCCGATCGAGCTCGGAAGGAACCAGCGGATCGAGCCGCAGCCCGTCGAGGCCGGGCGGCCGGGGCGTCGGCTCCGGCGGCGGATCAGGCCGGACGCAGAGCTGGAACTCGGGCCCGGCGAGCGAGACCGGATCACGGACGTCGACGACCGGCGTCAACGGCGCCGGGTCGTACAGATCTGGCGCGACCAGCAGACCGATGTCGTCGACCTCGGCGAGGCTGTGGACGCCGGAGCCCGGCCGCTCGTCCCCAGGAACCCAGAGTGGATCCCAGAAGTCCTCGGACACGATGTTCTGCCAGCGATCGAGACCGCCGGTGAACGTGCCGCCGGGCACCGGCGCGAGGGAGGGATCCGGGGGAGCCAGCGTCTTCGCCGCCCACGCCGGGTCGGGCCACAAGAGCGTTGACTCACCGATCAGCACCCGCGCCAGCCACCGCGGATGATCAGGGCGCAGACCGATCGCGTCGATCGTCTCGATCCGCGCCTGCGCCGGGTCGAGGTCGACGACCTCGAGGCTCAGTTCCACGACCTCGACGAGGATCGGCGCGCCGGGCAGCGCGCCGTCGAGGACGAGATGAAGTCGCTGCGCCGGCCCTTGCGGATCGGGACGCAACTCGGCCCGATCGATGAAGCGCAGCAGTTGCTCGTCGCCCGGCCTGGTCAACCGCAACAACGCGCCGGCGGTCACCGCAGCCGACTGGTCAACGACCACCTCGGTCGCGGTGGCCGAGTACACGGCAAGCGGCCGCGTCCGCGCCCGCAGCGTGACCTTGAGCGCGTTGCCCCAACTCCCTTCGGACCGAGCGAGCAGGTTCACCACCGACCCGTCCGTCGTCTGCAGTCCGAGCGATCCCGCGGCCCGCCCTTGCAGGCCGTCGTAGGTCTCGTCGTGCACGATTCGTACGACGTACGCCCGGGTGCCGCCCGCGGCGAAGAAGGAACTGACCGCGTACGGCAGTCGCCCCGGACCGTTGAAGCCCCCGAACACCGTGCGGTACTCGTCCCAGCTGTCGACTGCCACCGGAACGGACCGAGCGACCGGTGTGATCTGCAGCCAAGCCGCCACGTCCACGTCGTCGTCCGGTCGCCCGAGTGGCAACCACGCCGGCCCGCGTGGACTGACGCCGGCGAACGCCGCCACATCACGCCGTACGGCGGTGAGCACGTCGGGCGGACGTGGCGTCGTGAGATAGACGCCGGGCGCCCCCGGGACGAAGTCCGTGGTCAGCTGAACTCGATGCCCTGACAGCACAGCACAAGCTCTTCCATCGCCACGTCGGTTCCGCCCTTGCCGGCCAGGGCCGGGCCGGACCAGCTCTTCGGTTGGGTGTTCAGCAGCTTCCAGGTGCACACGGTGTTGCGCGACTCGTCGAGCAAGGAGACGGTCACGGTGCGGGCGTCGACGGTGCCGCGGCTGACGTCCTCCAGCCAGGCGAACAGGTCCCGGCTGCCGATCACGCCGCGCTTGCAGGTCACGTCGTCGACGGTGAACGTGTTCTGCACCTTCCGGACCGTGTTCACCTTCTCGTTGCCGTTGCGGTAGTCGGCGAACTGGACGCTGAACTTGAGGCCGGTGACGTCGGAGAAGCCACCGACGATGGTGCCCTCGTCGCCGTTGCCGCTGTCGCCGCCGAGCGACAGCAGGAAGTTGAAGGCAGGGTAGGGGTTGTCTCGCTGGGTCGGCATGGGTCCTCCTCGGTCGAGGCTGCTCGGATCAGGCGCGGGCGTCGGCGGTGAACTGGCCGATCCGGAAGATGACGAACTCTGCCGGCTTGGTCGGTGCGACGCCGATCAGGCAGATCAGCCGGCCGTTGTCGAGATCGTTCTGGGTCATGGTGGTGCGGTCGCAGCGGACGAAGAACGCCTCGTCGGGCTTGCTGCCGAGCAGCGCGCCGGCCAGCCACTGCACGTAGAGGAAGTCCTCGACGGACTGCCGGATGCTCGCCCAGAGCCGCTCGCTGTTCGGCTCGAACACGGCGTACTGCATCGCCCGGTCGATCGAGTGCTCGAGGAAGTTGAACAGCCGGCGGACGTTGACGTACGTCCACTCGGGGTCCGATGTCATCGTGCGGGCACCCCAGACCCGGTTGCCGCGACCGGCGAAGAACCGCAGTGCGTTGATGCCCTCCGGGTTCAGTACGTCGTTCCGCGCGGTGTTGATGTTCGCCTCGAAGCGGGTCAGTCCCTGCACGACCTCGTTCGCCGGGGCCTTGAAGACGCCGCGGGTGACATCGGTCCGGGCGTAGATCCCGGTCACGAAACCGGACGGCGGCAACAGGATCCGGCGCGGCGGCGCGCCCTGCGCGATGCGCTGCAGCGGATCGAACACCTCGATCCACGGGTGGTACATCGCGGCGCGGGTGGTGTCGAACTTGCCCCGGAAGGTGCGGACCTCGGTCATCGAACTGCCGCGCGGTGCGTCGACGACGGCGATCCGGTACTTCATCCGCTCGGCGTGCGCGATCAGTGCGGAGGCGGCTGCCTGGCACACGTCCACGTCGTCGTAGGTACCGCCGTCGGGCAGTGCGACGATCGCGATGTCGTCGAGCTCGGCCAGCGCTCCGAGGCCGGTGGCCTTCTGGGTCACGACGTCGGGCGAGGCGTCCTGACCGAGGAGGTCGTCGGGACCGGGGACGGCGCCGTCGTTGCCGCCTTCGAGGCGGACACCTTCGAGCGGCGTCTGCAGCGCCACCATCAGGTCGATCGCGCGGGTCAGGTCGGCCGGTGCGGCCGGGTCGTCAGGCGCCTCGGTGTCGAGATACACGATCGCGTTCTCGTCCTCGGGGTCGTCGGATTGCAGGATGTGGCCGATCCAGCGGCGTTGCGCGGGATGCGTGGCCAGGTCGCTGTAGGCGTCGATCCGCTCGGTGTCGGGCTGCACCAAGACCTGCAGTACGACCTCCTTGATGATCGTGACTGCCGTGGTCGGGACCGTGCCGGCCGACGTACGGAAGATCTGCTTCGCACGGCCGGCGCTGTCCCGGACCGCGGGGTCCTCGTCGACCGCGGCGAGCGAGGCCGGGACGAGATCGGCGTCGGCATCCGGTGGAACCGCCGGCGGTTCGGTGATCTCCACAACGGCACCACGGGTCAGTGCGGTGGCCTGTGTCCCGAAGGCCGGGTGCTGGAACGCACAGTTGCGCTTGCGGACCGTGCGCACAGTGACGAGCGTGTTGCCGTACTGGCCAGGCCACCGGGCCCGCCAGGTCGCTACATCACCGACGCCGAACGGGAGTGCCAGTCGGCCGAGTCCGAGGTCGAGGTTCGGGTCGGTCCCGGTCGGTGCGAAGACGCGGCTCACGTAGAGCCTGCGGCCGCCGTTGAGGAAGAAGGCCCGCGCCGCGTGCGCCACGAACGACTCGCGGCCGGGCGATCCGTCGGCCGGGACGATCTGTTCGAGGCCGCCGTACACACGCTCGAACTCGGTGAAGCTGGTGACGAGCCTGGCCTCGGTGCTGCGGGGGCCGGGCCGGTCGCCGTCGACGTACTGGACCGGTCCGTAACGGGTGATCCCGGCGAAGCCGGTGGTGCTGGTCGCAACTCCCTCGATCGACTTCGACCGGAACGTCGTTTCCTCGACGTAGACGCCGGGGGACAGATACTCAGGCATTCGCTGGACTCCTGTCGAAGCTCGTCGTGCGGTGTGGTGTCACGGGTGGTGTCAGGCGGGAAGCTCGATCGAGACCGAGCTCTCGCGGCCGAGGGGTACGTTGACGGCGAATGGGCCGAACTCCGGGCCTGGCCACGGGCTGCGGCCGGTCAGGACGGGCTCGGTCAGCGGGTCGTCGGTGGCGATGGCGGTCTGCACGGGCAGATCCCAGAGCGGATCGACGACCTTGAGCAGTACGTCGGCCGGATCGACCGCAGCCGCCGGCGGCACGGTCACGGTCAGCTCGACCGGCAGCGGATCGACGGGCATCGTGGCCGCGCCGGCCGAGCTGCCGATCACCAGCACGAACTCGCCCCGATCGTCGCCGTGCGCCCAGCCGAGGTCGTCGTGTTCGTCGCGAGCGACCGCGCGGACCCAGCGGACCGGCCGGAGGGCGCCGTCGGCTCCGGGCCGGACGACCCGGCCGCGGAGGATGCTGCCGCCACTGCTCGGGTAGGCGCCGGCGCCGGGAAAGACGCCGACCCGGAAGATGCGCTTCGACCCTGGATCCGGAGGGGGATCGGGCACCGGGTCGTCGTGCAGGCGCAGCCGTAGCCGGCGAGGGACGAAGAACCGGCCCGCGGTGAGGCGTGGCTCGACGACGCGCACGGTCACGTCCTCGTCGTGCGGAGCCGGTGGCGTGCTGTACAGGCGGGCGAACCTTCCGCTGCGGTGCCGGTCGAAGCCGGTGAGGACGTCGTCCAGCACCTGCCCCGGAGGCCAGCGCCGCCAACTGTGCAACGGCGAAGGATGCCGTTCGTCGAGTACGGCGGCCATCCGCTGGTACCGCCCAGCGCCGTACGTCGCCAGGGCGTCGAGCGCGTCGACGAGCTCGACACCGATCGCCAGCCGGTGGACCGCCTCCTCGTACCCGGCCGGCGTGAACAGGTTCGCCGTACTGGTCATGGCTCTACCGAAGGCACGAGTCCGCGGATGGCGGTCAGCACGTCCGGATGGTCCGGATCCGACGGAGCGTCTATCCGCGCGATACGGGCGAGGTAGGAGACACTCAGCCGGTAGTCGACGGGCAGCGTTTCGAACGTCCGCAGTACGTCCTCGACGACCAGGTCCTCGTTCACGATCTGCACCGCCTCGCCCGGCCGCCACTTCCCCGACGGGTGCAGGCGTGGGCCGGCGATGACCGGGCGGGTCTCGAGGCACTGCATGGTCGCGCCGAGGATCCGCAGCTCGGCTTCGGCCTCGCTGTCCCACGCAGTCAGCAGAAGGTGCACGTCAAGCGGGAGATGGATGGTCCGGTCCTGCGCCGCGACCGCGGACCACGGACTGCGCATGGTCCGGTTGACGTCGACCCGCCAGACGAAGATCGACAGGGTCGGGAACCGGATCGGGTTGTCGGCGTCGCCGCCGATCCGCCCGAAGTCCGTCGTCTGCACGAGCCGCGCCACCGGCTTCGCCCGGAACGCGTCGGGGTCCGCCGCGACCAGGTCGTCGTAGCAGCGGTTGAGCTGCTCACGAACGCTCAGGGCCACGGCGGCGACGGATGCGAAACCGGCCATGACCGTGGAGTGTTCGCGGCCTCCGTCACGGCACCGTCACCCGTGGTCCGGTGTGCTCGGCGGGCTCGTGAAGGGGTCGCGGGGTGACGGTCCCGTGACGCCACGGCGCCATGGTCGAACAGTGACCGGGGGTCTGCGCAACGCGACCGGGATCGGTGCGCGCCGGCTGTCCGCGGGCACGGATCCGGCCGTACTGCGGCTCGGTGGCCGGCGCGTGCCGCTGTTCCGGTCGATCGGGATCGCCGGGTACTACGGCGCACTGCTGGTCGCACTGGTGGCCGGCATGCGTGCCGACGTACATCCGATCGTGGTGTTCGGGCTCAGTGGGGCGGCGGCAGCGTCGTTCTTCCTGTGGGGACTTGCCCGGCGTGCGATCACGGGCCGCGAATCTCTCGTCCTGCTCGAGCATGTGTGGGTCGCCGGGTTCGTGGTCGCAGCGTTCTGCTGGGCTGCGGGCGTCGACGTACTGCGGGGGCTCGATGTGCTGGCCTGTGGTCTCACGGTGTTCTTGGCCGCCGGGCGCATCGGGTGCTTCTCGGTCGGGTGCTGTTACGGGGTGCCGGCCGGCCTCGGTACGACGTACCCGGCCGAGGCGGGACTTCCAGCGAGGCTGACCGGGGTCCGGCTGCTGCCGGTGCAGTTGATCGAGGCGGCCGCGCTCCTGGTCATCGGGGGAGTGGCATTGGCCGTCGCGGGCGGGCGGCCGGGGGTGGCCACGGTCTGGTTCCTGTTGTCGTACGCCGTCGTCCGGTTCGGAACCGAAGGGCTGCGAGGTGACGATCGGCCGATGGTGGCCGGGCTCAGCCGACAACGCTGGCTGTGTGTGATCCAGGCGGTGGGCGCTGGGTTCCTGGCGGCGCGAGTGATTCCGGGCGTCGGCGAGCAGGCCCTGATCGCCACGGGAGCGGTACTGGTTCCGGCGGCCGTAGCGGGTCTCGTTCTGCTGCGGTCGCGGCGTCGGAGTCCGCTGCTGCGGTCTGATGCCCTCGATGAGACCTGGGCGTTGATCGAGCGGCTGTCCAAGACACCGGGGTTGTCAGAGCGGCCGGTCCTCGATTCGACGCGGGCCGGGGTGCGGGTGGCCGTGAGCCGTCTGCTGCCGGGCGAAACGCAGTACGACGAACTCGCCGACGTCCACGTGTCGCTGTCGTCGCAGGAGTGGACGCAAGCTGAACTGGTGGCCGTCGGCGATGCACTGGCAGGTCTCGACGTACGACCTGGGGAATGGGCCGTGCACTTCGGTATCGACGGTGCGCGACTCGGTCTGGAGAAAGCCGCCGAACCCGTGCAGTCGGGGCGAAACCGGCGGATCATGGATCAAACCGTGATCGATGGGACTCCGTACGCCAAGGGGTACTTCGGTCCTGGTTGAGGGGGGTTAGGGAGATGACCACCACAGCTCCGGGGACGACTGCCGTGGCTCCGGTCACGGCGCGGCCGACGGTCCGGCTCAAACTGCTGGACGGCTTCGAGTTGCAGGTGGACGGCGCCGTGATGGAGGTGCAGCCGGCCGGGCAGCGGCTGCTCGCCTTCCTGGCGCTCACGGGGGCACCGGTGGAACGGACGTTCGCGGCCGGCCAGCTCTGGCCGGACGCGTCGGGTGAACGGGCCAAGGCCAACCTGAGATCGTCGCTCTGGCGGGTTCGCCGGATCCACAGCGAGCTGGTCCGGCCGTCGAAGAGCCATGTCACGTTGATGTCGTCGGTCTGGGTCGACGCCCAGGACGGCCTTCGTGAGCTGACCTCGGGTGCCCGCACCCTCGAGTTGATCGACGACGTCGAGGCGAGCGCGGTACTGCACGACGACCTGCTGCCCGACTGGTACGACGACTGGCTGGTCACCGAGCGGGAACGGGTCCGGCAGTTGCGGCTGCATACCTTCGAACAGTGTGCACGCGAGCTGATCGACCAGGGCCGGATGGCCGAGGCGATCCAGATCGGGCTGCGCGGGATCGCGATGGACCCGCTGCGGGAGAGCGCGCACCGGACCGTGATGATCGCCCACCTGGCCGAGGGCAACGTGGCCGACGCGCTCAGTCAGTACCACCGCTTCGCCGACCTGATGATGCGGGAGCTGGGCCTGCGCCCGTCCGAACGGATCTGCACGCTGGTGTCACATTGGCTGCCGGAAGAATCACGCTCGCTCCTCCGCCCGATCTCCACCCCCTGCCGCGAGGTAGCAGCAGTCAGATGAACGATGCCGATCCGAACCCGCGGAGGTCCGGCGTTCGGTAGTCGCGGGTGCATGTTGATCGCCGGCCGCCGTGATGCTCAGGGGGCCGCCACCGGGGTCTGACCGGCCGTGCTCGCACCGACTGCCGGAGTGGTCGCCGGAAGCTCAGAGGCTTTGATCGCAGACAGGTTCCACCGGTTCACAAGGAACCCGCGGTCGCCCCTGAGCAGGGTGATCGCTGCGTCGTTGAGCGGGTATACCTCGATGATCGAGCTGTACTGGTTGTTCGCGCCGCCGAACTGGGGCGCGGCGACCACGCCCACCACGGCGTTCATCGCGGGAGTGGCCGGAGCTGTCGGCTTGGTCGCGTAGTACAGATTGAGCGGCACGTCGCCGGTGAGCCGGAAGATGTTGGCCAGGTTGCCCTGCCCGTCGACCGCGGCCGGGCTTCGCACGATGGACAGCCGCCGCGACAGCGGTGGGCGCACCTGGAGATCGGACTCGAACACATCCCGCTGGGTGACCAGGGCGGCCTCCTCGGCGTCCGACAGCGGCTTCACCGGGTCCCCACCGAACAGCGGGCTGATCGCCTTGATCTCCTCCTTCCATACGCTGGTGCGCAGATCGGTGAGCTCGGAGAGGTAGACGATGCCGCGCTTGGCGTAGCGCAGGCTGCGGGCGGCTCGCATCGCGTTGCGGGCATTCGACGTCCGGGTGGCCAGCGCCGGGCGCTGGTCGGGCGGCTCGGCGGCGACGATCCGGTCCGCCTGGCTCAGCTGTCCGTCGATCATCTGCTCGACGGTCTGCAGCCAGCTCAGGAAGGTGCGGTAGGCGCTGTGCGCGGCCACGTAGGCACGGTAGTCCTCGGCGCCCTGGGACGTGAGCGCCATCCCACGGACGAGGTCGAGAGGAGGCCCGTCGCCGTTCTCGACGGCGCGCGTGTACATGGCGATCGTCTCCTCGGTGGCGGTCACGGCCCAGTCCGGGGTGAGCGGGTAGGGGTTGACCAGCGGAGGCTTCCCGGCGAGCGTGAGCTGCTGGCCGACCAGGGCGGGCGTCCGCTCGAGGTAACGCCTGCGCAGGCCCTGCAACCGCGCCTCGCGGTCCAGCAACCGCGTCGGGTACGCCGCCCCGGCCACCGAGGTGGGGGAGATCAGGGCCTTGGCCCGTTCGACCGAGTGCGCCGCAGGGTCGAGCCGGTATCGCGCATTGTCGATCATCGCCTGGACCCGGCGGTCTTTGTCCCGGGCCTTGGCGTGGCCCTCCTCGCCGGTGGCCGCGTCGATGAGCGTGCTGAGCTCGCCTAGTTCGATGTCCAGGTGGCTCCACTGCGGCATGTCCGCGACCTCCTCGACGGTCAGGGCATCGATCGACATCTCCGCGTCGAGGGCGCGGAACATCTGATCCGCGGTCGGCGCTCGCCGGTAGAGTTGCCGGAAGGCGTCGCCGGCTCGGGACAGGCCGGCCTGCTGGCGCAGCGCGTAGAACTGGGCACGGTAGTCGTCGAGGTCCTTCAGGCCCGCATAGTTCGTACGCGCGTCGCGGTACGCGGTCTGGAACTCGTCGAGGATCTTGTCCTCGAGCAGAATCGCCTTCACGCTCTCGTCATGCTGGAGTTGTTCGGCGCGTTGCTTGGCGTCGGGTAGCCGGGCGAAGGTCGGGTCCGCTGGATCCTGGGCCCGCCGCGCGAGCTCGATCGAGCCGATCACCACCCGGTAGCCGAGCAGCAGTTTGCGCAGGGTCTGGAGGACCTCCACCACCTCCGGAGGGTTGAACGAACCCGAGCGCTCGGCCCAGTTGGCGATCCATTCATCGACGCCGAGTGCCTTGAGCAGCAGCGGACCGACGGTCGTGAGGACCAGGCCACCGATGAACGTGACCGGGGTGGGGATCGCCATCAGCACCGAGCCCACGGCCAGGCACCCCAGATTCACCTCTGCCGACGCCCTTGCCTGGATGACCGCGATGTCGTGCTGCTCCTGAGTCTCGTAGTCGCGGAGCATCGCCTCGCCGACCTCGATCACCGCGAGCACGACGAAAACGCCCGGGTGCACGTTCATCCCACGCAGCATGAGCACGCCGACAGTGGCCGAGGCAGCGTTCTTGAGGGTCCCGGCGGCGACCTCGGCACTGTTCGCCTTGCCCTTCCCCCAGCGGGCGAGCAGGTCGCTCTCGCCGGTGATCGTGGTGGCGACCATGACGAGACCACCGGCGCGGCCAACCCCCTCGGCGACCTGGCGGGCGCCGCGCATCGTCGGTGACTCGGGCTTGGGTCCGCCGGTGGGGTCGAGCGGTCGGACGACGGAGACATGCCGGGCGAGCAGCTCGCCGGTGCGTGGGACGCGTGCGTACTCAGTGGTGGGTGGCGACTCGGTCAGCGTGGCGATGCGTTCTTTGACTGCCTGCAGGTCGGACGTCAACAGGTCACGCGTCACGCCGGCCATGGGCTTCTGCGCCACGTCGGGCGGATTCAGCTCGTTCTCCAGCAGGATCCGGTAACGCTCGTACTCCACCAGCAACTCGGCCTGCACCTCGATGTGCGGGACACCATCGCGCAGGCGCAACCCGATCTCGTTGATCCGGCTGCGGACGGCGGCCAACTCCCGCGCCCGTGCGCCGGGCGACCCCGGCGGCGCTGCGGACAGGTCGGGGGCGCGATCGAGCACCACGAGCGCCATCTCGGTGAGGTGCATGCTGCGAACCACCGGCAGGTCGAAGTCGTGCCTGGCCAGCCACTCGTCCATCGCTCGCTGCTTGGGGAAGTCGGGAGGTGGCTCGGACAGGCTGGCCGTGGTCGGTTCTGCGGTCCTCATCCGCTGCTCGAGCTCGGTCATGGTGTCCTTGACCAGAGCCTTGAGCTCGGCCTCCTGCGTGGCGAGGTCGGTGCTGCGCCGTTCGAGCGTGGCGCGCTCGCTCGGGTCAGCCGACCCTTCCAATGATGCTGCCGTCGTCTTCCGCTCGGCGGCCAGTTTCTCCAGGGCCAGCCGTGCCCGCCGCAGCGACAGCTGCGGATCGCCCTGGCCGGGGGCCTTCGTGTTGAGGATCCCGGTCATCTTCTCGCCTTGAGCGGTGGTGATGTCGACGGCCTGGATGTCCCGTGCGGACGCCGCGACATAGGCTTCGTAGCCGAGGCTGCGCAGGAAGCGCAGGACGACGGGGTCCACCAGCGTGGCCGCCTTGGCGCGGGTGAGGTCCAGCTCCGCGGAGACCACCACCGCGTCGGCGCCGACGGGAGATCGGAAGGTCATCAGGAAGTCCGCCAGGACCTCCAGCTGGCTGGCGGCGAGGCGGCCCTCGATGTTGTACCAGCCCTTCTGCAGGTGGTGGGTGGCGTCCCACAGCTGATAGGTGCGGTTGACGTGCTCCATCGCCGTGGCGAAGCGCTCCTTGACCTTCGCCAGGTCCTTGGCCCGCAGGTCCGGGATGACCAGGACCGTCATCCCGCCCTTGACCGACACGACGAAGGAGGAGGCGTACTTGTCGATGTCCTGGTCCTTGATCGTCCCGCCGGGCTGCCCGGTCTCGTCGACGGTGACCCGCGGGACCTTGGCGTGGGGTTCGCGGGCGGTCTCGGTGACGGTGTACGGGTCCTCGGCCGTGTACGGGGTCGGCCGGCCCCGGCCGGCGCCGGTGTCGAGGTCGAAATCGACGACGTCCAGGGTCCCTCCCTTGACCTGAACGAGAACCCTCTCGATCGCCGCCTTGCCCTGAGGGGTCTTGAGGAACTCCTGCCGGACGTAGTTGCGCCACGCGACGTCGCGCGCGTCCGGCGCGAAGCCGGCCCCCTGACCGAGCTCCCAGACCGCTCGTTGTCCCGCCATCCGCTCCGTGAACCTGGCCTCCGCCTCGGCGAGCCGTGTCCTCTGGGCCTCTTGCATCTCGGCGCGCAGGTCGGTCGCCCACCGGCGCATCACATCGTTGAACCGGATGACATCGACCGCGAAACGGCGCAGCAGCCGCGGGACCACATTGACGTGATCGCTGTGCGCGTGCGAGATGAGCAGCTCACGGATCACCGCATCCGGGCCGATGGCCGCGGCCACGCGCTCGACGATCGCCTCCGCGAAGGCGGCCTCGGTGACGGCCTTTCCCGCGCTGTCGCGCATTCCCGACGTGTTCACCCCTGCGTCGATGACGATCACCGTTCCGTCGGAGAGCTTCAGCACGGACGTGCTCGCGGCCCCGACGGCGAACTTCGTGTACTCCGCCGTGATCACGTGGGTAGGCGTGCTGGCGAGTGCGGTCAGCTTCGCCCCGTCGATCGTCGTGACCGCAGTCCCCGGCGAGATCGGGCCGGTGGGCGGCTGCCTCAGCCGGCTGATCGGGACGATCCAGGTGGCGATGTCGCGGCGGTCCTTTTCGTCCACCACGACGTGCACGCGCAGTGTCTGCTGCTCGGCCCGCTGACCGGGCAGCGTGGGCGAGGTGACGTCGATGTCCTGGACGTACTCAGGCCCGTAGACCACGGGTTCTGGCGGGGCGAGCGCCGGAGTCGGGTCGAACGAGGACTCGCGGGTGTTCGGGTCGGGCTGGCGCCGGACGAGATCTCCCACCGGACCGCTCTGGACGACGTGCGCCAGCTCGTGCGCCAGCAGCCGCTGCCCGGCGGGGCTGCCCGGGTCGTACTCGCCGGGCGCGAAGCCGAGGTGCGGCCCGGCGGCGAAAGCCCTTGCGCCCAAGCGGTTCGCCGCTGAGGCGGCATCGTCGTCGGTGTGCACCCGGACATCGGACAGGTCCCGGCCCAGCCGCACGCCGAGAATCTGGGCCAGCCGTCCCGGAAGTGGCTGGCCGGGCGCGGCCAATCCGGTCATCGCCGCCGGTGCGGGTGGTGATCCACGGCCGGTCGGCGGCTCGGCCGGCGGGACGCCACCGGCTGAACCGGGCGGCGCCGTCGTGACGTCCGGTCCGAGCTCCCGGGTGACCTGGTCGGCCATCCGGTCAGCCTCGGTCTCCTGCGGGTCCCCGGTGCCGCCCACTCGGAGCTTGGTCCGGACCAGGCCGCTCATCGCCGGCGACTGCGGGGGCTGCCGGGCCCGGTCGGATGCCCGGAGCCGGTCCGGCTCGCCGTCCACGTTCTGGCCGGCGGTCGCCCTCGCTGGACCTATCAGCATGTCACCGCCCTACACAGGCCAGGAGTACGGACGTACATGCCGGCCATGCTCCGGGCAGACCGTCACCGCACCGTTTCCGTCGCGCGTCCTCGAAGGACGGGCACGCCCCGACCAGCGCCGACCGGGCCAGCAGATTTGCCGATTCGGACCTTGCGCCTTGTCGCCCAGTGGGTCCGGCGCCTGGTTCGCCAGCCCGGGCCGCAACCAGCAGCGGACCCGTGATCAGCCCGGGCATTCCCCGGGCGCAGCCGAGCGGCACGAAGCGGATGTTGGTGGTAAGGTGCCGCGAGCAACGACCCTTGGTGCGCAGAAGAGCCACCGAGGGTCGTTGGGCGTATCCGTGGGACCACGCTCTGCAGAGATGCAACGGTTCCACTCGACACCCGAGAAACAAGGCGGCGATCCTCGCGCGTCTCGGCGTACTCGGCGCTCTGGACGCCGCGGTCGAGCCGGGCGCCCGGCGGACCTGCCGGAAGCTCAGGCTGTGGCGTCGTCGAGGAGTTGGATGATGACCCGCTGTTCGAGCTTGGCCGCCTCGGAGCCCACGCCGCCGCGGCCCGTTGCTCGGCGTGCGAGGTAGGCCGGAGTCGAGCCGCGGTCGTTCGCCAAGCGAGGATTCGCGCCCAAGCGTAGGAGTGTCTCGACAGCGGCTGAGCACCGGTTTCGGACCGCTCGATGCAAGGGCGTGGTCCCACCCAGCGCGGCAGCGTTCGGGTCGGCGCCCGCCTCGATGAGGTACTCGATGGCCGCCCTCTGACGGATCGGATTCCAATTCGTTGCGCCGGGTCCACCGCTGACGGCCGCATGCAGAGGTTCGGCGCCCCGACGGTTGCGGGCGCGGATGTCGGCGCCGCGCACCACCAGACCTTCGGCGAGCTCGACGTCGTACGCGAACGCCGCGGCATGCAGCGCTGTGTCGCCTTCGTAGACCTGGGCCTGACACTCGGCGATGAAGCGCTCGTCGCGGCGCGCCAGCCGCGCCGTCGCCAGCCGTGGTGCCGCGTCGAGCGACGCCGTGACGACTGTGCGATCGCCTGCCGCGATGGCCACCAGCAACCCGGCGAGGTCTTCGATGGCGGGCATGAGGCACGCTACCTCGATCAGGCGGCCAGGAGCTTGGCGATCTCGGCCATCCGGCCGCCGCCTTCGAACTCCCCCGACCACGCAGGTCCATTCTCCGGAGCCGAAGCTGATCGGGTGGGAGGCGACCTGGATCGGGGTGATGCGGTGCGACACCGGGTGGCGCTGTCACAGCGCGAGGCGGCGCAGGGCTCACAGCGGCTGTTGGCTCGCAGCTTGGACAGGTGGGTGCGGTTCTTCACGCGGTGGGTGCCGAGGTCGCCGACAAGGGTCGCCAGGGCATCCGACGTACCAGTGTTCTCCACGGGTGCGATGAGGCCCGGCGTAAGAGCACTCTCGTGGCACCACCACACCAGACGAGGAGCTCATGATGTCCCGGTCCAACAACGACAAATCCAAGCTCGAGTACACGATCTTCACTGTCAAGCGTCCTGGCCTCAATCCCGACGTCCCATCCGAATATGCGTCATTGATGTGGGTCGCCAACTCCGCGATCTTGATCTACGGCGAACGGGACGCGGTGCTGGTCGACACCTTCCTCACCGTTGAGCAGTCCACCCAGCTGGCCGACCAGATCGAGGCGACTGGGAAGAACCTGACTCACATCTACATCACTCACGGTCATGGAGACCACTACTTCAGCATCAGCATCCTCAAGCGCCGGTTCCCGGATGTCAAAGCAGTGGCGACTGCTTCAGTGGTGGATCGGATTCACAAGAGGGTCGATGCAGACAAGCAGCTGTTCAGCAGAGTGGGGGAAATCCCGGAAGACCCGGGTGTACCCGACATCCTGGACGGCCCATCCTTCGAGCTCGAGGGATGGCCGCTGATGCCGGTCGAGACCGGCTTCACCGATGTCGCGGACTCGACGAGCTTGCACGTGCCTTCGATCGGGCTGGTCGTGGCCGGCGACGTCGTCTACAACGGGATCCATCCCTATCTAAGTGAGACCACGGCGCAGTCCCGGCTCGAGTGGAGCGCAGCGCTGGACAAACTCGAGGCTCTCGACCCCCACGCGGTCGTCGCTGGTCACAAGATCCCAGACCACGACGACAACCCGCGCCACATCGTGGAGACCCGGCAGTACCTGCGTGACTTCATCCGTCTCGATGAGACAACAGACACCGCGCAGGAGCTGTTCGACGCGATGATCGAGCTCTACCCCGACCGAGCCAACCCCGGCTCACTCTTGGGCGGCGCGAAGGCGGCCAAGCGAGAGGCCGAGGACTAACCCGCCGACCGGTCACGACGGCGGCCGGCACTCGGCCGAGTTGATGGCCCTGTGTTCACAACCACCGGGGCCACCGACTCGTCAGCAGGCATCGTCGGAATCGCTCGCCCTGAGCTCCGAGCAACAAGCCCGGCGATGAGACCGATGGTGGCGGTCGCGTCGGCGAGATCGTACTGCGGAGGTTCATTTCGGTGCCGATGACAACATTCCGGAGCTTCGGTCGACGCTGACGGTCGGCCAAGCCGCCGTTGCACCATTCGCGTCGAACGACTTCTGGGCGATCGGTACCGAGGGATTCGGAACCCACCGGCCGCACCTGGAGCACTGGGACGGAACGCGCTGGAGCGTCGCCGCAGGGCTGGCCACTGACAAGAACTACAGTTGCGGTCTGTTCGGTGCGGCCGCCTTGTCGGGCGGCGCACAAGCTGTAGGCGCCTGCAACACGCTCGACGGCAGCACCCGACCGACTATGAAACCCATCATCGAGCTGTTCCGCTGACCGTTGCCTCCTCCTCGCGGTCTAGCGCCATACTGACTTGTGGGGAGGATCGGCGGTGTAGTCACCGCCGCGAAGGGGGCGACTGATGAGTGGCGGAGCGTTTGAGAGCGCGTGGTTCGATCCGCGCGAGTTGATCGAGGCGCGGCCGTTGTTCGCGGGACTGCTGGAGCCAGGAGTGGCCCAGCGGTTTCCGAGGGCGGGGCTCAGTGTTCTCGTAACGTTGAGCGGGCATGAGGCTCTGTGGTCGATCCACGCTGTCTCAGTCGGCCTGTGGCGCAGTACGGGCCGGGAGTCGACGTACTGGCTGAGCGAAGCGGCGCGCGCGTCGACCGAGGTGTTCTCGTACCTGGAGAGGTTCGGGCTACCGGTGGCGGGCGCGCAGTTCGCGGCGAACGTGGTTGCAGAGGCGTTCGAGCCGGGCAGGTTGGACGCGGCGGCTCAGATTCTTGGTGGGACCCACGCAATTTGCTCTCAGGCGTGCACGTTCGGTGGAACGCTCGACCGGGAGTGCTACTACTCCTGCATACTGGAGGGATAGCCGCGATGTCTGGACGGTGGATCCTGCTGCATCTTGACGGATTCGTTGCGCCAGTTGCCATCGTCGGTCTGGTCTTGCTGTCGGGCCACGCGGACGTCTCCGGCGCGGCAGGCGATACGTTTACGGCGGCCATGACAGTGCTCGTGTTCTTGCTGCCCTCCACGAGCCTGCTTGGTGGATACCTGACGAACGCGATCGACACAACGTCGCGTCTGCTCGCACGGGCGAAGGACGACTCAACACGCCTCCGACGTGCGGAGGCGGCGCGAGACCAGATCGATCGGCTGCTCGAGGTGGCCGGTCCGTTGCACCGGGCAATCGTATACACAACGCTTGCCGTCCTCCTGTCCAGCGTCGCGTTGTTCGATCCAGGCGGTCGATGGCGCGACTTCACCGTCACGGAGGTCTTGATCGCGGTCTCCGTGTCGCTCCTCGCCGGCACCGCGCTGACGGTGCTCCCGGCAACCTGGACCGTCCTCGAATACCGTCAGGCGCGCGACTACCTGGACAGGGACCTCATAACCCTCTCCGAACCGGGCCCCACTCCCGCCGCACCACCCCCGGCCACTCCCACGCCACCCGCCGACCCAGGCCGTAGATGGTCCCTGAACCTCGAACTCAAAGGACCGCCCCGTCCCTGAGCGCAGCAGATGCCGGCCTGGAACGTGCTGGAACGCCTTCACGGTGAGCCTGTGCGGCGGTGTTCAGCGCCAGTACGCCGGTCTTCACCAACCAGCCGGTCGACATGCCGGGCCGGGCGCAGGCGGTCTCCGTCACGAACACGGGAACCCAGTCGCTGCAGATCGGCTCGGTGCGCGTAGCCGACGTGACCAGCGAGCCTCCTTCCGCCTCGACGGCGACACCTGCAAGGCGAAGTCGATTGCTCCTGGCAACAGCTGTGCGGTCCTCGTCAGGTTCGCCCCGACTGCTGCCGGAGTCACGTCGCACGCCAAGCTGATGTTCGCCGACGACGCCGGCCGTAACGTCGGCACCGTCGAGCTCAGCGGCCTCGGAACGAGCCACGACGCGCTTCGGCTGGCGGTCGACTACGACCATCGGCCTGGAGAGCTAAGCCCGTTGATGCCTGATGTCGTAGTCGCCACCTCATTCACCGAGTTGCCGAGCGGTCGTTGCCCGTAGCGTTCATGGGCGGCGGATGTAGTACTCGGTGAACTCACGGCAGCGTCCTTCGCCGTCGAAGCGCATGATGAAGCAGTTCTTGTAGGTGCGGACGATGGGTCCGTCAGGCACCTCGCGGTACCGCGAAGTGCCTGTGGCCACCACGGTGTCACCGTCGACCGCGACCGGAGAGTACTCGGCCTCGTAGGTGCCGGGCGCGTCGCGGGTGGAGGCGTCGCCCGACGCGCTCTGTCCGAGCCAGGATGCGACGACTGCGTCCCGACCGGCGATCGGCTCGTCATACGGGTGGTAGCGGTAGGCGATGTTCTCGCTGAACAGCCTTGAAATGTCGCCCGGATCGTAGGACATCCACGCCTCGACGTACTGGTCGAGCCAGTCCTGAGCGGTCTGCTGGTCCATTGGCCCACCTTAGTTCGCTCATCTCTGCGGAGAACGCAAAATGTAGGCAGCCAGATCTGTCGCGATCCGGGGTCGCGCAGGATCCATGGTGCTCCTCGGCGGGCCGCGGCGGATGCGCCGCCATCCGGCTGGGGGGTCAGGTGGTCTCGAGGAGGCCGAGTTGGTTTCCCTCGGGGTCGGTGCACGTGACGAGTCGTTGGCGGCCGCTCGCCACTACCAGGGGATCGCTGGTGGCGATGTCCGTCGCGGTCAGCCGGCCCACTCGCTCGTCCAGGTCGTCGACGAGGAAATTGACCGTCGTACGGCCTGCCTTGCCTGGATCGTGGAAGACCTGAACGATGCCGGCGTCGATCAGATGCCATTCGGCCAAGGAGTCCATCGGTCGCTGATCGGCTGGACGCCCGAAGAACGACGCGTACCAGTCGCATGCTGTGTCGAATTGCGCGACCGGTATCACTGCCAGTACTGCGTTGATCGCCATCGGTGTCGCCTTTCTCGCCCGGCTGAATGACTCGTCGTGATCGCCGGTACCCAGAACTTGCGAACTGACCTCGTCGGGGCCGGCGACACGCTGCCGCGGATCGTCGCCGAGCTTGCCGGCACCCCGATGCTCGAGACCGGCGGCTATGGCAGATCGTGATGGTGCGCGATGCCGGCTCACCCGGCCGCGATTGGCCGGACGGCGATGATTCTTCTCCTGCACCATGCCGTTGCCGATGGCAACGGTGCGGCGATCCAAGCCCAGAACCTACTCCGTCCCCGGATCGAAAGTTCCGAGCCCGCCGGCTCCTGCTCGAGGACATGTTCGGTTGACACCGGAACGATCGAAGGGCTCGGGCACTTGGTCGCCGACGGGGGAGCGGGCGGGCAGTGGACCACGTCGACACGGCGCGACGTCGCCACC
This sequence comes from Kribbella sp. CWNU-51, assembly GCF_054073265.1. Lineage (NCBI taxonomy): Bacteria > Bacillati > Actinomycetota > Actinomycetes > Propionibacteriales > Kribbellaceae > Kribbella > Kribbella sp. CWNU-51. The sequence continues at coordinate 162,319 of NZ_JBSXMZ010000004.1, forward strand.
GCTGACCTCGATCTTGCCGCCGTCTGCCGGGCTGCCTCCACCCGGCAGGTGCGGGTGACCGGTGTCGTTCTCGCCCTCGTCGCCGAGGCAGTAGCGGATACGCATCCTGAACTCAGCATCCGGCTCGGAGGCCGGCTGAGGGTCGCGGTTCCGCAACGGTGCGCGGCCCCGGTACCGCCGCCGAGACCAACGGCACCGCGCCGGGGATGGTCGACGAGCCGATCGATGGCCGCCCGATCGAGGGACTGATCGTCGAAGTCGGTCGCCGTACTGCTCGCCTGCGTACTCCGAGCCGGGTTGTGGCGTCGCGGTTCGTGACGGCGAGGGGTTTGCGCGCCGTGCCCGAGCCCGCGGCCGAGTGTTCGCTAGAACTGTGCACGGCCGCCACGCTCTGCTGATCGCCTTGCGAGTGATGGGCACGTCCGAGGTTCCACGCAGAGACCCGTTCTGTAGAGCCCGAGTCTCTTGCCGTTACCAGCGGACGAGTTTCCACACCTCTGGACGGGCGGTGTTGGCCAGTTCGAGCGCGGGTTCCAGCCCTCGGTGGGCACGATGGGCGAGGGCGAGGTTGTTCAGGGCCGCACCCGGCGAGCTCTGCTGACCTATGCTCGACGGCCGTGACCTTGTGCACCGCCGTTCAGGCTCTCGCCGTGCGATCATCGACGGATGGATGTCTCGTCGATCGACGATTTGGCTACCGAGCGGCTTGCCAAGGCAGCGTCGGCCGAGAGTGGGCGCAGCTCGGTCACGGTCTACAGCAGGCCCGGTGCCCGTCTCCGGCAGACGCTCACGGCGCTTGCCGCAGGTCGGGTGATGGGAGAGCACAAGAGTCCCGGGGATGCCTCGCTGCTCTGCCTACGTGGCCGTGTCCGGGTCCGTGCGGGTGACGCGGAGGTCGAGCTCGGTCCAGGTGATCTGGTCGCGGTGCCGCCGCAGCGGCACGACGTCGAAGCGTTGGAGTCGTCCGTCCTACTGCTCACGGTCGCACTGCACTGATTCCTCTCGCGCTGAGCCCGAGTGCGGATCGTGCGATTGCTGACGGCAACTGATTCCATGTGCGAGCGGCCCGCCGGCCGCAAACACCACAGGCGGCACGACCCGTGCCGCCGACTACAACTGAATCATCTGTTTCAGTGTCCGAGGCGGGACACGCAGCTTAGCCACATACCTGGACATCGATACGGACCGCATCGGTCGAACCGCGTAGCCGCTTTTCACCATCGGTCGGCCGCGCTCAACTTGCGGACAGCACGTAGTTGTCAGACGTTGAGCTTGGTGCCGCGACGCCGGAAGTGATCGGGCCCGCCTTCGACGTGGTAGACGACGGGCTCGTTGAGTGTCCGGCCAACTACGATCCGCTGCCGATCTGACGCACGAACTCGCACCGGCCTTCCATCGAACCCGAAGGCCGGTGCCTCGTCACTGCGTGGCTGAGTGGAGAAGTTGCCGGGTGGTCGGGCAGCCATCTTTGTCGAGCCGTACGACGATGTGCTCGTCCCAGCGCCCGTCGGAGTGGGGATGGTCGGAGCGCCAGTGGCAGCCGCGGCTGTCCTGTCGTGCTGTCGCTGCCACGATGACAGATCGCGCCGCCGTCGCGAGCGGTCCGGCGCCTAGGGTCTCGAGCTCGTCCGCGGCGGCGTTCAGACCTGCGCCGTCGCGACGGATACCGGCGTACCTGGTCAGGATCGTGCGGATCCGCTCCGGTTCGCGATCCTCGCCCAGCGCGAGCTCCTGCCTGCGACCGAGGTCCTGCGCGGGGAGGTCGAGGGTCAGGGCCGTTGCGACGCGCCGCCCGAAGACCAGTCCCTCCAGCAGGCTGTTGGAGGCGAGCCGATTGGCCCCGTGGACGCCGGTTGCGGCGACCTCGCCGACGGCATACAGGCCTGGTACGTCGGTTGCGCCGTTGCGGTTGGTCCGAACGCCACCGCACAGGAAGTGCTCGGCCGGCGCGACCGGAATCTGCTCGGACAGCAGGTCGACGCCGATGCGTGCGCAGGAGGCCAGTACGGTCGGGAATCGCCGTCGGAGTACGTCGGGGGCGACACCAGTAGCATCCAACCAGACGTGGTCGGATCCGTCGCGGCGCATCGTCGACTCGATCGCCCGTGCGACGATGTCCCGCGGAGCCAGATCGGCTCGCGGGTGCCGTCCGGCCATGATGCTGCGGCCATGGACGTCGCGCAGTACGGCGCCTTCACCCCGGACGGCTTCGGTGACCAAGGGCAACTGCCCGCTGGTCTCGCCGGTGTAGAGCGCGGTCGGATGGAACTGGACGAACTCCATATCCACCAGCGACGCGCCGGCCAGCAGCGCCAGGGCGATGCCGTCACCGCGCACCGTCGACGGATTGGTGCTCGCCAGGTACGCGTTGCCGATACCGCCGGTTGCCAGTACTACGGCGCGCGCGTCGATCTGCTCGACCTGAGCGCCGGTCTCGACGAGCACGCCGACGACGCTTCCGGAGTCCGACTGGAGCAGGCCGACGGTCCGTCCGGTCATCGTCTGAACGCTGGTTCGCTGCAGGGCGCTGCGGAGTGCGCGATGAACCTCCGCGCCGGTGGCGTCACCGCCGGCGTGCACGATCCGGGGACGACTGTGGCCGCCCTCCAGGGTTCTCGACAGCGATCCGTCGTCGTTCCGGTCGAAGCGAGCCCCTTGAGCGATGAGTTCGGCAAGTCGCTGGGGTCCTTCCTCGACCAGCGCCCGAACGTTGCGGGGATCGCAGAATCCGGCGCCGGCGACGTCGGTGTCGCGCGCGTGGTCGAGCGGATCGTCCTCGCCGTACGCGGCCGAGACGCCGCCCTGTGCCCAGGGCGTGCTGCCGTCGCCGGCGCTGAGGAGGAGCACCTCGCGGGTCGCGGCGAGACCGAGCGCGGTTGACAGGCCTGCCACGCCGGCGCCGATGACGATCACGTCGACGGTGCGCGTCATCGAGCACCTGCAGGTTTGCCGATGGCAACCATCCGTTCGACCGAGCGCCGGGCTCGGTCGACGATCTCGGGCGCCAGGTGGATCTCGTCGCGTCCGTCACGCAGGCACTGCACGAGGAGTTCCGGGGTGATCATCTTCATGAATCGGCACGAGGCCTTGGGGTTCACCGGCAGGAACGTCGTCTGCTGGTTGACCTTGCGCAGCTGATGGAGCATGCCGATCTCCGTCGCGACCAGGGCGGTCTTCGCGGTCAGGTCGCGAGCGGTGTCCAGCATGCCGGCAGTGGAGAGGATGTGGGTCCGATGGGCCGGCAGATCACCCACGCCGGCGAGCCAGATCGCGGACGACGCGCAGCCGCACTCGGGATGGACGAGGACCTCGGCCGCGGGATCGGCCGCGACCTGGGCGCGCAGGTCGGCCGCGCTGATGCCGGCATGCACGTGGCACTCGCCCATCCACACCTCGATGTTGTCCCGGCCGGTCTGCCGCCGGACATGCGCTCCGAGGAACTGGTCGGGCAGGAACAGGATCGGCTGGTCCGCCGGGATCGAGTTCACCACCTCCACCGCGTTGGAGGAGGTGCAGCAGATGTCGGCCTCGGCCTTCACCGCCGCGCTGGTGTTGACGTAGGCAACAACAGCGGCGCCGGGGTGCTCGGCCTTCCAGGCCCGTAACTGGTCGGCGTCGATAGTGTCCGCCAGGGAGCAGCCGGCCCGGGCGGTGGGGATCAGCACGGTCTTGTCCGGGCTGAGCAGTTTGGCGGTCTCCGCCATGAAGTGCACGCCGCAGAAGACGATCGTGGACGCGTCGGTACTGGCCGCGATGCGAGACAGCGCGAGCGAGTCGCCGACGTGGTCGGAGACGTCTTGGATCGCCGGTTCCTGGTAGTTGTGGGCGAGTACGACCGCGTCCCGCTCCTGGGCGAGGCGGCGTACCTCTTCCTGCCAGCTGATTGCTGTCCCAACGGTCACAACAGGTCCTTCTCTCGGGAGATTTCGCTTGATAGGCGATAACTGAGGGTGACGACCCCGCCGGCGCCGTGCCGGCGCTCAGTTGAGGTCGTGGTCGCGAGTGACCAGCAGGCTGATGTCGAGTGCGGCAGGGGAGTGGGTGAGGGCGCCGACCGAGACGGCATCGACACCGGTGGCGGCGACGGCGGCGACGGTGTCCAAGGTGATCGTGCCGGAGGCCTCGAGTTGGGATGTAGACCCGGAGGTGTTGCGCCGCTCGACGACCACGGCCATCTCCTCGGCGGACATGTTGTCCAGCAGGATCCACTCGACCTGGCAGTCCAGCGCTTCGCGGGCTTCCTCCACAGTGGTGACTTCGACCTCGATCGCCCTACCTCTGCCTTCCGCGGTCATGCCGTCTCGGACCCGGCGAACGGCCGCCAGGACGCCGCCGGCCGCAGCGAGATGGTTCTCCTTGAGCAGCACCATGGCGGCCAGGTCGAGCCTGTGGTTCGTTCCACCGCCGCAACTCACGGCGTACTTGTCCATGGCCCGGAGACCGGGCGCGGTCTTGCGGGTGTCGAGCAGCCGGACCGGGCGCGCTCCGATCGCAGCTACGAAGGCCGACGTCAGGGTTGCGATGCCCGACATCCGCTGGACGAAGTTCAGCGCCACCCGCTCGCCGGTGATGATCGAGTGCGCCGCACCACTGATCCAGGCCAGCGGCTGTCCCGGGAGAACCGGATCGCCATCGGCAACAGCCGGCCGCACCGTGACGGTAGGATCGATGGCGGCGTACACGCCTTGTACAGCAGGCAGACCGCCTACGCGTCCCGGCTGCTTGGCGATCATCGTCGCCTCGACTTGTAGCGCCGCTGGGACGCTCCACCGTGTGGTGATGTCGTCTGCCGACCGATCCTCGGCCAGTGCAGCCAGCACCGCGGTCCGGACCGTCTCCGTCGTCAGTTGCATGTGTTGCTCCGACCTTCCGTCTCTGGGTGTTTTCGCCTATCAGGCGATAACTAGGTGCACGCTACCATCGTCGTCGTGCCCGCAGCCAAGAAAGGTGATCCGGTTAACTTCCCCAGTTACCCGCACGAAGTGCTCGCCGTGGTTCTGTCCGTCCGCGACGGCAGGTTGTGCGTCCTGCTGTGGAAACGCGCACGGAGTCCGCACCGCGGCCGCTGGGCTCTTCCCGGCGGAGGGGTCGAGCCCGCAGAGCGCCTCCGGGAGGCTATTACCGGGCACCTTGCGGCGAAGGTCGACGTCCGCGACGTAGCGCACCTGGAGCAGCTGGCCACCCACAGTGCGATCGATCGTGATCCGCGGGCCCGCGTACTGGCAACGGGCTATCTCGGCCTGGTTCCGTCCGACGTACGGCCGGAGCTTCCGTCCGACACGCTCTGGCACCCGGTTGACGACCTGCCGCGGACCGCGTTCGACCATCACTACTTCATCGATGCCGCGGTCGGGCGGCTGCGCGCGAAGCTGTCGTACACGAACATCGGGTTCGCGCTGGCTCCCTTGGAGTTCACCATTGCCGAGCTGCGTGATCTCTTCGGCGCCGCACTGGGCTATGAGCTCGGCGCCACCAATCTCACCCGCGTTCTGACTCGGCGGCACGTGATCGACCCGACCGAGCGGCGAGCCAGCCCCGGCCAGAGCGGCGGCCGTCCAGCGACCGTCTACACGTTCGTGGCCCGCGAGCTGACCGTCACGGACCCGTTCGCAGTACTCCGCCCACCACGCTGACCAGCTGCGGTCATTCGTCGGCATAAGAGCTGGTCGGTCCGCGCCACGATGTCCGCGCGGAGCAGTCGTTCCCGCCTGGTCCAGTCGGTGTCCAGAGAATGGGTTGTTCATGAGGCTGTGGACCGGGTTGTCGAGGATCTGTGGTGGTGTCGGTTAGCGTCGGGGCGTGTTGCTGCCTGAGTCGTCGGTGCCGGGGGCGGATCTGCCTGTCCGGGCGGTTCTGCCTGCCACGGTCGATGCGGTGCGTTCGCGCGGTACTGCGGTGTTGGTTGCGCCGCCCGGATCGGGGAAGACCTCGCTGTTGCCGCTTGCGCTGGGCGACGCGCTCGGGGGCAGGATCATCGTCGCCGAGCCGCGAAGGATGGCAACCCGCGCGGCGGCGGCCCGGCTGGCGATGCTGGTCGGCGAACCGCTCGGGCAGCGGATCGGCTACGCGATGCGCGGTGAACGCAGCGGCGGCAAAGGACTCCGTATCGAGGTGGTGACGACAGGGCTCCTCGTACGACGTCTGCAGCAGAACCCGGAGCTGCCGGGTGTCGCCGCGATCGTGATCGACGAGTGCCACGAGCGACACCTCGATGCCGATCTGCTGCTCGCGTTCTGCGTCGACATCCGGGCGAATCTTCGGGAAGACCTGGCGATCGTTGCGACCTCGGCCACGGCGGACACGAACAGGCTGAGTCGCGCCTTGGGCACCGACATTCCGGCCCCAGTGATCACCGCATCCGCGGCGCTGTTCGACGTGGCGATCGAATGGGCCTCACCACCGGTCCCCGTGCCACTGCTTCCCGGTGGGCGGGTCGACCCGCGACTGCTGGATCACATCGCGGCCGTCGTTCGGCGTGCACTGACCGAGAACGACGGCGACATCCTCGTGTTCGTCCCGGGGGAGGCCGAGATCAACGGTGTGACTCGCCGGTTGGCCGGTCTGAATGTTCTGCCGTTGTTCGGTCGCCAGTCCAGGGCTGAACAGGACCGCGCGTTGAGGCCGGCCGCCACTCGTCGGATCGTGGTCACGACGTCGGTTGCGGAGAGTTCGCTGACGGTGCCTGGAGTCAGGGTTGTGGTCGACTCGGGTCTTGCCCGGGAGCCGCGGACCGATCAATCGCGTGGCCTCGGTGCGTTGGTCACCTGCCGGGTTTCGAGATCGTCGGCCGACCAGCGAGCGGGTCGCGCCGGGCGGGAGGCGCCTGGCCGGGTCTATCGGTGCTGGTCTGCCACCGACCACTCGCATCTCGACGATCATCCGGCGCCGGAGATCGCGATCGCCGATCTGGCAGGCTTCGCCCTCGACCTGGCGGCGTGGGGTGCGCCTGCTGGTGCCGGTCTGACGCTGCTGGAGGCGCCGCCGGTGGTGGCGATGAACGCGGCCGCCGAATTGCTGCGCCGCCTCGATGCCGTTGACGACGGTGGCCGGATCACCGAACGGGGACGGCGGATGGCGGCGATCGGGGCGCATCCTCGGTTGGCTCGTGCGTTGCTGGATGGCACGCCGCGGGTCGGCGCTGACCGGGCGCGCGAGGTCGTCGCGATGCTCTCGGACGACTTCGGTCGCGACTTCGGCGATGATCTACCGGCCCGCTGGCGAGCCCTCCGCCGTGGCGAGGACCGCGGAGCCACGGCCCGCTGGCGAGAAGAAACGAAGCGCCTCGGCCGAGGCACGACGACCGGCGACCCGTTGGGTGGCGATGGAGTGCGGCGGGCGGTTCGTGGGGGGACGCGCGTACTACCGGATGATCTTGCGGTGGGGGTTGTGGTGGGGCTGGCGTATCCGGATCGGATTGCGCGGGTCCGGGGGGCCGACTCGGCGACGTACCAGATGTCTGGTGGTACGGGTGCTGCGCTGGATCCGCAGTCGCCGTTGCGGACCACGACCTGGCTGGCGATCGCGGCTGCTGACCGGGCACCCGGTCGCGCCGACGCCAGGATCCGTTCCGCGGCGCCGATCGATGAGCAGACCGCGCGAGACATCGCCGGCGACCTCGTCTCGACCACCGACCAGATCCGCTGGGACGACGGCCGGATCGTGACGCGGCGCGTCGAGGCACTCGGCGCGATCGTGCTCAACGACGTCCCGCTGGCAAAGCCCGACCCGCTACTCGTCCAAGCGGCCGTCCGCGACGGTATCCGGCACAGCGGTCTGTCCGTACTGCGCTGGTCGGAGGCCGCACTCGCCTTGCGGGAGCGGCTCGCGTTCTGCCATGCCCACGTCGGAGCCCCATGGCCTGCGGTCGATGACGAAGCACTCCTGGCCGATCTCGACGAATGGCTGGGTACCGAGCTCGCCTCGGTGCGAGGCTCGCGCGATCTTGCCCACATTGACGTGGCTTCGGCGCTCCGGCGACTGCTGCCATGGCCCGCAGCAACCCGGTTCGGCGAACTCGCACCGGAACGGCTCCGGGTCCCATCGGGCTCCGAGGTGCGACTCGCGTACAACGGTGTCGAGCCGCCGGTGCTCGCCGTGAAGCTGCAGGAGGTATTCGGCTGGACTGCCACTCCGGCCGTCGCGGACGGTCGTGTCCCAGTCATCCTGCACCTACTGTCGCCCGCACGGCGCCCGGTTGCGATCACGAGCGACCTCGCCTCTTTCTGGAAGCAGGGCTATCCCCAGGTCCGAGCCGACCTGCGAGCGCGCTACCCCCGCCATCCGTGGCCGGAAGATCCACTCACCGCCATCCCGACCAAGCGACCAAAGCCTCGCCAGTGAACCGAGCTGGGGTCGCCTCTTGACAGGCGCACGCGACGGAGGAGGGTGCAGGGGAAATGCTGGCCGACTTGCTGGCCCGGGAGCTGGGGATCGCGCCGTCGCGTCGTACGGCGGAACTGGTCGACGTCCGATCGGACTGGGCGGCCGGTCCAGCGCCGCGGCGAGCCTCCCGGTTGCTGCCGATCTGAGCTCTTATCGCGACAGCTTGACCTGTAAGGCGTCCGAGACGCCTCTCTTGAGCAGTTGCTTGCGAACGTCGTCGACGGCGTCATCGTCTTGCTCGGGGGAGACGGCGTCTTCGAACCGGCGGTAGAGCTCGGGGTCGGTCGCCAGGTAGAAGGCGAGCTCCTGGCCGACCTGGCCGAGGTCGGCCGGTACCTTGTCCGCGGTGGTCCGCAAGAGCTCCGCCAACCCGTCGTCGAGGCCGTTCGCTGGGCCTGGTGCAGCTGCGATAAGTGGTTGGGCGCTGCGGACGGTGCTCTCGAAGAGATGGCCGAAGGTGGTGAGGCCGCCGCGTCCCAACGGCACGTGTTGGGTGGCGGTCGGCGCGAGGGTCGGTACGGTCCGGCCGTTCGGCAGCTGTGCGGAGAGCAGAGCGTCGGCGTTCACGAGTCCGCCGCCGAACTCCCCGGATGGCCAGCTCGGGACCGGGGTTGCGGTGTCTCGCACCAGTTGCGAGAACGTCGATGCGATCCGCTCCTTGCCGCCGCACGCGCTGATGATCGTGTTCCGCCCGTGTTTGGCGAGCCACAGGGCAGCGATCCCCGCGACGGTGGCAACGGCGTACGACGTTCCCGAGCCCTGGCTCACGTTGTTGAGGGCGTCGTTGGCATTCGCAGTGGCGTGCCACACCCGGTCGCCGGGGGCGGTGATGTCCACCGCGCGTCCTCGTGACGAACCCTTCCACGTGCCGCGCTCGGCATCGCACGCGGCGACGGCGACGACCTCGTCGTACGCCGCGGGGAACACGACGAAGCGCACGCAGTTGCCTGCGGCGGCGAGCACGATGACACCTCTGCTGGTCGCGTAGACCACGGCGTCATGCAGGCGATCGCTGCCGACGCCGCCCATGCTGATGGAGATGACGTCGACACCCCGGTCCGTGGCCAGCTCGATCGCCCGGGCGAGGTTGAGTGTGTCAACGACGACCACGCTGTCCGAGACCCGGAACGGGACCAACTTGGCGTGTGGCGCCGTACCGCTGACCGCGTTCTGCGGATTCGCGTCGGCGGCGCCTCGTGGACTGACGATCACGCTCGCCGTTCCGGTGCCGTGCCCGCCGTTCTGCCAGGGGAAGGTCTTCTTCAGTTCGTCCTGCGGGTCGTCGTCGTTGTCGACGAGGTCGCGGCCCACGCCGGTCAGCAGGTTGCCCGCGATCTCCGGGTGGCGACGGTAGCCGGTGTCCGGGTGGCCGATGATCACTCCTTCTCCCGGCTGGGCGCCGGCGAAGTGGTTCTGCCAGGCCTGGGGGACATTGGCCAGCTCGATGCTCCACTCGTGCGCCTTGGCTTTGGCGAAGTCCTGACCGCTGCCACAGGCAAAGCTCGGTAGACCGAACGCGGCGGCCGGTTGCTCGTCGCCGTCGAAGCCCCACTCCGGACGGTCCGTGACCCAGGCCTTGAACAATGGCTCGGCGCTCGCGATGCCTTTGTGCGCGCGAAGCTGGTACGTCCGGTCCCAGGCTTCTCTGGGCGTCAGCGCACCCTTCTCGGCGATCACTTCGAACTGGTTCTTGCGATCTCCATAGTTCGTGGCATGCCAGTCGTCGCCGAGGACGTCGCTGATCGCTCGATCGACCTTCTGTTGCGCCGCGCGAGCGGTGGTCTTGACGGCGAAGGCCTGGAAGGCCGGACCCGGGACCTGCTGGTTCTCGCTCATGTGCGCGCGTCCAGGTCAGATCGTCGATTTGGCGATCAGATGATCGAGGACCCGCTGGGTCTTGCTGACCTGGCTGTCGTCCATCGGTAGCTGCTTTTGCTGCACGAAGGCAGTCAGCGCGGCCTGAGCGTCGACGGCCTTCTTCGGCTTGGCGACGATCGACAGCTCGAGGAAGTCGAGCCCGGCGTCGACCTGCCAGCGTTCGGCCCGCACCTCTGACGTCAGGCCGTCGATGGTGAACTTCTCGTACCGGGTAGCGGCGATCGGCGGCAGCATGCTGACGGCCGCGAGGTTGACCCGGCCCTCGCCGCACTTGCCGAGGAAGTCGAGTTGTTCCTTGCTGAACAGGTCGGGGACCAGTCCGGCATCGGCCTGCGCGGCCGACAGCCGCGAGTCCGTCCATTGCACGGTCATCGCCGTGGCGAGCGACCGCTTGTCGCCCGCCCAGTCCGCCTCGATCTTCAGCTCCTCGTCGCCGGCCTCTCGGTTCTCGAAGTACTCCGGGGCGAGCTGGGACCAGCGACTGGGCCGGAGCTTGATGGTCGAGTCGCCGGTCGTCGCGGTCTTGCCGCGCACCCGCAGAACGACTCCGATGTCGAGCAATGCCGTCGACGCCGCCGCGTCGGTGACGTCCTCGCAGAACACCACCGTCCAGGCGTCGCCGCCCGTCAGCCCGAGTCGGTCGACCGCCTCCTGGATCTGCGCGCCGGCCAGCGTGACCTTGATCTCCACCGTTTCTGGACGCACCTCGACACCCCCCAAATGAGTACGTCGGCCGGACCCGCCCCCCAGCTTCACCGGCCGCACGTCAAATTTCCACACTCCTCTCCGTCCCAACCACCGTCAAGGTTGCAAATGTTGACATCTCCAAGCCCTCGCGACGGTGGTTGCGTCCCCTCGGGTGGTGTAAGGGGGCCTGCTCGGCGTGGGTGACCACGTTCGCGGTGCGGCCGCGCGGCACGATCGAGGTCAAGGGGAAAGGCCCGATGGAGACCTACCTGCTCGACTGGGTCGATCAGGCTGCGCAGGAGATGCCTCCGGGCCCATAGTCACTGGCCTATTTGCCCTGGGTCCTAGCCGCTCGGGGAGTGTGCCTGACGTCCTTGTCCTTCGCTCCGGATCTCGCGGGTGAGGGGAGTGTCATGATCGGTATCGGGATCACCGGGAGGCTGGGATGACGCTAAGGGAGCGGTTCGACGAGTTGGTTGGCGAGTTCCTGGAGATGCCTGGGGTGACGGGGCCACGTTCGGGGCGGGGCTTCGGTTCTTCGGCGTTGCGTGTCGAGAACAAGATCTTTGCGATGTTGGCGCAGGAGCGGCTGGTGGTGAAATTGCCGGCGGCGCGGGTCGATGTGTTGGTGGCCGCTGGGGAGGGACTTCGGTTCGACGCGAACAAGGGTGTGGCCATGAAGGAGTGGTTCAGTGTTGATCCTGATTCGGCTTTGTCGTGGCAGGAGCTTGCTCGTGAGGGTTTTGCTTTCGTCGCTGGAAGGTAGACAGTTTCGGTCAGGCGGCCTGACTCGGACATCATCTACTCGTGCAGCAGGCCTGCGAAGGACGGTGACGTGAGTAGAGCTCGGAGGAGGTCGTCGGGAAGGTCGGTGACGTGGTCGATGAAGGCGTCTTCGATGGTGAGGCGGCGGAGGGCTTCGTCGCGGACGGTGGGCTCGGTGCTCTTGACCAGGCCACCGAGGATCGCAGCTCGGTCGACCCAGAGGACGTCCGCGCGGATCACCTGCTGAAGCAACGTCTCGGCGACCCGCCGGGCCGGCTGGGAATGCCCGCCCGCCACCAAGCTGGTCAGGACTTCGAGTGCACGCTTGTACCAGTCGGCGAACCAGAGGTCGGACGAGGGGACCGAGCGCGTGATGAGAGCGGCCGCCGCGTCCGCCAGCTTCGCCGGCCCGTCGACACTGTCCCGCGCGAAATGCACGGCTATCGCCCGGCGCTCGGTCTTCTCGTCGATGTGGCGGGACTCGACCAGCACGATGAGCCGCGCGGCGGTGTCATCGGTCAGCCCACCGGTCACCTGCAGCGCCCTGAGAGTATCCGCGAAGCAGGTTGGGTCGAGGAAGTCCATGACCGTCAGCGGTGCGATCATCGCCTCCGCCTGGCGGCGGGCGACCTTGAGATCGGCGATCGCGACCCGTGCCTCGACCAGCCGGCGCTGCGCCTTGAACCAGGCGAAGCTGGGCGGTTTCAGGGCGTCGTCGACGTGCTCCTGGATTCCTGGTAGCCGGTGCATCGCGCCGGCCGGGTCGACTCGGGCGTAATCGCGCACCGCCTGTGCGAGATACTCCACCAGTTCCGATCGAAGGAATGGATCCAGCGGCGACAGTGGATCGCCGAGCTTTGCCAGATCGGAGTCGATCCGCTCGTACGTCGCAACCGGTACAGCGCTCGGCGGCGGGTTGGTCTCACCACCAAGGTGTGCTTCGATCTGCCGGCGGGCGGTGGTGAGCCGGTCCGTCCGCTGGGCGGCGACCATCCGGCCGAACTCGGCCTCGACCGAAGCTCGGGCGTGCTCGCGGTACTCCGGCCAGCGACTCGTTCCCAGGGCCGCGAGAGCCGCAGCGGCGATGATTTCGGTTCTCGACGTGCCATTGCCGCGGTGCGCCAGTTCAATGCTGTACGCCACTGCTTCCGTGTCGGCGCCCTTCGCGGCGAGATACCGGACGAGCTGAGCACGAACGGATTCCTGCACAGCCCGCCATCCTGAGCCCATCGACGAGTCCCCCAGAGCGGTGATCACCGGGGTTTCGAGGCCGGCTTCCAACAGCACGGAGACCAGCTCGATCGGAGTGGAGCCGATCCACTCGGCCTCTTGGTCGTGCGTCTCCGCGTTCTCCACAGAGTTCGCCACAGCTTTGTCGGCCAGGTCCCGGGCAGCCGCAGGCCCGCGGACGAGAGCAATCGCGGCAGCGACGTTGGCCATGTTCCAGGCCTGGCGATCGGAGATCGCGAACGACGGTGTTTCGAGCCAGGCGTGCACCGTCGGATCCGCCGAGAGTTCCGCCAGCGGATCGTCGCCGGCCAGCGCGGCGATCGTTGCCCTCGCCCGCCAACCTGCGGTCTCCACCGTGCGCCTCGCCCAGTGGAGGTACTTGCTCTCGTTCGCAAACCGTGCCGAAGTGGTCAGCTCGTACGCGTGGGTGAAACAGCTGGCGGAACGTTCCCTGTCACCGAGAACTGCGAAGAGTTCCGCGAGGACCCCCAACGGCTTGTGCCCCTCGGCGTCCGGCACGACTGCCAGCTCGGCGACCTGTGCGGCCAGCGTTCGCGCCATGTCCACCTGATCGGCTCGGGCAGCGAGAAGTGCTATGTCGGCCAGGCACTTGGCCACCTTCTCGGCATCGGAGATCCGGAGAGCCACCTGTTCTGCTTCCTCGAACCGGCCCGCCTTGGCGAGGCGCAGAGCAAGATGGACCTGCAGCGGCTCCCTGTAGGGACCAGCGCCGGCCTCGGCGATGCGCACCTCGCTCAGTGCCCTATGCATCAGACCGAAGTCCTGCACCTCCGAGGCCGCAACCGCGATCGCACCGAGAGCGTACGTGCGACCGTCCGGCTCCAGAATCACCTGCGCCAGACGCATGGCCTTGTCCCCGTCTCCGAGCAAGGTCCAGGTCATCGCAACGCCCGCCGCGGGATACGTCAGCGTGCCGCGAACAGGACCCCGCGACAGTCCGAGAGTCGCGAGCCTCACCTCGAGATCCGGCAGGTTCATCACGCCCAGCTCGTAGGCCCGGACCAGGGAACGCTGAGTCTGAACGATCTCCTCGTCCGGCAGCACCGGGCTACCCTCGGCCAGGAACAGCGCCATCCAGCGCCCCCGTGAGGTGACGACCTCGTACAGCCGTTCCAGAGGCTCGATGGTCGCCTGGTCGCCGCTCAGGCCTGAGCCCAGCATCCTGGTGTAGGAGCGCAGCAGATACTCAGGTGTCTCGGTCGGCCAGTCCTTGCCGGCGTACTCGCGAGCCCAGTCGTGCAGTTGTCGTCCGCAGTCCGGGAGACGGTCGGCGAACCGTGCTCGCGCCTCACCACGCAGTTGAACGTGTGCGAAGCCCAAACCGACCGCCGATCCGGGAGCGGGAGTGATAGTGCGAGCCAGGTGCAGTTTCCAGGTCGTTTCGATCTGATCCGTGTAGATGTCGGACCGCATCTGTTGCCGCCGGATCAGGCCGGCCAGGTCGGAGTGGGTCAACGGTCCCTCGGCTGCGGCATGGAAGCCGAGGATCTGATGCGTCAGTCCGTTCGGATCCGCCAACGCGGCACGATCGATCTCCTCGTCAGCCAGCTGGAGAATCCGCGCCGCCGTCTCGGACGGTGTCAGCAGATGGAGATGTTCATGCAGCGGATGACCTTTCGGGATCCCGCTGGGCGCGCCGGAGCGGCTCGTCACGAGAAGCGCGGCCCCGGTCGGCAGCGTGCTCGACCTGGGCAACCACTCCGCGATCGGTATCTGCCCGACGGTCTGGTACTCGTCGAGTCCGTCGACGACCACGACGAGACGTCGCCCCTCCGCCACGCATCGAGCTGCCGCCTTGTCGAGCAGTTTGGTGAACGTGCGGATCGCGGCGTCGCCGGTGAGCAGATCCAGGCGCGAGACGTCCTGCTCCGACGACTCTGCGATGGCGGACAACTGCAGCGACAATGAGCGAACCGCGTAGTCGGCGGTGTTGAGGTTGCTGACGCTGCGCAGGAAGCAGGCGACGACGGCAGCCTGAGTGGCATGCCGATAGTTCGAGACCCACCATGCGATGAGCGCGGTCTTGCCCGAGAACGCATCCGCGGAGTACCACCACCAGCGCTCGGTTCCGGCCGCGAACGTGTCCAGGAGGGCGAGTTCCTCGACGCGACCGGTCAGCAGCGCCGGAGCCAGGTCGGCGGCCACGCCCAGATACGTGGCAGGAATGAGTTCACGGAGCGATTCCGGAGTGACGTCCACAGCAGTGCCGAACTGCGGTACGACGTCCAGCCACGTACCTGCTCCGTCGACATCGAGCGGCCACACGGTGAGTGCGCTGCCACCCTCGCGCACATGGTGCTTTGCCACGACGCCGATGACGTGGCCGGCACCCCACACCGCCGATCCCGACATACCGGCCCAGACAGACTCCGCGTCCTCCTGAGTCGCGACATCCGGTCCGCCTGAGACCGTCATGGCCATGGTTCCGATCTTCCGATCGGCAGCAGGGATGATCGTGCCTCCGACCGCGGCCAACTCCCGGGTCAACGCGTCAGACTCGTCGCCGGCCTCGCGTAGCTTGTACCAGGGAAGGCCCAGCGCGGTTGCCGACACAGCCTCCGTGAGCTCTCGATCGAGCGTGCCGCGAACCGCGGGACGGTAATCATCTGGCGTGGCGTGCCCAGAGATTGGGATCAGGGCCGCGTCCACGGGCGGCGCGGCGTACTGGATCCCGTCGGAGTGAACGACCGCCTCACCCTCGAGCGTCAGGATCGCCTCGGGTTCGACCCACACCCGGATCGACGTGGCACCTCGCACGACGTGTGCCGCGGTCAGCACCCAGCCATCCGCGACGAGATATCCGGACCCCAACCGGCTCTTGCCGTCGGGCCACGTCGTCCGAATCTCAGCGACACACTGCGGACTTGGATGCATGCGCGCTCATGCCGTGGTCGACCTGGGCGGCGGCTGATGTTCTCCGGCGTCGACCTCGCCGGTCACTTCGAGGCTGGTACGCGCGGTGCTCACAACGCCGTCCTCGTCCGCTGCCACGATCTCGAGTTGCGGTTTGAGATTGAGCGTGAGGGTCTGAGTGCCGGTATGCCCGCGTTCAACACCGCCTTTGACTCCCGCCTCAGCGGATCCGAACACCCAGAACTTGCCAGTGACCTTGCCGCTCACCTCGCCCGTCATCGTCCGTACGTGCGCCACCTCGAGCGTCACGGTGATCTCATCCACGGTCAGCCGCAGGGCGTTCGCCGTACCTGGAGGACTGGTGGCGAGCGCCCTCGCTTGAGCCTCTTGCAACTCGGCGCGAAGATCACCGAGGAACTCCACCAAGCCGAGCCCCTGCTCCTCGTTCTCCGATGTCTGCCCCACCTGTGCCCCCTCCTGCAAACCCACGTGATCCCCTCGAGTCGAGAGTGCCCTACCACCCGGCACCCACACCAGGCTTGAAGGCCGGAACCAGCAGCCGCGGCGTCTGGGAACCCCAGCTAGCCAGTCAAGTCCGGAGCCGGCCCGGTCATAAAGCCCGCCACCGCCCCAGCGGGATGGCCCTGGTGAAATCCGCAGCTTCCTGCAGCGATTGCCATCAGCAACATTCCGCCCTCGCGCCAGACCAGGTCCTCGCCGTCGAACCAGGTCTCGAATAGCTTTCCGCGGATTACGATGACGGGGAACAGAATCGCGATGGTGGTTCGTGCTGGGTCTTCGTCCAGTGTGCGCGCGTATGACCGTGCCGCCTTGGTTACGGAGGAAAGCGCGATGTAGGCGAGGTCTTTCGGAGCATCGGGGAGTGCCTTCGACCCGTTCCTGCCAGGTGCCGATGTCCCGAGGGCATACCCGGCACGAGGCTCCTGCTGGAGCATCTTCGCATGGTGCACAGCAGGATGCGGCGCCAGCAGACTGAGCCACTCCTTGCCGTGTTGAGTGAGGTTCGCTCGTAGTTCGGGCGTTCCTGGTCGTACGCGGGTGAACCTCGATAGATCACCCACGGCGTCGGCGCGAACTTGCACTCGAGCACTGCAATCGCGGCGACGGTGAGCTCCTCGGTTACGCGGATGGCTCGCGTGCCGACGACGTCGGTCTCACGGAGAGTGCCGCTGTCGGGGTCTTCGAAGTACACGGACTGCTGAACGTCTTCGCACTGACTCCGAGGGGTGCGCGCAATCTCGGCGTTGCTGCGCCCGTCCGCAACCAGGGCGAGTACTTCACCTTCTCGTTCGGTCAGGTCGGCGCCGTAGCGTGGGTTGCCGCCTCTCGACAGCCGGCGGCCGGGTCGGCGCTACTGGACAAGCTGGCGGATGTCGGCTAGGCGCGGAGCACCCTGAATGAAATGCATGAGGTCAACCACAGTCTCGTCATAGCGAAGGCGCAATCCGTGCGAACCCTCTCCGCCCGTTTGTCAGAAGCTTCCCCCGAACAAATCGAACGGGCCCAGATCGATCTTGTGCGTCCGGACGTACGCCTCGAGGTCGTCCCACCCCGCCGAGAGGGCGGCGGCGTGCAGGTCGATGAGAACTGTCTGCGCCACGATCGAGCCGGTCACTCGAGATGTCGCGGATGCGATGAGCGGGAAGAACTCCTTCAGCGTCTTGCCGAGGAACCCGAAGGCTATCTGGCGGCCCGCTTCGCCGATGCTGTTCACTGGCGTCGGCGGGGTCATCGGTGCCTGGGTGGGAGCCCCTGCTGGCATCGCTGGCTCCGGCTCGAAGATGCGCGCGGCGGCCCGCCCCGGTGAGTCGCCCGGCTGCGGCACAACCCCGCTGAGTGCGCCCAGCGCAGCGCCGACGGCCTTGCCGATGAGCGCGCCGACGAGCACCTTCTCCATGATGTCGCCCGCGCCCTTGTTGCGGCCGCCCGCGAAGCCGCTCGCGAAGCCCATCGCGGCGCCGTTGATCGTTCCGCTGACGGCGCCGGCGATGGCGCCGGCGGCGACCGTGCCCGCGCCGAAGGAAGCATTGCAAGCTAATGCGAACCCCGCGGCGACCGCTGGCCCCGCGACGGCCGCGCCGAAGGCTGCAGAGCCTCCGACGGCCGCCCCGACGAGCATGCCGACCAGGATGTCGGAGGCATCGCCGCCGGCGCGCGCCGCGGCGATGCCTCCGATGACGCCACCGGCCACGACACCTACGAGGGTGGCCGTGAACACCGTCGACCAGGTCACGCTGATCCCGGTGCCTCCGAGGGCAATGGTGGCGGGCGCGGCCGTGCCCCAGCTGAGGATCGTCACGATGATGACGAGGGCGATGATCGCGATCGTGGCAAGCACGCCCGCGACGACCTTCCAGGCCTGGCGACCGGTGGGGTCGACGTAGCTCGTCGGGTTGTTCCGACAGTACGCGTAGGGGTTCCAGGCGGCGGGATCGGCCGCGTCCCCGACGATCGGATCCGGCGACAGGAAGCGGCCGACCGCGGGGCAGTACCAGCGCGCTCCGAGCAGCACGATCGGGGGCGCGTCGAGCGCGGCCGCCGGCCCGGTTCGCGGCGCCGGCGCCAGCCCGGTGGCGAACGTCTGCGGTACGGCGCCCGCCCCGGACCGTTCGAGCACCTGCCCGTACGGTCCGTAGCGCAACTGGAGCACGACCTGCCCCGCGCCTTCGGTGACGGCGAAGACGGAGCCGAGGTGATCGTGGTGGAGCCAGGTGGTGCGCGCGGCTGCCGGGCCGCCCGCGGATGCGGCGCGCCGACGGGCCAGGATCATCGTGCCATCGGTGATCTGGAGCATCATTCCGTCGTCGTCGATGCTCACGAGCCCGTCCGGGGACCAGACGCGCGACGTCACGGCGCCGCCGCCGGCGTCCGTGCCGGTGACCTCGCTCACTGCGAGCCGGCCGCTGTGGTCGTACGTGTACTCGTGCACCGTCCCTGACGTG
Source organism: Kribbella sp. CWNU-51 (assembly GCF_054073265.1). Taxonomy (NCBI): domain Bacteria; kingdom Bacillati; phylum Actinomycetota; class Actinomycetes; order Propionibacteriales; family Kribbellaceae; genus Kribbella; species Kribbella sp. CWNU-51. Next base: position 181,098 of record NZ_JBSXMZ010000004.1, read on the forward strand.
AGCGCGACTCGGCGCAGGCGACCGCTCGCGTCGACGGTGTGCGCGCCCCAGGGCGCGCTCGCGACGTGCCCGCGGTCGTCATATGTGAAGTGCTGTGTCCCCACGGTCGTGAGGCACGTCGCCGCCCCGCCACCTTCACCGTAGGCATAGGCACCGACGTCAGAGGCGCTGAGCAGGTTGCCCGCGTCGTCGTAGCCGTAGGTCCACACCTGCTGAGCTGCCGCGGCGCCGGCGACGGTCGGCCCGAGGCCCTCGGCCCGCACGAGGCGGGACAGGGCGTCGTAGCTGTACGCCCAGGTCTGCTCGGGGCCGGTGCTCGTCAGGGTGTGGACGTTGCCGAGGACGTCGTAGCCGTAGTTGACGTCGCGGACCGTCACCGGAGTGCCTCCCGCGGCGCTGGGCGTGTTCAGTTGCGAGCGTGTCAGGCGACCGGTGAGCGCTTCGTGCTCGTTGAGGCGCTCGACGCCGTTGGCGTAGCGCACGCGCCGGGGATGGTTCTGCACGTCGTACTCGATCTCACTCACGACGTCGGCGATCGCCACGAGCCGGCCGACGCGGTCGTACTCGTAATCGATGGTCGACCCGTCGGGGTAGGTGACCGCCGAGACGAGCCCGTCCGCGCGGTACACGGTCTCGAGCGTGAGCGGGGCGAAGTCGGCGCGGGTCATCTTCTTGGTCGCGACCTGCCCGCGCTCGTCGTAGTCGAACACCGTCGTGCCGGACTCGTCGTCTACCCGGACGAGCCGCCCGCCCGCGGTGTGCAGGCCGGCGTCGGCCGGCGCGGGGCCCACGTTGTCGTGATAGGTGAAGGTCGAGACCGGCGGGGCGGCCGCGTCGTGCTCACGGACCGTCAGAAGGCGGTCGACGCTGTCGTACGCCCGCAACAGCCGCCGCTCGCCCGACCTCGACTCGACGGCGCGGCCGGCCGCATCGAGCACGACAACGGTCGAGGACTCGGGGCGCGTGGTTGCGAGCGTCCGGCCGAGCAGGTCGTAGCGGAAGCTGGTCTCGGCTCCGGTCGGGTCGCGTTCGGCCACTAGCGAGCCGTTGACCGCGAACCGGAACGTGCTGGTGAGCGTGCGGCCATCGAGCTGTTGCTCGATGGCGGTGACGCGGCCCGAGCCGTCCACGCGCCGCACGGTCAGGTGGCCGGCTTCGTCGGTCTCCTCGATGCGCCCGGGCAGGTAGCGCACGGACGCGGCGGCGCCATCGGGACGGGTCTTGCGCACGATACGGTTGAGGGCGTCGTACTCGAGGACGACGTGAGGCCGCGCGGTGTCGGGTGCGTCGTAGGCGGCGGTGGGTGCGCGATAGGGAAGGTAGGACGCGGTCAACAGGCCGCGCGCGCCGTATCGGTGCGACACCTGGACGATCTCGAGCCAATCAGCTCCTGGCGCTCCCACAGACGCCGAGCTGTCCGGCACGCGGCGCTGGAGCAGCCGCCCCTCGCCGTCGACGAACTGCCGCTCGCGCAGCCGCGGCAATTCGGTGCCATCCGCGGCGGTCCCCGCGCGCCGGGTGACGGTCAAAGCCACGGGGAGCGTTCCAATGGCGTAGGCGTGGTCCGTTGTCGGCGTGGCGAGGGTGTCACCGGGATCGATCCTGGCGAGCGGGCGCGCGAGCGCGTCGAACGTCGCCGTCGACGCGCCGCCCGCGGGCTCGACGACCTGCACGGGCTGGTACGTGCGGAGGTCGAACGTCGCCGTGACCTCGTTGCCGACGTCGTCCTGCACGCGCACCGGGTAGCACCCGGTCGGCTCGAATTCGAGCTTGCTGACTGCTCCGAGTGGCCCGGTGATCGAGCCGTGCACGACCCCGGCGGCATCGACCGTCCGCGCGTAGCCTGCGGTGCGGATCCACCAGCCCGCCGGTATCGGCACGGCGGCGATTCCGGAATCGCCGGCGCCGGGTACGTGGGCGCCACGGTGCTCGTAGCCGAGCGCGGCCCAGTCGGGCTGGTCGCCGCCGTACACGTTGACCGCCAGCGCGTCCGGCACGGCGAGCGAGCTGCGGCCCGTGACGAGCCCTTCGGCGCCGACCTGTCCGAACGGCAGCCCGTCGTACTCCGTGCGGGTATCAGCGAGAAGCGTGCCCGCGCCGTCGGTCTGCACGATGCGGCAGGGACGCTGCAGGAACCGTCCCGCGGGGTCGTCCGCGTATTGCGTTTGCGTGTGCAGACGGGCCGCCGGCGCGCCGGCCTGCTCGAAGCTCGTCTCTTCGGCCTCGACCACGTTGCCGGCGGCATCCCACGCGAGCTGCACGGTGGTGATTCGGCTCACCGGCTCCGCGGCGCGTTCGAAGACCGAGCTCTCGCTGCGTTGCAACCGCGGGACGACGGTCACGCCGCCCACGCCGTCGGTGACATGCCAGGTCTGCTCGGTCCGCAGCAGCAGCGGGGCCGCGGGATCGATTGACGCGGCGGCACGGACCTCCTGCCGGTACATCCGACCACGGACGGCGCGCAGCCGACGGCGCTCCGCCGTCGAGCGGGGCTCGCCGGCGGCGCCGATGCCCGTGTGGAACCAGCGCGTCATGAAGGTGCCGGCGACCCGGGCGTCGCCGTGGTCGAACGCGTCGACGCGCCCGAACCCGCAGACCTCGCGCAGCACCGGGTCGTAGCGCCCTTCGTGATAACGGACGTCGGTCACGGTCCCGGCGCCGGTCGTCGCGTCGGCGACCGAGAGCCTCGAGATGACGGGCAGCACCATCGGCATCCGGCTGGTCCATGCCGTCCCGCCGGCGCGATCGCGTTCCTCCTCGGCGGCGGAGGTGGTGTAGTGGATGGTCGTGACGCGCCCGATCGATGTGTCCACCCGCGCGAGCAGGCCGGGGCGTACGGCGCCCATCAGGTCCAGCGCGAACCAGCGTGCACGGCCGGAGGCGAGCGGCGTGCTCCACACCAGCGCGGGGGTGCCCGTACCGAGCACGTCCGCGACGCGCACGTCGTCCATCGCGCCAGTCGGCAGGTGCCGGATCTCGCGCGCCGGCGCGAAGCCGTCGCCGCTGCGGTTGGGCCACCACGTGAGCTTCCCGTCGTCAAGCCGTACCACGTCGGCGCAGCCGTCGCCATCGAGGTCGACGAGCATCACCCGCGCCGGGTCGACGTCGAACGGCAGGATTGGCGCGGCCGACATCGTCACGGCGTCGCCGAAAGCGCCGCGGCCGAGGTAGGGCCAGTAGGTCACGCCGGCGCCATCCGCGCGGACGACGTCCGGCGTGCCGTCCCCCGTCATGTCCGCCACGTGCACGTGCGGGTCGGAGAGATCGGTCGGCGGACCGCCGGTGCGGCGGGGAACGACGTCCGGGCGGTCGACCCACCCGGCGGCGTCTTCCGTGCGCCGGGCGAGCAGGAGCGCGGCTCCGGTGCTCCACACCAGGTCGCCGATGCCGTCGCCGTCGAGGTCGACGAGCCGGGCGGACGGTGACCCGACGGCGACCGATGGGGACGCGGACCAGCGGACCGGCCGCTCGAGGCCGCCGGCTGAACGGGGTTGATAGCCAGTGGCCGCGATGTCGGCGCGGACCAGATCGGCGAAGCCGTTCCCGTCGAGGTCGATCAGCCCAACGGTGGCGGCCGGGTCGGCAAGCTGCGGCAACTCGCCGATTCCGAAGGGCCGCCCCCAGCTCCCGCCGCGGTTGGGCCAGACGCGCGCAGCGCCGCTCGCGCCAACCTCGATCAGGTCGGCCACGCCGTTGCCGGTCCAGTCGATGAGCTCGACGCGGGTGCCCCGCCCCGG